>JAEYRN010000035.1 GCA_023435565.1 Bacillota bacterium
TAAGCCAGCATAAATGAGACTTCATGGAGGGAGGCTCGCGACGCTTCTTAGGGTTTTTTATGACAACAGTTAAGAAAGCATCGATAAGGAAAATCAAAAAACTTCCCCTCTCCTGAACATCCAAAAACAACAGCGGGTCAAGGAGAGGGGAGCTGCAAACCGGTAACTAAAACCACCCAAACCGGCGGCAGGGGTGAGGCGAAGAACTGACCAAGAACAATTTACAATGTACAATTAATGAAGATCCTTATCAAATCGGAGAATACCTTTCCGCTTTATCAAATGCTGCATCGCTTCACGACCAAGAATATGGCTATTTAGTATTTGGTGTGGAAAACGATGGGCATAAGGTTGTTGGGACAAATTTTGATTTTAAAAGCAAAAAAGTTGGAAACGAAGAATTAGAAAATTGGTTGGCGACACAGTTAATGCCAAGGATTGATTTTAATGTTTTTCAGTTTTCTTTTAACGGCTTACCGATAGTTATTTTGAGGATTGATCCGGCGGTAAACATACCTGTTAAATTTAAAGGAGTAGATTATATTAGAATTGGGAGTTACAAGAAAAAACTCTCTGAATTTCCGGAAAAGGAACGCAGGATTTGGCTTAAGTCGAAAAGATATACATTCGAAGATGATCTTGCCATGACAAATATTAACGCTGATCGAGTTTTGGAATTAATTGATTATTCCACATATTTTTCACTAATAAAAGCTGCGCTTCCACCAAATAAGGATGCTATTATCTCCAAACTTCTGGAAGAGTCAATTATTACGGAACGATTAAAGAAGTATAATATTACAAACCTTGGAGCGATTTTATTTGCTAAAGACCTGAAACAATTTAGCAATTTAGTTCGAAAATCAATCCGAGTAATAATCTATAAGGGGATTAGTAGAACAAATACGATAAAGGAACAAATAGGCGGTAGAGGTTACGCGGTTGGTTTTGAAGGACTTATTGAATATATTAACGATAAATTACCAAGCAATGAAGAAATTGGCCGAGCATTAAGAAAAGAAGTTAAAATGTATCCTGAGATAGTCATCCGTGAACTTGTTGCAAATGCAATCATACATCAAGATTTTTCTGAAACTGGGACAGGGCCAATGATCGAAATCTTTGATGATAGAATTGAGATTTCTAATCCAGGTAAACCTTTGATTGATACATTAAGGTTTATTGATCATTGTCCCATCTCAAGGAATGAAAAAGTTGCTTCGTTTATGAGAAGGATGTATATATGCGAAGAAAGAGGAAGTGGAATAGATAAAGTAATTAATGAGGTTGAATTATACCAATTACCAGCACCGGATTTTATTGAATATGAATCTCATTTAAAAGTGGTTCTTTATAGTTATAAAGACTTAAATCAAATGGAAAAGAACGATAAGATCAGGGCTTGTTACCAGCACTGTTGTCTAAAATATGTTTCAAATCAAATGATGACAAATCAAAGTCTTAGAGAAAGGTTCGAAATAGCCGAGCATAATTCGGCAATTGCTTCTAGAATTATCTCCGATACAGTTGATGTTGGTTTAATCAAAGAGTATGATCCAGCCAATTCTTCAAGGAAGTTTAGAAAGTATGTACCAATTTGGGCCTAGTTTTTATTTGACAAAAAAACTATCTTATAAAGCAAAATCTGGGGAACTCCAGGTAACTCTAAGGAATTTTTATTTGATGGTTATTTGATAGTTATATGTAAAGCTACTATCCATCCCCTTTTACAATGAACAATAATCAATTAACAATTATCAATAAAAGAATTAGCAAAAAGCCCCCATGGGGTAAACCTTTTTCTCACACATCCCCTACCCCAAAAAAACCACCACAAACCGCCGAGCCACCAACCTTCCCCTCTCATAACTTGCAGGAATAACTTTGAACAATATACAAATGTACAATTGACAATTTACAATTAAAACCCCAACCCTGTCTTTTTATAATAAACCGGATTTGGTAAAGCATTAACCGATTATTAAAAATCTACTAGGCTAAACTTTAAAATCTACTATAGGAGATCTCAAAATGTACTATAGGAGATCTCGAAATTTACTATAGTGCATTTTAATATTTACTAGGCTCTATTTTTTGCGTCCATACTTAACCTGCCTACAAATTCCGCTGCGCCATCACCGGTGAAACCCCTCCCGGTCCTTAAATGTCTTTAAGTTAAAGACCTAGGAACGCTATAATATTAAAAATAGTCTAATTCGTCCAGGGAATGTCCGGTCATTCCCTAGGACCTACCCACCCGCCGGACCTCACCCCTTTACTCCCCTCTCCCTAAGTGCAATCATTCTGGATAATATCTTGGGAGAGGGGAAACATGTAGTTTCTAAGAGGCCTATGCCGCTGACCCCGGACCCCTGCAATAGCTTCGGTTCATCCATGAACCTCCGAAGGAATGCTTACGCCATATAAATAGACTCCTGCATCCTGCAGTCGTCTTCAGGGCTGACTTAATATGCCGATGGCGTGGAACATCCTGTTCCCATACCACGCGGACTCCATCCATGGCGTCCGTTGCATTTCGTAATTATTATTTTTACATGTTATATAAGCCAGCATAAATGAGACTTCATGGAGGGAGGCTCGCGACGCTTCTTAGGGTTTTTTATGACAACAGTTAAGAAAGCATCGATAAGGAAAATCAAAAAACTTCCCCTCTCCTGAACATCCAAAAA
>JAEYRN010000070.1 GCA_023435565.1 Bacillota bacterium
TTTCCAATGGTATTATAAAAGATACCGATATTTCTGTGGCTTAAACTAAGGCTAGATTTTTTTAGGCCTTTAAAGGCCTTAGTTTAGTGCGCCCTTTTTTCGTCAATTTATGGAATTTTTCACGCTACATCTCCTCCTTTTAAAAACCCAACCGATTTTTCAACCAAGTCCGGAATAAATTGGAGTATACAACTTCTAATTAAAGGATAAATCCAAAAAGAAGTTCCCAAGTATCGTTGAAACACTTGGTAATATTATTTAGATTGTCCAGAGTATAATCAATATACTCCCTAATATTCTTGAGATACTTTATATTGTTTTCGCGGTATTCCGGAGTATAATATAAATACTCCGGAGTATTATTAGAACACTCCTGTTGATTTTAACAAGACTTAGGTGTATAATCACAACACTCCGGAATGTTGTCAAAACACTCCGGAGTGTATACGTGATTCAATAATATAAAGTATATAATATTTATTTTACGATAAAAGTAAATTTACCAGCGCTTAGGTTAACGGCGGAATATTGTTTTTTGTTTTCCCATACGCCTTGATCATTAAGCACCTTTTTGGTTCCGGTGTACTTGGTACGCATTAAGTAAATGGCCACCTCATGCTTACCTTTGGAAAGATTGTCCAATGCCTGGGTCATCATTTTAAAGTCGTCTTCTCCGGTGTTATATAACCATACTTGCATCTGGTCCCAGGTAGGATCCATGTCTACCAAAGGTCCTTTCACCATAAACTTACCATCAATCCATAGATTTTCATACATTTCCTCACCGTTGGAGAATTTGCCGATCGCTTTGGGAAAATAAGCCCGGCCAAAGATCTTTTCGTTGGAGGTGAAAGTATCTTTCAATTTGGCCTTGGCTTCTTGGTGCAATTCAATCGGAGTTGAAGCAAAGATAATATTCGCTTCTCCTTGTTCGTTAATCTTCTTATAGGCATTGGCGCAAACAACAGAAGAAAGTAACAGGATCATTAAAAAACCAATAACTATTTTTCGCATCATTGCTAATTACCCCTTTATTAATAATTATTTCATCAGTCTACTGGGCTTACTGGCCAGTGTATTTTTTTTAACTTTTCTTACTTATCGTAATAACCCATTCGGATGTTCGATATAAAAAGAATACTTGTTAATTTAATTCCTATTTACCGGACTTAGATAGAAATCCACTGATTAATTGGGCAAAAGCAGGCAGGTTTCGTGTCTGAATCCAAATTGAGCCCGGGCCTTGATATTCGCAAACCATTCCCTCTCCCGAAGCAAGACTGGAAAGAATACCTTTGGCGGCTTTTTTCAATTGGTATTTGACGGTATCCTCGAAAGCCACAATATGCCCGGTATCAACAATAAAAGATTCCCCGGCGGTCAGCTTTTTCTCAATGATCGCGCCGTAGGAATTAAGAAAGACCGTTCCGGTTCCGGAGATCTTTTGCAAAAATAATCCTTCACCGGAGACCATTGACTTTAACGACCCTTCGGTAGAAAGAGTTAATTCCGGGCTTCCGGCCAGGTAACTTCCACCTTGGGCATAAAGATTTTTGCCGGAGATATCGAATTTAACTATGTCTCCCGGAGTACCCGGAGCCAAAATTAATTCGCCGTCCCCATCGACAGCAGTGAATAAAGACGCAAATAATCCTTCTCCACCGGCCATAGCTTTGATAGTCCCCAAAAATCCCTTCCCCGCTGTTTTCGTTTCCAATTGGATGGTGGTAGACTTGGCTACCATCGCTCCCGCCTCAGCGCGGAAAGATTCACCCTTTGCCATTTGGATACGTAATATGGTAAACACCGGACCATTTTCGATCTTAAAATTCATGTCACAACAACTCCTTACTGCTTTATATTTTTCCGGCCAGCGGTGTTTATTATATTTTTTTTTAACGTATTTCACAATAACCCGTCGGGGAATTTTGGTAAAAAAGAGTGGGGTATTTTCGGGGTATAGGTTAGCTTTATTAAAAAACTCCGCCTTCGATTGCATAGATCAGCGGAGTTTTCCATTGATAGTCATTGCATTTACATTCACATTACAACTTAAAAGCTTTCTAGATATTCAATTATTACCGTAAAAAGCTGTAAAGATGATATAATCTTCTTCGGCTTTAATGGCTTCGGTCCAACCGATGTCGTCGGAAAAACACCAAATATCATGATAATTATTTGCCTTTTACTATCGGCAGAACTTCCTCAATCATTATCTTTTGAAATAACTCCGGTTCTTCTAAATTAGGAAAATGGGCCGATTTCTCAAACCAATACATTTTTTTATAGGGTGCTTGAACCATATTGAAATACTCTTCGACAAAGGGAGGATAAGTATTAATATCCTGGCGCCCTTCCAGAATAATAAAGGGCATTTTATATTCCGGCGCTTGTTTTCGGAGATCAGCGTTATAAATAACTTCCCAGCTGTTATCTCCTACAAACATCATTCCGAGTAAATAGGGAGGCCAATCGAAGATCGTAAATTCACTACTCTTTTGATTTTTAAACACAAAAGGAAGGAATTCTTTATAACCATAAACTTGCCCACCATAGTATCCAACCCATTTTTTTAAAACCATCATCCCGGGGAAGTATTTATCTTTCTCCTTGTACAACCAATACCCATTCACTTTTTCAAGCTCTGCAACGGCTTTCTGATTACCTTCTTTCTTGGCCAGATCAAGTACAAATGGATAAGATAACCGGTCACACTCCGCCGGGCAAACCGGTTGACCGATATTAATACAGAGTGAATAATCTTCCGGATATCGTGCAGCGGCATACGATGAAAAACCAGCCCCGAATGAATGCCCCATAATAATAATTTTGTCTTTTTTAAGGGTTTTCTTTAAATACTGGGTTAATTCATGGACATCCTGTATTAATTGTTCAGTGTTAATACTTTTCGGATCGCTGAAAAAGGAATATGATTTACCGCCACCCCGTTGATCCAGATAAACCATGGTATAATAATCTTCAAGCACCGAGTTCATCTTCCTCATCATCCCTGTTTCCGATAAACCGGGACCGGCATGTAAAAACAGTACTACCGGGTTATCAATGCTTTTACCGCGAATCAGTATCGCTTGTGAATTGCCGCCAATGGTAACCCGTCTAAACTCGGCGATACTTCCGGGAAGCACTTTCCCGTCGGCATCTTTAAAGGGCGGAGTGTAAACGAAATGCTGTGTAATGAAGCCGCCAATAATCAAAATAAGTATTAATCCAACTAAAATAGAACCGGTAATAAGTAAAATTCCCATGACTTTGCTCCTTAATCTCTTTTTTTCCATAACAAACTCCTTTTAAATTGTTATATATTCCTGATGCGAAAATTCTCCGCCGCGGGTTAAATCAACACGGCGGACTGAATTTTTAAAAATGTTACAAAAACTCCAACACATTACCAATCCCCTTAAGAGATAGGGTTGCTCGACGGCAATTCTCTTTTTTCAACCTTTTCGATTATTTCATTAATCCACTCCAGGTTTAGTTTCTGAGAACGAATACCAAGTTCGAGCGTTGCCTTAAAAAACATGTACATTCGTGAACTTTTATTCGCCGGATTAAAAAGCTCCGAACAGGACTCTAAAGATGAAAGTCCAGCCATCGCCGATTTAATTCCCTCACGTACCCTCTTCAAATTGGTTAGAATATCTTCATCCGATAGTATTTGCCCTGCGAAAAAAAGCTGTAATAACTCTTCGTTACGTTGGTAGTTAGGTAATATTGGAGAAACAAGCCATTTCCGGAGCTCTTCCTTCCCCGCTTTCGTGAGCTCATATACTTTCTTATTGGGGCGGCCATCCTGAAGAATTGTTTTTGATACCGTCAATCCTTGCTTGGTCGTTTCCGAGAGTGTCCGGTAAATTTGTGCTTGATCAGCATTCCAAATATATCGAATGGATTGATCAAAATTAGCTTTTATTTCATAACCGGTTTGAGGTTTAAATGAAAGTAATCCTAAAATTGCATATTTTAATGACATTAAAAACTCCTTATAATTAATATATGAAATATATTATATATGATTTATCATATATAAATTATAAAAAAAGTCAAGATTACTTTTGATAAATTTCTCTCGGACCTTTGCCAATTAACATTGATAGTCGCTGTATTCATTCTTAGAGAAAGACTTTTTGATTTTTCAAGCGGAAAACGAGATTGTTTTTGGGTTATTCATATCAATATAATCCCATCTGGTATATTCTAAAACATTGTATTTCAACTCAAACTTATTATGGGTGTCGGTTTTTTTATAAATATTTGAAGCATGTTTTTTAACGGTTTCCGTTGAAATACTTAAAATGCCGGCAATCTCTTTATAGCTTTTGCCTTCGACCAAGTGCTCCAGAACCTCTTGTTCCCGGAAGGAAAGCTGTTTCTCGTGAAAAAATCTTTCCTTGCCGGTTCGAGTAACTTGAATTGGATTAAGGTATCTCAATTCTCCAATTTTTTTCTTCTTAAAATAAATTTTAAGCAAATTAAATAAACTACTTTTCATTCGATGTTTCTCTCCTTTCATTATAACTAGCTTTACCTATCATTAACCCCGGACCGATTATTGCCCAAATCCGGGTTGAGTTGCAATCAAACTTCAGTATGATTTGGGTCAACCTTTAGTTTGAAGTCTTAATAAATTGTATATGATTTTTCATATATATGATTTATCATATAACAAATTATTAGAAAAAGTCAAGCTACTTTATAAAATTTGGTGTGGAAAGAAAGACATAGGTATATCCAAGAACTCCCCAGAGCTCATACTACCCCGAAAATTACTCGATTTTTTCAAAAATAGTAATAAGCTGAAGTTGCTCTCTCATAACCAAATACGATTCCATGGGTATTATAACTTGTTTGATACGGACTAACATCACTGCAATCAACTTCAACGGAGTAATTATCAACGGGAACAAAGAAAGGCACTAATTCAATTTCCCGGTCAATACTGCCATTTGCATTATAAATTTCATATTCACCGTTTTTATAACCGCAGAGTGGGGTAACGGTGACTGTTCCGGTTAAACCATTTTTTCTCCAATTACCATTACTATCGGTAATAACTGAGGAGCCATCATTGAAATCAATGATAACACCGGTTATTCCGGCACTTTCGTCAGTATTCAAAGATGCTGGTTTTACCTTTCTCTAATAAAAAACTTCGTCACCTTTCAGCCGTTCAATTACATCGTCAAATTGACCATTGATCAGTGACTGGATCAGTTTATATTTTTGAACTTTACCACTGGTTGTTTTGGGAATATAACGGATTGGAATTATATATTCAATTTGTAAGCCAAGTTGGTTTTGATAATAATCTCGGATTTTATTTTGAAGCGGTATAAACTCCGCTAATTCCTTTTTATATAAAATAAACACCACAATTTGGCTTAATACACTGCAAAATATGGTTCTCTCCGAGTCAAACCCGATTTTTGCTCCTAATCTTTCCAGGTCGGACATAATATATACATTGGAGTTGATCCTCACTATATCACGGTTTCGCCCCACAAAGAACATGTGGTTTTCATGCACGAAACCAAAATCACCCGTATCCACCCACTCCTCCGTTTGGGTAAGGATCCCTTCGTAAAAAATGGATTTAGTAACATTCTCGCCGCTAATCTGAATCTTTCCAACCGTATCCTCTGGTACATCCATATTTTTTTCATTTACTACCCGAAGTTGGCATCCGTCGATGGGATACCCTACATTAACTAGCTCAATGCCATCCTCCCGGTTGGAAAGTGAAACCTGCCAATCTTTATCAAAAATTCTCCGGTTAACATTGATCGTCTTCAAACCTTCGCCGGGTATGGGAAAGGTTACCGCTAAAGATGCTTCGGCCATTCCATAGACGGGATAAATTACTTTTTGGGACAAACCATATTGGGACAACTCCTTTAAAAATTCATTACAGAGCGACGCCGAGATAACTTCAGCGCCGTTAAAAATAATCCGGATCCGAGAAAGATCCAACTTCGCCGGCTCTCGTTTTTTTCTTAAAAATGTTAAATAATGCTTATTCCCTTTTGTAGTCGAAGAAGTTATCGTATTCTTGTATTGAGTTGCTTTTTCCAACCAAATGGTAGGCCTTTTAATGAATAAAGCAGTTGGTATGTTATACTGGTTTATCCCCGCGAATAACGGCAGTAGATGAGTTCCGCTAAAACCCATATCATGGGAGAGGGGTAACCAGGCCAACATTGAGTCATCAAAGGTTATTCGGCATCTTTCGGCCATACCGGATAAATTGGCAAACAAATTACGATGGGTTAAAGCTATTCCCTTGGGTATTCCGGTGGTTCCCGATGTATACTGGACATAGGCAATATCATCCAAATTGCTATTTACTATCGCTCCGCTTTTCATTTCAAAAATTTCCGACCCGCAAATGACAGCTTTTGTTTTAAAAAGATTTAGTAGTGGAAAATCGGTTGATTCCAATAAGTAGTCATTCATTTTTCCAATTACATCGTACGATGTAATAACCGGGGGGTAGTTGAGATCCTTCCAGATCTGAAACAATTTCAAACGATGTTCATCATTATTGCCGGGGGCAATCGGAACCGGGATCTGTCTTCCCATCATCGACGCCCAAATGGAATAAAGAAACCATTCGTTATTATTAAGTAAAATAATGACTTTCTGTCGTGGGGCCAATCCGATACTTTGAAAATACGCCAGAAATTGCAGCGCCCTCTGATAGACCTGGCGGTAAGATACAAATTGATCCTTGCTATTATCAATAAAGGTAATACCTTTATTGCTTTCAGCGCGTTCTTGCAATAACTCGACTAAACTTTGATATTGTGTCATTCTAAATCCTCCACGTTAGATTTACTCTTTTAAAATCATATTCTTCATCTTTATCCAATCGTACCAACCAGGTTTGGCGTCGCCATTACTTTTTCTTAAACCAATCTTGGTTAACGGGCCATTATCCGGCAAGTCATGCATAAAAGCCCAATTGACAACTTCAACGTCCATTCCATTTATTAAATCTTTGAATACACCTATAAAACGGCTTTGATTTGGAGTTGACTCCTTGGCTGTTTCCAGACCGGTAAATCCATTGGCAGAACTCCAGCCGATCTCGGTGAAAGCAACCGGTAAAGTTGAATATTGTTTTATTTCGGAATAATACCCGGTTGGTATCTCATTCGGTGAATTATATTCAACCTCCGGGTAGGTCGTAAAGGCGATCAGGTCGAGTTTTCCGGCAAATTTAGCTATTAAATCCCATTGAGGAGTTCCCAGATAACCTACAGCGGTCCCCAGCCCTTTCATTTGTTCCAATTGGAATGTGACAAAGACTTTGGTATTTGGATAACTTTTTTTTATTTCATTATAAATATACTTATAGGCTTCTACAAAGCGGTCAAACTCCTCCGGCGGATGTTTGCTATAATAAGTATTTACCTCAATCCCCAAAGCCAAGTATTGAGGTTGGTAGACTTGACAGATTGCCAAAGCTACATCCCGGTATTTTTGCTTGGCATCATTATTACTCCAGTCGTTAGTCGGATCGATATTAGTATTTAAAATCGCCACACCGTTTGCTTGGTCGAAAAAGTTGATGCCATACACCGGCAGATAACAGTAGTTATTCTTTTGCAAACCGGCTAAAGCGATGATCTCCGGGATTTGACCGGATGTTTCAATCGAGTCCCGCCAAGGATTTTGGGCCAGTAATATCTCCCCTGTTTCTTTGATTTTTTCAAACATGTCCCGCCAGTCATCTTCGGTGGCGTTTCCAAAATTACGGGGAATCGGGCCGATACCCATTTTATAACTTCTTTGTAATGGATGTTGAGAAGTGGAAGATGAAGAAGAACCGCCACATCCAGTAAGGTAAGAAACAATAACTAATAATATTATTAAAATCAATCCGTTAAGAAAACTTTTTTTCAAGATCAATACCTCTCTAATAAACATTTTTATATATTCCATGTTCCCAAAATTTAAAATGTAGTTATTTTTGGAACACCATCAATCTTTAATTACAAGCGACTATTATTATTTTAAAAAGTAATAAAAAGTCAAACAAAATACCGTCATAATCGGACGGCATTCATAATAACATATTGAATTGATTATATATGCGACTTTTCCGCTTAACAATTACCCATAGTGGTATTAGAGGATTAAAAGAAGGGTATTTTCGGGGTATAATATCCTTTTAGATCTTAATTAGCCAAGATAAAGGAGATATTGATCTGGGCTGTTTTGCTTGCTCAATCTTAGAAACACTCCTAAATGTTAAGTAGTTACGGCATGTTTGATTTTATCGCTATACTATTGATCCCTGAATTAGAATCTAAATCAACTCTTTTGCCATTCAGCCAATAACATGCTTTACCTTGTTTATATCCAACAATATAAATATCATT
>JAEYRN010000010.1 GCA_023435565.1 Bacillota bacterium
GATATTACGACTAAGACTGGAAAGAAATTATCAAAAATGATTAAAAGTCAACTCGAACAGTGGATTGCTGGTTTGCCTAATTATATCAAGGTTTATCTGCTGATTTCTTGCTGCGAAAGTTGAGTAAGTAAGAGGCTAAAGAAGATCTGCGAGATATTGATAGTGGCCTCCATTAAATAGGGTTAAAAATAATCGATGGTAAGTCGGACTGTAACGATACAATCCAACCAGTTTCTTTTGCAGGTTTTCTCGAAATCGTTGCAAATCAGAGGACCAAGGTTCCTGCCCCCATAATAAACTGGTATCGGATAGGCCTTCCGTATCCATTCGATTGCCGAATAACCCGGCCACACAACGTTTTGCTCGTAAAGCGTCGACTATGCCCTGTTCTCCGGGAGAATAAACTTTTAGATAGGTCCGTCCTGAGCCAATATATCGGCCTTTATGTAAATGATGAAAATCCGATCCTCCTAAAACAGCCAATTTATAAGGACCAATCCATTCTTCCCATATTCTTTGCCATATATCGTTAACACCGGAGATTTCCAATGCCGCTGAATTAAATAGTTCGATCCCATCAATCAAATCGGCATTGATTAAATCCCGCAAGCAACTCCGAGCCCATTTGGTATTGGGCATTGTCCAAGGATGAGCGAGAACTGTAACACCACCCAACCGGCGATGTTCAGCTAAACTATCAATAATGTTTTCCTTTGTAAATTGGGATCGAGATACATTGCTATTGATCAAAAGAAAGTGAAAGCGGTTTCCGGCAGAAACCTCCTGGGCTGCTATGACTAAAGGTAATTCGGGACTATTCTCTGCAAAAGTCTTTCCTTCCAATGCCCCTTTTATCTCGGAATGATCGGCGATGGCAATCGCATCTAAAAAATGAGCCGCAGCGTACTTAATGATTTCAGCCGGGGTAAAACCGCCATCGGAATAAATACTATGAATATGTAGGTCCGCTGTTACCCAACGGCCTCTTTGATTAGGTTTTCTATTATTAAGACCGAATGTCAGATTTGCCATTAAATAACCTCACTCAAAACACTTAATTAATTCCAAGACCTTGACCCACTGTTCAAAATAGGCCACTTTCCGGTCCCATTGGTCTCGGTAATATTTTTCCGGCCAGGGTTGCTGTTCCAAAAAATATTGCCTTCCTAATATCCAGTAATCGTAAGGAAATGTCAGATAAATCCGTAATTTACGCAACTCCCCCACTCTCCAGGGATAAAAGCGATCAAAATTCCAAAGGGTTTTAAGTAACGCTTCATTGGACCATTGGTTAAGCCGTAAATAACGGCCGATTAAATTGGCGCGATCATGAGCAGGATCATCGACTATCATATAATCAAAATCAATTAAAGTAGCTTGCTTGTTGTTTATGATTAAATTGTGATATGCCCAATCGTGATAACAGATTACTTCTAATTCTCCCGAACTGATAGACTCGATCTCCCCGATTGCTTTAATTGCCTGATTCCAATAATCATACCAAGAATGTAAATATAACCGGCTCCAATGATTACGGAGTCGAACCGCCCGGTCCCGGCAAATCTCCATTTCTTGAAGGCGTTTTCGCCAAATTCGAGCTGTTTCTAATTTTAAGAATGAACGATGCAAAGGATGAGATGATAGAAATCGACCTGAAAGTTGATGTAAGAGGGCCATTGCCTGAATTGCCGCTTGTAAATCTTCGATTTGATAAAAATCAGCGGTCCGGCCGGGTAAATAGCGGGTTAAAAAATATCGATTGCCATTAATCCAAAAATAGGCCGCTCCCGACTTAGGGCGGATTAATTCCGGCGTCAAACCGGACCCATTTAGATAAGTAAGTAGTTCACCGATTAGTTTAGCCTGTTCCGCTCCGATAGACAGTTCTTTTAAAACTTTAATACCGTCCGTTCCGTTAAACATATAGATATTAGGCGGTTTAAACTTAATTAAATCATTGCCAAAGTCCTTGGAAAGGACTCTTGGAAATCTCCGTTCCGCCAAATTATTACCACCCATTGCCATACCAGCAAAAGAAGATAATGATTAACCCGATTAAAATCAGTACATCAATGGGGTTAGGGAAAACTAAAGTTTTGAGTAATTCCAGACAGATAACGGCTATTAATATTTTTTGCTCCAAACATTTGATGTGTTTGAACGGGTTCAGCATCCGGAAACACCTCCGGATATATGGTATTCATTTTGCCTAGTGGTGGGAACCGAAGGCCGGGATAACATTTTATCTTTCAATTTCATAGGATAAAAGCACAAACAGAAGTTTAAAGGGTGAAGGCGAGGCTAAATTTCCTTGACTCCGGATTTACTACGAGTTTTAAATGGAAAATATAATATCTCTGCCACAGCGCTAAAGCCTTTTGGCCCGGTTTGGCAAGTTGATTCAGCCAAAGGCTGCTTTGCTTTGAAAAGAACAAATTGTTCGACAAAACGGCTGATTCATATCTTCGAAACACTTTTTCAAATCAAAGAGGCTGGATTCCTTTCACCGATTCTTCCGGAAACCTCTTCCGAAAACTTACCTTATTTCCAATATAACAATCATTATTATCAGCTGTTCAAATGGAGTCAAGGTCAATATCCTTCTTTTACAGACCCCGGTTCAATTCAGAAAAGCGCCCATCTTTTCGCTAGTCTACACCAATTCTCAACAAAGGTTATTAAACTAGAAAACCAGGTCCCCCCCGACTTAATCGGATACTTGAAACAGCGGACCGCTTTTTTGGAAGAAATAAAATCTTTTTTAAAAGACGAACGTCGTTTAAACCGGGTTGACCGGACACTCCTCGGTTGGATTGATTATTATCTGGCCCAAGCTAGGTACTCTTTATCTGGTCTATCAAATTCGGAGCAGGCGTCAAATTTCAGAACTTTAGTAGGATTTTGTCACAATGACCCTGCTCCCCGTAATATCATAATCCAGAATGGCGAATGGTTTTTAATCGACTTCGAGTTGTCTGCCTGGGGCCTATTAATAACGGAATTAGCCAAATTAGCAGGGAGAGTTTTACAAGCCAACAGTTGGCGGCCGGAAGTATTTAACTTGGTGGTTGACGCCTATTCCCAGGAAAAAGATTTAACCAGTTGGGAAAGAGTTGTCTTACCATATTTGCTTTGTTTTCCCCAACAATTTTGGAGAATCTGCAGCCAACGATGGGAAGAAAAACTCAAATGGAGCGAACGACGGTTTGCGGCCAAGTTATGGAAGATTACCGATACGGAACGGCAGCGCCTGCTTTTTTTAAAATCCGTTCTCCCGGAATTAGCCTCGAAAAATTTGTATTTTTAGCATAAATATAAAGGTTAGAAATAATTTGCCTTTGCCACGCTCCTAACTGAGAGAATTGCATAATTTAAAATTTAAGCTTCAGCTTACAATATATTGATAGACACATCTGGGTTTGCCACTATATATTGTGGCTGAAGGGCCAACTAAGGTAATTATGCAATTCTCATAACTATCAAGTTTATTAGATTTCTAATACATCAATGATTTATTACCAGCACCGATTAACACAAATGGAAAGGGAGGAAAAAATGCTCAAGGGATACCAACCTGATTTGGAATCGATCCTTGTCAATTGGGGCCTTAAGCCCATTCAAACCGAAAAAATTAAAGATGTTTATAAAGTAAATACCCATCAAGGGGTGAAGAACTTAAAGGTTTCCCCTCTCAAACCTAGAAGGCTACTTTTTGTTCATCAAGCGATTCACCATTTGATTAATAGCGGTTTTACCGGAATGAATCCGATAATTCCTACACTAGGTGGTGAAACCTATATTAGTGATGGACAATACGCATATACTTTATTTGACTGGATTGAAGGCCGTCAATGTAATTTTACCAATCTTTATGAACTGGCTGAAGCAACTCGGGTCTTGGCTAAACTTCACCGGCATACGCTTGGTTTTGTTCCTCCACCCCATTCAAACATGCGTAATCAGATGGGCAAATGTTTTGAACACTTCAAAGAGCGTTTTTATAACTTACAAGAATAT
The DNA here is from genome assembly GCA_023435565.1 of Bacillota bacterium. Classification (GTDB taxonomy): domain Bacteria; phylum Bacillota; class UBA4882; order UBA8346; family UBA8346; genus JAAYHS01. The sequence goes on from JAEYRN010000010.1 coordinate 4,018, forward strand.
CAGCAAACAGCCCTTAGGATGCCAAATGACCGTTTCGCCCAAGTCTACCTGGAAAACTGCGATTATTTTATTTCCCTTGCCGCCCAAGCCATCGCCAAACTAAAACAGAGTAACTATAATGAACTTGTAATCCGGGCCGGAATCGAACAACCTTTTTGCTACGGCGATCCGGCAGCCCGCAATTTTATTCTTACTCCTGAGGGAAAAGTCTTATTGATTGACTTTGATAGTTGCCGATTAGATATGCCTATAATGGACTTAGTCAAATTTATACGCCGAGTTATGAAAAAACACCGCTGGTCATACCAGATTGCTCGGTTAATCATGGATGCTTATCAAGAAGTCAACCCAATCTCCCGGGACGAACTGGGAGTAATAAAAGCAGTTTTTTATTTCCCACAAAAATTTTGGCGAATTTCAACCCGCTACTTCCACAGGCATGGCGACTTTTACCCCGACAGCTTATTTCGGAAGCTTCAAAAATGCCTCCAAAATAAAACAGCCTTTTACCAGTTCCCTATTTTATTTGACAATTATCCATCCAGTCCGGGGTTGAATAAAGATGCCTAAATCTTCCCCTGAAACCAGAGACCTTATTGCCAATGTAATTGAACAATTTGGCTTGCATCTACGGAGTATTCAATCAATCCGTAAAATTTGGCGGATCAAAACAGATACCGGTTATAAATATCTTAAAAAATCAAAACTTAGCCCTGCGGAGTTACAATTTATCTATGAGGCCTTGGAATATTTATACTCCCGATCGTTTCCCGGAATTCTGAGGCTGGCGTTGAGTAAAAACGGGCTCCCTTTTGTCGCCCATCAAGGCGAGTTATATATTATGACCGACTGGGTTTTCAGCCGGGAAGTTGACTTCAGTATATTAATGGACTTGAAGCAAGCATCCCGCTTATTAGCGGAATTTCATTTAAAAGGCCAAGGATTTACACCGCTGGCGAATCTTCCGGCGCGAACGTTATGGTTATCTTGGCCGTCCAAAATGGAACTGCGCCTTCGGCAAATGGACCATTTCCAGGAGATAGCCCTTACTGAGCAAAAAAAATCGGATTTCAGCCGGATATATTTGTCTTATTTTGAATTTTATCGCCGCCAAGGGGAAGAGGCTTACCAAGCTTTGTTACAATCCCCTTATTGGGAAGTGGCAAGTATCGCTGCATCTGTTAAAAGTTTTTGCCATCATGACTTTTCGGGAAGAAATTTACTCCGGGCTTTCGATAACCGGTTGGTCCTAATCGATTTCGATTATTCCCTATTGGATCTCCGTATTCATGATCTAATCAATTTAACTGCCCGAAACTTAAAACACTCCCATTGGAATCCCAATATCTGCCGCTTTATCCTAAAAGAATATCATCAAATTGCACCCCTGACCGCGGAAGAGCTTGAAGTGATGAGGATCCTTTTCGTTTGGCCCCATGATTTCTGGCAGGTAGGTTTGCAATACTATTATGAAAAATTACCTTGGCCAAAAGAAAGATTCATTAAGAAACTGGAAGATAAAATTAAGGATCGAATGGAACGGGAAGGGTTTTTAAGGGAGTTTTCGAAGGTAAAGGAAGCAATATCTTGTATTTAAGTTTGTTTGATCGGGCTTTAAACGAGTATATTAACCCATCCGATATATCTCCGTTGCTTTTAAAAGCTTATACCATCGAAATTTTATGCCATCTTTCCCGTGATATCCGCAACCCGTTAAAAAACCACACCGTGCTTCAGTCCCCTCAAGGTATGGTTGTTAAAAAAACGGTTGATTATATCATGAATAATTTAAATACTCCATTAAGGTTGGAGGTCTTAGCCAAAAGGATTGGCCTGAGTCCAACCTATTTTCATAAAGTATTTAGCGCTACGATGGGGGTCCCCTTGAACGAATTTATTACCAAAGCAAGATTGGAACGGGCCAAGGAACTCTTGATTCGCACTGATGTTCAGGTCTATAAAATCGCAATCGAATGCGGTTTTGATAACATCCCTTATTTTACTTCCCTCTTTAAAAAGCATCAGGGAATCTCCCCTGTCGAGTTTCGAAAGAGGCATAGTTACATTTAAAACAAGAAAGCTGACCCAAAGATTTTGGATCAGCTTTTCTTTCCTATTCTGTATAAACCTTATCGACAATTCTCCACTTACCTTCAATCTTAAATAACGTAAGATACTCATCACAGTTTCCATAAACCACTTTGACTTGTGCGATTTCACCATTACGTGAGGTGTCAAGGATGGTAATCTGATATGAAGAAACTGACATTCCACCGTTTTTAAAGTAATTGACGTAGGTATCGCGAGCCACAATATTTACCTTTGCCTGACGTTCCAAGTATTTCATCTGCCAGGAGTCATGGAGTACAGCGCGCATTAGTTGGAGGTCTCCAGTTCGTTTGCTATGATAAAACCGATCCACGCAGCCGAGGATGGCTTCTCGCTCATCACTAAAAGCAAACAAGCCAGAGGTGAAGGTCAATAATATAAGTATAATCATGCTTAATTTTATTTTTAGTGAAAAATGTTTCAAAAATATCACTCCTTCGAAATATTTGAGGGCGCCCCATATGCTAAAATATTAGCACTTTAATGAATAAGCTGTCAATATAAATGTGCTAAAAAATTAGCATAAAATATAAAATATTTTGATGACGATAATTTTGCGTCGAAACCTGATAATATAGTCATTTTATGAAAGGTTATGAGTAATTACTTTATCAAATGTAATAGAATGCGAAAGGATTAACAACGATGAAATCATAGCCGCATATACTTGTAACGGAAGGAGGGGTAAATTTGGGTAAAGATAATCTTTGCCAAGAGTTTGCTCAAATATTAAACGGTACAATTTTAAGCAGGGACCCGTGTACTGTTTTACGTTTGAGAAATATCGATGCGGAAATCTTGGGAAGAACCAGCAGATCCAGTTTAACCCGGGGTGCTCTTTTCTCCTTTGAATCTCCCGATGCACAAGGCAGAACCTTAAACTTGGGCGAAACCGTTATCTTACAAGAAGAAATCAACCCATTCATCTCGGAACTCCGGGAACGTAATCTTATCGTAACCGCATTACATAACCACTGGTTATTCGATGAACCACGGTTATTTTATATTCACTGGGAATCAATTGATCAACCCTTGGACTTTGCCAGAAAAACAGCTGAAAGCTTCAAAGTGCTTCAAGGTTAAATAAACTTTCAATACCAAAAGGGCTTCCTTAAAGGAGGCTCTTTTTTTATCTGACCTTGTCTCCCCATTTCCCATTTTCCTCATCCCAGGCGCAGTATCAGCCTAAACGCCGGAGAAAACCCGTGTTTGACGGCGATGTCAAAACAGATGTTTGTCAGTTAGTTGTGTAAATCGTCAAGGTCGATTAAGAGTTCATGGACTTTATTGACCCCCGTTTGGTTTCGATGGTTTTCGGTAAAACAAAAGGAATTTTAGGAAAATTATAGAAATAAATTAACACTTATATGACTAATATGTAGTCTCACAGTGCCAATTGAATCATAAAATCATTGACGTAGTACTTTTGAAGGACCAATTGAATCAAGTATTTCAATTTCCCAAGTTTACCAGAAAGGAGTTTTAACAATGAAAAAATGAAAAAACCAGTCAGGCCTTCTCCACACAATTGGAATGCTCGGGTTTTCGCTCCGGCTTCGGCCATACTTTTGAGATGCGAACAAACTGGCGATACTTTCTTCGGTCGTTTGCCTGGTCTGCCTGGTCATAGATATATTCCTCATAAATTTGGTAAGCCTGATCTGGATATTCTGCTGCCAATTGTTTGCCGAAATAAGTAATATAAGATTTATTTCATTTTTACTTGTTCCAGCAATAATTCCAACTCATTCTCTCGGGCCAACAAAATCGTATAATAATGACTCCCTATTTTCCGAGGAAGTTCGCTCCATAACGCCTCTTTTTCATGGTCCAAACACCTAGTTCTTTGTATAAGGACTTTAATTTACGAAAATAAGCCGTGTCCCCTTTCATAAGAATGGCGCGTCTGGTTGCAATTAAATCATCGGTGTTATTTGTAATTTCTTGGACTCGTTCCAGGTAATAAAAGAACCGGCTGGGCCTACTGCCATAGCGACCGCTGTCGTTTTTCATTAAAGCATCCCAGCAAAGCCGCTCAGCCAAGACGAAATCCTCATCGGCTATGGCGTTTTTGACGGCGATTTCCCGGAGTTCATCCAGTTCCAGATGTTCAAAGAGATATTTCCGGGCCGCTTCCTTGCCTTGTAATCTTGGTTAATATTTCTGTAAAATACTTTTAATACCTCTTTTCCTTACGTTCCCTGTTCAAAGCTTTACTACTGAAAGTTGGTTATTAAGGTTAGTTCCCAGTTTCCCGTTTAAATTGAAGGTTTATCATGAATACTAGTCCCCATTTAAAACGAATCAGGTTAATAATTTTAATTGAGATATTAAGCCAAAGACTGGAAAAGAAAAATTATAACTCTTAGCTTAAACAAAACTTGTCCGGTATAACATTAAATGGTATTATTGTTATAATAACGAAGGTTTTCTTTAACTTTCAGGAGATGATTTCATGAAAAAACTATTATGTTTTATAAACGCTAGAATTATCTTTTTGAGAATTATGTTAATAGTTGGCATTCTATTTATCTGTGTTACTTTTCTAAGTTCCTGTCTTTGGAAACAAGGTTCCCCGGTTAATGTAGTTTATAAACCGGCTATTAAAACTGCATCCGAACAGGATATAAAAATCGCCGAGACCATTTTGAAACGAAGATTGGATGAGTTAGGTTACTTCTCTTCCTTGGTTAAGAACGACGCCAAAAGCAGCCGGATAATTGTGAAAAAAGTACTTTGGAAAGAGGATGATTTTAGCAAGAGCCCCGAAGAATTCTTTGAAAAAATGGGGAAATCAATGAAGATCATCTTCCAGGAAGTAGATGATTCTTATCACCCGGTTGGAAATGTATTAATCTCCGGGGATCAGATTAGGGATGCGAAGATATATTCTAGAAACAACCAATATCAAATAGTAATGCAACTCAATTCGAAAGGAACGCGAATATTGGCTGAGGTTACCGAGGTGAAAATCGGAAAGCATCTGGGAATATTTATTGACGAAAAATTGATTATGGCTCCCCAGATCAGCGGCACGATTGATGACGGCTATGTGCAAATCGACGGCTTTACAAAGCAAAAAGCAAAAGAGACAGCTCTTTATATGAAGACAGGTAATTTACCGTTTCATTTGGAAGTGGTTGAGATTAGTAAATAATCCCCCTCCATTCCAGTATCAAACTCATTAAAAAATTCATACCCAAGGCCGATAACCTGTTCCTCATACCACGAAAAAGCCTCATCAAGCTCAATCTGAGCTAAAGGTAAGAGAGCAACTTTCATGAATTTTTATACTTGGACATCACTTCTTCATAAGGGATTGACTTAACTTCTCCTTTTTTATAGGCATCCCAACGGATTGACGCCTCTTGAGCCCATACCCTGTCAATATCGGAATTGGGGCGTATGATGTCCCGGATCACAATATCCAAGATTCGTACTTGTTCGATCAGCGGAAGTTTTTTAATTTCATGAACTAAATCAATAGGTGTTGTCACTACAGGTTCCTCCTATCTCATATATATCCAGAACCATGTTCGAATCTTGATAATATCTTTCTTTATTAGATCATATTTTTTCGCTTCAAAGCCATAAAAAAGCTTTCCCGCCTTCTTCGAAAAACTCCTACCAAAGACGGGAAAGTAACTTCATTTTGGCCCGCTTTTAAAGCGGACGCGGGCAGTGGTATCTGGACCTGCGCTACAAAAGCCGGTTCATCCGTGAACAAACCGGTACGGATAGGCGCGCCTGTACTCACGGGAATTATTATCTATACCATGAAGGACATGAAGAGCATGAAGATCTACAGCACGAAGCTCTTTAAGCCATCTTTGAGGCGTTCGACGTTAAAATTGAGCAACAACCCTTGTTTGATTTTTGCAAGCTTCATATAAGTCAATAACTGGGCTTCGTGGATGCCGTGTAATTCTATTCTTCGACGCTTTTTAATTCTAAGATTAGCTCGTCCTCTACTAAAATATCGATGCGATATCCGCAGTCAAGCATGATGCCCTTATATTCCACCGGTAACGGGTACTCCAGTTTGAAAGCAATCTTGTTTAGGGAAAGCTCATGTCTAAACATTGTTGATATGTTGATTCAAGTAATCCGGGACCAAGTATGCGATGAACTTCAATCGCGCATCCAATAACGAGATTCGATAGTTTACTGAACTCCCGCTTCATGCCCTTCATATTCTCCATGGGATGATCTCATCTCCATAAAATGATACTCATTGTTATATTCATAATATCATATACCATTTCAGGAATGTTATAAAAGGTTGCATAGAAAATATAAAAATAGACATCTTTACCATGAAGGGCATGAAGGGCATGAAGTTGTTTGGCAGATCTCCACTCCTAATTCTTCATGTTCTTCATGTCCTTCATGGTGAAAAAAAGCGGAGGTTTCCCGGCCCGGTTCCTCCAAAACCGTCTCGTATTCCAGAAATACGCTCCAATAAGCCTCCTCGCCGTCTTTAAAGAATTCAACTCTTTTCGCCATTATCTTTTTGTTCAAACAAAACCGGTTCAGTTCTTCGGGGTGAAAACTTTTTGTAATCGGATCAAACGGTATGGCGCTAATCGCAAACGCCATTTTTGACCATGATTAAACGGATTAAGCTGATTTACAGGATTACCGGGCCGGATCAAAAGACCAATCTTTCAGATTCGACCGCCTCTAATCCAGCTAATCCGTTTAATCCAG
>JAEYRN010000053.1 GCA_023435565.1 Bacillota bacterium
CACCTCGCCGTGCTTTGTAGTGTATCTTCTCCTCAAGGTAATTCTATCAAAGTGGTGAAAACCGCGCACCCTTTTTTCATTACTATTTGTGTCGCCAGCGGTAGCGGCGAAATGGAGGTTAATATGAAAGAAAAATTTCAAAAGTATTTCCCGTTTATCATTATAGCACTTTGTTCCTCATTACTTACTGCAGGCTTATTTATTTTTGCTGGACCAAAAATAACCAATAACAATCCAATTGCCTCATCGCTTCAACCAACAGTACAAAAAGCTAGTTACCTTTCAGGACCGATTGGAACTGGTTCGATAGTTGAGGCTCGCAAAAAAGTAGCCCCGTCAGTGGTAAACATCGACACTGTCTCGGTTGTTACTACAAATCCATCGATTCCCTTTGAATTTCGTGATTTTTTTCCTCCAGGATTCTTCCAAAATCAACAGCAAGTTAAAGGGGCAGGTTCCGGATTTATTATTAGGTCCGACGGTTATATTCTTACTAATGAACATGTGGTGCGCGATGCGCAAACACTCAAAGTAACTTTGTTTGGCGGTAAAAAATATGATGGCCGTGTGATTGGGACAGACCCTCAAACCGACTTGGCAGTAGTAAAGATTGACGGTAAGAACCTACCAGCGGTGGAAATGGGGGATTCCAGCAGTTTGGAACCGGGTGAATGGGTGGTAGCAATCGGTAACCCGTACGGATTTCACGATACGGTTACTGCCGGGATAATAAGCGCTTTGGGACGTTCTTTGGAGGACCCTAACCAATCCGGCAATTTAATACAAACCGACGCCGCTATTAATCCGGGAAACAGTGGTGGACCATTGGTTAACCTCAATGGCAAAGTGATTGGCATTAATGAAGCAATCATCGCTAATGCTCAAGGTTTAGGATTTGCTATCCCGATTAATTTAGCAAAAAATATCGCTGAAGATTTAATTAAAAAAGGAAAAGTTGACCGTCCCGCATCCCCTTGGTTGGGTGTCGGGTTAGTAGAAATAAATGACCGAATCGCTGAATACTATGGCCTCCCTAATCAAGAAGGAGCTATTATTCAGATTTTTCGTGACAGCCCTGCGGCTAAAGCCGGATTACAAGATGGTGACATTATTAAAGAGATAAACCGTAAAAAAATTAAAACTCCCCAGGATGTCATCGATATAATAAAGGGTTTGAAAGTAGGCCAACAAATAGAAGTTTTAGTATATCGTGACAAAGAGTACAAGGTTTTTAAGGTAAAACTAGAAGCCAAACCACAACAACAAGAATCCAAAAATAATTACCGGTTGCCCTTTGGAAGGTAGTTATTGCCTGATTACAGATGGGCAAATATTTGGTACAATATTTCTAAAAGTCTTTAGCATAGATACAAAGAGGGTGGTCAAAATAGCTTTTACATCTTCCGTTCAAACGCTTTCTCAGGTTCAACCTGCTGCTAATCGAATGGAGTTATTCGAGTCTTTAGTGAAAACTCATGAAAAACCGTTATATCAATTTGCCTACCGATTATGCGGAAACCATCATGAAGCTCAGGACCTTTTACAGGAAGGACTATATCGAGCATACAAGTCATTCGCCAAGTTTGAAGTTGGAACTGCTTTTGACCGTTGGTTATATCAAATTATTCATAATTTATATATCGATCATTATCGAAAAAAACGTAATCGTCCGCTGGTGTCTTCCATTGATGAACCTCATCCTTATCTTGAAAATGAAAAACCGGTCGAAATTCCCGATTGGTCTTCCAATCCGGAAGAAGAAGCTGTTCGAGGCGAATTGGGAAAACAGATTCAGCGCGGTTTAAAAGAATTACCTATGGAATACCGTTCCGCGGTGATTCTTTGCGATATTCAAGGATTGTCATATGAGGAGATTGCTCAGATTTTACGGGTTTCAATCGGAACGGTCCGTTCCCGGATTCACCGTGGCCGTAAAATTCTGCGCCGTTTATTGCTCCCATATCTTCAAGGAGTGGAGGTTAAATCCAAATGAACTGTAATCATGTTCAGAATATGCTTTCGGCATTTATCGATGATGAGCTTTCCGCTCAAGAAAAACGTGAATTACGTCACCATCTTTTCTTATGCTCTGAATGTCACTCGGAATATCAAAACCTTTTAATGATAAAAGATTGTCTCAATAATTTAAATCAGGAACAATGCAATTACGATCCCCTAGTAGGATTCAAACTCCGGATTGCAGCTGCAGAACACTCTTTTTTTCAAGAATCTACTCGTTTTTTAATGCTGGGACGATTTGGTTTAGTTACCGGCTGTGTTACACTATTTTTCTTTTCAACAGTCGCTCTTTTTCCAAACAATCATTCCCACAACAAAGTCGCTCAATATGTTACTACGGTTGAAAAATCCGTTCCATCTGCTAAGTCCATTATCGTAAATCAAATTGGTTTATCAACCAAAGATGAAGACCTAATTGATTCGATCGACCAAAATTTTTCTTTGGATGAACCGGTAACCGTTTATCAGGCTTCCTCAATTTTACCTTAAATCACAAATAACCGAATAAATTTCCCCCATAACAACCTTTATGTCGCAATGTTTTTAAACTCTAAAAATATTGCGACCTTTTTTATTATTAGTAAAATTTAAATTTTGTCATCTGTATATAAGACAATTGTTTTTTTATTACTGTGACAAAATCCCATCCGACTTCATATGATATCTTGCCAAAACAGTTTCGGAGGTGTCTTCTTTTGAGTTTCGGAAGCTTAATTATTTATCCGTTTCCGGCCGTACAATACATACCTCTGCCCATCATTACCATTTCCCAGGGCTCTGTGAAGAACCTGAATAACAAAGCCGGATCCCCCCTACTAATTGCCACCAAAGATCTGAAGCAATGGCAGGTTCAACTAAGTGGAGAGTATGGTATTGAAATTCCAAATGTATGGCCGAATGATTCTTTCCCAATACTAGGTTTAAACTGCCTTGTGGAAGAAGCAAAATACCGCAGCTTTTTTGTTACCATGGTCGGCAAACCCATCAATAATTATTACCATTTTTTCTATATTCCCAAAAGATATTTTTATAAGAAAAAACTCTTTTTTGAGCTTTACGACCGGGATTCGGCCAAAAAAATTGCCCGTTACTCGTTATTTATGTCAGATTCAGTTTTGAACTGATTATATTGACTCCGATAATGCCTCTTGGTATGCCTGGAATGTTTTGAAAGCAGCTTTTTCCCAGGTGTAGTTCTTCAATACCAGCTCTTTTAGTTGATTGTCTTCTTTAGAATTCCAGGCATCCTTGATTGCTTTACAGATACTCTGAATGTTACCCGGATTACAATAAAACGCCTGATTCCCAAAGTATTCACAGGCACTGCCACGATCGGTTGTAACAATTCTACATCCAGCCAAGGCTGCTTCCAAAGAAACTAAACCCGGTGTATCATACCAGCTTACTAAAGCATGAACCCTAGCAGCTGCATATGCAGAAGCCAATTCCAACGGGGTTAATGCATCAATAAAGGTTACTTTCTGACCTGCTGATTCGCGCCGGCATTCGCGATAGTACAGACCGTCGTTAATTGGGCCGATTAATACTAATGGTAATCTTAATTCCTTGGCGGCACGGATTAACATTAACTGGTTTTTTCGGCGGCAAATTCGCCCCACTGACAATAGGAAATCTTTGATCCGATAACGTTGGGAAAAACGGTCTGGTTTGGCGACGGCAAAAATCGGATCGGCTGCGTTAGGGATAATCCTTGTTGGAGGCAATTCTCCAAATTTTTTTATAAGCATTTCATATTCTAATTTTGAATTTGGTAAAATCAACGCCGCCTCTTTTAATACTTCCCGTCGAAGCGGCATTGTACTCTCCCACCATTCACCAAAGGTTTTATTTTGGCCGCTGACATTCAAAAATTCATAAGGGTCCCAGTAAATAGTTGATAAAACATATTTCTTATTATAGGATTTTACGTTTTGAAACTGACGGTAAGTATCTTCCACCGGCATAATATTGAAGAGATGAACCAAATCATAGAGTGCCGGATCAGTCAAACCTTCGGAACTGACGTTGATCTGGACCCCCAATTTCTCTAAATATTCTTTGGTTTTATAGAGCTGAATACTATCCCCGGCAATTGATTTTAAAAAATTACTCCGGTTTTGGATTAATACTTTCATTTTTCATCCTTATTCATTATCTTTTAATTTATTTATCTAGAAACCACTTTGGGTCAAAAAACAGATCCCTTACTCCTTTTAAAAAGGAAAAGGTGCAGCGCTGGGGGCTGACATCATTTAATCAAATCACCACAGTACAACAGAGGTTGAATTGGACGACTAAATATTGATTTCTATATGCACCTCATATCTGACTGTTCCCTTAAGCCAAGGCCACGGCCTCAATGGGTAATAATTAAAACGGCGTAAAGTGGGGACTAAGACCGCATCCTCTTCAATAAGCTTTGCCTTGGTCAAAAAACGCCAAAAAGAAAAATCTACTATTTCCCGCCTTAGAAAACCGTCTTCGTCCCAATATTCAATTTCACCTTTAATTTTCCCCTCGACGAATACCGCATTTAAAGCATTTCTCCAATTAAATTCAGTAATTATGCCCCGACCTACAGCGATTTCTCTTGGGTTGCCAAATTTTAAAGGGACTTCGCCTTGAATCGTTAGTTCTTGGACTGATTGTTGTAAAGGCAATTGAGATGCCTCTAATTTGGGTATGCTTGCATTTACTGATGAAACTGCTACTTTTAGACACTGTTTATGAAAAATGGAAGCGGAAAAACCCCATAGATATTTATATAAAAGCTGATTGCTTTCTAATTGATACGAATCATATTCCAGCTTAGAATCCAAATCGATCTGATACTCATCGGTATCGTTAATTCCTTCCCAACAATAGCTTTTTTGAAAAATAAGACGGAAGTATTCTTCACGGTATTGATTGTAGTGATCATGATAAATTACCGCCACTTCCATTACTCCGCTAAGATTAAACCAGCCTTTCTTTATAGACGGGTTAGTTTGTAATAATCGGTTACGAACTTGAATTATCCTCCTGGGTGGATGTCCTAAATTAAGCATAGCTTCACTAAGCAAAGGAAGCTTTTTTTCGCTCAAGGGGGTTAAACCGCTAATTTCAGTTAAATTGTTTTCTTGGGCTAAACAAATGACTCGTGGTTGATAAAGTTTTGCAGTTAACCCAAGAATATTATCAATTAAAAAAGACGTTCCATTGTAAGTTCTTTTTCCAATGGTTAATTTTGGTTCAAGAATAAGAGTTAAGTCATGATCGTCGATATTATCAAAAAAACCTTCCACCAATTCCTCGGTTTCAAAAAATACCGACCGATATTTTTCCATTCCGGTAGCATCGGGTAAAAATAAATCATAATTCAATTTCGCGTTGATTAAAAGACCTGAGCCAATACGTCTCCAATCCAGTAGTTTGATTTCGGGTTCTACCTCAAATGGCCCCATTTGATCGTTTTCAATTCTAATGCTTTTTGGAAATTGCAAACGTTCTTCTTTTATTAGTAGATTAGCCCTGATCCTTGGGTTAGAATGGCCGTCTCTCTCTGTCCATCCTAAAACTATGAGTTCTTTTCGGGTAGACAGGCTCCAACAATAATCAAACTTAAGCTCAGCCATCCACCCTTGTCCGCCAGATGGCAAAATCCAATCAACCTCAATAATAGTTCCGTTTATAATCAATTCTCCTTCGGTTTCTTTTGGCACCGAATCAATTAAGAAACTAAAGGAATGACTTACTTCCTGCTCTTTTAAAATTTGATGCGAATTTCGATAGACAATAACGCCAGTTATTGTCCCGGTTACAACCGGCGGTTTGCTCCGTTCAAATACTAATTTTCCGTTAAATTTTTTAGGACGCGAATCTCTTTTAAGATTTGTCTGAAAACTATAAAAATTCTCACCTTTTCCTTTACTAATTATTTGATCGGTTAAGATTGTGAAAGGACTGGCCGCTCCAGCTGTAATCTCTAATTCTTTAATTACTAAAGTAAAACCTTGTTCCAGTAAAGCATGGTTCTCTCCTAAACGCCGCGGTTGAAATATAAAATAATCTGATTTAAGTTCCGGAGTTAAATAAGGTAATGGTTCCGAAAGTGCCGGTCCAATAATTACTTCAAATTGGAGTTTGTCTTCAGTTTTCCGTATTTTTCCACCTGAATCTATATATTTTACCTGTCTTTTTAAAGACCCTTTAGCCAATAATGAACCACCCTGGTTGAAAAATTGAATTTCCTTCAGGTGACTATCGATTTGCTGGACCCGTTTGTTAATCAATTCCGGCCAGATTGTTTCCACTTTAAACTTTCTGGTTAAGGTCTTAACCATGATTGCTCCCAAAATAATCTCACTCATATATATGCAAAACTACTAAAAAAAAAGAAACAGGTTGTTTGTGGTTTGCAACCTGTTTTCCCTGCTTTAACCGTTATTAATAAGTTTAAAAATACCTTGGGTTGAAAGAATATGGTAAATAGTTTAAAAGTAATAAGGACCGTAAGGAGCGACAATTACTACAGATAATTGTTGAGTCTCAGTTACTTTAATAAAGAACTCGATTACTACTTTTTGCCTTAAAGTGTTACTATCCTCAAGTTCAAATAAGATAGTTTCAATGCGGGAGTCAACCCGTACGTTCATACCCGGTGTAGCCCCGGGAATATCGACAAAAGTGCTGAACGGAATATCTTCAGCCTGATGGTGTTCGAGATTATCATCAGCAATAAAGAATATCTGTTTATGAAGAATTCCTTGAATAATAACCTTATCTTCAATAACTTCGGTGGTCAGATCGCGAATACTGGCGATAATTTCTCGAATTTTAATAGTCGGAAGGGGTAAGCAAAATACATTTTCAACTAGAATTTGCTTGGTATTCTCACCGGTGACTGTTTCCAACTTGAGCAAAGCTCCCGGACCCAGCTGAATATTAATCTGAATGCTTTCAGTCACTTTAGCAAAAAATTCAATGACCACTTTTTGAAGGAGTGTGGTTGAGTCTCTCAAATCAAAATGAACGAATTCGACTGTTGGAGTAACGATTACATCCATTCCGGGTGAAGCGCCTGGGATATCGACGAATGTTGAAAATTCAATATCTTCTCCTTGATGGAACTCGATATTATTGGTGCCAACGAAAAAGATTTGTTTATGAATAACGCCCTGAATGATTACTTTGTCTTCTATTACGTGAGTAGTAATATCTCTTACCACTACAGTAATATCATCAATTTTTATCGCCGGTGTGTTCAAGGTGATAAAATTCTCAAACAATTCCTGCTTGGTATTTTCACCCACTACTTGATCTACCCTTACTAATGGCCCATCACCGGTAACCAAGTTCAATTGTCTTGTCTCGGTGACCTTTACAAAAAACTCGATCACTACTTTTTGATGAACTATGGTCGATGAGAGTAAGTTAAAGATTACCGTCTCAATTACCGGGCTAACTTGAACATTCATTCCAGGCTCCGCTCCCGGAACGTCTACAAAGGTGCTAAAAGGAATATCCTCTGCTTGATGATGGACAATATTGTCCTCTCCAACAAAAAAGATTTGTTTGTGGAGTACCCCTTGGATGACCACTTTATCGGCAATCACATCAGTGGTTAAATCACGAATGGTAGCATTGATGTTCCGAACTTTTATAGCTGAAATAGCTAAAGTAACATTTCTTTCTACCAATAATTGTTTAGTATTTTCTCCGATAACCACTTCCGCGCGAATCAAAGGGTCCATACATTTCCCTCCTCATAGTAATTTTGATTATTGGGCTGATTACAATATCCTGGCAACACCTCGCTTTAATTCCGTTCTGGATTGAGCACCTTCTTGGAAGCAGTTTACAGAAATATGATTTGGTCTTACTGATGAGTCATCGTTATCTTTTTCATCTTGATTATATTGGTCAGTATTAATAGGCTTGGCGCCGCCACGATCATTACTGCTATGGTGATTTAAAAACCAAATCATTAGAGTGAATAAGATAAAAAGATAGATAATTATACCTACAAAAAAATATAATCCCACTGGCTAACCTCCAAAACACACTGGTGTCAATCTCTGGTTTTTAGTTATTATAATATATGTGCTTTTAACTATATGTGCGCATGGTAGAGTTTAATTAAATCGTTTTTGCCAAAAAAAGATCTAATTTCACGAAACGTATCCAACGATTTCCAAGAACAACCTGAAGGTGACAAATATTGTTCTTAATCCGGAAATTATCACTATCATCCCGGAGTGCACATAAAATAAACTATTAAAATTTAGTCCTTCATAGAAAGAGCTAAGGAGGATGATTTGTTGGGATATACAGCGGATTTAATCATTGTTAGCTTTAATACTCGTAAATATTTGACGGAATGTTTTAAAAGCATTAAAGAACATACAATTATCAATCAGGATTTAAAAATATGGGTGGTTGACAACTGCAGTAGCGATGGTAGCATTCAGCTGATCAAATCTTGCGGGTGGGTTCAAGGGATCTTTAATCAAAAAAATCGAGGATATGGCAGGGCTTGTAATCAAGGAATCCGAAATGGTATCGGTAAGTATATTTTCTTAATTAATAGCGACATCAAATTCACTCCTGGTTGGTTACAACCATTACTCAAAACCTTAGATTCCGATCCCAAAATTGCAGTAGTCGGTCCGAGATTGGTTAATCCTGAAGGTTTTTTAGTGGGCGTAGGTGTTACCGGTACTAATGCCAAACCGTTTCTGAGAGGTTGGGGAGAACCGGACGAACCAAACCGTTATCAACATTACTGTGATTGTCTTAGTGTCGGGGGAGCCTGTATGGGAATCAAGCGGCAACTTCTGCCCGAGCTTGGTTATTTTGATGAACATTACTTTCATTATTTTGAAGAAACCGACTATTGCTACAATGCCCGTTACCATGGATATAAGGTGGTATATTGCCCGGAAAGCAAAGTGGTTCACCGAGTATACGGCAGTTGCCAGAACATGCGAATCCTTAATAACTATTTTAGTGAAAGCCGGGATTATTTTCATAAAAAATGGAAGGACTTTTTAACTGATGAAACCGTTTACGGAAAGACCTTTATTGGCGATGTTACCAGTACACAATGAAGCCCATCGTTATTTGAAGTTTGTCTTAGATCGTTTAAGTGAATACGTCGATGGGATTGTAGTACTAGATGATGCGTCCACCGACGAAACTCCGGAAATCTGTCAAAATCATAACTGTGTAATTGGTTATCATCGTTTAAAAGAACCATTATTTATTTCGAATGAAGCGGCGCTCCGTCATTTACTCTGGGAAAAGACTGTGGAGCTAAATCCCGTCTGGGTGATGGCTATTGACGCTGATGAATTTTTCGAGTCCGGAATCAAGCAAGAAATATCTAATATAACCAGGCAAAGTCAGTTAGACTTGTTTTTTTTCACAACTTATCATTTTTGGGGTAATTTATCTTATTATCGAGTTGACGGATTATGGGGTCCGTTATTTTCAAAAACCCCCTGCCTATACCGCTTCAGGAAAGATATCAATTATCATTGGCCCAATCGCAAGTTACATTGCGGACGATTCCCACTTGAGTGCTACCAAAGCCCCGGATCAATCTCAAAAATCCCTCTTCTCCATCTCGGTTATGTAAAAGAAGAAGACCATCTTCATAAATTTCAACGTTATTTATCATTAGATCCTGAAGGTAAATTTTGTCCCATAACCCATTACCGTTCAATTACCAATCCCCCGCATTTAAAAAAATGGACTGGCGAAAGGTTGGCAAATATAATATGAAAACCAGCATCATCATTGTTAGCTATAACTCCAAACCGGTACTTAAACCTTGTTTGGATAGCTTGGTTGCTAATACCTCTCCTCCATTTGAAATTATTATTGTTGATAATTATTCTATTGACGGTTCTATAGAATACTTACGTAAACTAAATAATTCAGCTGTGAGTGTTATTTATAACCAATCAAATCTTGGATTTGCAAAAGCTTGTAATCAGGGAATTAATAGCGCTCAGGGAGATTTATTGGCGACTATGAATCCTGATGTTTTTGTACCTAACGGATGGTTAAATAGGATGACCTGGCACCTACGGAATAACCCCAAAACTCTGATAGTGGGACCTAAAGGGATTGGAATCGGTGGGCGTCAATCTCCCGGATTACTCTGTTATCCTAGTAATCCGTCGGCCGCAGATCGCAAGTTTGCTGCTGTTTATCATCGCCAATCGGAGCCTACAAAATTTTTAATCGGTTGTTTAATCCTATTTGACCGACGGTTGATAGAAAAAATCGGTTATTTTGATGAAAAAATGCCACTTGGGGCTGATGATTTTGATCTGTCACTCCGAGTTCGAAAAGGCGGTTATCAACTTCGGGTGGCCTGCGATGTCCTAATCCAACACTTGGTCCATGTATCATTTGAACGGAGTAATCCCAATGAATGCCGAAAACTGGCCGATTTTAGTTATCAACACTTTAATCGTAAATGGGCTGAAGAGTTGGGCCATTATGGTTGGAACGGATTATTCCAAGACAACCAGCCTATCTATCCCGGAGATCCTTGTTAATTCCAGCGATTGCTTGAACGAAACTCATTACCATTATTTACTATAGCTCGGCTGGGCGGCCATGAAGCGTTACTCTGCCCTTGATAAAAATAAGTGGTCTGATGGTGCTTTGGTTTGGGAATAATCGAACGGACAATGCTTGGTTTATAGTTTCGAATTTGTTGAAAGATTCCTCCCAGGCGGTGTTTGTATGTATGGTCACGATAAGCCTTGTTTTGTGATTCGGTACCTACTAGGACTCTTAATTCCGGTTTGGAGAGATAGGACTCAATTTTCCGAGCCAAGTCGTCCGGATCGGAAAAACTGACAATCTCTTTTTCATCTTGAAAACAATCCCATAGATCAGACCGGAAGCGGTCTACCATTTGAAAACCGCCGCAACCTGCAATGGCAAAAGTCCGATCGTTGGGACTGGTCGCTAAAACTCCCTGACTATTTCCGGATGGCGGATTAATCGGATCGCGGTGAATATTTAAGTTAATTCTAGCACCATTATAATATTTTAATACCTCCCTGAAATCATTGACTACCGGAATGACAAAGTCCCGTAAATCCGGATGGAGTTTCTCCCACCTGTTCCACTCGCCGATTAATTTAACGTTCAACCGTTTCAAAAAGGGCGCTATTGAATTCAAAACTTGGACTCGATTGGGAAATCCCATCCCGACAAAACAAAGATCGCTCCGATAAGTATTGGAAACATTCATCTTTCTATGAATCCTCGGATTACAACACCATGGCAAGTATGTAACCCTCTGATGGGAATATTCATATACCGCTTGCCGTTCATTAGTAAAGACGAAATCAAAAGCATTAACCATTGCCCCTCGATGAAAATCAATCTCGTAAGGGTCTTCAACCAGCCATAAAACGGCAATCGTCCCCAGCGACCTGGCATACCGGACCTGTTGCAACGGGGTTCGCGAACCATGCACCACTAGTAGTAAATCAGGTCGAAAATCTCTTATAGTTTCATGTAACAAGTTTTGAGGATGCACCTGTCGAACCACGTAATGAAAGTCATTCATTAAAGAGGTATAAATATCATAGGCATATCTCACATGGAAACCTAAAGCTCCAGAATCTACGAAAAGAACTCGCAAATTAGCTCCTCCTTTGTTTCAATCAAGCTTCCCAAATTAATTAAATATTTAAGACATTTTATATAATTTAAGGATAAATTAAAATATTGTTGATTTGTTCAAAAACTTCAAAATCACTATATCATATGTTCCAATCTCATCAATAGACACTTGTTTCTTCCATAATATGCTCAATTCACAACAACCGCTCTTTATTAATTTTGTACAATCGATTAATTATGATTCCGGCACAACACAGGAACTTTATCACAATCGTAAACTGTGTTAAGAGGCATTTTATCCCGAAAGGATGATCCTAATGACATTTTCAGTGATTATCAACTGTTATAATACACTTAATCTCATCAAGAAATGTTTAGATGCAGCCCTTGATACTACAGACAAAAGAACTGAAATATTACTAGTCAATAACCACCCTCCTTATCAAGAAGCTTTACAATTTTTAAAGAAATATCGACACCCCCGTGTCCGGGTGCTCGATCCCGGCAAAAACATCGGTTGTATGCCGGGGTTCCAATTTGGGGCGGAATCCTCCAGGGGACAATATATTGTAAAGTTAGATGATGATGTTATTGTTCCCCATAAAAATTGGACTCAAGCAATGTATCAAGCATTAACCGATTATCCCAAATTAGCCTATGTTGCATTAAAACCGGTAGCAGTTAAGTCGGAACGTAAGCAACGATCGGTTAAACGTAGTTATGCTTTGGAGTTTCGCCACGAAACTATTTTATTCTGGTGTATGATGATTAAAAAGAGTTTATGGCGTACTCATTTTGTAATGAATAATCTCCCCCTTTACGGTGTGGGGGAACGCTATTATGAACGTAAAGCGAGCCAATTGGGCTTAAAAAAAGCCTATCTCATCTCGCATATTTGTACCAGCCTCGGCAGGACCAAAGAATCGGATCCGTTATATGGGGCCTGGAAACTTTTTTATGTAAAAATGAAAAATAAGCGGGCTGGTTTTGAAGAGTGGAAGAAATTTTTCGCCATTGGGGCCGAGGAAGCGGAGATAATGCGCAGATTCGGCTATCCAAATGAACAAATAGCCGAAGTTCGTGATTTATTAATCAATCTTCAACAAGAAGAGCCTAATACGGCGGTAAATTAACTGAAAATAAAAAAATATTCAAAATTGTTAACCGATGAAGGATGATTAAATTGTCATTAAGCATTATTTCTGATAGACAAATGATACCGACAGTAAAGGTTTTAACTCAGATCCAATTTGCCTTAAAACAAAAAAAACCGTTTTCATTGATTCGAATTGGTGACGGAGAAAACATAGTTTTAGCTCAAAATATTTTTTTTAGTCCGCGAGAGGTTTTAAACTCTTATTGGGTAAAGCAGTCGGATACTGGGCGCGGGAAAGGGGTAACCCTCCCAAATCTTAACCTGCGCAATCAAATGGTTAAAGCTATACGCCTAGCCAATATGGTTGGGATTTGCCGCCAAAAGAATGATGAGGTAAGTGTTCCTAGTAAATATAAACGAGAGCTAACCAACAAACTTTTTGACCACTTTCACTTATATCCACCAAACCTCTGTTATGTATTTGTCAATCGTAAAATGGTATCTTTACGTATTTTTTGGGAAATGCTTCACCGCTATAGAACCCTTTTAATTTCCAAATGGGCGGAAGCCTATGCCGAAAAGATCAACCGCGATTATGCGGATTTAAAACCAAAGATTGTTGGGTGCATTGATTTTACACATTATAAACAGATCCCCACAACACTAGAGTTAATTGGAAAATACCGATTTGATATGGCATTAATTTCTGCAGGAGTCAATTCGGTTCTGTTAGCCCCAGCTATCGCAGAACGATATGGCAAAGTCGCAATTGATTATGGAAAAACCATGATGTATACCTTACGCCCCTGTAGTAAAATAAACCCCTGGTATCCGATGACGAAAAATCAAATTATTGTCTCCGTCCGACCATAAAAGGTCGGACCGGAGTCTATATAAGTAACATTTAGAAGGTTGATTTGAAAATAAGATTTCTTATTATTGTTTTAAACTTCACTTTTCACAATTCCTTTTCCTTCCCAGACTTCAAGGATCTCTTGGGCCACTCGCGACCAGCTAAAAAATTGCTCGGCTATTCTCCGGCCTTCATCACCCATCCCCTTACAAAGCTGTCGATCATTTAGAAGAATAGCTATTTTATTTGAAAAAGATTTAGGGTTCTCCGGAGACTCAACAATCAACTTATTTTGGGTGCGAATTACTTCCGGATTGCCGCCCCGATTTGTAGTTATAATTGGAAGCCCGCTGGCCAACGCTTCATAATGAACTCTTGCCAAAGGTTCTTGCCATTGAGACGGGCAAACAAAGATATCCCCCGCCCAAAACCATTGATGAACCTCTTCCGGTTTGACAAAGCCGGTAGTAATAATCGGTACCGGTGAGCGTTTCGCCAGAGAGCGAAGATAGGCGACATAGTCACTGACCTTGTTTTGGCCATACCAATTACTGCCGACAAGTACCAAAGCGATATCGGGGTGCTTTTTGGCAAGATCCAAAACGGCCCGAATCAGTATATCTACTCCTTTTTTAATCGATAAACGACCAACATATAGAATAACCTTTTTGGAGGTTAGATGATATTTTTTACGAAGCTCCTCACGGATCTTATTTGTTTCTTCCGAATTTGAGGGACGAAAACGATCTAAATCTACACCTGAATAGATGGTATAAAGCTTATTTTCCGATTGAGGATACAACGTTTTAATAGTAATACCGACATAATCGCTGATATTTATTAGTCGTTCTGTATTCTCAATGGCGAATTCCGCTTCTTCAGAAGAGATTTTATCCGGATTAAACATATCATTATGCATACTAAGAATAATTCGGGAATTCGGAGCAGTTATACGAACCGCCCTCACTAAACGGGGCCGATTAAATATATGGATAATATCAAATGAAGTGCTTTTTAGAAAACTGATAACTCCCTGGCGGTATTTTTTAAAATCCCCACCGGGGACCCGAAAATAATTTATTTGATCACTGGTTTCATTTTCGGGGAGGGCCGGATCGGTTCTGCCGAGAATCGTCAGTTCATGTTCTTTGGCAAGCATTGGAGCTACACCGTCAATGTACGTTTGAATCGCTCCTCCGCGGATCGGGGGGACCGGTAATTTTTCTGTAGCAATCATCAATACTTTCATGATAGACCTCCTCTCCGGTTGCTCAATTCTTTCAAGGCCGACCATTTGCTCTCCTCCATCTTTACCAGCCGTTTAATCAATCTTTCGGTACCGGCATTTAGAAAAGCGGTAGGATTGTAAATCATTTCCTTAAGATGTTTATAAAATTCATTGGGAAAAGCCATATCAATTAATAGAATTTCAAAGAGTTCGGGTTCAATCGGATTCGCTTTTTGATAGGCGTTAATCATTCCTTTAATCCACTTTAGTTTCCATTCACCTATATCATCCATTGTGCTAGTAATCAATTTTCGCAAATCTCGAATGGGCAGGTCGTAAGCCACACCATCAAGATCGATGATCCAAACTCCTCCCTGTCCAAGCTGCCCGTTGGACCATCCATAATCCTGGTGGACTAGACCCCAATACTTTTCACCACGGGCCACTAATTTGGAATACGGGGATTGAATAAGCTGTTTTAAAGCCTCATTTGCTTGATTTTCAAACCGGTCTATAACCGATAGTAAATAGGTACTGGCGGTCGTGTCCTTGTAGGTTTGGGTCAAAACCCTAAACCAGTTAATCTTGTTTAGAATTTTCTTATAATAATTAGGCCAGCCGGTTAATCGGGAGGGATTTTCGGATCCCATTGGAGGTATGTAACCCCGTGAAAGCTTGTGAAACTCACCCAATCCATAACAAAGCTTCTCAGCTCCCTCCAGATTAATCTTAGAAGCCTGGGCCAAAGGTTTGATCCATGTATTGACAGTCCATAGTTTATTGCCTAATTCTACAAACAATTTTCCACTTTTGGTTGGCACCAGGACCGGTACTCGAGCGCCACGCCGGCATAAGTAATCCTGAGCGCCGATACTAAAAAGGCTCCTTGCAGGCCGACGATGTAGTAGTTTTAAACTTCGGGTACCTTTACTTGTCTCGATTCTCCAAATTGCCCCGCCCTTATCGGGTTTGGTCGTGATTAACTTCATATCGAAGACTTTCATTTCGTAGTAGGCAATTACTTGATTGGCCATGGTTTTGACTTCCGGCGGGACATATCCGTCCTTATCCAACCATTCATTGGGAACAATTAGGTTTTTTTTGTCAGGCAAATTGTATCACCTTCTTTAGTTTTAAATAGATCGCAATAAGTTTTTTGATTACAATATTTTATGATTTCCCCGGTACATCTGAAATAAGCTATAATCCTGGAAATTACATACTTCATAACTAAAAGAGGAGTCTAACACTCAGGTCTATTAATTGAAATTCTTGGATAATAAATAAAAAAGATTGCCAAGAGCAACCTTTTTTTATTTAAATTACTTTTGCTTTTTCGCAATATCTACAGATTACTTCTTCATTTTCCGAATTTACCGCCTTCAAAACACGCTTGAATTCTTCTCCTTTAAACAAATCATCATATTTTCCCGTGAGTAAGTTTCCCAGCTTATACTGTAATTTGAAATCCATACAACAAAGGTATACATCGCCGTTGGGAATTATTACATTCCCTCTTTGGGTAAGTCTTCTACAAAATAGTTTTCCTGCTTTACGTTTGACTTTTATATGTTCGACTGTGCCGGCCCTGGAAAGCATCTTTGCCGCTTCCAATTTACCAACAATTTTTTCAATCCTCTTATCAAGCTCTCCCATTGTCATAAACTGCGGATGTAAATCAGCTGAAGCTATTAATCTGTAATTTTCAAGCCATCGGTCCGTTGGATAACGAAAAAATTTCTTGTCAGGAAGATGAATATAAAATCTTTCAAACTTGATGTTTTTAATATTTTCCACATCATTTGGCTTTAGTGATACTAAAGTAGTAAAAAGTTGTATTTTATATCCTTTTTCTGATGCGGTCCGTATCATCTTTGAGGCCTCCGGATTTAGAAAGGGCTCGCTAAATCCTGAGAAATGCAATCCGACATCTTTGGGAAGTTTTTTTAAAATAGTACAAAAGTTTTGATAAGAAAGGTATTTTGGACCCCGATTGGAATATGCTTTTACGGTTTTTTCTTGGGGACAAAAGTAACAATTATTACTACAACCTATTTTAACCGTAAATTCTAACCATGACGCTATTTTACTCCCCTCCCCACTCTCTATTTTTTTTCTAATATATGAGCTGGAGGAAAATTTGGAAATATTCAAAAAGTATTCTTTGAAATTATTACATTCATAAAGCCGCATGCAAATAACATCAATTCAATTTATATATGTAACGTTTAAAATTAGAAAATGCTTTGTTAACGGCACATAAAATAAATTACAGCGTAAACTAATATTAAAAATTAGTATTTTTATTAAAAATTCATAATATAAGGGTTCCTTATCTTTATGACAATAGATTTGTTTCATTCTAAAGAAAGAATAAAGGAGAGCATTAGATGAATGCCATCTTTACAGTATCAATAAGTCATGCCAAAAATAATCAAATGTATAAGTGTTCATTGGAAACAATTAAATATTACTCGAAAAAAATTTATGTCTTTTTATCATCCTTAATAACTTGGGTTAGATGCATTTGTAATTCTTCATGCCCCGTTTGACCAAATTCATGATTAAGATGCCATCTAGTCCAATACACCGGTAAGTAATGAAAATCCGCTTTCTTATAATTATCTGTTGTTAACTTTGTATTTTTACTTAAATAGTTTCTAAAATCTTGTTCAACTCCATAATCTTGATTATGGCCGGGATACCTAAAAGGCTGTGAATTGGGTTGGAATTTTTTATCAACCGGAATGATATATATTTTCATATCACTTTGCCCTTTTTATGTTTTTTTTTGTAATAGTAAAAGTTGATTCAACCGAACGTTCCTTAATAAGCTTCTTCATTTTCTCAACCTCGTGATTAGCAGCTTTATATTGATCAAGCAAAGCTAAATTTCTTTTATATTCAGGAGTTTTAGTACTCCCACCAAATTTATGCCATAAATGATAAATGGTTTCATCCATTTTAAAGTAATTTCCACAAATAGTATTCATCGATATTGCAAATGCCCTGTCTTCGCAACCCCAACCTTGAAAACGTTCATCAAAACCGGAAACAGCTTCAAAGGTTGACCTGGTCATGGCATTCATTAATGATCCAGAACTAAAACGGTTTAAATTTTTGTTTATAATGTCCTGAGGCCCAATTTTTATTTTTTTCGGCATTTTCTGTTCAAGTAATCTCATAGTTGCCTCATAAGTCAGCCTATAACCTATTTTAAAAGGTATAATCCAAGGATACAGGTGAATATATGACTTAATCTTGGTTATTAAATCAGGGTTAAAAATAACATCACTATCGGCAATAATAAATAGATCACCTCTAGCTTTTCGGGCCGCTTTATTTATTGCTCTAGCTCTGGAAAAAAGTTCGCTCTCATCCAAGCCCAAACATAATTCCAGTTGCGGCATTAGAAGTTTATATCTTTTTTCAACATTTTTCCATAAAAAATCCCGCCAACCATGATCCGGTTTATAAGGAATTAATACAGAGATTTTCATTTTAAATCCCCTCTCGGTTCCAATTTAGTTCTCTTATTAGTATTGTAGTAGTCTTGCAAGAAAGATGGTTTGAAATTGTATTAAAAGATGTAATATCGTTGATTAAACCATTTTGGTCCTTTATTTGATTTTAAATTATGTTCTCTAACTATTTCTTCAATAATTTTTAATCTCGATGGAAACCTTGAAGGTTGTTTGAGATAAGCCCAGGCTAGCCTTCGATGCAAGTTCATCATCACATATAGGTTATACATTGCCCAAAAGCTGTCAGGGACACTTCCACCGTTATATCCAATTATTTCGCCTTTAACAAACCAAACGCTGCAATTCTTACTACCCCAGGGTAACTTATAAAAATCATGAATTGGGTCTCCCCATTTGTATCCGTTAAAATCAATGATACCGTTTAATTTATTATTATGGACGATAATATTTCTCACACCGTAATCATAGTGTAGAAACCGAAGTGGCCTTCCTTTCATTAAATCAACATGTTTATTAATATAATCCAATACATATTTCTCTTTATAAAAAGAAAGCTTTAAATCTTTAAATTTTTTTAAATCTGCTAAAAATTTAGGATATCTTTTATCAAACCAATCCCGCTTCGTTTTTGGGCATTTTAATTTATGTAGTTTTTTTAATTCTTTACCTGCAGCAATCCCAATCTTCAATTGTTCGGTTGTTGATAAATTCGGCAGAATGGATTCACTCGATTTTCCTTGTAAATATTCAACAACCGAATAACAATATCTATCATCGGCTGTCTTGTCAAAAACCACCGGTTTTAAACATTTGACTCCTTTTTTATGGAACTTATTAATAATGTTAAACATTTTTTGATACTTATGAAAACGTCCGATTTTTGCCACTCTTAATATAAATTTTTCTTGGTTATTACTGAATAAAATATATTTTTTTTCCGGTGATTGCCCTTTATTTAAAGTTTGGATTTGGTCAACCGATTTTAAAAGTTTGTGACTCTTGATAATATTTTCAATAATTCCTTGATCCATTTTCAATCCTCCAATTTTAACCAGGATTGACAGCTTAACTTAAGAATCAATATTTTTAACTTTGAAATATTTACATAGATTATTTACCGTACATCAGCTTCCACCCATGGGAAACTAACCAACGTAATATTTTAGATTTTTCATGGTAAATGTTCTTCTGCCGTCTTAGGGCTTTTTGGGGAGCTTCATCCCGCAGTTTTTCGAAACCTTTTCGAACCGGTACTATAGCCGGATGTTTTCTTGTTAAATCCCAAATAGCGCAACTGGCGGAAAGATCGGTTGTAAATATTTTCGGGCTTAAAACTTTAAGCGCTTCCCAGGCCCAATTATCAGGAATGAACCGGTAAAGACTGGTTTTGAGCATCATTCCCTTATTGGGCATAACCATATCAACTTTTTTAGGAAATTTAACTCCCTCGGAAAGGTATAGATCCCTTTTGTTATAATTTTTAAAGGGAGGCTTAAATCTACTGCCTTGCTGTGCTACTGCGGGAAAATGCAAGACCCATTTTCGTAAAGCATTTAAGCCGGCTTTGGTTAATAGATAATCATCATCGATAATTAATACATATGGTTTAGTTGTGTTTAAAGCCCCAAGATGTTTCCCCATTGGTCCTATATTTTTAGTATTAGTTATATTATGAGTTGCTTCCGGTATTGGTTTAGCCCCATTATTCCATACGACCACTTCGGTAATACCCAAATTCAACAAACGCCTTACACAAATCCTGGCACATTTTGGACGGGCATAATTACACAAAACTGCGCAGATTTCCTTAAGGGGTACTTTTTGGTCTTTTATTTTTTGGTCCATAATATTTCCTCCAAAAAATCCCGAGTATTATAAGTACTATTGTAAATAGACTATTGAATTAACAATAAAAATACTTCAATGGGTTTTCTTCGCATCACCCAATAGTTTCCATCCATTATTGACAAGCCATTTGAGCATTTTAGTCTTTTCCTCGTAAAAATTTTTTTGCTTCCGCGCAGCTTTTTCAGGCGCTTCATCAGGTAAACAGACATACCCCTTACCGGCTACCGGCACAACCACCGGACGTTTATGGGTCAGATCGAGAATGGCGCAACTCACCGGAATATCAGTAGTGATAAACCCCTTACGGACAGCCTTCAAACATCCCCATGCCCAATGATTAAGGATTGACCGGCAGAGATCGGATTTGATAATCATACCCCGGTTAGAAATAATAACATCAACCTTTTTGGTGGTTTTAACAGTATCCGATAAATATTTAATTCTTTTGTAATTTTTCTTAAATGGCGAACCATAAATCAATCCGGCTTGAACAACCGTGGGGTACTTGGCGGCATATTTGAGAAGTGTATTTAATCCTTTCTTGGTAAGTAAAACATCATCATCAACGATTAAAATATATGGTTTTGAAGCATGTAAAGCTCCGTAATATCTCCCAATTGCCCCGATGTTTCTAGCGGAGTTAATATTTAGAGTTGCTCCGGGAACAGGCTTAATACCATTATTCCATACGATAATCTCGGTAAGCCCTAAATCCCGTAGTCGCTTTACTACAAGTTTAGCGCTTTTGGGACGCGCATAATTACACATAATTGCAGTTACTTCAGCTAAAGAAACGGGTTTTACCTCGCTTATCATCATCAATCACCAATCAATCTTTTGGATTATTTTTTTTTTAGCGGTTTCCAACCATGGTTGATCATCCATCTTAAAATTTTGGTCTTTTCTTCCCTGGCTCCTTTTTGACGGCTAAGAGCTTTATGGGGAGCTTCATCTTTGAGTTTCACCATTCCACGCCCATTAACCGGAACGACTACGGGGTGTTGCTTTGTTAAGTCGAGAATCGCGCAACTAACAGCAAGGTCTGTAGCGATAAAACCCGGTCTTACCGCTTCTTTAAATTTCCAGGACCAATGTTCGAGGATCCGCCGACACAAATCGGTAGTGAGCAGCAGTCCGCCATATGGTAAAACCAGATCCACTTTTCTAGGCAGTTTGGTTTGGTTTGATTTAATTACTTTCCGATTAAAATATCTTTTAAATGGGGGATTAAAAACCGCTCCGCATTGCACAACCGCCGGATATTTGGCAGCCCATAATCTTAATGCGGCTAATCCTGATTGAGTCAGCATATGGTCGTCATCCACGATCAAAATATACGGTTTTTGAGTATGCAACCCTATGTAATACCTGCCTATTGAACCGATATTCTTTGAACTAACAATATTTCTATTAGCGCCGCGAATTGGTTTTGCTTTATTATTCCAGACGATAATTTCGGTAAGCCCCAAATCCCTGAGGCGTTTAACACATGTTTTAGCATTATTAGGTCTGGCATAATTACAGGTCGCTGCGCAAATATCACTTTTTGGAATTACCTTTCTTGGGATTGGTTTCTTACTCATAATAATTCTCCTTTGACTGATTTGAGGAATTCCGAACCAAAGTCTTGTTTTAGCGTCGGTTTAAACAAAGCTTAATCTATATTATGATTTTAACTTGGTTGGTTCTCCGTTCCAAAAGAAGAGCTTTCGATGATTGAGTCACATTCTACATCCGCGTAACGTCAAACCGACAAGCGCCGATAGCATTTTTAATCTGTTAAACATAAAATAATTCGAAACCTAACCTGAGCAACAGATATCCGCGTAACGCGGTACGTTTAAACGCGTAACGGCTTACGAAACGGAGGAATCTAATTGTTTGACTATCTAATAGTGGGAGCTGGGTTTGCCGGGTGTGTAGTAGCCGAGCGATTGGCCAGCCAACATGGTAAACGAGTTCTAATAGTTGATAAAAGAAATCATATCGGAGGAAACTGCTATGATTGTTATGACCAGGCCGGTGTTTTAATCCATCGTTACGGCCCTCATACATTTCATACTAATGACCGGAAGGTCTTTGAGTATCTGCTTCAATTTACTGAGTGGAGGTATTACCAACATCGAGTTCAAGCTTATGTGGAGGGTAAATTTTTACCGATCCCAATAAATCTTGACACAGTCAATGAACTTTACGGATTAAACTTATCCACCCTTGAACTAATGGAGTATTTTGTAAAAACCCGTGAACCTATAACAGAAATAAAATCAGCGGAAGATGCCGTAGTCTCACAGGTAGGCAGAGAACTATTTGAAAAGTTCTTTAAAGGTCTGACCAGGAAACATTGGGGGATAGACGCTCGTGAACTTGACGCTTCTGTAACCATGAGGATTCCGGTACGGACCAATAGGGATGACCGTTATTTTACCGACCGTTTTCAAGGTTTACCCAAACACGGATATACCGCGCTATTCTCCAGAATGCTGGAACACCCGAGAATATCAGTTTTACTGAATACCGACTACCGTTCAATCTACAATGAGATCCGGTTCAATCAGATGGTCTTCACCGGTCCCATTGATGAATATTTTGACTATCTACATGGGCCTCTTCCCTATCGCTCGGTTAATTTCCAGTTTGAAACATATCCTACGGAAGAACTTAAAGGAGGATTTTATCAACAGGTTGGTACGGTTACTTATCCTAATGACTATGATTTTACCCGAGTAGCCGAGTTCAAACACTTTACAGGTAAAAACCATTTATTTACTACTATTGTCCGGCAATACCCGCGCGAACAAGGTGATCCGTATTATCCGATTCCTAATGAGGAAACCAAAGTTTTGTATCGGAAATATTGGAGCTTGGCGGAAAAACTTAAAAATGTATGGTTTATCGGCCGGCTCGGTAATTACAAATATTACAATATGGACCAAGTGGTTGAAAAAGCATTAGAACTTGTGGAAAAACAATTAATTTATCAAGCTAAAAGTGATTAAAAGCCGAAATTTTTTTATCTTCGGCTTTTTTGAATGTCCATATATTTCTATTTGATTTTAAATACCTATCAACTTAATGTAAATAACTATATTAAGCACTAGTACCAATATTTGGGTCATTCATTTTAAAATGCTGTTTAGATAAAGTCTGACTTCGATACCAAGATACGAACCGTTCTATTCCTTCAACGATATCAACCAGGGGTCGGTATGCTAAAATTTGTTTAGAATGACTTAAGTCAGCCCATGTTCGGGGCACATCCCCCTTTTGAACGGGCATCATTGTTATCCGAGGTTCTTTTCCTACCACGTTTCCTATTAAATTAATTAGTTCCGACAGGACGACTGTCCGGGAATTTCCCAAGTTAAAAATTTCAAACGAATATGGAATTTCCATTGCTGCTAGAATACCCTTAACTAAATCATCAACATAAGTATAATCCCGTTCACTATTGCCTATCCCAAATAATGGCACTTCTAATCCTTGTTCGATCCTTTCAGTGAATTGATATATTGCCATTTCCGGCCGTTGTCTTGGACCATATACCGTAAAAAAACGTAAGCAACCAACTGAAAAACCATAAAGCCGGTGATAGGTCCGACAGAAAACTTCACCGCCAATTTTAGCGGCGGCATATTGTGATAAGGGCTTATCCACCCGATCGCTTTCTTTGAATGGAACTGGATTATCACCATAAACAGAAGAGGAAGAAGCAAATAAAAAGCGTTTTATTTGATATTTTGCAGCATATTCCAATAGATTTACAGTACCTTCAATATCCACCGAGACATAATCGCGGGGGTTGGCCAAGGACGGTCGCACTCCTGCTAAAGCAGCCAGATGAATAATATCCTTAATAGGATGGGTAGTAAAGATTTTATCTAAAACCCGGTTATCCCTAATATCGCCACGATATAAATGATAATGGGGATTATCTAATAGACCTGCTATATTTTGTTCTTTAATCATTGGATCATAATTATCGCAAAAATTATCAAGATTAACCGTTTCCAATTCCATTTCTACTAACTTTTCACATAAATGCGAACCGATGAATCCAGAGCCTCCTGTAACCAAAACAACTTCCTTTTTCATGTCTAATACCTTCTTCCAACATTGCAAGTGTGATTAAATACCATCATTCTTACTTAATGCCTAAAGTTAAAAAACCAACGAAAGCCGTTTTACAATATATACAATAGAAATAATCAGAATACATAAGATATTTCCTCCACTAAAGTCTAACAGAATGATAATATATCTTATGATTATTTCAAAAATGATTCCCTGTACCGTTAGTAGAATACTTGGTGCTTAAGTCAATAAAATAACATTAATTTTTTAATGATGGCTTCACCGGATGATATAGTTTTTGGTCATTTTGCCCAATCTTCTTAAATGGAGGCCTCCATCTTACAGTGCTATTATCGGAATTACTAAGATAGAAACGATTTTCATCACCAGGTTTAACAAAACTCCCATTTCCGCCAAAATCTCTCAACTCAAAACCATTATGATATAGTAAAGTGGCTAATACGACTTCTTGATGGCCTTTCCATCCATCCCTTAATGAGCAATGAATAAATTTTAATCCCCGATTAGAAATTCTATAAATCGGATTATATGAGGCATAGCGTTTTTTTAGCGAAATTTTTTTTGATGGATGGTTCAAACCCCACCAGCGCCAGTTTGGTTTATCGGCGTAGCTTCGGATATCGCAGGCCAAGAGATCGGCACTAGAAGCATTAAAATATTGAAAAAACTTTCGCCAATCACCTGTAAATCTTACATCATACTCAATCAGCCAATAGAAATCATAGCTAGGATAATCTATAAAAAACTGAAGTAAAGGGAAATGACAGCTACCAGGAATAATTGACTTTCTGAGCATTGGATAATCTAAATGAATTAAACTTTCATCCGTAAATAGGTATTTCTTGTATTTAGCCAAATCGGATGGTGAATTATTGTCGGTTGAGTGGAACAGAAGATAGGTTTCACCTAGACCTTTTGTTGCCTTGTCAATTTTATTATATTCTTCTAATATTTCTTTACTAATGGTATGACACATGAATAAATAAATATTTTTTTTCTTATTGCCCCATAAATATTTCATTTTTCTCCTAAAAGAAGACTTAATATTGTTTAACCACGTCAGCCCCCAATTTAATATATAAAATTAAGTCCTTACATTGAAAAATAATATTTTTAATTAGCATTATTATGACATAAGTAACTAACGTGAGAACTAACCGTTAATTTATTACAATATTTTATTCACTCAGTATGAAATTCGTATTAGTAAAAAATAATTATTTTAATAGTACTTTATACCTAATAATGAACATAAAAACTTCCTGTTTATTAATAATCCAGGAAGTTTGATAATATCTATGACAAATTTTATCTTATAAGAGTAATAGGTAAAACGGTAATAAGGAAAGCTATTTTTTAATCCCTCTACCAACTCCTTCGTATAAAAACCCAGCTTTTTGAAGATCCTTCGGCGAATAAATATTTCGCAAATCAATGATAACAGGAATTTTCATTAATCTTTTTAGTTTCGAAAGATCCAGAGTGCGATAGATATTCCATTCCGTTATTATTATTAATGCATCTGTTCCTTTGGCCGTTTCATAAATATCTTCTGAGTATTGAACCGATACTCCAAAAACTTTTTGAGCTTCCTTGATTGCCTTGGGATCATGCACTTTTACAATTGCCCCTGCTTTTAATATACTATTAATAATTGGAAGTGCCGGAGATTCCCTCATATCATCGGTATCGGCCTTAAAAGCCAACCCTAATATCGCCAAGGTTTTTCCCTTCAACGTACCGACAACCCTTTTTATTTTTTGGAACATGAGTCGTTTTTGTAATTCATTGGAAGTCACTACTGCTTCGACGATTGATAATCTTTCTCCGGCCGCTTTGGCTATTTCAACTAAAGCTTTAGTGTCTTTAGGAAAACAAGAACCGCCATATCCAGGACCGACATTCAAAAACTTCGGGCCAATCCGGGTATCCAGTCCCATCCCTTTAGCTACAGTTAAAACATCAGCATTAATCGTCTCACAAAGCTTGGCAATTTCATTAATATAAGCAATCTTCGTGGCTAAAAAGGCATTCGAAGCATACTTGATTAGTTCAGCCGTTTCCAAATTGGTATAAATAAATGGAATCTGGGCTCCATCGAATTTTTGATAAACTTCCTTCATAATATTTTCGGATTTTAAGGACTCTGTTCCAATTACAACCCGTTCCGGGTGGAAAAAATCTTCTATCGCGCTTCCTTCACGTAAAAATTCAGGATTGCTAACTACATCAAAATCACAAGAGGATTTGGAATATTCATTAATTAACGCTTGGACCCATTTCCCGGTTCCAACCGGAACTGTAGATTTATTGACTACCACCTTATAATTTCGCATATAATTGGCAATCTCTTTTGCTACAGCTTCTACCTGACCTAAGTCAGCCGACCCATCTTCTAGGGAAGGCGTACCTACTGCAATGAAAATAACCTGTGCTTCTTCGATTCCTATCTTTA
Organism: Bacillota bacterium; assembly: GCA_023435565.1. Classification (GTDB taxonomy): domain Bacteria; phylum Bacillota; class UBA4882; order UBA8346; family UBA8346; genus JAAYHS01. The sequence continues at coordinate 26,713 of JAEYRN010000053.1, forward strand.
AATTGTTTGAAAACATAAGCCGATTTGCTTTCAAATTCTTTTTAACAATCTCTTCAAGGCCTTCTTCAAAAATTGGAATTTGTCCATCCTTTAACAAATCTATTTTTACCTGATCTATATCAACCGCTGACACTAAATGACCTAAGTCAGCTAAACCTGCAGCGGTTACCAAACCCACATATCCACAACCAATAACTGTAATGTTCATTCTATCTCCTCCACTAAAGTCCAGCAGAATGATGATATATCTTATGGTTTTGCCAATAATTTTTCTCTGTGCCTTTAGTGGAATCAGTTAATGCTTAAGTCAAAAAATAGCATCTTTTCAAAAAAATGAGCTATCTCTTTCGAGATAGCCCTCTGATTAGTTATGCTAACTGTACATCCGTTACCACTTCTACCGGTACCGGATTGGGATTGCCATCCCCGACTACATCCAAAGAAATCACCCGTTTCGTCACACTCAATACTCCCGGGCCACTAACATCGGTTACCACGTTGAATTCCTGGAAGACCGCTCCTTCCGGGGTTAGAACTAAAGCTCTCACCCGAATTGTTTCGGTTTCAATTCCCGGACCGGTTACGCTGGTAACAACCGACACTCCGGGTTGAGGTTCTTCCGTACCTCGGACTGTAGCGCGTAAAACGACGATCTGGGTTACTTCATTCCCTTCCTTATTCAAGCTAAAAGAGATATTTTCAATATCTACAGTTGCTTCAACCGCTTGATCCGGCCGGATGCCGGGCACGCTGACCAGAATCGAGAACGGGATTCGTTCGGTAATACTTCGGACAATATTGTCGGTATCCACGAAGAAGATAGTCTTTACGACGACACCTTCTACAACAACCCCGTCAAGAATGACTCTGGCAGTAAGGTCAGTAATGACAGCCTTGATTTCCTTGATCTTGATTGCAGTCACGGGTAATTCGAAAGTATTTCTTAAAATAATCTGTTGCTGCCCAATTACTTCCGCACCCGGGAATACAATAGTCACCCTGGTTACATTTACTTGCCGTCGAATCTGCTCTCTCCGTACCACTAGTACCTGTTTGGTATTCTCTCCAACCACTTGTTCAACTTTAAAGAGAGGCCTACCCTCACCTAGAACCAGATTTAACTGAAGTGTCCTGGTGACTACGGCGTTAATGGCGAAGATTACTTTTTGTCTAAGTTCAGTTGGGGAAATCAGATCAAAGAAAATCGCTTCAATAATAGGTGTGACATGGACATTATCCCCAGGTACCGTTTCGGGAATATCCAAAAACAGTGAGAAAGGAATATCCTCTGCCAAATGACGCTCGATATTGTCGGTGCTGATAAAGAAGATCTGTTTATGAATAATGCCTTGGACTATTACTTTATCTTGAATTACATGAGTGACTATATTGCGAAGTTGAGCCACAATCTCACGGACCTTAATCGCGGCTATCGGTAAAGTAATGATTGTTTCACTGAGATCCTGGACCGTTTTTTCACCGACAAACTCTTCGACCTTGAAAAGGGGCCCGGTTCCAACAACCACTTGGAGCCTGATATTTTCAGTTACCTTAACAAAAAACTCCAATACTGCTTTTTGTCTCAAGGTAGTTTCATTGACTAGATTAAAGAAAATTGCTTCAATCCGAGATTGTACCTGAACATCCATCCCGGGAACCGCTCCGGGAACATCGACAAACAAGCTGAATGGAACTTCTTCCATCTGATGGCGTTCAAGGTTGTTGGTGTCCACAAAGAATATTTGTTTATGTAAAATTCCTTGAATAATTACTTTATCTTTAATGACTTCAACTTCGATGTTACGGATGTCTCCGGTAATCTCATCAACCTTAATCGCCGGGAAATCAAGAGTAACATCGGTTTCGATTAGAGTTTGGGCCGTATTCTCACCAACAACTTCTTTTAAGAGTAGAGTTGGCCCATCACCGGTAACTAAATTTACTTGAACTGTCTCGGTGACTTTGACAAAGACTTCAATAATTATTTTTTTGACGATGCTTTCCCCATTTGGGGCGAGTTCGGTGATGATTTCTTCGATTCGTGCCGAGACTTGAGCATTCATGCCTGGTTGAACTCCGGGAACATCTAGAAAAGTGCTAAAATGAATATCATCAGCCAGGTGATGTACTAAATTATCGGTTCCAACAAAAAAGAGTTGTTCGTGAACTACGCCTTGAACTATTACTTTGTTCGGAATAATCTCAGTAACTATGTTCCGGATTTCACCGGTGACGTTTCGAACTTTAATAGCCCTAAGCGGTAATATGGCATCCTGGACTGCTTCAACCCTGGCATTGATCGTTTGCGATCCGTTGGCCTGAACCTTTGCTCCCTGTAAATTAACAGCTGCCGGTTCCTTAAGGATCGTCAATTGTGACTTAACATCTGCTGCCGTTTTATTTGGCAACACCTCTACCTTGACCTTACTGATTTCAGCCTGACCCGTAGGCTCTAATTCTTCCGGCACTTGAGCGGCTTCGTTTAATTCTTCGGAAAGAGCAGTAACTTTGAGAGATTTTATTTTAGTATTTCTTTTTTTACCTTTGGTGGTTGTTTTTTTCTTTTTCGTGCCGCTTTTCTTTTTCTTTACAGTACCGGATTCTTCGTCAATTGGACTTTCTTTAGTCTGATCTATATTCAATTCCCCTGAATCAAGGGTTTTTGCTTTCTTGGTAGCGGATTTTCTTTTTTTGGGTTTTATAACTTCCTCTTGCTGAATTTCCATTTCTTCATCTTTGGTATGATCCACTCCCATCTTCCAACCTCCTTTCGAGTATTTCGGCAGATTACTGCCGAAAAATTAAGAAAGGTCAAAAATTCTAATACAGTATATGCAATTATCCAAGTAGCCGTCCACGTCAACATCTATTTGACCCAATAAATTAAAAAAAAGTTGACGTGGATCGGCAAGCGTGATAGTATTTTCTATTTTGGTGACAGTTTAACTAAAAAAAACCGTAGTTTATGACTATAGCCTGGATACGTTAGGAGTTACGCGTCAAACGTAGAGCGTTATGCGAATAATTCAAATATAAAGAAAAAGAACCGTAGTTATTGACTACGGCCTGGATGCCATTTAAGCTAATATTAAGATTTGATTTAACTATTTTCCAAACCCACAGGCACGGATAACGCGGTACTCGTAACGCGTAACGTACATTAATCAACAAATATCTGCGTAATCATTTTCCCATAGGGACTTCCTTTTACAATGCCAATTCCAACTCTTTTAAAGTTGGGATTTAAAATATTGCTGCGATGGGCCGGACTCGCCAATAACCTACGATGGGTTTTGTATAAATCCGATCCGCCCGCTAAATTCTCGGCGGCATTACAATATGAGATATCATTTGTTTTCAACTGATCGTGGATGGTGCCGTAACGTTCAGAATAATGGCCGAAATAGTTATGGTTGACCATGTCCAAGCTTTTGTCCCGAGCTAATTCTGTTAATATGGGGTCGATTTCAAGCTGCGGCAAACCAGCTTTCGCTCTTTCCTGGCTTATCAGCTTAAAAATCCGGGCTTCCTCCGGAGTTAAGTTAATCTCCCGAGAGGGGTTTCGATTAATTTTCTGATTGGGATTTTTGGCCGGTGAGGATAGATAATTACGCTGTTTATAAATGTTAGTACGTTCATTGCTATAATTATTTGCCATAGCCTTTGTGGTGTTTATAGTGAGTAAAATTGTAGTTAAGATTAGTACTAAAATTATTGAGATCTTTTTCATGGATAATTGTTGGATTGAATGTTGCATTCATAGCTCCTTTCACTAGTATAGTTAAGCGTAATTTCTCAGGCCCACCTAACCATTTCGGCAAAATATAGTTTCACTGTTTGCCGTGATAACCCTTTATGTAATATTGTGAAAGTGCTGTAAGATTTGGAAAATGATAAAGGGCCTTACGGCCCTGTTTAAATTAGGGTATAAACTTCTATTCTTTAGGTGTTAGTTCAATCAGCCCTTCCCTGATGGCATAAAGAGCGATTTGAGTCCGGTTCGCCAATCCTAATTTCTTTCGAATACTGGTTATATAGTTTTTGGCGGTTTTTTCGCTGATAAACAACATTTTCCCAATTTGTCGATTATCTAATCCTTGAGCGACCAAGGGTAATATTTCCTTTTCCCGGGGACTCAACCTCTCTACCGGATCAGGTCGGCAGTTACCATTCGTTAACGGTGACATGCCTCTCCTCCTCCATCTAACTTCGCTCAGGCGGAGAAGATACCAAGCAAAATAGCCTTGTCTATATACTAAAAATACACGGTTTCAACTTTTTTATCTCAGCTAATTCAATGATAATCCCTTGCGAAGTAGTTTTCTTGCTTACATGATATTCCTAAGCAAGGTAGTCGGTGAACAACCCATGACCTAATCATTCATTTCAACAATTCTTTCAAATATTTGGTGGCTGATTTATTAATCCGATGGTTCTCGTCAATGCAGACGTGTTTAGTAAAACCGGTAGCAAGAAGCTTTTTGGTTTCAAGATTGATGACTCGGTAATTAAAATAAAACCCGGCTCCTTCTTCGGGGGTGAGTTCGGATTCGATTTCGATCAAATCATCATAATATGCCGGGCTAAGATATTTAGCGCCGCATTCAATCAATGGCAATAACCAACCTTTAGCCTCACATTCCTTATAAGTTAATCCCCGTTCACGCATCCATTCGGTTCGACCGGCCTCAAACCATACATAATATACGGAATGATGAACAATACCCATTTTATCAGTCTCCTGATATCTAACACGAAAACTAATGCGGTTTTTCATTTCTCCTCCGATTATCTTTTATATAGGATGAAGTAAATTTCTTATCTAAGATTTACATTCAATTATGGCAATAAAACAGCCCAACTTTTTAAAAGTTCGGCTGTTTTATGTTGTGTAAATAAAAAGGTCATATAAATTACGTTTAACTTACTTTCTCATCCCATAGTAGTAGTCTGTCGTGTTCATTTAACAAGCGATCAATCTCCTCGGAAATCCTCAAAATTTCTTCATTAGTTCTTCCTTTTTCATCCCAAAGCTTATTCAGTTGAGCTTTAAGTATATCTATTTGATGAGAGACTTCAATAAGCCTGTATGACATTTTTACCCCTCCATGGAATATTTTTTGCCGTTACAGGTTGATTTCCTAAGAATATATTATCTTCGTATTTTAATTATAATTCATTTTCCAAAATTTTTAAATAGGATATCGAAAAAACGTTTATTATTCTCCAAAGATAAAATAATTACACATCTAAAAAATTGACAGCTTCATTACTAACAACCATCAAATATAGAATTCAAATTTATTTTTATCGTTATTATATTTTACCTAAATTTTACAAAGAACAGATTATATCTTCCCTACCATAAACATATGATAGACTTCGGTGGAAGGAGGTGGAGCCTAATGCCAATTGTCGGTTCAAGACCAAAAAAAGGAGTCTATAAATGTATTGTCTGCGACCAGAAAGTAACTATTGACTATTCCCGCCCTGCTTTGACATTTTGTCCGAAATGCGACGGAATATCTTTCATTAGTACCGAATCAACTGTAAGTAAATGAGAGAATTGCATAATTAACATTTAAGCTTCAGTTCACCATATAAAAAATACTACATTATGTAAATTTGAAATTAATTATTAAACCCACCCGATCAAAAACCAGCATACCGCAAATTCGGTATGCTGGTTTTTTATTTCTTAGCTTTAACACGAGGTCTTTTATATAATTTCAATGTCATTCTTCTTCCGCGGGCTCGATTTCATCGGAAGGTTCCTCTTCTTCCGTCTCCAAAACTTCTTCTACATCAACTTGGTTCTCGGATTCAAGTACATTCTCTTCATTGTTTATTACATCATCTGCAAACATCAAATTCACCCCCTTTGTCCTATTTTTGATCGACGCTTATTTCATATGCAAAACGCCGTCAAAATAGACCAAGGAAGAATATAATTATTTCTTTTTCAACGGTTCCCAAAGGTGTTTTTTTAAGTCGATTCGCCCATTTTCCTTAAAGGTAACACCTTCATTTTCAAGCAAAATCCGTTGTTCATCCGGCCCAAAAATATGTCCGGGACTTAAGTCTCCCATTTTATTTACTATCCGGTGACAAGGAAGGTTCAATTCTTTTGGAGTGTCATGGATCGCCCACCCTACTACTCTGGCATTGCGTGGTTCGCCGATAAGGGCCGCGATCTGTCCGTAAGTGGCCACTTTACCGGAGGGGATTTGGGCGACAACTTGATAAACTTGTTTAAAAAAGCCGTTCATGAGAACTCCTTCGTAATTATGGTTCTTAACCAATTGTATCATAGGAGCAAATATTAACAAATATTCAACTCCATTAACCATTATAAATCGTTCAGCTTTAATACACCTTTTTATGGGTGTTTTTGGATATTACACCGTCTTTTGATTGTATCGTGTATAATTGAAGGAACTACAATAAAAAAACCGTCAATTCAAATCACCTCGTTCAGAACTGATGGCCGAATTGACGATTTTTCTATATTTTTGACTAAACCATACCTTTATGAAACAATTATTTGGTCAAAGTAAGCATTCCCTCATCCAGTGCAACTTCGTAATAACCGTGATTATCCCATTGTAGGTTTTTACCACCCTGCTTAAGAGTTCCGCCATCAACTTTGACTCGCAGATATTTACCCTTGGGAAAATTATTGGGTAAGGTCCAAGTCCAGATCATATCTTTACCGGAAATACTAGGAGTTATGGATGTAAATAACTTTTGTCCGACCCAATAAGCTCCAACGTTAGCTAGGGTATCAATCCATACATCGCCGAAAGATTTGGCATGGTCAACGCTTTTAGTGATTTCAGTAATCTCGACTGGAGCAAACCAATTATCACCGGTGGGGTCGATCGTATGAAAAAGAAAAACAAGCCACCGTCCGTCCGTATGGGCGGAACCGATTAAGCCGTTGAATTTCTCAGCGGTTTCTCCCGTATTTGCCATGTAACATGGGAGGTTAAAAGGGTCAGAATCGTCATTCGGCCGAATTGCCTCGCCACCTACGCCGCGATTAAGGAAAAACCTTGATTTAGCCGCATCTTTATAGCCAATATCGCCAAAGGGAGATGCCATCGTCCAGACAGCGGGCTGACCAAAATGTTCCATAATATATTTGGTGCATTCATCGATCTCCGCATCAAGAGTAGCTAAAGGCTTGCCAAAACAACTCCCGGTCAAATTGGCATAAGGATGGCTTACCGTATGGTTGCCAATCTCATGCCCGTCCTTGACTGCTTGTGACCAAACCGCATCGGAATTCGGAATCCAGTTGACATTGCTTGAGAAGTAGAAGGTCATCCGAACACCGGTCGCCTGTAGCTCATCATAATGCGCAATATGAGAGGGTTGAGCGTCATCATAGGTATAGGTGACAGCGCTTTTAAATCCCGCCCAATCAAGCACTACGAGATTACCGGGTTCTCCCGACGGTTTAGCAATATTATTGGTTGGAGGTACTGGTAGACCGGATCCATTTTTACTGTCCATGGAAAAAACTCCTTGGGTAGAAACAAAAATAGATAAAACTAACAAGACTGCTAGAACTAAATTCTTCTTCAATATAAAACCTCCTTTATAACTTTTTCATCTACTTGAAGTTTGTTACCTCTGTTTGATCGGATCAACACTGTGAACAATGTAAAAAATCATTGGCCCTGTTGGTTTTATCTCAGATGATTAAATTCACAAACGTTTGTCAAAAAGTATATCATCTATCCAAATAATAGATAATCAATCCTCCTTTCATTAATAACTAATTCAATAATACTATATTGTTTTTAAAAAAATACCAAGACTGCCAGCTATTAACTACTAAACCCTCTTCGTCTCCAAACTCCGGTACTGAATCGCCTCACCCAAATGCCCCAGATCGATCTCCACTGCGCCATCCAGATCGGCGATAGTCCTAGCAACTTTAAGAATCCGGGTATAAGCCCGGGCACTAAGATTATAACGTTGGACCGCCTGGCGGAGCAGATCTTTACCGGACGGTTCCAATTTACAAAATTCCTTAAGCTCTTTCGAACCCATCTGCGCGTTACAAAAACATTGCCGGCCTTGAAACCGTAATTGTTGGTTACGGCGGGCCGTTTCCACCCTGCTTCGAATCGTAGCCGAAGTTTCTGTTTCAGGTGTATGGTCGAATTCAATCTCCTGGAGCCGGGGAACTTCGATTTGGATATCGAAACGGTCCAACAACGGACCGGATATTCGCGACTGATATCGATGAATTTGCAAAGGGTTACAACTGCATGATTTGAATGGATCGCCGTAAAAACCGCAGGGACAAGGATTCATTGCCGCCGTAAGCATGAAACTGGCCGGGAATGAAAGGGACATCGCCGCTCTCGCGATTGTTACCTTGCCGTCTTCCAAAGGTTGGCGTAATACCTCCAAAACTTCCCGAGGAAATTCGGGTAGCTCATCTAAAAATAAAACCCCATGATGGGCCAAACTTACCTCTCCCGGGCGCGGAATCTTCCCGCCACCAATCAGACCGGCGGGACTGGTGGTATGGTGCGGCGAACGAAAGGGCCGTTGTTGAATAAGTGAATGTCCTTTAGGCACTAAACCGGTAATACTATAGATTTTGGTAATTTCAATCGATTCTTCCTGACAAAGAGGCGGTAAGATACCGGGTAACCTACGGGCCAACATTGTTTTACCCGAACCGGGCGGTCCAACCATTAACAGGTTGTGTCCACCGGCAGCGGCAATTTCCAATGCCCGTTTCGCATGCTCTTGCCCTTTAACATCAGCCAAATCGTAGGTTTCAGCTGATACGGCAACTTGATTAGCAGTAGAATTGGTAAAAAGCTCATGGTCAGGAGTCCAGGTGCCGTTGAGAAAACCGCAAACCTGAAGTAAATTGTCGACCGGGACCAATTCAATGCCGGGAATAACCGAAGCCTCAGCCAAATTGGCCGCAGGAAAAACCATATATTTTTTATTGGCGGAACGGGCGGCCAAAGTCATTGAGAGGATACCGTTGACCGGCCTTACCGATCCATCCAAGGCAAGTTCTCCCACAAAAACTGTTTCCGGCAGTTTATTCGGTCCTACATCTCCCTTAGCGGCTAAAATCCCAATGGCAATTGGAAGATCAAACCCGGAACCTTCCTTTTTAATGTTAGCCGGTGCTAAATTAACCGTAATCCGGTGAAAATGAAATTCCAGATTTGAATTGGTGATCGACGCTCGAACCCGATCCCGGGCCTCCCTCACCGCCATATCCGGTAATCCCACAATATCAAAGCTGGGCATTCCTCCGCCTAAGTCCACTTCAATTTGGACCAGATACCCATCGATCCCATTCACAGCCATGCTCTCGACTTTGGCCAGCAAAAAGATACCCCCAATTTCTAATTTAAGGAATTACATAATTCATAATTTTAGCTTTGGCTCACAATATATTGATAGATAAATCTGGTCTAGTCACTATATATTTTGGCCTAAGGTTTATTAAGGTAATTATGCAATTCCCTCAGTTATAAAAAGCATTTTTGATCAATTCAATCTTGTATTCCGTTCCGGTATAAAAATCAATCGAGATAACGTCAAACCGAGCCGGGGCATCATCTAAGCGTCGTTGATTCAAAAAGAAGACGGCGGTTTTGGTGATATGCGTTTTCTTTACAGCGGTTATCGATTCAAAACCCCGGCCGAAACAATTGCTTTTGCGGGTTCTGACCTCCACAAAACACCAAACCGGACCTTCTTTGGCAACGATGTCAATCTCGCCATAACGGCAGCGATAGTTGGACTCAATGATGTCATAGCCATGCTTTTGCAGATACTCAACTGCCAGTTTTTCACCCCAGTTACCCAAAGTTTTTCTGTTTTTTGGATCATTTTGCATCTTATTGTGTCTCTCCAGGTGCCAAGACTCTTTCAATTTGGAAATCCTGACATGATTTGTTATTTTCGCTTTTTTCTAACATTTTCCTGCAAAAAAATCAGGCTAAGAGCCTGATTTTTTTAACAAGAACGGATTGAATTTTCTATAATCCCCCACCCCAATAGTGCTGTGGCAATCGAAAGGATGAAATTGAAGGGTAATAATTTTTACCATGAAGGACATGAAGAACATGAAGAGGCTTAAATTCTAATTGATTTTCTTCATGTTCTTCCATTCTTCATGGTTAATAATATCTTTTCAGCCCAAGGTATTTTCTTAATAGCAGCTTATAATATAATCTGCTTTAATAGATCTACAATTTCCGGATCGAATTCTGTTCCTCGTCTACTTTGAATATATTCGAGGGTTTCAGCTGTAGATTTAGCCCGACGATATATTTTTTCGGTAGTCATTGAATCATAAACATCGGCAACAGCCGTAATCCTTGCGAATTCATGAATAGCTTCGCTGGCGATTCCTCTGGGGTATCCTGAACCGTCGTAACGTTCATGGTGTTGATAGGCGACGTGGGCCGAAACCATAGAAATAGCCTGGTTTTCCTTTAACATCCCAAAACCGATTTCCGGATGAGTTTGAATCAGTTTCAATTCATCATGAGTTAAATTGCTTGTTTTATCTAAGACCTGCAATGGTATCTTAGTCATCCCAATATCATGGAAAAGAGCGCCGATTCCTAATTCAGCCAACTTCAACTGGTTATAACCTAAAAGAATACCTATTTTTACAGCTATGGTACAAACATTGACGGAGTGACCGTATACATAGTCACCATGGAGACGGATATCAGTCATGCCCACTAAACTTTTTTGATTGGATATGATTTCATCAATCATTGTATAGAGAGGTTGCTTACTGGAAAGAATGTTTAAATTTTGCCCGGCGCGGACCTGGGAATCAAGTTTGGATAAACTTCGGACCAAGTCCATTCTGGTTGTCTCAGAGACCACATCCTCCGGCCCTTTCCCATCCGGCGAAGTAATAATATAAGCTGCCGGTAAACCAAGTTCTTTTAATTTGCTAAGTATAGGTGCGGTAATTACCGCCTTCTCCCTGATTAAAATCGTACCGTTTGGAGCGAAAATACTCTTTCCAACAATCATCCCGACTTGCAAATCTTCGATGCGTACTTTTTCCATTTTTAAACCTCACTTTGTTTAGGTTGATAGTTTCGATCCAATCGCCATATAAATGCCAAAATAGTGGCAACTAATTGGTAGGTTTCTTCCGGGATAGGGGTTCCTGGTTCCAGCTTAGCTAATATTTTTGCCAAAGCAGGCTCAGTGTGGTTTGGAACACCGGCTTCCGTGGCCAAACGAAGGATTGTTTCGGCAATTTGACCTTTCCCGGAAGCCACGACAATCGGGGCTTGATCTATTCCGGGACGGTAACGCAATGCTGCCGCATATTTCGGTTCTGTTTTGACGGAGTTTCTATTTTTTAAATCCATAGGTCTACTCCCTGAAAGTTAGAATCGAAATTATTTTCTTTAGGAACTATCCCAACCTTAATTGAAACATCTTGACTAGTAACACTCTTTTTCAGATCATCCAAATTCCTTAAAATATATTTACGCACCGAATCATTCTCGACTTTAAAATTAATCTGGGTTCCGCCAGATCCACTCCTTAGCATTAAGTGGATTTCTCCCAGATTTTCAGTGGGAATATTCATCCGTAAAACCTGCTCAACCCTTCCGTCCTTATGTTCACTAGGTTCTTCCTGCCATTTAATCAGGATTTCATGGAGTATATTTTGAGGATCATTAACCAATATCGGTATTAAGTTATAATTTCCATTAATGCTATTCTCCTGCAACACAGCCTTATTTAGGGCCAAATTTCGATCTAAAAGCATTTCTATTTTTTCGCGAAAAGTATTAGGTTCAATAGATTCGGTCAATTTAGATATTAACTGTTTCAACTCATTTATAATTGGGGTTTTATTAAAATCCGAAGGGCCGGTCGATTGATCCTTGGTATGATGAGTTAAACTCTTGAAAATGGTATCGGAATTACCATCGGAATTAAATTGACGGAGGGGATCGTTCTGAATATTTTTAGCCAATATTTGACGTAATATGGGATCTAATTTGGAATCGGAAGTTACTAAAGGTTGACGAAAAAGCCCGTCGGCAGGAATTTGGCTTTTACCTGCCGTGCTCTTATTTTCATTTACATACCGGACTAACGTCTCTAATTGTTTGACTAGTGTTTCAAGTTTTGTTTGAAGTTCTTCGGGTTTAGCGGACATTTTTAAAATCAAACGGGCCAATATACCGGTATCGGATTGCTCGGTACCGGTCTTACGTAGAAGATTCCATAGCAAGTCACGGAGTTCGGTATCTTGAAACAGCCATGAAGTCATAATTGTCTCTGGATTTACTTGCCATTTTTGAGAAGTAATAAAAGCTAACACTTGAGGAGGTAAGGATTGTTGATATTTTGCTTGAAAGTTTTGTAATAATTGAACGAATTTATCAATATTAGCTTGAGTAACCGGGAGGCCTTCCTTAGTCAAAGCCATTGAAATCGCCTTAAGGAGATTGGGATTACCTATGGTTTCAACATTAGCAGTTTTATTTTCCTCCTGGACGTTACTCAGTACTTTTAATACTACCCGTCCTTCAGGGTCATGTTTTACCTCAAATTTTAAGACAGCCCCCGGTTGGACTTCCGGAGCACCTTCTATTTTAGCACGTAAACCGTGACCGGCCAACTCTAACAAAGCTTCATCCATAGAAGAGCTAATCACTTTACCGATAATTTTTTGGCCGTCCCTTAGATTTAGTTCATCAACTGAAGCCATGTTCCCGGTAGGAAAAAAATTAAATCCATTAATCTTCAAGGTATAACCTCTTTGTTTCCGAATAAAGTCAACGATTTATTTGATAATCGTTTTTCTAAACAAAAAGAACGTCTGTGAATCGGCGATGGTCCTAACCTTTCTAAAGCTTCATAATGCTCTTGGGTAGGATAACCTTTATGTTTGGGGAAGCCATAACCCGGATAATCCTGCTCATAGCGGATCATGATTTGATCACGAGTACATTTGGCAATGATCGAGGCTGCTGCAATCGCTACCGAAAGGGCATCCCCATGAATGACCGCTTTTTGATCAATCGCCGTTTCTGGAACTACTAAAGCATCGACTAACAGATAATCAGGTGATGACTTTAACGACTGTAATGCTTTAAACATAGCCAATCTGGAAGCTTGGTAAATATTAATCCGATCAATCTCGGCCGGTTCAACAATACCCAAACCGTATTCCCAAGGGCCCGAAGTTAAAAGGCTAAAGAGTTTCTCCCGCCGAAGCGGAGTAAGTTGTTTAGAGTCATTCACATCAGTATAATTAAACTCGGGTGTAATTAAGAAAACAGCTGCAACAACCGGCCCGGCTAATGGTCCCCGACCCGCTTCGTCCAGACCTGCGACTCTCTTGTACCCCTTTGCCCAACAGGCCTGCTCGAGCTCCATTCGCTGTTGCCAACTTAATTTTACTTTCTTTGATGATAGTTCGGCCATCGTTCAACCTTAACCAAAATATTTAAACTAAATTCAATAATAAACTGGCAATTAATAAAAACAGATATTATCTTATTTTAAATCGGCAATTTATTGGTAAATCTTTAAACTTGAATGCGGTATATAGAATTAAAATTTAAATGGAGGATTCTTGGTATAATAACAAAATAAAACATGTAACCAAGGCAGGAAAAGCTATTCGGGAAACGAAATATTCTCTATAAATAGTGCTGGAACAGGAGATTTATATGAAAAAACAGGCATTCCCGTTAAAAAAATTACTGATAAAAGGTTTGAGTCTTGTAATAATACTTGCAATTGTAAGTTCAGTTATTCTATTTACATCTTCAATAACTTCGGGCAATTGGCCTAAACTAAATCAATTAAATTACCTGGCTCTAGGATTAGCGTGTCTCTCTCTAATCCTTTCATGGTTGGCTGAAGGGTTTCGTATCAAGATGATTGCCAGCGGATTAGGTGAGCAAATTCCTTTTATAAAGTTGCTTAGTATAAACTTAGCTTCAAGTTTTACCGGAAATGTAACTCCCTTTAATTCCGGAGGTGTTCCGACCCAAATCTTTTTATTATGCCGAAACGGACTGACTCCAGGAAAGGCTGGGGCTCTAGTAACAATTAGGATTATAATATCTACTCTGTTATTTACAATCGTATCGCCTTTCCTAATCTTATTTTACCATACGCGCTTCTCTTTTGGAATATTGCATCATGTTACGACCATTGCCATACCCTTAGCTGTTTTACTTTCCATTGGTTTAATCGCCTTCATTGTAAAGCCTAAATTAGCTTCCAACCTTTTAATGAAGATCCTAAATTTGTTAAAACTAGGTAGACTTAAACATAGGATTGGGCCTTACTTAGATAAAGTAACCTTAGAGGCTGAGGTTTTTCACCGCTCAATTAAGGAATTTCGTAATTGGTTAAATATTATCCTAGTATTCTTTCTGACAGTCCTCTATTGGGTGTTTTTCTTCGGGATTGCTCCTTTATTAATGTATGCTTTTGGATTAAACCCAGCGGGAAGATTTATGGAAATTATATTGCTCCAGTTTATTTTAGTCTTTGTATTAGCTTACTTACCGATACCTGGCGGGACCGGAGTAATGGAATTAAGCCTATTTTCGGTTTTGGTTTTTATACCATTACAGTTACGGGCCATATTTATCTTGTTATGGCGTTTTCTAAGTTATTACCTATCAACTTTTGTTGGTGGTGTTGTGCTATTAAAATTGCTTAATACCCGGATTCGTTCGGCGGCCACTCCAGACTGACCCTGTTTAGTCGTCCATTTCGGAATTCATGAAGAAGCGTTCCGGCTGCCCGATATAAATCGGGTTCCCCCCCCTTGACCAAAAACTTACGTTTATCGGCAAACCAGATTAATTGGTCTTCTGTTGAAAGACTTTTTGGATATGAATCATCACTTTTAAATAAAATTGCTCCGTAATTCTCCAACAAATAAAGGGCTAACTCATATACGGGAATAATTTCATCCTTAATAGTACCTACCAATGCCAGTTTATAGCCTTCCGACTGGTCATTGATCTTCGGAGGCAGTAATCCCGGAGTATCTAAAATTTCAAACCCTTTATGTTTAATCCATTGTTTCCCCCTGGTAACACCCGGAGTATTGCCGGTACGAGCGGCTCCTGTCCCCAATAACCGGTTTAATATCGAAGACTTCCCTACATTAGGAATACCAACTACCGCAATTCTTTTAGGCCTTGTTGACGCCTTACTGCCCAATTGTTCAGCGGCTATCCGCCAAACCATTTCTACCCCGTTACCGTTCTTCCCGTTTACTTCGATTACGGGGATCTTTTTTTTGGAAAACCAAACTGACCAATTGTGAGTAATCTCCGGATCGGCCAGATCTATTTTGTTCAAAATCACAATGACCGGCTTTTTCCCTAAAATCGGGTCCAAATCGCTGTTATGACTAGTGATTGGAATCCGAGCGTCCCGGATTTCAATCAACAAATCTAAATATCTTAGTAATTCATTCAATTGTCTTTTCGCTTTGGCCATATGACCGGGATACCAATGGATATCTTGCAACGATGAAACCTCCGTAATAAAGCTTTTAGTATTTTTAGTATACCATATTATAATAACTTAAAATTATTAAAACCCGGTCAAATATGAAAAATTACTATGTTCACATAGATTTGTTTTCAGATCTAAATTTCCTTGTGCGCCTTTTGATTTTAAATATTCTATAATTTCATTATTTCCCGTCTTTATTGCATAGTCGAGGGGCAGTTTACTCCGGCATTCCCTGTTTAATTCAGCGCCCCTTTCAACTATGGCCCTAACATAATCAAAATTTGTTTTTAAGATTGCGCATATAAGCGGTGTAACGGCTTGGTCACAATATTGATCATATTCCGTGTTTAGGTCTTCGCATACCTCAAGTAATAAATGAAACGCTTCCACGTTACCGCGCTGCATGGCCTCAATAAGAAGATCTCCGTCTTCACAAACCGCTTGGTGAGAAATGAGCATACGGACCATTTCATTTTTATCATTATAAAGGGCATTACTCAAAGCAGATACAAGCTTATAACCGGAGATTGGGTATTGAAGTTTTTGATCGAGTATTATTTTAAGAACATCAACATTAGAAAAATAAGGTATGCCGGTTATAATATCTTCAATTGCTTTTAATTTGGCAATAGGGTCCATTTCATCCAATATTCTTTTTACCAGTTCCGGTTGTTTACCCTTTACGGCATCCTCTAAAGAAAGACCTATGGTAGATTTGATGTCGTGATATTCATAGAATTTTTTCATGCTAACCTCCATTTCGCCGCTACCGCTGGCGACACAAATAGTAATGAAAAAAGGGTGCGCGGTTTTCACCACTTTGATAGAATTACCTTGAGGAGAAGATACACTACAAAGCACGGCGAGGTGAGTCGC
>JAEYRN010000066.1 GCA_023435565.1 Bacillota bacterium
AGGCCGTCCCCCTTTTAAAGGGGGCTAGGGGGATCTGGTATAAACTCAATACTTGAGAATGTAGGTAATTAAGGAAGAGTGTAATCCAACGGAGTTCGAAGTTGATAAAAAATGGGCCGGAGTGGCAAAAATGCGTTTGAAACAATTATATTCCAGTGAAGTTCAATCAGTTCTGGGGAAGATGTTTTTAAAGTATAGCATTATGGCGTTACCATCAATGATCGAGGTAAATCTTTTCAACGATCCCTGACGTATTATTTTAGATTATTGTTAAATCCATTTTTGCATTAATAATCCTATGAATTTCAATAGTATCTTCTAAAACAAGATAAAACACTAAGTAGTCATTAACCACCATTTTTCTATATTTTCGACCCATTATTTCAATTGGATATTCCTCGCACATCAACGGAAATTCTTTTAGTGTATTGATTTTTTCAATGATTCTATCATATTGTTTCAAAGCTGTACTTGAGTAGAACTGGGATAAATAATCAATCATATCACCCAAGCCAATAGTTGCAGCGGGAAGCATTTTTATTTTATAACTTTTCAATGAGTTTTTCCCTCATATTCTTTGACACTTCATCAAAATCATATCTAACATCTGTTGATGTTGCTTCTACTGCCGCTTCTTTCAATTTTTCATAAATCATAACGTCTAATTTAAATTTTTCATACATTTCCATACTCATAACAACCATATCGCCATAACCATTTTTGGTTAAAAAAACCGGTTCTTCGGTTTCATGAACAACCCTAGAAATTTCCGCGAAGTTATTCCTTAAGTCAGATACTGGTCTAATCTGTGGCATGATCTCACCCCTTAGTTTGTTATAGCGTAATTTTATCATAATTATGCTAACTTTTCAATGGCAGTTGAGCATTAATAAATAGTTGTTTAGTCTTTTGTTTTTCCGCTAAAACTTAAATATTCAACTTTCGCACCTCAAAAACACCTCGCGGTAAAGTCATATCAATCAAAATCAAATTTTGAAAATATCGAACGATTTAACGATTTTTCAAAATTTTATATCCATAAACTATTGATTTTACTGCATTAAAATATAGGTGCGAAAGTTGTATTAAATATTTAAACGAAAGCTGCTTGGAATTTCAAAAGATACACCAAGCAGCTTTTTTCATACCCAAGTATGAGTGGATTCATACTCCGGTTGGATTGAAAATTAACCGGTTTAGCAAGATAATATCAATATACGCAACAAACTAAAGTGATTTTCATATAAATATAATATATTGATAGTTATAAGAGTATAACCAATACTTACCGAAGCATTATTAAAAATCAAGCGGCGCTGTTTGACGCGAGGAGAGTTACCTTAATGAAAAAGATCGTTTTCATATTAATACTAATAATGCTAATAACCATCCCAACCCTGAGTTGCTATTCCTTCGCTTTTATCAAGGGATACCGGCAAAAGGTCTATGACCGGATGGGAATTGGGGATTGGTAACTATCTCTATTTTCTGTCAAAATCCAATAATCTAGAGAAACCTGGTAAAAAGTTCGTTCTATGAATGCAAATCTTGGTAAAGAATTTACTTCATTATTTTGAAGACCTAAAAGCGATCCTATCCTTAAAAAGGGATTTGCTAGGCGTTGCAAGTTTTGAAATATCCGCGGTTCAAGAGTGTTCGTCCGAAAAATGGTAAAGGTGTTGTAAAAGATTAAACATTAGGAGAATGAACGTGTATTTTCTTTTATTTTTTAGGGAAGATGAAAAGAAACTTGATAAAAATCGTTTAATTGAGATGTTGAAATCAATTAAAAATGTTTACGATATCAGAAATAATGATGATGAAGTGAGTGCTGATTATCGTTATGAAGAAGATTCAACATCATTTAACTTTTCAAAAAAATATTTAACATCATTTTCCATTGAGGGGTTGGGGAAAGCTTCGGTAAGGTTTACCCTAGAATTAAAAGAACAACTAAAAAAATATGAACCAGGAGTAAAGTATAAAGTATCAGATACCGACGGTGCTTTTCTATGCGATTTAGATGAAATCAATTCTTCTGAAGATATTTATAAATTACAGCAAGATACCCCGTGAAGGTGAAAAATACATCCAAGGCCAAAGAGGACTTATATTTAGGTTTTAAAGGAATCGATTCTAATAATGCAAAGGTGATTGATTGTTACCTTGAAACTCCCCCATCTGATTGGCAATCAATTTCTTCAAGTATTTCAGATTTTTTTTCAAATTTAATTAAAAATGAAGGAAATAAATTTTGGTTAAAACAGTAAATGAAATATTCGTATTAGGTTAGCTACTACTGGCCCCGAGTTCTAAAACCGCTAGAGAGACCCACAGGAGCCCAATTTGTATCGTCAATAGACGAACAGAAGAACAAGGTGTTTGAACTTCAGATATTCTAGAAAAATAGATACGGCCTGGAAAGCGTAAAATTTTTACGGGGGAGTAAATTATCTTTAACATGAAAACAAAAGAACAAAGACAGCAGAACAAGTACGGCGCCAATCAGATGATCAAGATTGTCGCCATTATAATCCTTGTCTACCTGCTCCTGCATATCAGACCTTTAAAAGACCCTTATGGCAATAGATTTATTGCATTTAACATGGACAATTTTTGCGGATTTTTCAGCTCAAGCGGAGAAGGTTTTGTGATGTTTCCCCATACCATGGAAACCGAGCTGGGCAGTATTAACATGAAACCATTTTGCTGGATTCGTTATTCCAAAGGTTTTTTATTGACTATTAGAGATGATAAAATTAAAAGTCAAGTTTTTTTCAATAATCAGGAGTTAAAGGGAATTGAACGAATTTCATTCTATACAATTCACGTTCCTGAATATTCTGACAGACGGAAATCATATATAGATTCTTCTGTAGACGGTTTTTATGATCTTTGTATAAGCTTCACCCGCTTAGGTTATCCAATCAAAATAGGGACAAATACTGTTAATCTTTCGCAAATCTGGAATACAAGCTATAAAGAAAGCAAAGAGTTTAATAATTTATTACTTACGATTCTTTGTGAGGACAATTCCGAATATAAGGGTGTACTGGAATTTAAAAATAATGTCAGAATAAATTATAAAGAATTCGCCAAGCTGTTTATTCCCCGGACAAATGAGTTCTGGAGGCTTTCACACACAAATGGCATTTTCTTAATAGAAGGTCTGACCAAAGAACCATTGGAATGCACCGAAATTTATTTCGAGCCCGATTGGGGCGGGATAAAAAAGGTAGTTACCCCGGAAGGAAAAGAATTGGTTTTTTAACTATATTTTTTTAACAGCGAAAAACAGCGCTCCGGCCAACAGCTTTGCATCGAAACATAACAAGAGCATGAACAGGTGATAATATTCCTGCCACAGGAAACAAGGATTTTGATTTGTACCGCTACAGTGTTGATAAAAACGGTACCTATACATTGGTTAAATAGAGGGAGAATTTAGCATGAGCATAGATTATTTGAAGGCTGAATTCAAAGATTTGCACACTGATGAGATTGAAATTATTGGATACAGATATTTATACAGTCATAACCGCCGCTCTCCTGATATCATCTACCCAAAGAAAAAAGATTTATTGTGGATAATCAACATTCTTCGGGGGAGCTCTTTTGAGGATGTGTATCATTTTGGATATCGGAAAGAAGAACTTGAAAGATCCGATGACTATTTTATTTTGTTAAAAATATCAGGCGGTGATGATCGCTCATTCCGAGGGCATGTTAGAATTTTTGTCTATAATAAAAATCATCCGCGTCCGGCAGAGGATGAGCCGGGAGAGTATCTATATGGAGCGACCTTGTCCATCGCCTTTGATAGTGATGACCCCATGAATCCTAACGACAGCCTTGCCACATTTATCAGACAACTGGAAGAATACGTTCCAGCCGAGGACAAAGACCAGATTATTCCTGCCTGGAAGACAAGCGAAGGATAACTGTACTGCGTTGCGCTAACAAGTGTTTTTGAATTTTACAAAACTCAAAGCTTCATCCGAATTTAAGATTTTTCTGCCCAATGATTATGAATATCAATCCCTGGAACTATTCGGCAGTGAAGTGAAAATAGTTGCCAAAGACTTCGTGAGAGTTTTTGATTTAAAAAAGGCTGGCAGAGATTTTAAAGCAATATACAACAAACCTGGATGAAGTAGAAATAGGGAAAATAACCAATTACCATTTAGCGAATATCGTATTCGGACATAGATGTGAATTGCCCAAATACAAGGACTTTTTTTCAATTGTTTATCGGCGGAAAAAATCATATAATATTAGTGAAAGCATTAACAATTTAATTATGATTTTGGATATATATAGGATAGGAGGAACCTATAGTGGCAACACCCATTGATTTAGTTCATGAAATTAAAAAACTTCCGCCAATCGAAAGAGTACGAATTGTAGATATCGTGATCCGGGACATTATACGCCCTAATTCCGATATTGACAGGGTATGGGCGCAAGAAGCGTCAATTCGTTGGGATGCCTATAGAAAGGGAGAAGTTAAGTCAATCCCTTATGAAGATGTGATGTCCAAGTATAAAAATCCATGAAGATTTCTCTGTTACCTTTAGCGCAGATTGAGCTTGATGAGGCTTTTTCGTGGTATGAAGAACAGGCTATCGGCCTTGGATATGAATTTCTTGATGAGTTTGATCAATCAGTTAGGCTTATTGCTTCTTTCCCTAAATTGTTTGAGCAGATAGAAGAAGGCGTGAGACGTTGTCTGGTCAACCGGTTCCCGTATAGTATTATTTATGGTATTGATGGTGAGGTAATAGTAATTATCGCTGTTGCTCATTTGAAGCGAAAACCTAATTATTGGACTGAAAGAAAGTAAGCGTCAAATCTTCGACACATAGAATTTTGAAATTACACATGAGATAATATTCTCCAAAAAAGAGCAAAGGGGAAATTATCTTGCGTAAAACAAAACAACCGGAAGGCCGTCCGGTCTGGG
>JAEYRN010000045.1 GCA_023435565.1 Bacillota bacterium
TATTTGTAATGAAACCAGCAAACAATGGTTATCCGGGTATAATTATTTCTGATCTTTTCGAAAGCATCGTTGATCCAGTCCGGTTTGGAGGAAATTTTACCTTCCCGGGAAAATTCAGCGGTTCCGGTCATAATGAAGATTGGTTTATTGGAAAGCGCCATCACTTGAGCATACATTTCTGCAAAGAGAGATTCAAAGTCATAAAATGAGGGTTTTTCCCTTTCCGGGTTTTCCGGATAAAAATTAAAACCATCGATACCGAGGAGATCAACATATTCATCCCCCGGCCAGTAGTTTCGGATATGGTTCCATTCATCCATCGGCACATTCATGCTGGGTTCATGGGGACACCAGATCCATTTCACATTATCCGCTTTAAGTTTCCGGAATCTATCAACAATATATATCCAGCATTGTTTAACTAATGACGGTCCTCCGTCAATCCCGCCGTTTTTGGCTCCTCCCCATACATACCAACCGGCGTTAAACTCATGAAGCGGCCTAAGATAGATAGTATCTTGCCAGAGTTTAGCCTGAGTTGCAAAATTATCAAGATAATCATCAAACTTCCCTTCTAATAACTCCCGAAGGTGGGTTTCCTCTTTTAAACATTGACGCCGGTTATGACCGTCATGGATTGGAAAAAACAACTCCCAGGTAATAATGGGAATTACCTTGGCTTTTTTGAACTCATTGCATACTTCCAACGGAAAATCATTTTCAAATGAGATATACCTCAATCCATACTTCAGCCTTTTTTCCAAAAGTGCGGAAACACCGGTGATTTCTTTATTGATATTTTCGATGGATGCAAATGAAACAATGGCTAATTCCATTCTTATTGCTCCTTCATTCTCAATCATTTCTCTTCTACACTAATTGAAATATGCATAGAGACCTTAATCGATAGTAGGTTTATTATTATAGTCTAAAATTCGAGACTAAAAAGTATAGCTACGCCAAACTTCCCATTTTCTCACCTAGAGCGCGAGCACCTTCCACCAGTTGGTGATTTAACGCCGTCTCTTCCGGATTTCCAGCTGTTCCGTAAACCATACCGGCCAGTTTGGCTTCCACATTTCCCGTTATATCTTGAAAACCTCGTATAACATTTACAGCGCCGGAAACAAAGGCATCTTTATCCCCGTATGAAAGAATCAATCCCAGTTCTTTATCTTTCAACAAATGTGGACCCACTGGGTCTTTGGCGGAAAAAAAGGCCCGATCAATGAAGATTTTCATCTGAGCTGGAAAACTGAACCAGTAGACCGGACTCACCAGGAGTATCGCATCCTGTGTTTTCATCTTCTCCATAACGGGGGTTAAATCATCCTGGATAGCACACCCGGTATCCCGGGATTTCAAACAGCTATAACAGGAGGCACAAGGTTTCTGATTGACAAGTAATCCAAGGTGTGCCACTTCCACAGCCGCACCGGCAGAGCACGCCGCTTCTGCGGCAAGTCCGGCAAGATACGCTGAATTACCATTCTTTCTAGGGCTTCCGATGATTATCATTAATTTTTTCATAATTAATCCTCCTCGATATTATCAAATTAATTTTTACTTTTATTAAAAAGACGGATGTACAACCTAATCGCTTAATCCATTTCCTCCATTATAGAAACTATCTTTTGAAAAGATTTCACATGCCTTTCCACCTGCATTTATAGCATAGCTGGATTTTCCCACCATATCTTTTGTTGTTTGAATAATCTCGATAGCAGTTAACTTTGGAAGATCATCCATGCCTTTTACAAAATTAAGAACTATGTTTCCATCTTTATCAGCAGTAGTCGTAAATTCCTTGATTATTGGTTTATAAGCGCCTCCAGCTTCAGTAAATATATCAAAATTTTCAAGGATTGGTTTTCCATTTAATTCTACATTAAAACGGCGCTTTCCCTTAGCCATATGATAAACCTCACAAAAATGTAACCTAACAAGGTACATTATATCGGAACTGAGATTAGGTAAAGTATATGAGAACTCACCCCAGCGCTCTGATTCATAAACATCCAATGGCGCCGGATCTTTGACCTTTGATAAATCAAAAAGGGATTTTGTGTTAATACGCTCAAGCTTGAAAACTACCGGACGGAAACCGTCTGTACAGCAAGCTATAGCGGTGTTATCCTGTTTCATCCAGCCATTCCAACCACTAAAAGCTTCCTGATCAAACTTACCACCTGTAAAGAGCGCGAGAACCATTTTTGATATATCATTCCATGCCCAGTTACAGAAGCCATCAGGCATACTATTTATACCTGCGATGAATTCCTGTCCGTCTTTGAACATGCCACATTTCTTTATATCTAAGTTACTATAAGTATCAACTATTTCCTTAAATAACTCTCTTTTCAATACTGTTATCTTAATTGCTACCATAATGACCTCCGGGGGCAAACCCATTTAAATTTTTTTCTCTAAAATTTATTATTGTTCTATATAATAAAGGTGATCGCAATACTCATCTCCTTCCATCATCGTTTTGGTTCTTTTCATTTTAATTTGGGGATTATATCCTTCACAAATCGGTTCATCATTCATACAACTAAACTTATATCCCCATTTTTCAATGCCGTTCCTTTTGGCGATCTCCGCCATTGGACATTTGGTTACCTTCATTTGATAACTGCCATCGTTTATTTGATATGAAAATTCAAATCCTTCAGCCTTTAACGGTTCCCACAAGAAGTCAATGAGACCCTGGATATCATTCTTTTTACCGTTTTTCAGATCCAGTGCCGCTGTTTCTTGGGCCCACTTTTTTACGCTCTCTTTTAAGTGATTGTCGATTAAGCTTTCCGCTTCATCTCCATAGCGACTAATTATCAATTGCAATAAATCAGCTTTTGCAATTAACGCTAGTTCTTCCTTTTTGGCTAACAATTGTTTTAAAGAAGCTACTTCATTTTCCATACATGCTCCTCCGATTAATCGATAGATTCCGTAATGCTTGCGGTATCCATCTGATTTCCAATAATTTATGGGGTTTAGTTATAGGGTGGTTTTAGTTGATCATATCTCTGATATAATTATAAAGTTTTTTGGTGGTTCTTCAATTACCCGTTAGGAAATATGAGGAAAAAAACCGGGGTATTTTTGGGGTAGTCGCCCACCCCGGCCCGCCTGAGCACATTAAAGGATGAAAATAGGGTCAAAGATCATCATCTCGCGCAGAGACACAGAAAAGCGCAGAGTTAAGAACCGGAACAATTTATTTTAAGGTTTTCTCCGCGCCCCTGCGCCTCAGCGGGAGAATAGGTTATAAAGTTTTAATACACTCATTTGATAGCAAAAGCGTTTGCCATCGTATTCTAATAATTGATGGCTTTGGGAACGCTTTTTGCGGCAATAACGCAAAGTTTCATATCATTTAAACCGAACTTTCCCTTGAAATATTGTTTTTCTTCATTAATTTTCATTAAAATATCATACAATTCTCGATAATCGGCGTTTGATACCTTTTCAACCGTATCGCAGGGAGAATCAACCAATAATCTGGCGAAGTTGGCCCCTACCCATTTAATCCTGACCACATCGGTTAACTTGGTTAATTCTAAGATTTCCTCATTGGATATCCCGGTTTTTTCTCTTAACTCCTCGCGAGCGGCTTTCGTTTTGACATAATCAAACAATTGTTCCGTGTTTCGAATACCGAGCCCTTCGATTTTCCCAACGACCGCAGCGGCTATACCCTGAAAATCCTTTATGTTGACCGGCTTAGGACGGATGCTCGCCACTTCCCGTTTTAAAATCGAAAGATATTCCTCGGGCAAACCGGTTTTACCGGCAAAATCCTTAATCCGGTCCGAAGTTTTTAATACCGCCAATAAGTCATTTAAGTTTTGCACACCATGGGCCTTTAGACATGAAAAGCGCTGTTTTAGATCTTCCTGAATTATTTTTCTGCTCGGTAACAGCTCGGCTTCGGCCAGTTCCTTTTCATACTCCGCTAAAGTTACGGTTGTTAAATCAATGTAATAATCCTTGAGCATAACTATCCTCCAACTTACTGATTATTCGTTCTACTGTAAAACCTCAATCTCCATCACAAATAAAATCTTTTGCGCCGGTTCATCATATACTTCAAAAGATAAGGCATCCGGTTTATAATTATTCTCCCGGGTATATTTCAAAAGGGCCGGATAACATTTCATCGGACCAACCATATACGATAATCCGTTTTTTACCGGGAATTCAATTACCATTTTTTTATTCCGGGCGATTTTCCCAATCTTGAACTTTGTTTCAAACTCTGAAATTCTATTCAGATCATCTTTTTCGATAACAACACCACAATAACTTCGGAGTTTGTCCGCCGGGACGACAGCGGGATCGTCAAAATAGACACCGAGTCCTTTGGTGGTGACTATCCCTTTCTCCTTTAATGCGTTATATACTTTATCAAATACCGGGCCGGATTTATTATAATCCCCAATGAATTCTTCATAAATATAGGTATAAGGTCCGACCATCATCTCCGTTACCTTGGGTGTTGAAAACAAGCCGATATACGCTGCAAAACCCAACATACCAACCGCCAACACTCCGAAAATCCCGGCAATTATTAATAGAACTCGTTTTTTCATTTGAAATCTCTCCTCATATAGTAAATGATTTCACCGGAACACAAATATCGACAAAAACTCTTCCTGTTTCTTCATTTTGGCTTTGATCGGGATACCACTCCATTGCCAGACGGTTGTCCGGTTCATAACCGCTTTTCGGAAACCATACCCCGTAAACCCAATCCCAAGCTTTTTGAAATTCATCGGATTTAAGTTTACATCGGACAAAGGCATACTCCCCTCCAGGCAGCGTCATTTTCCCGACGCCGTTACCGGCTTTGGTTTCTTCCGGCACGATGATGCCTACACTTATCCGAAGTTTATTGCAGGCGGTAATCTCAGGATCATCATGATAAACAACGATGATTTCCGTCTGTGGAAATTTGACCAGCCCGCGGGGCGCTGCCCACCGGCATAACCGGTTGATTAATTCTTCAAAAAGTTTTACATCTTGCTTATACGGGCCGGTATGCCTAACATAAGCCAAAGTCATGGGTTTAATTTCTCTAATGGTAACCATAGGAACAGGGTCGATTATTTCGTTTCCGGTTACATTATCTTGATCATAAACGGAAACGGGATTAATTTCTTTCTCGAAATTGCTTTTTTTACGTTTTTTCCAAAGGGAAGCCGGTACTTGAAAGGTATTTTTAAAAGTTTTGCTGAATAACGCGGAGCTTGAGAACCCACATTCATAGGCGATCTCCGTGAGCGACCGCTTGGGTTGATTGAGGATTAGAACCGCTGCTTTTTCAATTCGAATCCGTTGAATAAACTGAAATAGGGTCTCCCCGGTCATACTGTAAAAAATCCGGTGAAAATGATACTTGGAAAAGTTAGCGACGAAAGCGAGTTCATCAAGGGTAAATTCCTTGCTGTAATTCGATTCAATATAATCCATAACCAGGTTAATCCGGGCCAGGTAATGTTCGTTCAATGAATTTGCCATT
>JAEYRN010000002.1 GCA_023435565.1 Bacillota bacterium
TTTTTTCGGTTTCGGGGATCGGAAACCGCCAACTGAAATAACAAAAGAAATCTTAAAAGAGTTTGATTACGAATTATTAAATAAGTATTTAACTAAGACTTGGTTGTATTGGATTGAGTGAAATAATTAATGCTCTATTACTCTATTACCCAATCCGGAGGGAATTTATGTCCAATAAATATCTAAAAGTATGTTTTGCCGTAGCGGCCTTTTTATTAGTAGTTTCTTTAGTTGTCTTATACCGGCTGTTTACGCTATCGGTAACCTTACAAAAAGACAACTACCAATTAAATCATGAAAACAGGATTCTTAAACATGAGCTGACTAATAAACAAATATCCGGTCCCGATTATCTTCAAGAATTAGTCGCTGATTTGAAAAAACAGGGACTAAATGATCCTTTAAATGATTTGAAAAATGACTTGATAAATAAAAGAGATTTAATACCCTACCGGGGTCTTCGTGGCTCAAGAACTTTTTTTACCGATGATATCTATTTTTTAAGATATGATGGGGTTTTGGCAACTTTTGAAGACGGTCATTTCGCTGGGTATCTGATATTGAAATATGCTGTTAATAATGGAACCATATCCTGGGAAGTGGTGGGTCATTGTTTGGATGGAATGAGTGAAGCGGAGTATCAAAGGATGCTTAATGAAAATGGGTAAGCCAAATGTTAGTAGGTTATCATGAAATTTAGCTTATATGAATGCCGACCGGATGCTGAAGCATCCGGCTACAAGATGTAAGCCCGTTAGGCTGGGCCGGACAGCTTTGAAGTTTTAGAAGACTTATTAAATCCAAAACAGGGCCTTCGGCCCTTACGCCTTGTAGCCGGGCCGTTTACGGCCCGGTTGGCCAAGGGTAACAAACTTCAGGGTATATTTTATGATCGCTTCAATCTATGCCTTTGTTTTTTTATTGATTATCGGAGTTTTTCTTCGATGCAGGAATCGAAATAAAATGGAACGGAAGAAAAATGATGTTTATACAAGGTATATCAATGAAAAAAACTATGATAAAGGCCCTAATTTTAGTTTTATTATTAAGCCCGGTATGTTATTGCGGCGAAAAAACAACTCAGGATGAAATCATTAAAACCCGAATTCTCAAGCTTACATATAAAGTAATTACCGAGGTATAAATCAAGAAATTTAAGGGATATCAACAAGAATTGAAAAATATGATTTCGCAACTGAATAACAAGTAAATATAATCACATTAAAGGAGCAAAAATGAACCGGAAAATAATTTTAAGGGTTCTTCTGATGTTGATCATCGCCAATAGTTTCATCATCATACCGTCCCGGGCGGAACCGGCGCTTAACTCCGGGTTGTTGCTGGGCCTGCGGCGCGACGCCGGTAATGATTGCTACGATTATGTTTGCTCATACCGGACTTTGTGGATTACGGTTGATGATAACCGGATCAGGGTGAGAGAGGGAAAAGGCATTTATACATATTACGGGAAGACGCTTTGGCGGATCGAAAATCGGATTTACGATAATCAATTACCATCCCAATACTTTGATCGCGCCTATGTCCGTATCGAGTATCCGGTGGCCTATCCGGCAAGCGAGGGTGATTTTATCGCGGACGTGGTTCATTATGCGCAAAGCCTTACGGGAGAATCGGGCGGCTGGGAATCTGTATATGAATCGACCCGGCTTGGGTTTGTCGGAAGGAACCATGTCGGACTTCAGAGGAATAATGCATACAATTCGGGTGGAACCTATCGGCCTGAATTCGCCGATTGTTTCGTCAGGAAAATCGCCAAACTGAACCGGTCGTTTATAATACGGAAAGGTGAAGAATTTGAGACCGCGGGCGATGAAAACCTTTCCATTAAAACCCTTTTCGGTAAAGCGGTTGAGCCGTATCTTCGTAAAGTGCGGGCAATGCCCGTCGAGGTAGAGCCCATAGGAAATGATCCCAAGGCAATCAATATCACCGATGAATACGGTTGGACTTTGTTTAGAAAAAAAGGTTCCTGGCAGTTAAAATTAGCTCAAAAGAGACGTTTTACCAATTTGTCGACTGTAATGGAAGATTACGATCTGCAAGAATTGCCCCTGGAAATCCCCGGGGACCTGGTCTCCGAAAACCGGCCGGGGCTAAGCTGGGCCGAGATTCGAAAAGCCGCGCCGGATGCGGTTGATTATGTCTCTTTTCCTTACCGGGATTTGTTAGTGGTATTCACCCCGTCAAAAATACTGATATATCGTGGAAAAGACCTGAGCCATCCCGAAGCTGTCGATTTGCATAAAGATGAGTTCCTGATTATGGCCGAATGGGCCCCGGTGGATGATGCAGAACGGTGGGACCGGGAATTGAAAGCTGAAACTAAACCCTGGGTGACGTTATTACCTGTCAGATGAATTTGATCCCGATTCCGGAAGGCGCTCCAGGTCTTTTGCCGGAAGTTTCAAAACTCCAGAGCGAATTGAGGGTGTATGGTCGTCGCCGGATGGAAGTACATAATATCCTTTTTATGCTGATTGCGTTGTGAAATAATCAGTTATGAGCTTGCCAAACATCCGGCGGAAATCCCGGCGCAACATGGGGGGAAGTCAGGGGCGGGTTTTTAAACGAGGATGAAGTAAATACTAAATTAAGCCAGCGATATTTTGAAATTAAGCGGCTAAACTTTGAAATTAAGCGGCTAAACTTTCTAATTAAGCCGCTTAATTTTGGATTACTTTTACTTATTTTTTTTACGCATTACCCTCAATAAAGGAGTTTAAATTGAGTTTAGAAAACAAATATGAAGCTGCGTTTAATTTCTTGGGCGCTTGGTTTCCGGATATGGATTATGATGGTCTAACCGAAGAAGAAATTGTCTCAGATTTTAAAAAGACTGTTGATAAAGATCAATTAGCTGAAATAATACTTGAAATAAAGGAAATTCAAAATGATATTAATGTTTATTGGGAAAAAATAGTCCAAGAAACTAACTTATATTTTGAGAATGCCAATGAGGTTAAACAGTGGTTGGATTTAATAATAAATTATTTGCTATAACAGTTCTATAATATTTGATGAGCATATTGAAAAATTTATCATAACGGAACCTGGCATTAAACCAGAACATTTACAGTTATGGGCGACAATAATGGACAGCTAATAGAAGGTAGCAATTAACGAGTAGACCATATGCTCTACGTCATGTTCCTTGGGAATTTGAACTGGAATTAGACAGCGAAGGTGGATGAGGATGAATTTAATAATCTTTTAGCTGATAAATAGCTTTGTCATTAAGTTTTTGGTAAAATAAAAATTGTTGGCGTTATAAAAGTTAGAAATCTCTTTTTTGAGATGTAAAAAAAATAAAGCGGAATATAATAATGCTTTAAAATAGTGCAAGTTAGTAAAGGAGGGCCAATGTCGCCGCGAAAAAAAGTACCTTCCCGGGCAGAGTTTAACGTTCCTGTAGAAGTTGATAATATGACAATCATGGTATGTCAGCTGCGGGCCTACAGTTTTGGTGATCTTGTGGAGTTTTCCCGCAACTCTCTGATTCCTTTTGATGGAATTGATGATGAAGATGACAAGTACGATTATGCCGAAAACCGGCGCCTCTTATTCTTTGAAATCCTGTATGAAAATAACAGCAAAAAAGTGCTGAACGGTTTTCCGCAGCAATGGAAGCTGTCAGATACTGATGGATACGTACATAACCATGTGCTTGTTGATTATACAATCCTTGAAACAATGGACATCATGACTTTAAAAGATGTGTATCTTAACCCAGGACGTAAACTGAGAGGGTGGATTATGTTTGAAATTAAAAATAATGTTGTGCCGGAGTTTCTCGTGTTTCATAGCAGCTTTTTCAGTAAGCGTACAGTGGATTTTGTGATACCGATAAAACAGCTGGATGTGCGTGTACTTGAAAACGACATTCTTCATTAAAATAAATTTTGATAGAAAGGAATAATCATGATTTTGAAAAGAAATGAACACAGGTTTAACTCTCCTGCCAGGGTGCAACAGTATACGGTAACCGTCTGTGATTTTCGAGCCCATCCGATGGAAGAAGTTGTTCCTTACTCAAAGTCTTCATTGATTTTTTTGGATGGGATTTTAGATGAGGATGAAAAATACGACTATGCTGAGAGCCGGACTGTCTGCTTTCTGAACATACTGTATGAAAACAACAGCTTGTGGCCCTTTGACTGTTTTCCGGACCAATGGAAAATTATTGACAGTGAGGGCTATAGTCATAAGCGGACCTTACTTGATGAGTCAATTATGGAGCAGCTGGACTTTCCGGTACTCCATGATTCGCCACTAAATCCGGGACGAAAGCTCAGGGCCTGGATTCCATTTGTCATCAAGAAGGGACGAACGCCTCAGTTTGTTTCTTTTACAACCTTGGGTAAAAGTATAGAGATAATAATCCCACAAGAATATTCTGTTCTACTTCCAATGGATGGGACTGGTAACTGAAATATATTTCATTTTGGCACGCTGGGTATGGAAGAGTTATTGTAAATGTAACTGCTGGTTTACATGAATAGCTAAGGAAGCGCTGATTAATTGAATAAGTGACGATTTTGTGCTTCGCAAGATGCCTAATACCGCATATTTGCTCGCATAAAATCGGATTAATCAGCGCTTCCCTAAAGATGAAATTTATTTGAATGCAACAATATAACGCTTATGGACAAAGTCCAGGATGCCGGCAAGTTGGTTAATCTATTAAAGAAAGCCAAAAACAGCACGAACTTGCTTGAGCTTCTGAAACATACAGATGATGTCGATGACCTTGCCAAGCTCCTTGATAAAATTAAAGATGTTAAACAACTTGCAAAGGAATTGGAGAACGCCGGTGGTTCCACAAAGCTGTTGGAGCAGTTGAATAAGGTAAATGATGCGGCGAAGACAGTAAATCCTTTTCTTAAAGGCTTAACTCCACAAGCAGGAACTCGTGCTACAGGTGTAGCTCGAGCAACCAAACTTGAAGTTGAATTGGTTCAAAAAACTGGACAAGGAACTACAAATTGGACCGCAGCGGAAATTCAATATATAAAACAAAATGGTAGATTGCCTCCTGGAACGGTTGGTCACCATATAAATAGTGTAGTTCCATATGCTGAGTGGTCAGGTGATCCACGAAATATTGTTTTTGTACGAGGACAAGCTGGTAATCTTCTTGAACACGGTGGTAATTTTACCAATTCCACAACGGGTCCGTTAATTGATCGACAAGCAATACTTGATACATTACATTAAGGAGATTTTATAATGAATTTGACTGATTTTTTTAAGAACATAAAAGATTTCCCTACGGGTGTACACAGGTTTCTTCCTGGTGCTACTGATGAAAACTTACAGATTCTTACCGAAAGGATTGGTAAGCTTCCTGAATTTCTTGAAAAATTGTTAAAAGAATTTGATGGTGCTGAACTTTTTATAAATGGTATTCCTTTTCTAACTATTTTCAGGAGTATAAATAATCCGCCTTTAACTGCTTTGGAATGGAGTTCAGAATGGTTCATTGATAATTATACAAAAAAATGGCGTGAAAGTAACACTGAAAGAAATGATGATTTCGCTATAGCAATGACAAATTATGGTGGGCTCATTCTTGCGGATAAAAAAGGGAAAATTAAAGAATGGGATACAAGTGAAGGGAGGTGGATATTTCAGAATATGCTTACTACAGATTGGTTTGAAAAAATAGTTTTAGAGGGTAAAGAAATATTAGAAGTATAAAAAAATCCCTATTAAAGAAAATCTTTTATTAGTGTTATGCTGGTGGATGAATGCCCAGCATAGAGCGAGATAGCTTTTAATTTATCAGGATGTTTGGTGATAAGAGCAGTGATAAAAGAATGACGAAGGATGTGGGCGGAAATGTTCTTATTTAAGAGCTTCCGCCCTAAACTTTTTATGATTTTATGAAAAGCCGTCCTGGTTAGAGGCGTGAGGGTGAAAAATACATTCACGGTCAGAGTGGACTTAAAAACGTTTTTAAGCTATATAAATCAGACAGATTTATCCTTGTTTAATAAGAGTTTATGAGATGTTGCTGTTATAATGGTTACTCTATGAAAGAAAGATAAGAAACAGCATCAACTTGCTTGAACTTCTGAAACATACAGATGATGTCGATGACCTTGCCAAGCTTCTTGATGAAATTAAAGATGTTAAACAACTTGCAAAGGAATTGGAGAACGCCGATGGTTCCACAAAGCTGTTGGAGCAGTTGAATAAGGTAAATGATGCGGCGAACCTTACGAAGCCAAACCAATTACACCATTTTTTGACTAATAAAAATAGCGTCTTCACAAAGCAGTTTGAATCGATAACACAGAAATATGGCTTGAATTTAGATGGAGTATGGAATAAAGAATTAATGCCTCATCTTGGACGCCATCCAAATGCTTACCACGATTTTATGCTTCAAGAATTGAAAAGTATAGATACTTTGGCTAATGGAAATGTTAATGTCTTTATGAAAGAGTTTAACCAATTAAAACAAACAATAATCAATAATCCAGAAATGCTTACAAAAGCATACTGGCAATGATTTGGAGGAAATCGCCGTGAAATGCTTTCAGCTAATTTATGATTATGAAAAATATGGGAATGTAACCTGCCTTGAAACAAACTCAATGTATGGTATAAATCGGTATGATTTAGAAAAAGGGATAAGAATAGATAATTGGGATAGCAATTTTACATTTTATTATAAAAATGATAATAGTAATTTTATAGACTATCAGGCAAACACATTGACCTGGTTTATTATCTCTGAAAAGATGCGAAAACTCATTGAAGAGATGAAATGTAAAGATATTCAATTCCTCCCAATTACTATAAAAAATGAAAATAGTGGCGAAGAAAGAAAAGATTATTATGTAGTTAATGTTTTTTTAACTCTCAACGATGTCTTTGATTTTAATAGCACTCAATTTATTGGTGAGAAACCAAACATTGGCGAACCATTAAAGCGAGTAAAATTTTATGCTATTAACGAAAAAAAGATAAATGATTTTCATTTATTCAAAATTCAGGAAAACCCTTCTATTCTTTTTATTTCCGAAGAGCTTAAGAATCATTTTACTAAAAATAA
The DNA here is from genome assembly GCA_023435565.1 of Bacillota bacterium. Classification (GTDB taxonomy): domain Bacteria; phylum Bacillota; class UBA4882; order UBA8346; family UBA8346; genus JAAYHS01. Next base: position 7,082 of record JAEYRN010000002.1, read on the forward strand.
AATCAAAGGATGCGATTTTAAGAAGGTCATTATGATATAATTCTAATTTTGTTAGCCATCACATACCCACTGACACTGCCTGGACATCTTCCGGGGTCAGAGCATTATGAAGATACATATTGAGTGTGATGCTGGCGGATGAATGCCCTGCGTAGAGCGAGATAGCTTTTAACTTATCAGGATGTTTGGTGATAAGGGCAGTAATAAAAGAATGACGAAAGATATGGGCGGAGATGTTCTTGTTTAAGAGCTTCCGCCCTAATCTTTTTATGACCTTATGAAATGCTGTCCTGGTTAGGGGTTTTCCCTTTTGCGATGTAAATAGCTGGACAGAGCCATTTGACAATGCTTTTAAGTGAGAGTAAAGATCAGGCAGGATATAGACCAAACGCTCCTTTCCTCCTTTGCCTTTTATTTTTACAATATAGCATTTGTTATCTGATTTCCTGATCATATCAAGTCGTATGGACAGGGCTTCGGAGATGCGGAGACCCGTTTCATAAAGAAGCCGGATAAGGCAATAATTCCGCAAGTTCCTTTCTTTGGTAAATTGTAAAAGTTTAGCAATCTCTATTTCTGAAAGAACCATTGTCCGGCTAATAGAGCGGTTGGTCTTGAATGTGGTCTTCTGCTTCATCCGCTTTAAGATGTCAAAGGGATTAGGTATCCCGGTAAGAACAGCCAGTTTATTGTAAAGGGTTTTAAGTGAAGCAATTTTAACATTGATGGTCGAGTTGCTGTATCGGTCTTTCAAGTGCTTGATGTAAGCAACAATGTCCGCAGGCGTAATCCTGTTAATTTGGTTAATACCAATACCGAAATGCGTGAGGAATTGGTTGATGGCGATGCGATAAGTTGCCATAGAATTAGCAGGTAAATGGGAGAAGATTTTTCCAGTTCCCCCTGAAAGGAAAGTGCCAAATCGTTCATTAGACCATTGTATCACATAGGGTAGTGAAAATTAAAATGGAAACATAAACCAACTTTTGTATCCCGGTTTTATAGCTTTAAAAAGCCCCGCTAAAAGGTAAAAGGAGTCGGAGTGAAATTTGCTAAAATATCCGACAGCGGGGCATATAAACTATCTTTTCTCCGTTATTGTTATCTTGCTTCCAGGATAACAAAGAGAGGGAAAAAAAATCCGTCCCAAGCGTCCTATGTGTCCTATGTGAGATTGGCAAAAACCATATGAATTCAACTTCCTCTTTTTTCAAAATTACCAATTTACATAGGACACATAGGACGGACATAGGACATCATAGGACGGATTCAAATTCAAACAGGATTGTCCCAATCAAAGTCCCAATTTAACCTGTTAGAGAACGCTTCCCGGCATTCATTAAGTGGCGGAACGATGTAAAGCCATTTCCTTCGCTCCCCAGTCGTCTCCCGTGTGCGTTTAAGAGCGGGAAAAAAGGTGTTTAACACTTTCCCGTTGGCGCTCTGTTAAAATGACCCTCATATGCTCATGTGTTTTACCCCTTGTAATCACAGAATGGATTCAGTTTTAGATGGTAAACGCTATTTCATTATTCTTGGGATTGAAAATAAATTAATAAAACTTAAGAGGGCAAAAAACAGCGACTATTACTCACCACTTAAAGTAATAGTCGCTTGTAATTAATACCTAATTTTTTATTCTTTAGCTTTGGGCGATGTTCTGTTCTTTTTTAAATGCATACATTATTTTTTTTGCCCTGATGCTGATACAGTCTTTCATATTAAAAAGAGCACAATTGACAGTAATCCGATCCAATAAGGCAGCTGTGATATGCTGATTGTAAAGGAAATTCCCCCACTCTTCAAAACCTAACTGGGTAGTGATAATGGTAGTTGTTTTTTTACTTCTCCTGCGCATTAAATCAAAGAACAGACTGGCCTGTTCTTTCTTACATGAAATATAACCTAATTCATCTATGAGCAACAACTCAATGGTAGACAGATTTTTAATAAGTCGCTCTTCGCTGTGGTCTCCCCTGGATTGGTAGAGTTTACTGATTAACAGGCTGAAATCAACAAACAGTCCGCGGTAGCCTTTACTTATCGCCTGCAGGAGAAAAGCGGTTGCCAAGCCGGTTTTACCACAGCCGGTGGGTCCTATAAATATTAAATCCTGCTTTTCTTCTATAAAATTAAGGGAGTCATATAGCTCATAAACCAGCTTTTTATCCAGCTTAGGTTGTTTGTCAAAGGGAAAGGTTTCCATCACATAATTTTCAGGGATAGTGGCCCGTTTGATACGAGCCAGGCGTGCCTTTTCTATTTTAGCCAGATATTCTTTTTTAACGATGGAACTGAGGAATGATTGATAGGAGGGCTTCTTTTTCAGCGCTTCTTTTTGAACGCCATCCCAATTTTCAGCTAACACATTCAAGCCGAGATATTGTATTTGCTTTTTAAGTTCTTCATCCATTAGCTTCTTCTCCCTTCATAAGGTCTGTATATACTTTAAAATCTACTTCATTTGAAAACTCCCCCTGTTTATAGACAGGCCGCGTTTCATAATTATCGAAAGTAGGAGGGATAGGAGAGAATTCCTGCTCTTCGTTTTTAAACTGGGAGGAAAGAGCTAACTGCTCCGCTATCCGGGTAAGGGAAGACAGATTCTGGTATATGCTAACTAATCGAACGGATTTCGATCCAGCAAAAATGACAGATCCAACCATAAAAAAAATAGCACTCGAGATACGTACTTTGAGTGCTTAAAAACTGACGTTGTCAGATAAAAAAACGTGATGTAGAGAAAAAATGATTGATATTTTATAGGAGATTTTTAATGAAAGTAGAATTTTTAATCGATTTTCTTGATGAAAACTATAATCTTATAGAGCTTAAAGAAAATGAATTGGCATCCAATATGGACCGCTTAAGAAAATATTTGAAGGAACAGGATGAACTGGAA
>JAEYRN010000046.1 GCA_023435565.1 Bacillota bacterium
CTTTGTCGGTTATCGTGTCAGTCGTAAAGAGCAATTCTTTCTGATAGACGATTCCTTTGGGGAGCTTACCACTTTTGATCCACTTAGAAATCTCGGCTGCTTGACGTGGATTGCACTGCATGTCGGCATCCCAGTAACCGGCCTGTACGTTCCGAAGTGCAAAACGGTTAAAGTCAAAACCAATGATCTTGACTTTGCCATTCTTGCCATGGCTGATACCTGCCGCTTCGAGGGCCTGAACAGCGCCTTGCGCCATACCGTCGTTCTCAGCGTAGATAACGTTGAAATCCTTTTTCGCTGCAATCGCGGCTTCAACCACTTTGCGGGCTTCCTCAAGGCTCCATGTGTCTCCACCCGTTCCATCAGCCACAATGGTGAGTTTTTTTGCTTTTGCGGCTTCGAGCACTGCGGCGCTGCGACCTATTTCAGCTGCACAACCCAACTGACCACGAATAAGGACCAGTTTGATCGGTTTCGGAACACTTTTCAATACCCAGTCTACTGCCGTATTACCCTCATAAGCCATATCCGAGAGAAGTGCTGCCGCATAGTTCGAGGAGTCCGTATCAATCGCACGGTCAAAGAGAATAACCTTAACGCCTGCATTTTTTGCAGACTTTAGGACATCGTCCCATCCAGAAGCGTTTGCGGCCGAGATCAGGAGATAGTCCACTCCATCTCGAATGTATCCTTTGGCCGCAGCGATCTGCTCGCTGTTGTCGGCGGTATTGGTCTGTTTTGCGTCATAGCCGTTTGCCTTTGAGAAGACATTGTTCATGGCTTCAACATTGGCCTGACGGTAGCCAGATTCTTCCGGTGGTAAATTTACAATGCCAACCTTAATCGAACCTGCGCCAAAAGTAATAGCGGATAAAATAACCATAGCAACTAAACATACGACTAAAAGAATAGCCCACTTTTTCATAAAATAACCTCCTCTAATTTTCAAATTTAATTCAACTTATTTCGTTTATCTGGCCGTAAATACCCCCTTTTTTTCTCTGATTTATATTAAGCTGCATTTGCATACAAGGGTTTTTCTTTGGAATGCAACTTAAAGTTCAAAATAAGATTACTGATGAGGAAGTTTACTTATGTACTAAGTTGTATTTAATTCATTAATCATTTCACCTTGTCCGGTCAACATGTCAGGCTTTAGAGACATGTTGCATATTAAAAATTTAATACAACTTATACAAATTGTTAACAACTCTCTGAGTTTATTATAGAAACGTGAAGGAAGTGTTTGAATAGAAAAAATTTAATAATAATATAATTTCTTTTTAAATGTCCGTACAAGTTAATCCGAATGGCTATTTTATTGAATATATAGTAACTGACAAGTAATGTATCAATGTCTAAATAATGGTTGACAATCTTCTATTCAGTCTTTATGCTATCGTTAGGTGGTTTTTTTAAATTCTATTTTTTAATGAAACGGTGAAAAAGATGTTTGAACCCAATAATTCAGCTCCCAAATATCATCAACTCAAAGACTATATAAAAAACCAAATTATCCGGGGATATTTAATACCCGGAGAAAAATTAACCTCCGAGAATACCTTAGCCAGTCAATTTAAATTGAGCAGACATACTGTTCGCCAAGCTCTCGGAGAACTCGAAAATGAAGGTTTTATTTGCCGTGAGAAAGGACGAGGTACTTTTTGCAGCCGCCCTAGGAAGACAAGCGCACAAAGTATCGCTGTTTTAACTACATATATTTCCGACTATATCTTCCCCACGATTATCAGAGGAATTGAAGAAATTTTAAGCAATGCCGGATATAATCTATTATTAGCCAATACCAATAATGATAAATCCAAAGAAGCCCAGTACCTTGAAAACTTTTTAAATCAGCAAATAGATGCTTTGATAATCGAACCTACCAAGAGCGCCTTAGATAATTCCAATATTAATTATTATCAAGAATTGGAAGCAAGGGGTATCCCTTATCTAATGTTAAATGCTTATTATCCCGACTTAGAGACGGCTTATCTGATCATGGACGATACCCAAGGGACCGCTTTGGCCACCAATCATTTACTTCAATTAGGGCATCGCCAAATTGCTGGAATATTCAAAATTGACGACCTACAGGGAATCAAACGCCAAGCCGGTTTCGTCTCAGCTTTAAAGGAATTTGGTATCACGGAAAACCCCGCATTTATCGGTAATTATACTACCGAACAGTTCCGTTCTTATCCTTATCAATTCATTCGAAGTTTATTACAGAAGGAGCTACCACCTACGGCTGTTGTCTGCTATAATGACCAGATCGCCTTTGAGGTTTTAGAAGCTATCCGTAATGAAGGCTTACGAGTTCCGGACGATATTTCGGTTGTCGGTTATGACGATTCTTCTCTGGCGACAGCTACCGAAATCAAATTGACCACCATTAAACATCCTAAAGCTAAAATGGGACGCCAGGCCGCTCAAAATATCGTCGAAATGCTGTCCGGACATATTGAAAAACCCCGTTTCGTCTATCCTGCAGAACTAATTGTTCGTTCTTCCTGCCGTAGCATTTGATTGCAATTATCTAAAAAAATTATATTAAAAGAAATTTTTGTCAAGTTGACCATATAATTATAATATTATATAATAACTTGTACGTACAGGTTATCTTTTTAAAAGGGAGGATAATGAAAGATGATCGATTTAAACCAAAAAGAAGTTTGGTTCGTCACTGGAAGCCAGCACCTTTACGGCGAAGAGACCTTAAAACAGGTGGCGGAGCATTCACGGATTATTGCATCAGCGCTGTCAGATAATTCAAAGATGCCTGTTAAAATCGTTTTCAAACCCGTACTTACTACTCCTGATGCAATCCTGAATTTATGTATTGAAGCCAATACTGCCCAAAACTGTATTGGTATTATCACTTGGATGCACACCTTTTCACCGGCGAAAATGTGGATTGCAGGCTTAAAGGTGTTGGCTAAACCGTTGGCTCATCTACATACCCAATATAACAGTGATATTCCTTGGTCGGATATTGATATGGATTTTATGAACCTGAATCAGTCAGCCCATGGCGACCGTGAATATGGTTTTATCGGCGCCCGGATGCGTAAAGCCCGTAAAGTTATTGTCGGTTTCTGGCAAGACGAAGAGGTTGTTGAACGCCTTGCGGTCTGGGTTAGGGCGGCGCTTGCTTGGAATGACCTGCAAGGAGCCAAATTCGCTCGATTCGGCGATAATATGCGGGAAGTGGCCGTCACCGAAGGTGATAAAGTTGCGGCCCAAATGAGACTGGGCTATTCAGTCAATGGGTACGGTATCGGTGATTTGGTTAATTCGATTAATAGTATTAGTGAATCGGAAGTAAAAGAATTGGTAGCAAAGTATGATCAACAATACCGAGTTCAAAAAGAACTAACCTCCGGTGGTTCAAAAAGGGCATCGCTTGAAGAAGCGGCCCGGATCGAACTTGGTTTGAAAAAATTTCTTGAAACAGGTGGATTCAAAGGATTTACCACCACTTTTGAAGATTTGCACGGTTTAAGCCAATTACCGGGTCTGGCGGTCCAACGTTTGATGGCGGAAGGCTACGGATTTGGAGCGGAGGGTGATTGGAAAACCGCGGCTTTGGTTAGAGCTATGAAAGTAATGGCTCACGGCCTTAAAGGCGGCACCTCTTTTATGGAAGATTATACCTACCATTTCCAAAACGGAAATATGAGGGTTTTGGGCGCCCATATGTTGGAGGTTTGTGAATCAATTGCTGCCGGGCAACCTTCGTTGGAACTTCACCCACTTGGTATCGGTGGTAAAGCGGATCCGGCGCGTTTAGTTTTTAATGTGCCTGCAGGACGGGGCTTGAATGCATCCATGATTGATATGGGTAACCGTTTCCGTTTGCTGATTAATGAGGTTGATGTAACAACTCCTGATCATGATTTACCTAAACTTCCGGTTGCAAGGGCTCTCTGGGCGCCGCAACCCAACCTAAAAATCGCCGCCGAAGCTTGGATCTTAGCCGGTGGGGCCCACCATACCGGATTTAGCCAGGCTCTTACCAAGGAACACCTGGAAGATTTCGCAGAAATCGCCGGGATTGAGTGCCTGTTTATAGATAGCGATACCGATATCCGTAATTTTCGAAAGGAACTGCGCTGGAACGATCTTTACTACCACCTGGCCCAAGGGTTGGTTAATTAAAGCACCAAGCTAAATACCTACAAAGAATACCAGTTCGTGGGGCTATCCTAAAAGATATTTTTTTGACAAGATTAACAGAATTAACAGGATTTTTTATTTTTAAAATTATTATTTTAACAAGTCTTTTTCTAATCCGGTTAATCCGTGTAAATCCTGTCTAATGATTTTTTTGTTGCTTTTGCGACAGCCCCAGAATGAGGCGCACGGTATGTTTAACAACGGAAAAGGAGTTGTTATAAATGAGTAATGAACGATACGTTCTGGGACTGGATTTTGGGACGGATTCGGTCCGGGCTTTAATTATTGAAACAACAACCGGAAAAGAATCGGCAAGTGAGGTTTCTTATTATCCCCGCTGGGCCAAAGGATTATATTGCAATTCGGATAAAAATCAATTTCGGCAACACCCTCTCGACTATATTGAAAGTATGGAAGCTGCCGTGAAAGGGGCTTTGGTAAAACTACCTCCCGGTTCCGGAGAAAAAGTAGTCGGAATCGGTGTTGACACTACTGGTTCAACCCCTTGCGCAGTCGATCGAAACGGTGTCCCTTTGGCTTTATTAGAGGAACATCAGGATAATCCCAATGCCATGTTTATTCTCTGGAAAGATCATACTGCGGTTCATGAAGCCGGAGAAATTAATCATACCGCCAAACAATGGGGCGGTATCGACTATTCCAAATACGAAGGCGGCGTCTATTCTTCGGAATGGTTCTGGGCCAAAATTCTACATACTTTACGTGAAGATTGCCAAATCCGCGAAAAGGCCTACTCATGGGTAGAACATTGCGACTGGATCCCCGCATTGTTAACCGATACTCAAAATCCATCAACACTTAAACGAAGCCGGTGTGCAGCCGGGCATAAAGCCATGTGGCATCCAGATTGGAATGGCCTTCCGGAAGAGAAATTTTTAATCAAGATCGACCCGTTATTAGCTGGTTTAAGAGAACGTCTATATCAAGATACTTATACATCCGATGTAAAAGCCGGAAATTTGACCCCCGAATGGGCTAAACGGCTTGGGTTAAAACCAGGAATCGCTGTTGCCGTAGGCGCTTTCGATGCCCATATGGGCGCGGTCGGTGCGGAAATTACAGAAGCTACATTGGTTAAAATAATGGGAACCTCTACTTGCGATATAATAATCGCTTCTCCCGAAGTTATCGGTAAAAAGTTGGTAGCCGGGATCTGCGGCCAAGTCGACGGTTCGGTTATCCCTGGTTTCATTGGCTTAGAGGCCGGTCAATCGGCATTCGGCGATGTTTACGCTTGGTTCCGTAAATTATTGGCCTGGCCTTTGGAAGCGATACTATCAGAAACCTCCCTTTTGAATCCAGAAACAGCCGCTAAGCTTAAAAAGGAGATCGAGGCCAAAATCTTGGCTAAAATGGACGGTGTCGCGGCTCAAATGGATATTGAAGAAACCTCCCTAATTGCTCTTGATTGGCTGAACGGCCGCCGGACACCCTATGCGGATCAAACCTTAAAAGGGGCAATTGTAGGGTTGACCTTGGGGACTACCGCTCCTAGGTTTTATCGCGCTTTGGTGGAAGCAACCGCTTTCGGAGCCAAAGCCATCGTCGAACGGTTTCGGGAGGAAGGAATTACCATTAACCAAGTGATTGCCATTGGCGGAATCGCTAGAAAAAGCGATTTTGTAATGCAAGTTACCGCCGATGTGTTCAATATGCCTATTAAAGTTGCCAAATCCGATCAAGCCTGCGCTTTGGGAGCCGGAATGTTTGGCGCGGTCGCTGCCGGAGTATATCCCGGAGTATCCGAGGCTCAAGCCGGAATGAGTGGTGGATTTGATAAAACCTATCTTCCACGGCCGGGAATTGCCCAACAATATCAAAAATCTTATCAAAGATATTTGGAACTTGGTAAAACTCTGGAAAAACATTTAAGCGAATCATAATAATGAATCAAAATTATGAAATAGCCAAATCTATATGACCTTTAAAGAAGGTGTAAAAGTTGTTGGAAAAACTGAAGGAACAAGTATTAGAAGCTAATTTAGAGTTGGACCGTCGCGGTCTGGTGATTTATACTTGGGGAAATGTCAGCGGTATTGATCGAAAACAAGGCTTGGTGGTTATTAAACCCAGCGGAGTAGCATACGAAGAATTGCAGGCTGATTTAATGGTGGTGTTAACTCTGAACGGAGAAGTAGTGGAAGGCAAGTTAAAGCCTTCGTCGGATACTCCCACCCACTTGAACCTTTATCTTAGTTTTCCGGAGATCGGCGGGGTAGTCCACACCCATTCGCCCAATGCGACAGCTTGGGCTCAAGCGAACCGTGACATTCCTTGTTTGGGAACAACCCATGCCGATTATTTTTACGATAAAGTTCCCTGCACCAGGCAGCTCAAAAAACACGAAGTCGATAATGATTATGAAAAAAACACCGCCCAAGTAATCATTGAACGTTTTCAAAATTTGGATTACCGGCATCTTCCCGGAGTGCTGGCCGCCGGCCACGGGCCTTTCACTTGGGGAAAAGATGCTTTAGACGCCGTTCACAACAGCGTTGTTTTGGAGGAAATCGCAAAAATGGCTTTGGCATCCGTTCAACTAAATCCAAAGATCGGATCATTACCCCAGTTTTTATTGGATAAACATTTTTTAAGAAAACATGGTCCCAATGCCTATTACGGACAAAGCAAAGGTTAATACCAATGGAATCTAGTATTAAAACTATTATTGAAGCAGGTGCATTGCACCAGCTTCCTCTTTTTCTAGCGGGTTATTCCGGTATAATACTATTTGTAGCCGATAGGAATACCTATTCCATTGCCGGAGAAAAAGTCGGGGTTATTTTAGAGAAAAGCGGTTTCCCTTTCCAAAAAATTATTTTGGATACATCTCAACCTTTAATCCCGGATGAAAGAGCTTTAGCCGAGATTCAAGGGATGATCGGTTCTGATATCTGCCTTTTGCTGTCGGTCGGCTCAGGAACGATTACCGATCTGACCCGCTATGCCGCTTTTACTGCTGGTAAACAATTTATCGCTATCCCAACCGCTCCCTCAATGGATGGCTATGCTTCACCGGTGGCCGCTTTAACATTAAAGGGCTTTAAACAGACTCTACCCGCAAAAACTCCAGTAGCCATTATCGCCGATATCGAGGTTTTAAAGTGTGCTCCTCCGATAATGATTCAAGCCGGTTTGGGTGATCTGATTGGAAAATACATTTCTCTGGCGGACTGGGAACTGAGCCGAGTTATCGAAGGTGAAGGTTACTCCCCTTCGATTGCAAGTATGGTCCGTTCCGCCGTGGATCAAGCTATTCTCAGTAATAAAGATGGTATTCCCATCGATAAAAAAATATCGGATCTAACCATAGCCCTAATCCGTTCGGGTGAAGCAATGCTTGCCTGGGGCAATTCCAGGCCGGCTTCCGGTGGGGAACATCATTTAGCCCATTATTGGGAGATGGAAGCGGCACTTAAAGAAAAAACCAGTCAACTTCATGGAATCAAGGTTGGAGTCGCCACTCTTATTCTAGCGGAATATTATCATAAACTATTCAATTTATCAGTCGATGAAGTCCAAGCGAAATTATCTTTTTATCGTAGTGAACCGGTAGCGAAATATCACTACCGGATTAAAACAACCTTTGGTCCATTGTCCAAGGCGATTATTAATGACCTTAAAGGCCATTATAATGACTCAAATAAACGGCAGATTAGGCAAACAAAAATCCTAACCAATTGGCCAACCTTGAAGAAATGGGTAATTAAAAACGTCCCTACTCCGGCACAGATTAGAAACATATTAAAAGAAGCCGGAGCCCCGGTAACGCCACAAGAGATTGGAATTAACGCCGTTGAATTGGATATAGCGCTCCAAAACGCCAAAGAAATTCGGCAAAGATACACTGTCTTCCGTTTAGCGGAAGATTTAGGCTGGAAACCGCCTGCGGATTAACCGGTATAGACAAATAGCCTCCCTTGATCTAAACTAAAAATAATACAATTTTGGAGGTTAATCAATGGAAAACTTTATCTTTCAAAACCCTACCCGATTTATTTTCGGTAAAAAAGCTGAAAATCAGGTAGGCAAAGAAGCTGCGCAGTATTGTAAAAAGATTTTGCTTCATTACGGCGGGGGTAGTATAAAAAAATCCGGACTCTACCAAAGAGTGGTTGCCTCTTTAAAGGAATCCGGAATTAATTACATAGAACTTGCCGGGGTAAAACCCAATCCAAGATTGAGCTTAGTCCACGAAGGTATAAAGATTTGCCGTGAACAAGGAATCCAACTAATTCTGGCAGTAGGCGGCGGTAGTGTCATCGACTCGGCTAAGGCGATTGCCGTAGGCGTACCATATAGCGGAGATGTCTGGGATTTCTTCACCTGGAAGACCACTCCAACAGAAGCACTCCCGGTAGGAACAGTTCTAACGATTCCGGCCGCCGGAAGTGAAGCGAGCAATTCCGCCGTTATTACTAATGAGGATGGCTGGTATAAACGAGGTCTCACAAACGACTTGATCTACCCCAGGTTTTCAATTCTAAATCCGGAACTAGCCTTTACACTGCCAAAATATCAGGTAGCCTGTGGTGTGTCCGATATTATGGCCCATCTTATGGAACGTTACTTTACCAATACTCCTAATGTCGAGTTAACTGATGGTCTTTGCGAGGCGACCTTGAAGACCATTATCAATAACGCTCCCCTTGTTTTGGAGCAACCTGATAATTATGATGCCTGGGCTGAAGTGATGTGGGGTGGAACAGTGGCCCATAATAATTTGTTGAATACGGGGCGTACCGGGGATTGGGCCTCCCATGACATTGAACATGAACTAAGCGGCATCTATGATGTGGCCCATGGCGCCGGACTGGCCGTCATTTTCCCGGCCTGGATGAAACATGTTTACAAACACGACCTGAATCGTTTCGCCCAATACGCCGTTAGAGTCTGGAATGTCGATAATTCCTTCTGGTCCCCGGAACGTACCGCTTTGGAGGGAATCAAGAGATTGGTTAATTTTTATCATTCCATCGGGCTTGAAACAACTCTGCAGGGCATCGGTATCGATCAGAGCCGTTTGGAAGAAATGGCCGCCAAATGCGTCAATTCTGACCGGCCTTCGGTCGGTAACTTTGTTAAATTAGGACAGGAAGATGTATTTCGGATTCTTAAATTGAGCGGAAATGACCCCTTATAAATCAAAGCTCTGTTTCCGGAATAGACAAAATCTTAAACCGAAACAGAGCTTTTTTATTACCCAGTGGGAGACTCAATATATCCGCGCTACACTGTTTAGCCGTTTGAGAATAGAAATAACGTTAAATATTCTAAAATCTATCGAGGTCGTACTATTCATAAAAAACACAACCCCTGTAGCTTTCCTAGGATTAAAGTAGACAATTGTAAAAATTCCAGGATCGCCGCCGGAATGTCCTTGTAATGATTGATTGCCGGTTTTAATCAAAAACGTGCTTAATGGATTATGATCCCATACAAGGTTATCCGTATACTTCTCGGGGAACATTTCGTTGACTGTCGACACGTTCAAAATCCGACGCCCGTTATAAATACCTCCGTTCATAATAGCTATTAAAAACTTGGCGTAATCTTTGGTTGTAGTTTTTAAGGCGCCGTCTGGGTATGTTGCAAAAGAATACGGTTTTAAAGGTTCCCCCTTATAATAATGAACAGTCATATTCTTTGGATTTATTTCAGTTGTAAACCACCCAGTAGAGGTCATGTTCAATGGAGTAAAAATATTCTCATTACAATATTCGTTAAAGGCTTTACCAGTCACTTGCTCAAGGATATAGCCTAGCAAAGCAAATGCGGCATTCGAATAACAATACTCTGTTCCCGGACGCCTTTTTAAGAAGTTCTTTTTGCTATTATACCATTTGCCATTTATTAAATAATAAGCCCGAACGAATTCATCAAGTGTAACATCCGGATCCCCAAGTCCGGAGCTAATCGTATACAAGCTATTAATAACGAAATCATTATCAATAAGGCTCGATTTATGCTGTAACAACATTCTTAGTGTAATATCATCACCAGCAAAATATGGATTAATGATGCTAAACGGTAAATAAGTATTAATTGATACATCAAGATCAACCAGACCACGTTCATATAATTGCATTATAGCTGTACCCGTAATGGTTTTTGAAACTGACGCAATCTGAAATATCGTATCATCTGTTATTTTTCTTGAATTTGCTAAATCAGCATAACCATAGTTGCCAGACCAATCAATCTTCCCTTTCTTGATAATCACGGCGGATATCCCCTGAATACCTGACTTGCCCATTTTCTTTTCAATAAAAGTATTAAGATTTTCATCATTTGAAAAATCAATTTGTATAAGCGCCGTTCCACAAAGCCCCAATATTATTATTCCCAGAACACACCAGATACCTAATAAAATGCGTTTTATTACTTTGTTTCTCAAAACGCCCTCCTTGTGATGTAATAACTTTATTACTTATGTTACATTATTTCCTGCGGATCTTTCATCCTCCAAAAGTTTATTTTTAAATAAGAAAAAAAGGGGAGTTTCAATCATACTCTTGGAGGAGCGTCTAATTTAGAATTAAAAATTCGATATAATAATAAAGACCGTGGTTTTGAAAACTACGGTCATAACATCATTTACCGGCCCGTTTGATCCCCAATGCCAGTTTAACTCAAATCAACCCCAAGCTCTTTTATCATCTCTAAGTATCAAATTTATTCATTACCAGCATAACTGTTAATATTTATTGTTTCCTCATAAACACAAAAGCAACTTTGTCAAAATACGACCATTGGTCACGCTCATTCAAAAGGACAGCCGCATTCCAGCCCGATTTAAAGGGAATATAGCCAATCCAGCCTCTCTCCAGAATTACCGACGATTTCGGAGCTCCTTTAAAGGCATCACCAAAATTCATTCCGGGACTAATCTTTTCCGGTGTAACAAATTCGGGGTCGGCGGAAGAAATGAAAATAATTGCATTACTGCCGTCTACACCGATTTGGTATTCAATTCCTTCACTCTTAATATTATATCCGGGGGCAGTTTGCGAGGAGCTAATTCTTAATATTTGAGAGGATTCATTTTTATCCAGAAACTTTTGGGGTAAAACCGCTCCAAGTTCCAGTTTAAAACCGTCATATTTATCAACTTTGATAAATTTATCCGAAGCAAGACATGTATTGCCTAATAAACCAAGCAAAAATATAAATAAATAAACGGCTTTAAAAAAATCCTTTTTCATCTTCTTCTCCTCTTTCTTTATAATTCATCGTAAAACTGTAAAATTTTACTAATTATCTTTCATTATTTGCTAGATAGTCGTCCACGTCAATCTCCGATTGACCCAAGCAAAACAATGAAAATATTGACATGGATCGACAAGCGTCGGTAGCATTTTCTAAGTAATCTCTTCAAAAACATTAGTCCCGGTCCCCTCACGGGATTCCCACTGAAAATGTTCAAGTAACCCTATTCTACCATCATTGGTTTTGCTAATTTCACATCCAATGAGATTGGCTTTTCCATCCATAACTCTCCTTTTTAATCCTATCTTCCATACTTCTCTCGAAATACAATTTTACCTCTAAATTGCCAATAATTAATTTACCTACCCTGAAGACGACTGCATGGATGCAGGAGTCAAATTTAAATGGCGTAAGCCTTTCCTTCGTAGTGTCAGAAGACACGGAGCTATTGCAGGGGAAACATTTTCCAAGTGAATAATTCTGCCGCCTTCAAAATCAACGCCAACTTTTCGTCAAACTGGGAAAACACTTCTTTTACTTTTTGAAAAAGGTCTAACTCGTGTCACACCCTTGTTTACCATTAGATCCATAAATAGGGGTTCCTGAATAAATCTTGTTTTTCAATTAAAGTGCAACTTCAAATTCAAAAACGGTAGATTTTCGAAACCCGAACAGCACCTTGAAAAATTGCGATAAAAGAACCCGGAGTTTACGCTCCA
>JAEYRN010000051.1 GCA_023435565.1 Bacillota bacterium
GAAATCCTTAATGCATTATTCAGTTCTAAATGTGCTTGGCGTTAATTGTATATGGAAAATTATTCTAGTGACATTTTCACTGAATAATTTTCCTACTTTTACATGACATTTTCACAGAATATTGACAGATTTTATCCGCGTTATCTTTTTGATTCATTTCAATATATGATTCAGCAATATCTACTAATGCCCCGCACTTTTTATTAGGTGCTTTAATTCGCTCGGCAATTGATAATGTAGAGATGGAGTCTTTGAGGTTGTTTTTGAAGGTGTAGCCTTCGAAAACACAAGTATAAGTATGGTTTTCCGGATGATATGTAGTTTTCTCGTTACTTACCGAAATATTGTCCAGGGTTTTACCTATTTCATTTCCGGATGAATCAAATAGTTTTGCTTCTTTGGAAATAACATTGTCGCTTAAAAAGTCGCTTTCATGAACATTTACCGTAAATGATACGAGATACCAATCATTTTGATAAAACCTATAATTAACAGGAACGTTATCGTTGATCGAGAAAAGAAGCTTGTCATTGGGTTTTTCGCGAATATTGGCCGGACCGTCGATTAGCTGGGCGTTTACGGTAAAAGATAACATGAAATTTGATAGAATAACTAAAAGGAATTTTTTCAAGATGGAACACCTCAATTCATATTCCTTAACTCATGGGTTAATACTAAGTTGAAACCTTTAGCGTCCAATTTACTGCACTTAAACACCAACGCAATAGGTATCCGGTCTGTATTCCTCAACCCCGACTTCACATTTAACACTTCATTTTTTCCCTTTCCCGACAACACTTTGCCCTTTAATAATTTCATATAAAATAGTTTTTACTTCATCACTATTCATTCCCGCCCTTTGATAGGCTAAACCGATATCGGCCAATGCTTGGGCTTTCCTAAAATCACTGGATATCAATTTAACTGTCTTAACAGCCTCCACTAACAACCCCACTTCCCCATACCCTATGGCAACTTCCAACAATGCAACATCCTTGAAGCTAATATTATTATTCCCCATAGCATTTGCAATTTGAAAAGCCTTATTAGTAAACGATACCGCTTTACTTTGATCGCTTGATGCAGCTACTCTCGTTAAACCGTAAATTTTCCATTCCGGACTTTGCATTGTATCAATTACTTTTAAAGCTCTCTCATGTTGGCCGATACTTCCATATGATATTGCGATTTTTTCCAAAGCGCTATCCTTGGTATTTTGATTTTCAATGGTTTTCGATTCTTCAAGCGACATATTTACTATATCCAGAGCTTTATTCGTATCCCCGATTTTGTTGAATAATCTTGCTATATTATTCATATAAACTATTTTGCCAAAAGAGTCTTCAGCCTTGATAAGTAATTGATAACTTTGATTCAATAACCCGGCGGCATCAGCCGTCAGACCGGCGCAAATATATTTATCGGCCAACTCAGTAAGAGCTGTTGCTTTGAAAGTATCACTTTCTAACTTGGAAATCATTTGTAAAGCATAGTCATAATCCTTCTTGTTTCCATATTCAAGTGCTATTTTGCTTAAAGCGCTTTGTTTGTAAGTTTTTGAAACGGCACTAACCACTTCATTAGCCTTTTCATATTGACCGATTTTTGCATACCCCTCAACCACATCAATTAGGACTAAATCTCGATAATTGGTTTCGTCTTTAGGATTCATCTTTGCCTGATTATAAGCATTATTTAGATATTTTAAAGCCTCATTCTTTTGGCCAAAGTCATAAGCGATAACTGCTACTTTCGTCAGTAAGCTTGCGCTATTGCTTTTTTCAGCTATTTGAACTATTTGTGGTAACAATGTCGAGACGTATTCGGTTTTTCCGGAAGAGATACAATTATCTAAAATACCCATCAAAGCTGCTTCTATAGTTCCATCATATTCTTCTATCTGTTGATTGGCGATTTGGATCGCCAAGTCATATTCGCCCAATTTGGAAAAGTTAATCGCAATTTGCTTAAAGACTACTCGGCGATTCCCAGTTTTTAAATTACTAGTAATAAAATATGCGCAATTTAAAGGATTTTGATCGGCTTCTTTCAGAATATCAGCATTGGTTTTAGGATTGGAATACGATATTATAGCAATTGAAAGTAAAATAAATATTGTAAAAAAAATAAATACATATTTTTTCATGGTACTCCTTTCGATTACGTTAATATAGCGTTTTATTTATCATTCTAGCAAGAACACATTTTTCCTTTTTTGGTTATCTTTCTTAGTGGGTTGTGAACTGGAAACGAGAATTATTACTTTTAGCTTAAACGATACTTTCTCTTTCCCTTGTCCGATCTCATTATTTATTACTACTTGCTGGTTGTTATAGTTCGTTCCCAGTTCACAACTGTATGTTAAATAGTATTGCTAGTTTCCAGTAGAACTAACGATCCTTTGCTTTTTTATAAATCTCTGAGGGTCCACGGTTTCGGCGGCGTTCTTTTTGATCCGACCAAAAAGAACCAAAAAGTCGCCACGGAACCAAGGTTCCCGGACCCTCCTTTATTCATCCCGGTTTTTGAATGTCGCCGCCATCCATGGCCTTTCGACTGGCAACTAGATTAAGGCTTCCGATAGAGTAAAGGGCAGGGCGAACCTGCCCCTCCTCATCAAACCGGACGTGAAGTTTTCCCTCATCCGGCTTTCCGACATTCTTCACCTTTAGCGTTCGATACTTCAGCAAGTTTTTGTAAGCCTTTATCATTCAGCAGTTGATAAACTTTTGCCATCTGTGAGTAATGACTTCTCCGTTGCTTCTTCTTGTTATACCAGATTATAAATCGTTGGAGTATATACCAATCAACTTTCTTTAACCATTGTTTAGCGGTATTTACTCCGTAGTAGTTCCGCCATCCGCGTATCTTTGGATTTACCTTCTCCACCATTTCTTTGATGTCCAGTTTTAAAGTTGAGCGGCGCGCTAATTCCTCTTTTATGACTCCCCGCATTTTCTTCATGGCTTTCTTGCTCGGGAATTGATACGTGGTTTGATATTTCCGGGTTTTATCTATATGGGTAACTAGACTCCGATGATGCATTCCCAGAAAATCAAATCCTTCCCGGCCTCCCCACATCAATACCAATCTGGTTTTCTCCGGATGTAGTTTTAACTCCAGCCGTTCCATTACGGCTTTTACCAATTCTAATGCATGTCCTGCATCTTTCTTGGTTCTGCTGATGATTACAAAATCGTCGGCGTACCGTACGAGTTTCCCCAATGCTTGTCCGTGTTTCTCCCAAACGGTGTCCAGATAGTGCAGATAGATGTTGGCTAGTAGCGGCGAGATTACGCCTCCTTGAGGACTTCCGATTTCACTTGCTTCGTACTTTCCCTCATTCATTATTCCAGCCTTAAGCCATTGCCGTATCATTTTCAGTATCCGCCGGTCATTGATGCGCATTTGAACCAGCTTCATCAGTTTTTCATGGTTGATGTTATCGAAGTATCCTTGGATGTCGGCGTCAACCACCCACCAGCCCTGGTTATTACATGCTTTTCTTACGATTTCCAGTGCTTGCCGGGCGCTTCTTTTGGGCCGGAATCCATAGGAACTTTCCTTAAAGTCTGCTTCAAAGACTGGTTCAATGACGATTTTCACCGCCATTTGCACAATCCGATCTTTGATTACCGGGATACCTAACGGCCGTTTCTTTCCATCCGCTTTTGGTATGTACACTCGTTTGACAGGCTTGGGACGGTAATTGCCTTCTTGGAGGTTTTGGCGTATTTCAGCCAATAACTTTTCCACTCCGTAGTTTTCTACGTCGTTTAGGCTGATTCCGTCTATTCCTCCGGCTCCCCCATTGGTTTTGACTCGTTTCCATGCTTCACGTAGTATGTCTTCTCGACTTAGCTTGTCAAAAAGGGCATGGAATTTTCGCTTACTGTTTTTCTTGGCTGCAAGGTAGAGCTTTCTTTGGAGTTGTCGAACTTTTTCGATGGTGTTGTTAGCCTTTCGGGCATTCACTCGCTCTTACCTCCTTAGAATAGCTTGAATGAAGCAGGGTTCCTTCCCTCGATACGGTTTTGTTGTCCGTATCTTCTTCGGTACTATGAACCCCTCTGACTCCCTTCCTGCCGTCGTCAATTTCGCCTTCTGGTTTATATGACTCCGCTTTACAACTTTGTTGTGCAGGATAGGGTCTCTCCAGTTCCGAACCATACTTTCGATACATGCCGTTTCCTCTACACCGAAGGGTTCTTCGACGGTGCTTCCAAGGTCTTCCCGTCTTCCATGGCCTTCGCCCACGTCAACCAGGCTCGGCTCCCTTTTGCTCTGGTATATCACTTGTATCCATCCGTGGAGCAGATATCCCGAGTGCGCTCACGATGCGGCAGAATTCACTTTATGTTACGGCCTGTATCTTTGCTCGCCCTGCTTTTGCAGGTACTTTATCCTCCCGCTTAATACCCCGCATTTCTACGGCGCACCGGGATTAGCTACCCGGCTCCTTGGCGATTACCGGGACGGGACTTTCACCCATTAGTATGGTCCAGCTTCGCTGGACACGCTTGGCGACCGCTTTTTAACATCCTGTTAAGAAGCGTCGCGAGCCTCCCTCCTTGGAGTCTCGATGCATGCCATTTATATAAGTTTTAAAACATTAAGTCCGAGTTGCACCGCCCGGCAAGGATGGCGGGCGCGTGGCATGGGAACATGGATGTTCCAACGTCATCGGCGGCTTGAACTAACCATGAAGACGACTGCAGGGATGCAGGAGTCTATATATATGGCGCAAGCCTTTCCTTCGAAGTGTCATGGATGACACGGAGCTATTGCAGGGTCGAGGGCGGCAATCCGCCCCGCGCCGAGAGTTTGAGGGTGTGGCGCGACACCCTCATGGCAAAAGTTAGCTGTGTATGGAAATTACCCCAAGGGACTTAAAATAGGCTTAAACATCTCATACAATGCTCTTCTCTTCTCCCCTGCTAATCCTCTCAATCCACCGGTATAAATAAACTATGTGAGATGGCATGGGAAACCTCCCGTTAATTCGATTTTTAAAATTATAAGTTGGTTGGCAGTTCGTCTACAATTATAATGAGCTCTAGCGGATCAATTACAAACTGTAAGGTCCACTATTAATAAATATGAAAAAAACGCCAGAAAACCGGAATATGGCACATTGATCAAAATTGCCGACCTTTTTAATACAACTACGGATTATCTGTTAGGACGGACAGAAGAACGATAAATAGACACAAAAAAGCCGTGACCTGGTAGTCCACGGTTTATTGTTATAACATGTTTTTTTATTAACAGGTCAAAAAATTCTTTTGCTGACTTTTTCGTAAACCCTATCGTTAAATAACTTCATTACTATTTTCCTCCCTATAGGCTATCTCTTGATTTCTTAATCGATATGCTTCAAAAATCAGATTGGGAGTATCCTTTTTCGGTTCTAACTCAATTAAAGATAATTGGTTTTTGATAGGGAAATATAAATCCAATAATCTTTTTTCAATTTGACTTTGTGGTTCGCAGTTTCCTTCTTCCCGGATATTTAAGATATGATAATTTATGTCGTGGAAAGCCCTGGCGACTAAAATGCATCTATGACAATCAAGGGGGTCTTTTTCGGTACACATGAATGCGATTTTTAAGTTTTTTTCCAACCCATTTTTTATTCGCTCAATCCCCTTTTGAAAAAGCGAACTTGGAATAACTTTTTTAAAATCCAAATAGCCGTTAGTAAATAATGATTTGTCCTTTCGCCTGGCCCCCGAATTCTTCACCCATAAAAATATAATAAATTTGATTACTGATTAGGAAACGCTTAATTTCATTCATATTATATTGCGGCGCATATTTGGAATAAGGATTGCTCCTTACATCAACTAAACAATTGATATTGTACTTTGTCAATAACTCCAGAAAATAGTTATTAGAATGAATGGAGTGACCAATCGTATAAAGTTTATTCATTTTTTGACCTTCTTTTCAGGTTGGCCTTTATTTAATTATAACCCAATACCTACTTTCTAAAATGGTTTTAAGTAATCACAATAAAACTTAACCGGCGATTTCCCTGTTCCGAATGGTCCACACTAAATTTATGTTATAGCGGTTTCGGTCACGTTATTGTTCTATGAAATTGACTATAAAAATGCCTCTTGTTCGAGCTTCGACCTAACTTCCAACATCTTAGAAATAACATCATGAAATTCTAAAAATTCCTCTTTCTCAAGCATTTCTCCAAGGACGAAGCCGTACTTTTCATCGAATGCACTCCAATACTGTTTTCGAGATAAAAAAGCTTCTTTATCCATTAATAATGGTTTTAACTCTGGAATGATATTTGTTTTAAGTCGATTAAAAATCCTAAATCCTCCAACATCAATATCACTCCAATGAAAAAACGGTACTTTAACCTTATTTCCCGCTTCATAAACCTTTCTAAAAAACAGACCTTTAATAGGGCTATAAAAACCCCCATGGAATATTACTAATTCGTTTTCATTTCTCTTTTTTAAAATATATTCGATATAATTAGCTTTGTTTTCAATAAATAATACTTTTTGAATTGACTTTAACTCTATAATTTCAATTTCTTTAACGGTATATGAGTTTATCGTTATACCTTTTTTAAATATTGAAAAATCAACATGTTTACCTGCTAACTTACCTAAAATCCCTCCACAAAAATCAACCTGCTCCGGCGATCTCACAATTCCCACCTGAGCTAATGTTTCATCATCAGCAAGAGGTTCAATGTAGTCAAAATCATTTAAAAGATATTTTTTGATTATTGTTACTATCTTTTTTCTTACATGCTTCTCAAAGAACTTTGAATCTCCAAAGCACTTTAAGCTAAAGACTCTTTCAAGATATTCTTCATTATTTTGGTCATTAATGGCCTTCAAAGCGTTTAATATTGCTTGAGCGTCCTTTTCATCATCAGGCAAAAATGGGGATGCGCTTTTTTTGACTTCAATATTTGATTCAATATCTTCAAGATACTTTCTAATCCAAGATAACGAAATATTCTCTTTAAGTTCCCGTACCATTTTATGTATCGTTAAAGCTTTACTGCTTTTGGGTGGTCTTCCGGCTTCTTGGTATGCCATATTGATATTTTCGGGTCTTAACCAAACTTTCTCAATAATATTTCCTTTCTCGAACTTAAGCCATTCAAATCCCACCAATTGCTTTACTTCAAGTTCTTTAACTACTGAATTTATTAACTCCTTAATCTCAGGTTTCTCAATGTTATAATCGGGAAAATCTTTTGAGAAAAGCTTTAAGAAGATTCTTCTTGAAGATCCATTATCCAAATAGGATTTACTTCGTTCAAATTTATCGAGAAGTATATTTAGAATAACTTTTTTATAATCCATTCACACTCTCCTCGATTAATTGTTTGGAATCGAATGCCTTTACACATGCCTTATCTTCGCCACGAATAACACATAGATTCCGATCCACCAAAGGCGCTACATCTCCTATTTTTTCGGGTGGCGCCGATAGGACGGCTTGAAGACTAAAACGTCTTAATAATTTAATGCTTTCTTGGATCCTCTCACTATCCATCTTACTGAAAGCTTCGTCAAAAATTATTAAACGCATGGTATTACCCGCTTCATTCTTTTGCCTGATTCTATACAATTGAGCAAATGATGCCAAAACTGTAATATAAAACGGTGTCTGAGTTTCTCCCCCCGATTTTTTAAGCAATGTTTTGGAGAGACGTTGAATTCGGTCCTTCTCATCCGTAACAATTAAATCAAAATTCAGATAAGTTTTATAATCCGTAAACCGTTTAATATTTTTTTCAAGCTCAACCCTAGCGTCCGCATTTAATTCGGAATCAATATCGATAATTTGTCTGAATAATTCATCAATAGCGTCGCGGTGCTTGTCTCGGAATACTTGAGAATAAACATTATAACCCTCCAGAAGCATTTCGTCGGTTATCATATCATAATATCGTTTATATTCCGGTTTAGGGTTAACTGCAAAACGGTAGCGGTCGCTTCCAAAAGTGCTCTCCTTTAAAGCGGCGTTTAGCTCATCGATTTGCGTCTTTACGGTATCGATATTCATCTTCAATTTAGCCAAAAAGTCGTCACGGAATTGTTCTGAGGCCTTTTCTTGGGCATCTTGAATCTGTTTTTTATATTCAGGCAACTTAACATCTTTTAATTCAGTCAATTCCTTTTGGTAAGGAGTATTATCGGAACTATTGATATCGTAAGACATTTTATAATCCCGGTTATAGTCGGAACGTGCCGTGGTTAAATCCTCGTTTTTCTTTCGAGCTTGGTTTTCCGTCCTGGCCAATTGTGAAGCAAAATTATCATAGACCTCAGTTGCGGACTTTCTATTAGATAGTTCCCTTAAAAATCGGGGTTCACCCTTTTGGTGTATCCACTCAGCTGAATATTTTTCGTTAATTTTTTGCCGCCAATTATCAATATTACCTTTTTCGACAGGGATCTCATTGTTTTTTATTAGCTTATTTGTTTCCTCAAGTCCCCCGAGTTTTTTAATTTGTTTTTTCTCATCATCTTCAAGCTCTCGTATTTTTCCTTCCAATTCACTAATTTGACTGTCTATCTTTAGTAACCATGACAAATCCAACGCTCCAAGTTCTTTTATGACAGCCTGAATCTCCCGCTCTTTCTCCGGTATTAATTCGGCATTTTTGATCACTTGTATGGTACTTTCGGCTTCATTGGCATTCATTATTTCCATGCCAAGTATTACTTTTAAAAATGCTAAATTTGTTTCACATATGGTGAAATCATAGTTTAAAGCGTTAAGTTCCGTATGTTTAGCCTTAATTTGTTCCTCAATAGCTTTCCGTCCAATATAAGGAGTTTTCCACCTGTCTGGATTTAAATGTCTAGCTACATAATTTTGATAGAGCATACAACTGTCGGTAATCGCTCTCTCATACTCCCTTAATCGTTCCACTTGATCACATTTCATTAAACGGCCCATAATATGATCAATAAATAATCGGGCATATTTGTTATCAGTTATAACCTCCTCAGCCAAACTTCCCTGATCCCGATATGACTTAATTGCGGCAATTTTCCCGGTATCCACAAGTCCCCAATCATAATAACCTTTTTCAAACTTAAGCCCATCATATACTTTTAAAGCATCCACAAAATATTCCGGCTCGATAATCAGATAGAACTTTTGGGAATGTAAATAGCCTTCTATCGCCTTACTCCAACGCAGATCACGGATTTCAAGTAAATCCGCTAAGATATTAACTGCCACCGGCTTCCCGTATTTATTTTTTAATGAATCACTGATATCCTGTTTTAACTCCAATAACTTTGGATGATAAGGTTTTACGCCCTTTTCCAGGTCATTTAACTGTCTAGTTATTTCATTCCGTTTTTGTTCAATTTCATTTTTAAGATTTCTAATGGTATGATTGATCCCGGAGGAAATATCCTTAAAACTGGCAATATGATTTCTAATTGCATCGAAACCGGTATTGATAACTTCTCCAAGTTTGTTTCCATCAGTATCAATTAAATTTTCAGCATATGATAAGGTATCATTGGCAGATTCACAAAGCTTTTTCCAATCCTTAGGTAAATTATTCATCTGAAAACAACCGGATTTTCCCGGATCAAATTCCCGATGTATAATGATTCTTTTCGCGGACTCACGCCACATTAAACCATATTTTCTGATATTATCCACGGTATTTTTTAGAGCATCTTTAAGATTATTAAGCTCACCTTCCAGGTTGTTCTTTTTCGATTGAAGTTTATCTAATGTGGTATTAATATCTGAAGCCAACTTATCCGCAGTCAGTTGATCCTTTTCTGTTTTAAACTCTTCTTTGGTGACTGCACATTTAGCTTGAGAAACTGATAATTGAGCAATTTCCTCATTATTCTTTCCAATCGTTTCATTCAATGCCTTGAGCCGGTCCAACGCCGACTGGTGCTGAGATCTATCGATGATATAGCGTTGTTCCTCCAATCTCTGGCTTTCCTCTATATATGCTTTATATTTTAAAGCGATATTCTCTAACGCTAAAATTCGGGCTTCCATTAAATTCGAATCGTATTCAAGCCTCTTATAATACCTGATATTATCTTGCATTAAGCTAATATCAATCGGGTTTTTAACTTCGCAAACATGTTCAGTAATAAAATGCTCAATATCCACTACCGGAGAAAACGGCACCGCTTTCTTAAAAAGACTGAAATATCTGTTTTTCAATCCTCCCAGTTTTCCCTTGAGTACCTCTTGATAACCCCGGTTAGTTTCCGGAAAATCAAACCTGCCTTTTTTATAATTTTGGTTTATATAATTTCGCAAGTCCCGATACGACATAGGAATCTTATTTACAATAAACCTATTTTCAGGTATCTCCGAGTCCAGTGTAAAAAACCGATGCTCTTCACTACCGTCGTCATAACAATCAAAAACAATGCCCAATGTGAAATAAGCATTTTTACTATCATCAAAAAATTCAAGCGCAATGTAACTGGAAAACCTGCTCTCCCGTAAATAATTGAATCCCACACCACCATCATCGCCTATTTCACCACGTAAATATCCTTTTAAGGTTCTGGCGGATTTTTCATTTGCCGCTTTATTAAAATAATGGCCGGTAGTATCGCCCAAAAGTAAAAGTTGCATGGCGTCGATGATCGTCGACTTTCCGGCTTTATTCTTTCCAGTAAGAAAATTTATTTCTTCAAATTCGATCATTTCATTCCAGAAATAATACCAATTAATGAGGAGTAATCTTTTAAGCAGCTTCATATAGCGCCATCCTCCCCTCTTAGTACTTCTTCCGTCGCCGCAGCGGCTTCCGTTACCTCTGAATCAACCTGATCATCTTTAGCGTCATACATCTCAGATAACTTGCTAATCCTTTCGTTTGTTACAATAAACAAGATTGATGGTAGAATTAATAATTTAGATTCGGCATCTTCCCAGGAACCTACTATTTTTTGAATAACACGATAATTATCAAGCTGACGAAAAGCCTCACTCAGGTCTTTATCGGACGGTTTCTTTTTAATCAAGCCGAGGGTAATCATTTTATGAACCGTATTGGCTACTGTTGTCAAAATTTCATTGCGTAACGCCACTTTTTCTCTTTCCTCTTCAAAGATTAAACGAAGCGTATAAAGAATTAAGGTGGTATTTCGATCCAGCCTTACCCGATTATACTCGTAAACATTGGTAAGAGAAATCACTCCATAGTTACTGTCTTTTTGGAGCGCCCATCCGCCAAAACTTAGATATTCCATAAATAATTCGAAATTTCTTTCGACAAAACGGTATTCCGGGTTGACTATCATGAGACTTTCTTTGGTATCATAGATATCTCTAATCAAGAAAGTATGTGAAAGCAAAGAACTTAGCAATCTTCTAAATTCTTCTTTCTCCGAATTGGTTAATCTCTCATATAACTCAAGCCACATATATTACTTTTCCTTTCGAATAAATCTCATTTCCGGAACCCGGTAACCATTATTCTCGATATAGCCTTCATTAAATTCCACTTGGTAAAAAACATTCTTTT
This sequence comes from Bacillota bacterium, assembly GCA_023435565.1. Classification (GTDB taxonomy): domain Bacteria; phylum Bacillota; class UBA4882; order UBA8346; family UBA8346; genus JAAYHS01. The sequence continues at coordinate 11,522 of JAEYRN010000051.1, forward strand.
CGCCACTTTTTAAAGTCCCGAGCATCAATAAAATAAAAGATTCATCGTCGGGTAATGGTATCTCCCGGCTTGTTACAACGCTAATACCAGCCATGGCGGATGTCATAAACTGAAGTATTCTGGCGTGGCTATAACTCTTTTTCGCTTTTTCCAGAAACTCCGCTAAAGCATTTTCTCCTTCTTCATTTATAGAGTTTGTTATCTCTAAAGGTTTCCCTTCTTTTTTCATACTCTTGGCCGCTCTGATAAAAAGCGATTTCTCATCAAGATAACCTTGGCGGAATAATTCCACGGCATTGGCTAACTGACCGATTAAAATATTCTGCTTGTCCGGGAGACTAATTGAAATCTGGGTCAATAAATCCACGATTTTTCCTTTGATACTCCGGTCGGAATTTAAGAGATAACGCATTTTTTCAATTGAAGCTCTAGTATAGGCCGAATTCTTTCGATCGATCTCCTCAAGCATCTCTTCAAGCCGTTCATACGTATCCGAAATTTCACCAATCTTCAAGATGATATCTTCGTTGGCTTCGGATTTGGTTTTATATTTGCCCCGAATTATTGCCTGATCGCTAATTCGTTCTCTTAAATTATAATCCGCCAACCATTCGCTTAAAATCCTCATAATCGGCCCTTTAAAACGCGGTACCGAGTCAAAAGTTTTTAAAGGGTGATAGATCCGGTCCATAATCAAGTTTTTGTACTCGTCAAAATGCCCTTTAAGGACGTCATTAACGGTTACATATTCATTCAGAGCTTGATGGTAACGGCGAATATTGTTATGGAGCGTTTTTAATTCATCTACCAACTGGACTGTCTTATCATAGGCGTTCATTAACGCTGTATACATATAATCATCCCGCTCCTGATCGGCGGTTTTAAGATCCGAATAGGTTGAATATACATAGGAGTTGTATTCTTTGACGCTCTCATCCGTAAATGAAAATAAAAGATTGATTAGCTTGACGGAATAATCGGGTAGGGTGATATTTTCCTCAAACGAATCAATCTGATATTCAACATCGATCCAGCCGGTTTCTTTTAGCCTTCGTAAAATAAGATGGGCTCTGGATGAGAGAGTAGTACCTTTTTCTTCTCCGGAAACATCGCCTTCGGTCTCTTCCTCTGATAAGTCGATTTCATACATTTTTTCATCCAAATTAGCAATTAACATGGAGGCGAGATCAGATTTCCGGATGGTCATTTCCTGTTTGAAGGCTTTCCGTAGAACAAACAAAGCCTCTGTATAAATCTCTTTGTTTTTTGAGGCGAGAATTGAAAATAGATTTTGAGGGAGGATTTCAAATAGTTTCATTATATAGTTCCCTATGAAAATATTAATCTTTATATACTCATTATTATGTGGAAATCTTTTGGCGCAAAATAACTGCTTTAAATTGATTACCGTCTCGATCATCTACAAAATCTATATTGGGGTATGCTTTTAATGCCCTAATAATCCCACTTCCAAGGCCACGATAAGGAAGAATTTTAGTAGCGTATGAGGCAAGGATTGGATTACGGATATTAGAGTTACCATTTTTAATATTCTCAATAGTTAGATTATTTGGCAAATGCCCTGGGCTTATAATTTCCACGCGATCTTCAAAAACAAATATTCTAACTGGTGCCGACACAAAATAATCTCTGTGGATTAACGCATTGGCTATTAACTCTTCAAATACAATTCTCGGAATTTCCGGTTCTCCAAGTGAATTAATTCCTTGTCCTTTTTGAATGCTTTTTATATTACCAAGAATAAAACTCATGCATTTATGAAAAACGTCAGATATTTTCCCTGTTATATCTTGACTATCAATATAGTTTTCTTCATTAATCTCTATTCCAGGGTAAGATACAGCTTTCACAACAAAGACAGGTAATCTAATGCTCGGATTCTTGGCAAAAAGTAAAGCTCCACTTATATTAAAAACTCCTTTCTTCATTAAATTCATATTTTCTAAGAGAACCGGTAAAGCTAGACCCTGCTTATCGGCAGATTCACCGAAGTTTTTACTGAAAAAATCTTTAAAATAATCAATATCCAAATCGGCAGCTGTTAATCCTTTTGCAGGAATTTCATCTCCATGAATCAGACCCGCGCTCTGGAATAATCTTTGTATTTCTTCGCGAGAAGTAACTTTACGCTTATCGGAACCACTTTTTACCCATATGGTTCCGCTATTATCCATATATGGTTTGCTCACCCCTTCGGGCACTGAAACAATCATAACAAGCCCCCCATCCACCAAAATATTTTCCGTTTGTGGATTAACTGAAGGATGCACAGATTGAGAAGCAGTATTAGATACTAATTGATTTAAACGATTCATATCTTCGCGAGTAAGTCCCGCAAACGAGCCATCATCACTAACACCGATATATATCATTCCACCTCCGGAATTGCTAAACGCTACGATCTCAGCCGCAAGTGAATTAGGATTAGTAAAATTCGCTTTGAATTGGTGCTTTCCATCTTCACCTCTAGCGATTATCTCTAAAAGTTGCGTGGTTTCCATATCTCGTATATCCTCCTTCTTTGTTTAAAGGCCTCTTCTCCACCTTCCATAATATCTACTATTTCCTGTTGAAGATCTGGACAATCGATACTACCACTAATAACATCAATATTATCATCTGAGTAAGTACAGGAAATAATCTGTTCTGCATCCCCAAGTACTGGAAAGTTAGCGTTATGAGTAACAAAAATAAACTGAGTCTTTGGCTTCAAACTACAAATTAATTTAATTACATCCTCATAAATTGTCTGATTATCCAGATCATCTTCTGGTTGATCAATGATAATAACATCATTATCTTGCTGGCTTAAGATAAAAAGAATAAGTGCCGAAGCTCTTTGACCTAATGAATGGTGTTTTAATTCCTTATCGCGATATTCGATTATAAAGCGATTAGGAACTTGCCATGTTAATAAAGCAGAAAGATTATTAATAAAATATTCCTCGAAAATCTGTTGGACAGCTCCGCCGATAATTGTTTTAGTTCTTTCAAAATCCCTAAACATTGCTATAAAATCAGGGAAATCGTCAGCTAAAGATGTAAAAGTAAGTTCACGAATTCGACTACCTCTAAAAATGTCTTTCATATAGCTGACAAAAGCCTCTTTATTTGCTTTAAATTCCGCTTTAATCCTAAGAGAAGAATGACTTTGAGTAACTTTATCCAATTCCACTTGAATTGCCTTATATTCCTCATGCCAAAGCTCATTAAGTTTGGCCAAATCCTGTAATAGATTTTGTTCAAAAGTAATTCGTTGGTTTTCTTGCTTCACTAAAGTCTCAAGCATCTGTTTGGTGTGATCGACGGTCATTCGAAGTTGTCGAAATTCATCAGGACGGATGGCTTTTGCACCTGAGTCTTTTAATTCTTCAGCCAATTTTCTTTCTATTTCAGCGAACTCCTCTTTAAGTCCATCCTTCATTTTTTCAAACTCTTTGACTTTTTCCTGCAATTCGTTAAGGGTCATTTTCCCATCAGAAAACACTTTTTTTATTCGAATAAAAGATTCAATCAGTTTTTGATAAATTTTAAAGAATGCCTCAAAAAAAGTTTCATTTTGTCTTGACTTATAAATTGGTTGATTCTTAAAATCATCTTCATATCGATTAATAAACTCTTCCAACTCAGAAAGACTAGTTTTTACAAAGGAAACAACTTGGGAACATTTCCTAGAATCTGTATCAAAGTCTATCTGTTTTTGTAGTTTTTCTTCAACACTATGCTCTTTATAGAAATTTAGCCTGAATTCCGCATCCTGTTTCTTAGCCTCGTATTCTTTCTTCTTTTCATCCATATTGGATAGTTTTTTTAATTGCTCCACATCATCAGATACTTTTTTACGCTGAAGATCGATACGTGATCGAATATCCAATAATTTTTCACCAACAAGCTTTTCAACTAAATCTTTTTCAAAACCTTCTCCCGTGCTGGATAAATCTTTTTGTCCAAAATAAATAGGTTTATAAAGGATAGTTTCTCTAATTGAAATACCAGGTTGAAGGATACCATCCACATAAACATCAAGTTTTTCATTTTGAATACGTCGGATTTCATACTGCTGTCCTCTTTGATCTATTGCCTGTACAGTAATCTTACCACCGCTTCCAAGTACATGATTGACAAGTTCCCGCTTATAATCCTTGTCTAATGCTTTTTCACCAAAAGGAATGTCAAGAGCATAGCGAATAGCCTCTAAAATTGAAGATTTACCGCTACCACGAATACCAATAAGTGTGTTCAATTCCGGCGAAAAATTAATGGTCTTTCCGTTAAGCGCACCTCCATCGAAAGTTACGTTTAGGATATGAGAACGTTCATGCTTTCGAGGTTCAGCGGCTATCCGGTTTATATGATCAAGTAGGGCATACTTTATTGCCTCAAAAGTAAAATCGCCGATTTTTATATAGCCTTTTTCTCCTTGCCCAATCTGATCAATTGATTTACAATCTGACCCTTCCACTTCAGCAGGATAGTGTTCCTCAAGCCAACCTTGAACTTTCACTCGGCATTTTCTATTGGGAACATCATGGGTTCTTACCTTTTGAAAAGCTAAAGCCCTTCTGCGGAAGAATTCATCTCCACCAAGCTCTTGAATTCGCCCACCATCAAGCTCATTCCATAAGCCACTCTTTTCCTCTACATGCGCGAAAATAAGAAAGAAATCTCTATGATAGTCTTCAAGTTTTTTAATCGTTTCTATCAATCCTAAAGAACTTCGACCATTCTCTTGCTCATACTCATTAGGAGTTTTTCCCGTAAAGGCGATATTAAGGAATTGATTGATATAATCCTGACCATTTGTAAGCCAGTCATCACTGAACACAATAATTGTATGGATACCGTTAGCTCCATCATTTACAGAAAGTTCAACTCCAGGGAGGAGAAAAATCTCTTCCTTTATTGCAGTTTTACGTAAAGCTTTGAATTCATTCAAGCCAAATTTGTTATGATTCGAAATGACCCCAACTTTAATTCCGGTCTTTTTTATAGCCTGCACATAATTAGAAAAATAATAGTTATCTTCTACTTCACAAGTGAATTCTCGATCTAAATTGGTATGGAGGTGAAAATCAGCTCGGACCCATGTACTTCCGTATTGAAATAATTTGCAAGAACTATCTCTTGAAAGTGTCATAAAAATCCTCCATAATTATTTTCTTATTTTTGATAACATATAGCATGTAAAACTAACTATAAAAATATTGTCTTTATTATATGCAAACATTCTCTTTACTTTACATTCACTTTACTCATATATCAAAAATTGATTATTTTGTTAAATACCTAAGTAATCCTTTAACAATTCTTTATGTTTTAATAGACTCCTTCTCTATACTAACAACATTGGTACAAAGAAATCTATATATACTTAAATATCAATATTATTTTTAATGTAAAAAAAAACCAATGAATATTGATCGAGTTAAAGAAACATTTATTTCTTATCCAACTTGAATGTCTCTCCTTCAGATCCCGTACAAGTTGCAAACACACCATATTTTAAGCCATCACCAGCTTCAGCTAAAGATTTCATCTCTTCAATATTATATTTGCCTGCACTTTCATAAGTATAAAGATATACTGAGCGATTTTTAAATTGCACTCAAATAAAATCAGCTCCTGTTTCATATCCAAGTACATTAGAGTCACCATCAATATCCATGTACCGTTTCATGTTCATTACCCCTTTCTTGTTCTAATTAATTAGCACTTGCCTTAATCCTACTCCCACTCCCATCTTCCCCAGCCGCCACAACCTCCAAATACCTCGGCAACCGCTCCTTCATCTCCCGCACATGGCTGATAACCCCCACCATCCGGTTGGGATTATGCAACTTCTCCAACGCATTCATCACCTTGTCCAACTTCTCCTCGTCCAAACTGCCGAAACCTTCATCCAGAAAGAAGAACCCCAGCGGATATTTCCCCCGCAGTTGGATCTTGGACGACAACGCCAAGGCGAGCGCCAGCGATGTCATAAAGATCTCCCCGCCTGACAATGAGTTAATCATCCGCCGCTGTCCGCCGTTATAATCGTCCCGGATCACAAACTCACAATCCTTATCCTTAGTAAGCTCCAATGCATACCGCTGCCCGGTCAACCGGCCCAATTGATAAGAAGCCTCCAAAGTCATGTCCCGGAGATGCTCTTGGGCTAGAAAGGAGACGAACTTCCGCCCCCGTAACAGACTCCCCAAGTCTTCGGCCAGACTCTTCCGTTTCTCTGCCGCCGACTTTTGCTTTTGCAGTTCATTCCAGCGTTCCTGCTTCTCCCGGAGTTCCTCCACCTTATTTTTAGCTAGGGTAATCCCTTCTTTAAACTGATCCACCTTTTCCAACAACTCTTGCCGTTCTTTCGCTAACTGTTCGAATCCGGGTTCATCGAACTCCCTACCGTTAATCTCCAGGTCGAGTTTTTCAAGTTGGTCTCGGACAATAATCAAATTTTTCCGGTATTCTTCCAACTCTTTATCAATAGCCTGTCTTTCTATCGATGATAATAAGGCTGATTCAGCTTGTTCAACATCGGTAAATCCAGTATCAGCGAGTCCCTTGGTCAAACGTTGTTCGATACCGGTAAGCTCACTCCGGTTTGCTGTTAATGTTGCATCAAATGCCGCAACTTCAAGAGCTATCTTTTCCATGATGGCCCGGGTCTCTGCTTCTTTGCCTTTGGTATCCTTGACTGCCTTATCTAATTTCTCATAAGTTTGAACCATATATTTAATCAAATCATCCAGATCCTTACCGCCGGTGATCTGATTTAATTCCTTGGTGATATCATCCAACTGAGACTGATAATTTGTTAAATTAGATTGAATTGACACTTCTTCGATTTTAAAATCCTGGAGAGAATTATTCATTTGTTGCAGTTTTTCTGCCAACTCCGCCTGGGTTTTCTGTAATTGCTCCCACTTTTGATCGAGCAAATGCAACTGTTTTTCAAAGTCACTAAATTCCTGCTTTCTGCTCCGTAGTTGTTCGCGTTCATGCGAACCCCTTACCTTCTCAAATTCAGCCGAAACGTTTTGCAGCTCTTTCTCCGCCGCTTCCATCTGTTCCCGACCTTCGTTGACGAGGGATCCATTAGTACTCCAATCATGCCATAACTTTAATAATTGTCCTTCCCAATCCCGTAACTCACGGAGCCTCTCCTCCGCCGTCTTGATTTCTTCCTCGATCTGCCTCATTTTACCGGTAGCTTTCGCCGGTAAGGGATGTTCCCGTGAACCGCAGACCGGACAAGGTTCACCGTCATGTAGTTCCATGACCAATTCCGCTGCCGTATTGGCGATCAAAGCCTGCTGTTGCACTTGCCGGGCCTTGTCTAAATCCTTCTCACCCTGGTTCAAAATCGATTTTGAATATTTTTCGAGATCCTCTCCTGCAGCAACCGTTTGATTCGGCGCCAGCTCGTGGACTTTTGTAATGATAGCGGTCCATCTGCCGTCGTTCTGTGATTTCCGTTTCGTATAAAGGTCTTTATTTTCCGAATAGCGCTTTTCGATTCCTTCCAAATTAACTAATAAGGATAAAGCCTTCTCAACCGTTTCCTTCTCCTCCGGATTGACAACCAATTTGGACCTTTCTTGCTGTAATTTATCCAAAGCCGTCCGTGTTTCATCACTTAACTTCTTGGCATCGGCTATTTCTTGCATGGTAATATCACTCTTGCCATCTAAAAGTCCCAGTTTTCGTTGTATTTCATCAATGATCTTTTGTATATCCTTAAGCTTATTCTGTTTTTCCTGGGCTATTTTGTATTGGGCTTTTCGATCCTGCAATAGTGGATATTGTTCCTGATATTCCTTTTCCGCTACTTCCAATGCTTTTTGGGCATCTTCATATTTCGTAACCGCATCGGAATGGGATTCGGTCTTCTTTTGATAGCTGATACTTTGTTCGGCAATATTTTGATTCAATTCTTTTTGGCGTGAGATCAATTCCCGGAGCGGTTCGGCCCGCTCGGCAGCGCTCAACCAGGATTGCTTTTCATCCATCGTTTCATGTTCCTGCTCTAACAGAGCGAGCTTTTCCAGTGCGGTTTTCCGCTTTAAAAATAACTCCCGGACCGCTTCGGTCTCTTTATATGATTTATCAAGCGCTTCATAGTTCTGCTGTGCGCCCGTATATTCGTCATTCTTAGTTTTTAGATCCAAAATAGCCTGGTTGAGCGCCTCTTCTGAACAATCTCCCAAAACTTGTTCCATTCCTTCGATGATTTCCAACTGTTTGCCACAGTTGGCCGCTTCATTTTTAACCTTGGCGACCAGTCCCTCGCCATACTGTTCCAGATTAAAGAGGTGTTCCAGCATGGCCGCCCGGTCAGCGCCGGTCAAGCGTAAAAACTGATCGAACTTGCCCTGGGGCAGAACAACGGCCCGCGAGAACTCTTCTTTGCCAATGCCCAAGATCTCTTCGACCTTGGCCATAACTTCCTGAGGTTTGGAGGCCAGCACATCCTCGCTATCCAAAGTCAACTTGCGCAGGCGCGCCTGTTTGGCCACGGCGGCGTCCGGATCTTTCGGGTTCCGGTTATAAAGCCGTTCCACCAGATAACGGTCGCCGCCCAATTCAAACTCGAAGGAAACCTCCAGTGTTTTTTCAAGTTGATGAATGATCCCCCGGGTGTTGTTACTGGCCCGGTCCACTCCCCCGTATAAAGCCAATGTAATGGCATCGAGGATTGACGACTTGCCGCTGCCCGTCGGCCCGAAGATCCCGAATAGCCCATCCGCTCCTAAAGCTTTAAAGTCCACCTCTTGAGAAGTACGGTAACTGTTTAATCCTGTAAACTGAAGTCTAATCGGTTTCATGCTACCTCACCCCCGGTTGCAGAGGTGCCATCATTTGACTGATCATCGGATTCCGGTTGATTCACCATTTCTAGGAAGAAATTCACCAACTCCCCGGGCGGGGAGACACTCCGTTCCCGTTCAAAGAATAGTTTGAAACGGTCAATCAAAGGCATTTCGGATAATTTATGCAAAGCCGTGTCATCGGCGTCAAGTTCGGGAAAGATGGGACGAATGGTAATGATCCCGGGATGGATCTTGCGGAGTTCAGCCAGCCCGGCAAGGTCAAGGGACTGTTCCGCCATTATCTCCAGCTCAACCCAAGCATCGAGATTTTTAGGTTCGGCGCACCAGAGCCGGGCTTCTCCGATATTATTCGCCCGCCACCGTTTCAAAGCTTTGCCGCAACTTAGATTAATCGAACGTACCTCGGCTAAACCGCCGGGACTGACATCAATTATCACCACTTCTTTTTGCTGGTCCGCCTCGGAAAAGCTGAAAGAAAGCGGCGAACCCGAGTAACGACAGACTTGGGGCGCATGATGCACCTGTTGGTGCCGATGTAAATGGCCCAAAGCGATATACTGGGCTTGTTTGGGTAAAGCTTGCGGAGCAACCGCCAAAGCACCGCCTAATTGCCGCTCTGATTCGCTTTCCAGACCGCCGAAGGCAAATAAATGGGCCATGGCTAGATTGACCGCGTCGGGACGAAATATTTGGTCCGCCTCCGCGAAAAGCCGGCCAATCCGTTCGGAATAAGCCATCTGTTGCGTCTCGTCATCCAGCTTTTCGGTTAAAACTTCATTCAGTCTTGACTCCGACGGATAGGGCAGTGCATAAATAATGGCTTTTTCATCTGAACCCGGTACCACTAACTCCACCCAACCAGGACCGGTATTAATACGCTGGATTCCACCGGGGGCCATTCCCACCGCTAATTGTTCTCCGGGAAAACCTAACAATGAGATTCCATGTTTCAACGCCAAAGGATTCGCCGCATGCAACCGATCCGGGCTGTCATGATTACCGGCAATGGCTACCACGGCCCTTTTCCCTCCGTCGGAGAGCCGTTCTAGAGCGTCATAGAATAAATTTTCAGCCTCAGCCGACGGATTATAAGTATCAAAGACATCCCCGGCCACAAGGATCAGTTGGATATCCTCTTTGGTTACGATATCCGCCAACTCGTCAATGAATTGTTCCTGCTCGGGGAGTCTGGATCTTCCTTCTAAATTGCGGCCCAGATGCCAATCGGAAGTATGTAAAATCCGCACTTTGTTCCTCCAGATGATATAAGTATCACTACTAATTTCATTTTATCATTTTATCGTTAAAATCTGTTAAAATCCGTCATAGAAAAACTAAAAAACGGCCTCATTGACCGTTTATGTTACTCTAATCGCTTTGAGCAATCCTAACCCTTCCCCAATCCTCATTGCTTTCTCCTGATTCCTGACTTCTTACTTCCTCCTAAAATTAATCCACAATTTTAAACTATACATAAAAGTTTTCTATTTACTTTATCGGCTTAGATTCCGAAAAAATTAGACTCTCATTTTTCTTTTGTAAACTTAAACTTACCCCGATGAACCTGCCAATTGGAAAGATTATCGCGACTAGTTTCAACATTATTGATTATAACAGTAATCCCTTTTCTAAATTTAATTGTTGCCTTGCCCTTATTAAAAAAACTATCTACGAAATCAAAAGCGATTTTATTGTTGGTAACAAAATCGCCAAACTCAAAATAGGCAATCCTATTAGCGGGAGGAGATTGTATCTCTCCATAATAACCTCTGATATAATTATTTTTTACCTCGTTAATTTCGAGGATGGCTCCCCCTTCATACAAAACAGATTCAAAATCCTTGGCTTTGGTACTTGAAAACCACTTCCCCAGATACACGGAAAAGTTAGTTTCGTTCTTATTTTCAAAGTTATCGCCAGCTTTTACAGGGTAGTTGTTATATAAAACAAGGATTAGCAGGCCAATAATACAAACAAAAATAGAAACTTTTAATAAGGTTTTCACTTACAATCCCCCACTTTATTCAGGTCATCCGTCATTTCTAGCCCGAAAAATAATGAATACCACTAAAAATAATTTATAACAAGTAACAAGATTTAATTGTTAATCATGCACAAACCAATTCCAATTCAAGGCTTTTCTTTCATATTCCAAATTAGCGCCCTTTGAAAAAAACAATGATTCTTCAGGTACTTTATCATTAGAACTATAAATAAACCCTTCAAATTCCCCTGGAAATGGGTGATAGGTAATAAACCTTACAAATAACAGATCTCCGTCTTGTACAATTTCAACCTTTCCACTCTTGGAAAGGTTCTTATATTTTCGTGGCAGACTTATTAAGCCCTTACCTCTTAATCTACCATTCTCGATCATCTTAACTATTTCCTCACGCGCCTTATAATTCACAGCAAAATTTAAGTTTCGTTCAATATTAAAAAAATATATAACAACAACCAAGATTATGGTTAATGAATAAATACCTAACTGATAAATTGACTCCTTGGTCTTTTTAAAAAAATTGACCAGGTTCCTAACTATTGCCACAAGAAAAACAATATATGTAAAGAAAATAATACATGCTCCAACGACGGGAAGCCTATCCGTGATAAATAATCCAAATAAAGATTCAAAAAACACCAAACCGCCAATTATTATCGCTATTTTTAATGATTTACTCATATTGCCTACCTTTCTTCACCTTCTTTAATTTCTACTCAAATACAAATTTTTCCTCTAAATCCCCATAAATTCTTATCAGATCCCAATTTCTCCTCGGACCCTTTACCTCTGAGTCAACTGATTAAGGCTAACAGCTCGGCAAAGATTAAACCGGCAAGGATCCCGGTTCGCGGCGTCGATGTATCCGTTTGCATTTTAACCTTATAGTCATGACCACCCGCATAGCGGGTGGCTTGACTAGTCCTATAAGGACCTTTTACTTGCTACACCTAAAAGTGTCACTTTCATTAAATAAATCGAATATATCCAAATTATCATTTTAGCCACTTAGTCGGTACCCGAGAACCAGCGCAATTGGCCCAAGCGCGCTGGTGTGAAACCCTTGCCGAATTGGCTGAACTTTCAGTTTATTCATTCGCTCCGTCAAAAGGGGTACAGTGCAAGACGCGTCGGGAGCGAGGAACGGAGGCGTACTTGATGTACGGTGAGTACCGCAGCGACCAAGCAACGCAGCAATGTGCCCCTTTTCACGGAGCATCGGTCAATTCGGCAAAACCCACTGAACCTCTCCAATCTTTTACTAACAGAACTCTTAAGTCCATACATACTTTGGCGTAGCCTTTTCTATTCTACCAGGCATAGCGTGGGGTTTTGTTCGCTTCGCTCATAATAAATAATTGCCAAAATAATTGGGTTTAAAATTTTTGGCAATTTCAAGTTTGATATGATGTAAAAAGGATATCATGACCCAACTCGTTTCCCCTCGCCATCGCAATGATGGAGAGAACATAAGGGGTGAGGCGAGTTCCGAACTCCAAGAAGACAGTTCCCAACTCCAAACAAGCAGTCTTGAACTCCACGTCAGCAGTTCAAAACTTTCAAAGACCAGTTCCCAAATTGTAAATGAGCGGTTCCGAGCTCAAGAATGCGATTTTTACTCCGCGTAAGCAGCTTCGAACACCACGCGAGCAGTTCCCAACTGCAAACGAGCGGTTCAAAACTGAAACACCGTCCAGTTCCGGACTACAAACAAGCAGTCCCAAACTCTACGCGAGCAGTTCTGAACTCCAAGCGAACAGTCCGGAACTTCGAGCATGCAGTTGACTAACTCCAAATCGCAAGTCCCGAACCCCATAAGAGCAGTCCCGGACTCCATGTGCGCGGTTTTGAACTCTAAATGAGCGGTTTAAACTCCAAAAATGGGGTTTTTAGTTTCGGAGCAGGCAGTTTTGAACTTTGAGTCGGCAGTTGATCAACTCTAAAAAGCAAGTTTCAAACAACATGCAAACAGTTCCCAACCCAGGAGAACCAATGCTAATGATGAAGATGTGGAAGAGGAATAATCTCAATCTCCCGCCCCAATACTTGTTGCAACGTCCAAAACATCGCCATAAACACACCGGTTATCCGGTTTCAAGGAAAACCTATATCCTAACTTGTTTCTCTTATATACTTTAGCAACATTTCTTCAGTTGGTAAATACTCCATCAATAAAGTCCGCAAAATAAAGATTGAATTAACTCTTTTAATAAACTAAAATTAAGATATGGATTGGTAAATATTGAGGTGTGACATGGAAATTATGCCTTTAATCAAAAAATACAACATCAATTTATTAGTGGCCTTCGGTTCATACCAAACGGAACGCTTTACCAAAGATAGCGATATTGATCTGGCATATCTGGCGACGCGCAATTTTAGTCCCGACGAAGAACTGCAGCTTTTAAAAGATTTCATCTTGCTCTACCGCCGGGACCGGATCGACTTGGTTAATCTAGAAAAAGCTTCTCCACTTTTAATGTATGAAACTGCCTCTCATGGCAGGGTTTTATATGAAGAAAACGATAGTTTTCTTCGTTTCAAATTAAAAGCCTCCGCCAGGTATGCTGATACTAGGCATCTAAGGAGAATGCGCCAGGACTATTTAAATAAAGAATTGAATTAGTAGCCATCCACATCAACAAGCATCGATAGCCTTTTCTAAGGAGGAGAATAATGCCAAGCCGAGAACTGATTACGGAAAAACTGATTAAGATGAAAGAATATCTTGACCAATTACAAAAGTTTACCCCTAATTCCTATGAGGATTATGTAAAAGATTTGATTTCCAAATATGCAGTAGAACGGTTATTACAACTAATTGTCGATTTGGCTCTCGATATAAACAATATCATTTTATCCGCTCTCAAAAAGCCCCCTGCCGCCGATTACTTTAGCTCGTTCGTCAACTTAGCGGAATGTGGGGCTTTAGAAGAGGCATTCGCTTATAAAATTGCGCCTTCAACCGGATTACGGAACCGGCTGATCCATGAATATGAAGAAATCAACGATGCGATTGTATTTAAAAGCATCAGTCAAACCATCGAGCAGTATACACTTTATATCAAAGAGATCAACCGGTTTGCTACTAACCAACTGAAAATATAAATAATTGATTTGGGATTCGGGGACATGTTTTTCTTCCAGTATAAAACCAAAGCTTTCTCAGATTGGTTCTTTCAAATCGGGCTGCAAGCGGCGGGCTGGTCAACCACGGCGGTCGCCGCCACTTGGTTGGGAAGAGCGCCTGTTTTCGGATCTTGGAGAAATACGCGTTCCCACTTTAATTCTTTAACATAATCAATCACTTTTCGATTCCTAAAATCATATCTGTTATTACAATAATCAAGATTACTATCATGGAAATAAATAGGTACAAATAATTATTTTTCTTTGACTCAATCTTTAACATTCCGTCACCCCTTAAAAGATGAATATCCAAAGAACACTCTGTCGGAAACTTATATTCCTGCATAAAATAATTCCGATTTAATTATCGGCTACCAATTGGAAAAACTTAGCGAAATTTAAATACATTACGCGTAGCACTTTATGCGGTAATCCAAAAAAACAAATCCCTTTTTACAACCAATCCCATCCTCCACCCCAAACGCATATCCTATGATAACAAAGGTCATGGAGGGGTATATATGAAAAACTTTCAATCTCAGAGCGGTATTATAATCACGATCAGTGATCTCTTAACAGCACCCGAAGACATGGGCTGTTATAAATTAATATCCGTCCAAAAAATGGACGGCGAGTTAGTCAATTTTATAGTGTCCCCGGAGACTTATTTTGTCGACCATGTGATGGTCTGCCCCGGTGATATGGTCACCGGATTTTACGATGCCAACGCTCCCATACCCCTGATTTATCCGCCCCAGTACCAAGCCATTGTTATGGCACGAGTCGTACCGTATCAAAATGTAAAAGTCGACTTCTTTAACGAAGACTTAGTAAGCAGCGACGGCAGGTTAAAACTGAACATCGCTCCCACAACCCGAATCCTGCTCGAAAACGGGCAGGCCTTCACCGGAAACCCCGCCAACCGGTATTTGGTTGTTGTCTACGGCCCCACCACTAGAAGTATCCCGGCCCAGACTACGCCGGAACAGATTGTAGTGCTGTGTTAGGCATTCGTTACGCGTTATGAGCTTACCGTTACGCGCTAAGCGTAGCGCGTTACGCGAAAAACTCTGTTCACTTTGTCGCTTCCCCTACGTTCAACCGTACAGGGAAATATACAAGTTTTGAGTTCAATTCCAAATCCCGTAACACTCCCTGACCAAGGCCCTACGGTTTTTAAGCGAAACACTCCGGAGAGTAAACGGAACTCTTCGGAGTGTTGGCAGAAATCAACTCATCAACATTTTACTAATCCTTAAAACCATCCACCGCGGTGTAAACCTGATCGCAAAGATCATCAATTTGTTATACAACCCGGCCACTACCACCCTTTTCCCCTTAAGCAAGGCCTGATATCCGATCCGGGCCGCTTTGACGGAGCTCATCACCGCGGAGTTGAAAACCCTTGTCTTGGTGAGGCCGGATTTTTCCGCGAATTCCGAAGCGGTGGCGCCCGGACAAAGAGCGGTAACGGTGATGCCGCTCCCTGCCAAATCGCTGGCGAGAGCTTCGGAAAAGCTGAGTACATATGCTTTGGTAGCGCAGTAAACCGCGTTAAGCGGACCGGGCGCAAAAGAACCGGTGGATCCGACATTGAGGATCTTGCCGTATCCCGTCTTCAGCATCTCGCTAGTAAATAGATAAGTAAGGTGGGTCAGTGCCGTCAGGTTGGTTTGGATTAATTGTAATTGCAATTCCGGGTCGGTATCTTGAAACTTTCCGTAAACCTGGGTCCCGGCATTATTGACCAAAATATCAACCCGGACAGAGTTCGCCTTAAGCTCGGCGAAGATCTCCCGAGGGGCGGCGGGTGTTGACAGATCTTTAGCTATAATGGTAGTCGTGATCTGATACTTTTTGGAAAGCTCGCCCGCCAACCTTTCCAGCCGGTCTTTCCTCCGGGCTACCAGTACCAGATTATAACCGTCCTTGGCAAAGATCTTGGCAAACTCGACCCCGATGCCGCTGGAGGCGCCGGTAATTAATACTGTTTTATTCATATCAAATCTCCTTTATGTTTTATATCTTACTTATAACTGATTTGCCCCTTCTCCTCAATGATCGAGAACGCAAAAGTATTGACATTTTACGCAATTCGAAATAGTCTATTAATCAAAGGGCGGTGTGGTAATGAACAACATATTAACAATGTCAATGGCTAAAATAGCGGCATTTCTAAATAATATCGAACATTCAGGAGTCTCTAAAAACGAGATTCTAAGTTCGGCCGGAATTGAGCCGTCCCTCATAAACGCGCCTGATCACCGTTTAACTGTCGAGGAAGTAAATAGGATTTTTTTAACCGCAACCAAATTGACTAATAATGAAAACATTGGTCTACATCAAGGGGAACGGTTGTCAAGAGGTTTTTCCAATATCCTCGGCTATGTCCTGATGAATTGCGTTACTTTGGGAGAAACGGCCCAAAAGTATGTCAAATATGAAAAGATTGTCGATGAGACAAGCATTACCGAACTTCATTATAAAGATAACCTGGTTATGCTTAGCATTATGAATATCGCTAAAACATTGCATGGAAACAGGGCTCTCTCGGATTTTAAAATATCCGGAATGCTCTCCTATACCCGAATCTTATCCGGCGAAAAGGTTGTCTTGAGGCAAGTCTATTTCGACCATGATCAGCCGGAGGATCTTTCCGAATACCAACGTATTTTTAATTGCCAGCTTTTTTTTGGACAACCCCGGAATATGCTGGTGTTTAATGAAGAAATACTGCAACTACCCGTCATTGATCCTAATCGGGAACTCTTGAATTCATTTGAAGGAATAGCCGGAGATTTACTTGATAAAATAGCGACAATTGAGCCGTATACCAAAAAAGTGCTCAAAATTATTGCCACAAAACTAAACGGGGAACTTCCGCAGATTGATACCGTTGCCAGGCAGTTAGCGGTGAGTGTTAGGAGCCTGCAAGATCATCTCAAAAAGGAAGGTACATCCTATCTCAAACTGGTAGCCGAAGTACAAAAAGATTTGGCTGTTAAATATTTAAAGGACCGTAGTGCGTCAATTGCAGAAATTGCATTTGCCCTCGGTTTCTCCGAAACCAGCGCTTTCAACCGGGCTTTTAAAAAATGGACCAGCTTTACTCCGTGTGAATTCCGGTCCAAAATCTCCTAAAAAAATATTATGTAGCGCGTTATGGGTTCCAAGCCTTCAGATCACAGACAGCACCAGCTTCCTCTAACTTAATCATTATGGAGATGGCTTCATCTTCGGAAACATTTTCGATTACAGGTTTAGGAGCCCCCTCAACAAGGTCATATGCATCTTTTAGACCTAGACCTGTTATTTCTCTCACAACTTGGACAACCTTAACCTTATTAGTACCAGCATTCTTTAAAATGACAGTAAACCCAGTCTGCTCTTCATTAGGAGTAGCCATATCGAGCGCTGTTATATTTACTATTGCAACATCATGGCTCATTGGATCATACTTCACCCGAAGAAATATACCTGGCCGAACTTTATGAATCTCAATTCGTGAGATTAACTTTTGCGCTTCCGATCTAAATGAGGGTTGATTTTGAGGATAAACTTCTAAAATTAGCCTTAATACCGGATCATCATTGACAGTTGTCTTTGTGTCCGTTACTTTTATTACTTTCGCTGTAGCCTCCAGGCCTTTTGCCAGTATAGACATATTCTTGATACCACCGGCTATCATCGATACAATAATAAGTACAAAGCCTAGTATCATTAATCCAAAGGTTAAAATCAAAGGCCAAAAATTGGTTATAAAACCCACACTATTTGTTTTATTCGTGTCCATCATCCAAACTCTTATCCAAAAAATAATAAACGGTATAAAGCACAATGAAAGACACCTGTTACCGATTCGATCCATCTTTTTTATAGTTGTAAACTTCATAAATTACCTCCCGGTAATATATAACAAATTGATTATCGGTAATCAATATAAAAAAATGTAAAGTTGAAATCCGCGTAATCATTGTAATCCGCGATCCGTCTTTGTGGATAATAGATTCCCGTCATCCGGAAAAATCCCAAACAAAAAAGCCACCAAAAAAGGCGGCTCCTTATAGCTTCAAAGTAACGACTACTCAAAGATCTTAATTTGTTATTCCCAATAAATCAAAAGCTAAAGGATTCAAATTTTTTAATCTGGCGGTTATTATACACAAATCACCACTAAATAGATTAAATAATAACCCATTCATATGTTTCGTGCTATTTAGCAGGACTATATTTTGATCTTCAGTTAATATTAAAACTTCCTTAGTAACATTAGATTTATCCTTTTCAAATCTTAATAGTTTTCCTTTAAACGAAAAAATTTTCCCAATATCGTTTATACCAAGATTTTCAATTTCATTATCTTCTATGTTCCACGAATATGAATTTGTTAAATTTATTAGTTTGTTAAAACCATGCTCCAAAGCTTCGTAATATTTGCTTTCCTTTAAATAAGGAATCATTTCATTGACTATTAAACCGGCTTTATTATCATCAACCGGCCATTCTAATCCATAACCTGTACTTATTCGGAATTTTCGGTCTTTAATTGCTATCAGTATTAACCCACCGTTATTTACCTTCGGTTTTCCTATCTCGAAATCACCAAAAACCCCCATACAATAATCTATAATATCTTCACCGTTCAAACTATCTATGGTCATTCCAACTAATTCAACGCTACTATTATTTTCATAATCCAAAAGAATTTTGTTTAAATTGTCCTCTTCAATATCACTTAGAACATTAGCTTTATCAATGATAAATGACTTACTATCGGTATATCCAAAAGAAATACTAGTAAACAATAGTATTAGCAGAAGTAATGCTTTCGCTCTTACTTTTCTCACTTTGATCACCCCAAAAATAAAAACATACTTCTAGAAATCTTTACTCTACAACATTCCGTTTTCATGACGTCGATAAACCGGACAGCGGATCCCTTTCTCTATGTTGGTGCTTACCGGCTGGTGAAAAGAGTTAACTACAGAAAATTCTCCTTCTTTATTTTCTTCTTTAGCAATTCTCTTGTTCAAGTATAAAAAGCCGGGTTCGGTTTTCGCTAATTAAAAGACTCCCATGGCAAAGTCTAATTCCCCCAGATATTCTTCAAGAACTTCACAAATTAACTCTTCTTCCAATTCATCTTTCGGGGGCGCGTCTTTTCCGGCGGTATATAAATACACGTATTGATCCTTTAATGAATCACTCCCGCCGGTTTCATCATACGCATCGATAATTAATAGCTCATGCGGTTCTAAAAAAGAAAAAATCCCAATCCCTACTTCTCCGCATCCCCAATAGGAGTCAACCGGTACTATAAATTCCTGAAAAAGAATACACGAAATACCACTGCCGTAGCCCCCTAAAACACCCTATTTCGAACAGAAAGACACATTATTAGAAGTGGATATTCTAGTCTTCGGCCACCGAAAATTTTTATATAAACCCCATCGGTGCCATTGGTACCGACTTTACGAATTAAAAGCCACTTCGTATCATGGACATAATTCATCCACTTTATCTATATATGTCGCATTAGTTTCTTGAATTAACGTGGATTATTGCTACATGTTTTCTTTATTTATATTTTGAAAAAAGCCAATAACTTCGATATTCACATCCGGTATTTGGGATGTGAATGTTTTACTTAAAACTTTTTTCAATAAACTCAATTAATGATGTTTCATTAAAAATTATATATTCCTTTAAAATCATTGTATATATGATATATGTCATTTATCGTCATAAAAAAAGATGACATTTGTCATGTTATGTTTCCGTTATGCGTTATGCGTAACTCGTTACGCGAAAAAACGACCATAGATTACATCGATTTCACTGTAACAAAAAAGCTGCCCAAAACGGCAGCTTCAAACAGATCTTGCAACAACTTTTGATATACTTACCTTAAATTAAGAATCACTTTCCAAATCTGATATTGGCAACCGTCTTTTGCTCCAAGTAAAAACTTTTAAATATCCTATCTCCACCTTGACCGGTTGGCGCTTGGGCAACTAATCCGACTTTAATTATCTCATCGACCGGCAGATTAAAAAATCGCATCATATAAAAGTTTTCTCCATCGGTAGAATAATGAAAGGCAAATGAATACCCCACCCTGCAAACCTGTAACCATACGGAATTGCTATTGATATTACATCCGTTTGCATCATCCGACGTATGGTTGGTAACAACACTAACAACAGCATGAGTATTAAAATCGGTTTTTTCGAAACATGCTTTTGCCCAAATATCAAAATCTTTCATAACCATAATTGTAGCAGAATCATATGTATCCCTAAATTCATGCTCCACCCGCACTCTCATGACAAAATCTCCTGCAACCTCAGTATAATAAAAAGGTGCATTACATAGGGACTCGGGTGTGATTCCTTCTTCGGCAACAGCACCATTATTGTAAAAAAAGTCACTTTTAGCCGGTGCCGTTATAATTAATTGATCTTCTTCGAACCTAACTTCACTTTTATTAATCCACTTAAAACTTTCAAAATCTTTACTCTGCATAGATACCTCCAACATTGTCAGTATGGTTGAACATTGAAGATATAAGTTCATCAATCTTTGTTCATCATTTAAAATCAGGTAATATATTTATCCATCGGCCCGTGTCCGCATCATAGATCCTAGCCGTATCGCCGGCAAAATCCCAATATGCCCAGGCAATGTCCCGTTCTTCGCAGAGTTGGATGATGAAAGCGGTCCACAGGCGACGGTCCTCTTCCTGGGAGACACCCGCATGGGCACAGAATTCTCCGTTCCATAAACGCACACCTCCATTGCGTTTCGCCCATTGCGCGGCGCGATCGGCCAGCCGGGTCATGGTCTTCTTCTGTGCTTCGGTTCCAGTCCAACGATGGCCCCGAACATCCTCCGATCCGTTACCGACGGCCCCCTGATTACAAAACTCCATTGGGTAATAGAAATGGAACTGAACGAGGATATTGGGATCATCCTTGATCCGTTCCGGCAGAACCAGCCGGTCCAAGGTGGTAATATTGGCCCAACCCGGACAGGAAATAATGATATTCCGTGAAGGGTTTTGCTTGCGAATCATATCATAGGCCAGAGGATAATACTGATTCCAGCATGCATCCAAAGCATGATGCGGCTCATTATAGATCTCAAAATAAAGATTTTCGGGGTAATCCTTGAAATACTCGGCGATCTGTTGCCAGAGGGCGATAAACTTCTCCTTATTCGCTGCCGGATTGGCGTTGAGACCGTCGAAGTGATGGATGTTAAGGACAACATGGAAACCGCGTTGGAGCGCATGGCTCACCGCCCAATCGACACGGCGCATGAATTCCGGTTCAATGGTAAACGGCGCCTTGTTTTGTGCGTGAGTGTCCCATCGAACGGGGACCCGGATATGGTCAAACATCCCGGCGCTCTTGATGAGATCAAAATATTCCTCCCGCAGCTCCGGCGCCCAGGCTCCTTCATGTGGAGCATCCAAAGTATTCCCAAAGGTGATCCCGCGTAGAAAGCGGTTGGAGAAAGGTTGGGGGAAATTTTTGGATATATGAGTCTCTTTTTTAGGCCCGACACGAGTTATCCGGAAGTTGGCCAACTCAACGACACCCTTCCCCTCCCTTCCCAAGCAAAGTTGTATTAAGGCGTCCCGATCGGAATCTTGCCGCATGGTGAAGGTAAAAGCATAGCGGCGGAACTCATCTTCCAGCGGAAAGTAGCGGTAACCGGAATAGTTATAATAAGGCGCGTCTTTCATTGCCGTCTGGATCCGGAATCGTTCGATCTCGTGGGACCGCGCTTCGAAGGAGACTTCATAGACTATGTCCTTCTCAAAGGCCAAACCGCTTTGCCCGACCAATACGGCCCAAGGTCTTCTTCCGGGATTTTTAATCTTCACGGAGAGCACGCCGGCGGACGCGGTAAAGGAAGCCTCTCCGCCCTCTTGCTGCCCGAGCCACCAACTATCCGTGCCCTTGCTGAAATCGTTGTTTTGAATTAGATTGTCGTCATTCCCCGCCGCAGTGGCGGTTAAAGAGAGTATAAACGCAAAAATGAGGAAGGTCCGGCAGATCAACTTCATTAAATCCCCTCCCTGATTGAGAATTAAATATGGTTATAATCAGCTCATTCGTATAATCTGAAATAAGGGCATAAAGGAGTCACCCAAACTTCAATTAAACCTCCGAACCGTTTTTAGTTCAACCGGATTCGGAGGTTTATAATGAATTCCGCACCGCCGGAGCTTATCCGGGATACCGCCTCAATAAATTTACGAATGCTTCTCCTCGATTCTCTGCATAACGTCGGCCAGGGTTCCCTTAAAAGGGCCGGTACTTTCCATTTTAATCGATACCAAAGCCGCGGCGAACTTCAGGGACTCCTCCACCCCATGCTCCAGTCGCCAGGAGAGATAGGCCGCAAAAGTGGTGTCACCGCGGCCGGTCCTCCCCACTACGCTGCTGTTGGAGAACTTTTCGTAATAGGTTTTGCCTTTCACCCGCGCCAGCACACCGCTGGAATGGGTGATGATTATCTCCGGACGGCCGCTCCATGATTCGATAATGACGGCCGCTTTTTCCAGATCGTCTGTGCCGGTGAGGATCTTCGCCTCGACTATATCCAGCTTGACTTTATCCATCAAACCGACAATCTCTTTTTTGTCCTTAACGTCACCGAAGACAATCTCATGGGTAATTGGTGTCACCTGCCGCACAAAACTCTGCATGTCCACGGAAAGGCTGTATTTCCTCGCGGCGAGGCCCTTCATCAGGGCCATATCGAATTCGGTATCGGAAATACCCGCCAGATGAACGCAGCGGGAGTCTAGGTTGGGAACATTGTCAATCCCGATGATGCCCGCGCTTCTCACCAGCGTCAGCTTGCGCTCGTCAACATTCTCAGTTTCATGCAGTACCCGAGAATAGGTGGTCACGTCGGCCGGAATCAGATAAGTATCGACTCCCGAATTCTTAAGGGGCTCCAGAATCTGCTCGTCCTGGGGCGACATCTTGACCACGGCTGCGATCCTTTTCCCGATCCGTGCCCCGACCATGGCGCCGCATAAAACAGCACTGCCGGGGGCGACCATTGGTTTCCCGCCAAAGGGTATAATCTCGTCATAACACATGTGGCCAATAAAAGTAATATCGTAACTCATATTCGGCTCCTACTTAGAAAATACTCCCGTGCTTTTTGATCTTTGACAAATGAATCAAGCAGCTGGTTCAATAGTAACTTTAAAACCCATACTTTCTAAACGTTTGACAGAACGCTTCACAGTGGCTTGACGATGGATTTCGTCATAATGATTAATTCCTAAATCATGATAGCTTGATTCATCCTTAAGCATATGGTAGATCACAATAAGGATCGCATGGGCAACGGCAACAATTGCTTTGTTCTTACCTCTTCGGGCAGCGAGACGATGATACATGGTATTGAAATATGTGCCCTTTGTCCTTGAAGCGGAAGTTGCTGCCTGCGTTAACGCTGCTTTTAGCGACATGTTTCCTTTACGGGTCTTACCGCTTTTACGTTTACCGCCAGTTTCATTATTACCGGGACAAAGCGCTGCCCACGAGGCAAAGTGTTTATCCGTGGGGAACCGACTCATATCGATACCCGTTTCGCAAAGAATCTGCTCAGCGTTAGTTCGGGATATTCCGGGAATGCCATCCAGCGCTTCGATGGCTTCCTCAAAAGGGCGCATTCGGCTTTCAATCTCTTGACTAAGCTTTTGGATTTGTTCGTTTAAAAAGTCAATATGATGAAGCTGCGTTTCCAACAGCATCTTTTGGTGAGGACCAATAAGCCCATTTAATGAGTTCTCTAATAACTCGGTTTTGTTTTTAAGCCTGCCTCGCGCCATTTGCGCCATGGCTTTCGGGTCTTGGTTGCCGGAAATGATAGCTCTTAGTATGTCTTGACCTGATTTGCCCATAATGTCGGTGGCAACATCACTTAATTTGATGTTAGCTCCTTCGAGAACTTTCTGAATCCGGTTTACTTCACGAGAACGTTCTTGAGTAAGTTTAGTCCGATAGCGCACTAATTCCCGTAATTCCCGTTGGTCCCGATCCGGAATGAAACTTCCCCGAAGCAAACCGTGTTGGAGAAGATCCGCGATCCATTCCGAGTCTTTGACATCGGTTTTACGACCCGGAACGTTTTTGATGTGATGAGCATTGACAACTAAGATTTCTATGCCGGTTGCTTCAAGAATGTTGTAAATAGGTTTCCAGTAGACACCCGTGCTCTCCATGGCGATTGCTTGACAGTTGTTTGCGATTAACCAGTCGGCCATTTCGAGCAAACTTGCGGTCATGGTTCCAAAAGTTCGGATCTCTTTACCTTTTGGCGTTTTTAAGCAAGCTACAACCGTTTGCTTATGTACGTCCAGACCGGCACAATGAGAATACATGATTTCCATAGCGTTAACCCCCATTCATTACCGGAGTGGCGAATGTCTGTAAAAGATTCTACTTATCGTGCTCCCTTTCGGGGCGACATTTCAGTGTGCCTCAATTCGCCAAGGTCAGACTATCTAACGGGCTTCCCGGCACCAAGGAAAAACCGACCTTCTTCGTCCGGCAATGGATAGTTCGATAAAAACAATTTTCATCCTTTCATGTGCCCCGGCGGGCCGGGGTGGGCGACTATCTAGAAATCAGCGGTCTTAGTAAATTGGAGCTACTCTCCCGTCTAATTGATTCCTATAATTTTAAATTGTCATTGGTCTTTTGCAATACCAAAAAACGAGTCGACGAACTAACTGCACAACTTCAATCTCGAGGTTACCTAGCTGAAGCGCTTCATGGAGATCTGAATCAAGTTCAACGTGATCGAGTAATGAGCAAATTTAGAAAGGGCATTATTGATGTTTTAATTGCTACTGATGTGGCAGCGCGTGGAATTGATGTCAATAATATCGAGGCTGTCTTCAATTATGATCTGCCGAACGATGAAGAATATTATGTGCATAGGATCGGTAGAACCGCGAGGGCCGGCAAGGCTGGTAAAGCTTTTACACTGGTTTCTGGTAGAGAACTATATAAATTAAAAGAGATCCAACGCTTCACTAAAACTACAATACAATCCTTGAAACCTCCAACATTAATGGATGTTGAAGAAATTAAAATCAATAAAATAATGGATAGTTTAAAAGTTACCATAGCCAAGGGGCAGTTGAGCAAATACGTGACCTATATTGAAAAATTACTGGAGAATACCGATTTACCCAATGAACCTAACAACTATTTAACTACGCTAGATTTAGCCGCCGCTTTATTAAAAACAATTGCCGAACAAAGAAGCAATCCTGAAAACCAGTCTCTTGATTGGGATGATATTAATAATCAACGGGTCAAAAAGAATAACAGAGCTCGATTTCGCCCGACCGGTTCCAGTAAAGGCCGAAGTCGGAAAGGGCAAAATGAAAACTACGGCAAAAGAAACCAATCCAAAGAATTACTGTTTTGAGTGGTCGTCAACTTAAGAGAAAATCGCCAGATTAGAACCGGATCTATAAAAGAAATAATTTAACGCCATCTAGCATAAAGCTTTGGATTGATTTTACGAAGGTGTTCCAAAAAGGTTTTCTTGCACTTCATGTCATTTAATTGCGATAAAAACTTTTTTGGAAACGACCCTTGTTTACGCATGGCATTCGCCGGATCGATCGCTTTAATTTGCCCCTCGGGAGTTACAAGCACATGAGCCATTCGCGTGTCCAGACGCCTAAATCCCAATCTTTCAAAGGCTAAAAACAATTCGGCCAATTGATGTGATATATCCTCCGTTAAAGGATTATGGCGTAGATATTCCTTAAGTCCAACCCCCGGAATGAACTCCCGGATCATATAATCGTCGCCCCACTCGAAAACCTTGGGAAACTGAGGTTCGTTTTTTGCTTTAAGTAAAATTTCCAGTTCAAGAGGGAGAAATTCTATACGTTTATATATCTTAATACATCGCCAGGGGTTAATCAAATACACCCTGCCCTGGGACCCTTCGCCTATAAATTGTAAGTTTTCTTCCTTCAAGCCATAGGGTAATGCCATACGATCACCTTTTTCAAGTCTTAACCAATATTCATATAGGATATTGTAAGTAGAACTATCAATAATGGTGATATGACATTAGCCTATAATCTTACCGATAATTTCCAAACAGAAGCTCAACCCCATAATCTTTAGTTTTGATAGTTTGAATCACCACTTGCAAATCATCACGGTTTTTGCCAGTTACGCGGATCTGGTCTTCCATGATCTGTGCTTGAACTTTAAGGCCTAGCCCTTTAATATCCTTCACAATCGCCTTGGCTTTTTCCTGTTCAATACCGTTTTGGATCTTTACTTGTTGCCGTAATGCCCCACCGCTTGCCGCTTCTGCCTTTTCAAAATTAAAATTTTTTACCGGTACTTTACGGTTTATCAGTTTCGCTTTAAGAATCTCAACGACGCTCCGGAGCTTATAATCGTCATCAGCAAGAATTTTCAGCCCTTCCCCTTCGATTTCCACTTTCGACTTACTGTCTTTAAAATCATAGCGTTGCCCAATCTCTTTGTTGGTCTGATTCACCGCATTGTCTACCTCTTGCATGTCTACGGTGGAGTAAATATCAAATGAAGCATCTTTAGCCATTTTTATCCCCTTTTTTATTATTTTTTTTATAATTTTGTTATCGGTTTGTGTTAATCCAAAAAAACCTAACAATACTTTACTACAAACTAACCGACATGTATATATTGAATTTACTTGCCCCTTCAAAAAATGCTTTTATGTTTAAAGAATAGAAGATAGCCCCAAGAATACTCATGGCTTAATCTAACTAATAAGCTAAATTATAGAGGTAATCTTTCTAAAATATCGAAATATTACCTCTGGGTTTGCTATTATTATAAATTTCCTTTTTTAATAGGTCGACTTGTATCCGGCTGGTGTAATTAAAAAAACACTTCATGGAGGAATCAACATGAAAGTCCTATTTATCGGAGGTACCGGAATAATAAGCTCCGCTTGTTCCGAGTTGGCTGTTCAAAAAGGAATATCGCTATACCATCTTAATCGAGGTCTAAGCCATCGAAAAATTGAAGGAGTTCATCAGATTATAGGCGATATTCGGAATAAAAATGAAGTGAAAGCCGTACTTAAAGACTACACTTTCGATGCAGTAGTAAATTGGATTTGTTTTAACCCGGAACATATATCGAATGACTTGGAAATCTTTACGGAAAAGACCGGGCAATACATTTTTATCAGTTCTGCCAGCGCATATCAAAAACCGCCCCAACAATTGCCGATTACCGAAACAACTCCCCTTGATAATCCTTTTTGGCAATATTCAAGGGATAAAATCGCATGTGAAAGACTGCTAATGGAGGCGTTTGAAAAGATTCAATTTCCGGTCACCATTGTTCGACCATCTCATACCTATGATCAAACCTTATTACCCACTGATTGGGGTTATACCGTATTAGACCGTATGAAAAACGGAAAAAAAATTATCATTCATGGCGATGGAACTTCCCTCTGGACCTTAACCCATCATCGCGATTTTGCCAAAGGTCTAGTGGGTTTACTAGGAAATAAAAATGCTATCGGCGAAGCCTTTCACATTACCAGTGATGAACTTTTACCTTGGAATAGAATTTATGAACTGATGGCGCAAGAACTCAGTATTACTTTAAATGCCGTACATATCCCATCCGATTATATCGCAAAAATTGATCCCAGAATGGAAGGCAGCTTACTGGGGGATAAAGCTCATTCCATGATCTTTGATAACTCCAAGATTAAGAAATTTGTACCGGATTTTCAGGCAACTATTAAATTTGCTGATGGAGTAAGAGAAATTATCAAATGGTATGAAAACAACCCTAGCTGGCAGGTTATAGATCCGATAACGGATACAATGATAGAGGAAATAATCCAAAAGTATGGAAGTTAATTTTTACATTTATAAGACATTTTTAGAATAAAAAAATCGAGAGGAGTTTGTTGAGATGAGTTTACCGGACAAATCAGGTTTTTTTGGAGATTACGGCGGGCGGTTCGTCCCCGAAAATCTGGTAGGAGTATTGGAAGAGGTCAAACAGGCCTTTTACAAATTCAAAGATGATCAGGACTTCCAAAAAGAACTGAACTATTACTACAAATACTTCGTTGGCAGACCAAGTCCATTGTACTATGCGGAACGTTTGACCCGCGAGCTTGGCGGGGCCAAAATTTATTTGAAACGGGAAGACCTAAACCATATGGGCGCTCATAAGATTAACAACACCATTGGCCAAGTTCTTTTAGCTAAACGCCTTGGTAAAAAGCGGGTAATTGCCGAAACCGGCGCCGGTCAACACGGAGTGGCTACAGCCACCGCCTGTGCTTTGTTTGAAATGGAATGTATCATTTACATGGGTGAAGAGGACACTCGTCGGCAAGAATTAAATGTATTTAGAATGGAGCTTTTAGGAGCTAAGGTAGTACCTGTTAAGACCGGAACCAGAACCCTAAAGGACGCTGTCGATGAAGCCCTTGGCGATTTAATCACCAATTATCAGAACACATATTATATGTTAGGTTCGGCTGTTGGTCCTGACCCTTATCCGGAGATGGTCAAATTTTTCCAATCAATTATTGGCATCGAAGCTAAACAGCAAATTATGGAGGTAGAAGGTCGACTTCCCGATTATCTCGTGGCTTGTGTCGGAGGTGGTAGTAATGCCATCGGACTATTTGCTCCCTTTTACAATGACGCTCAGGTAAAAATGGTAGGAGTGGAACCGGCGGGTAAGGGGCTAGATACACCGGATCATGCAGCTACCATTTCACTTGGATCTCCCGGAGTAATTCATGGTTTTAAGTGTTACCTACTTCAAGACGTTCAAGGTGAACCCCTACCGGTCTATTCGATTGCGGCAGGACTCGACTATCCGGGAGTCGGGCCCGAACACTCCTATTATAAGGATAGTGGCAGGGCCGAATATGTTACAGCTACGGACCAAGAGGCAATCCAAGCCTTTCTTAAACTTTCGAAGGTAGAAGGAATCATTCCCGCCATTGAAAGTTCCCATGCTATCTTTCATGGTATGAAGCTTGCCGCCGGACTGGATAAAGATAAAATAATTATTATCAACCTTTCCGGTCGAGGTGATAAAGATGTGGCCGAGATAGCACGAATATTGGGAAGATAATTCCGCAATAATAGATAATATGGGCTGCCCTTATATAAAAACGGGCAACCCATTATTTTTTCTATTAGATTTACTTTTCTTATCAGGCAGTAACAATCCTACCTGCAGCCTGGAGGCCTAGCTTTTCAACAGCTTGTTCCCGCATCTTATATTTCATGATTTTACCTGCGGCGTTCATTGGAAACTCAGTAACAAAATCGATATAGCGTGGTGTTTTGTGCTTCGCCATGTTTGAACGGACATAATCCTTGAGCTCATCGGCAGTCAAAGTCATTCCGTCCTTCAGGATTACGCAGGCCATAATTTCTTCACCGTATTGTTTGTCAGGCACTCCGATCACTTGAACATCCCTCACTTTAGGATGAGTATAGATAAAATCTTCAATTTCCTTGGGATAGATATTTTCACCGCCCCGAATAATCATATCCTTGATCCGACCGGTTATTTTATAATAGCCGTTCTCATCGCACCTGGCCAAATCTCCGGTATGCAACCATCCATTTTCATCAATAGCGGCAGTAGTAGCCTCAGGCATTTTATAATAGCCTTTCATGATATTATAACCGCGGGCCACAAATTCACCATCGGTATTGGGAGGTAAATCCTTACCGGTTGCCGGATCAACAATCTTACATTCCACGCCGGGCAAAGCGCGACCGACGGTATTGACCCGTAACTCTATGGAATCATCAACACGGCTCTGGGTACAGCCAGGTGATGATTCGGTTTGACCAAACACGATCGTAATCTCTTTCATATTCATTTTATCCACTACATTTTGCATTACCTTTACCGGACACGGGCTACCCGCCATAATACCAGTCCTCATATGGGAGAAATCGGTCTTGGGGAAGTCCTCATGCTCCAGCATAGCGATGAACATAGTGGGAACCCCATGAAAGCAAGTTATCTGCTCTTGATTAATACAGGCAAGTGACTGCTTAGGCGAAAAAAAAGGTATCGGAGACATGGTTGTTCCATGGGTCATTGAAGCTGTCATCGCCAACACCATTCCAAAACAGTGGAACATCGGCACATGAATCATCATCCGATCAGCGGTGGAAAGGTCCATGCAGTCGCCAATGTTTTTACCGTTATTCACCACATTGTAATGTGTAAGCATAACCCCTTTAGGGAACCCAGTAGTCCCCGAAGTATATTGCATATTGCAGACATCGTGCCTGTTTATTGAAAGCGCCCGACGATAAACCTCCTCAATCGGAACCTTTTCGGAAATTGCCATGGCTTCCTCCCATGTCAAGCAGCCTTTTTGCTTTGAGTCTACAGTAATAATATTACGCAAGAAAGGCAGGCGTTTCAGATGAAGTGGTTTCCCGGCAATAGAGGTTTCCAGCTCGGGGCAGAGTTCCTTTATAATACCAACATAGTCGGAGTCCTTGAACCCGTCAATCATAACTAATGTATGCGTATCCGACTGGCGAAGTAAATATTCGGCTTCGTAGATTTTATAAGCCGTATTCACAGTAACCAGAACAGCACCGATTTTGGTAGTCGCCCAGAAAGTAATGAACCATTGAGGAACATTGGTTGCCCAAATAGCAACATGATCCCCCGGTTTAACACCAAGCGCAATTAATGAGCGGGCAAAGGCATCCACATCATCCCGAAACTCCGAGTAGGTCCGAGTATAATCCAAAGTAGTATAACGGAAGGCATATTGATCGGGAAATTCATCGACTATCCGGTCAAGTACTTGAGGAAAAGTCAGATCAATCAGGGTATCCTTCTCCCAAATATATTTTCCAGTTTTAGCGTTATTATCGAAAAGACGTCCTTTTGAGGCATGCTTTTCAATATAACGGCTCATAAAGTTTGCAAAATGAGGAAATACAACACCCGCATCATCAAGATCAGCCGCCCAGCGCTTAACCCATTCCAGTGATACATAACCGTCATAGTTTATCGAGTGCAGCGCCAGCATTATGTCGTCAACTGGTAAATCGCCTTCACCCATTAGACGATACTGGATTTTACCATTCTCCACAATAGAATCCTTCATATGGACGTACTGAATATAAGCGCCGAGATTTTGTACGGTTTTTCCGGGGGCTTCACTTGCATATCGGTAAGGATGGTGCGTGTCCCATAGAGCGCCAACAGCATCGCTGGCTAGATGATCAAGAAGTTGGCGTAGTCGGGCAGTATTGGCATAAACACCATTCGTCTCAACTAGTAAGATAACACCCTTTTCTTCGGCAATTGGGACCAATCGTTGTAAAGCAGCCAGGACTACCCCATCATCGGCATCATCAGTTGGTTGTGGTTCCAGATCGGCAAGGATACGGACATATGATGCGCCAAGTTTTGAAGCAAGTATAATATATTCTACAATCTCTTCGTAGTTTTGCTCAGCCTTTTCGGAAAACTTCAGACAACATCCTGATGAAAGACAGGGGATTTCTAACCGCAATTCGGCAAGTTTCTTTTTAGTCTCCGGTAATTGGCTTTCAGTGAAGGGCTGGGCTTTAACCGCAAATATTTCATCACCCAGACCACGAATTTCAATACCGTCAAAGCCAAGGTCCTTTGCCATGGAATATATGTCCGACCAACTAAAATCCGGACAACCAAGGGTTGAAAAAGCAATTTTCATTTAATTCCCTCCTTTAAATCATGGTTTGTCAACAATGACTTTGAGTAATCCAGCCTGAAAAAATTAGCATTCATAAGTTCTTGCCAGTTCAAACTCTTTTTGTATTTCTGGCGAAGGTTCCTTAGATAATAAAGATACAATTAGAATAGCAACGCAAGACGTTACAAATGCCGGGAATAACTCATAGATTCCAAAAATTCCTCCCATTGGTTTCAGGAGCAACTTCCAGATAAAGACCATCCCTCCCCCGGCTAACATACCGGCAATGGCGCCGGACCTAGTAACTCTTTTCCAAAACAAAGAAAATAACATAATCGGCCCGAATGTAGCGCCGAAACCTGCCCAAGCAAATGAAACTATCGTGAAAATAATACTGTTTTCATCCAAAGCAATAATCATAGCAAAAATTGCTATTACTAGCAATGTAATCCTCGACATAAACAAAACAGCTTTATCCGAAGCTTCTTTTTTTAAAACGCCATGATAAATACTTTTTGAAAACGCAGAGGCCGCAATGAGTAGGTATGAATCGGAGGAACTAATAGTTGCCGCTAAGATTCCTGACATAACCACTCCGGCAATCAATGGAAGGAAAAATTTAGTCGATAATAAAATAAATATACTTTCGGAAGAACTCTGCGTCAACAACGCATCCGGATATAACGCTCTTCCAATAATACCAATGGCTACTGCAGCAAAAAGAGAGATAGCGCACCACAATGTGGCGATCCTTCTGGATAAAACAAGCTCATTCGTCTTTCTAATAGCCATAAATTTTAATAAAACTTGCGGCATTCCAAAATAACCAAGTCCCCACGAAAGTGTGGAAATAATGGTCAATAATCCATAGGCACCTGCTTCACCGAACAAAGGTTTCCCTGACTCCCCAACTTGTTGAATCCCATCGGCCAAAACCGGTTGGGCAATTCCAAAGAATTCAAAGAAACCTGGTATTTCCTTTACATTAGTAACAACAGCCGTAATACCACCGGCACTAAGAATACTAGCTATTAAGAGAGTGACCAAAGATAAAAACATTATTACACCCTGCATAAAATCAGACGCGCTTTCAGCTAAAAAACCACCTATGGTTGTATAAAAAATTACAAACAAAACTCCTGAAATCATCATTAATTGATAATTCAAATGAAACAATGTACTGAAAAGTTTACCTACCGTAACAAAACAACTTGCAGCATAAACTGTAAAAAATATCAATATAAAAAGTGCGGCTATTGTCATGATAACCTTCTTTTGTTCTTTAAATCGATTGCTAAAATAATCAGGAATAGTTATCGAATCACCGGCAATAACTGAATATCCGCGAAGTCTTTTTGAAACAAACAACCAATTAAGATATGTACCAATAAGCAGCCCTATTGCTGTCCATCCCGCATCACTTAACCCAAACCAGTAGGCAACACCGGGAAGCCCCATTAAAAGCCATCCGCTCATATCTGAAGCCTCAGCCCCCATGGCGGTAATCCATGGGCCTATTTTACGACCCCCAATAAGAAAGTTTTCGCTATTTTCATTGGCCCGTTTTGCATAGAATAGTCCGATTCCAATAACCACTGCCATATACAAACACATAGCTGTAAAAATTTGAATTATATCCCCACCCATTATTTCCCCCTCCTTTTTTATTAAAATACTAACTAATTGTAACAAAATAATTAATATATTTCAAATTATATAGTCCTTTTAACACAAAATTACATAATCATGTTTCATAAAAAAATAGCTTTTGTTAAGATAATTTTTCACCGTAAAATCATAACAATATGAAAAGAAAGTCGACAATTGCGATTTCCTTTTTACTCATTTCCTGGAAACTTAGCAAGCTTCTTTTATCTTTACCTCATTAACCCTGGCCTTAATATACTTCCATTTCCCGGAATAAAAACGAAAATGAATCACAATCGATCTAATATACTGATCCAGCACCAAAGCGATCCAGGCCCCAACTAACCCCCAACCAAGCCCGTTTACGAATAAATAGGTTGCACCAACCCGAAAAACCCAAATTCCTAAGATGGATGCATACAAAGGATACATTGTATCCCCTGCGCCCCTTAGAGCCCCGGCCAAAGTAAGTTGAGTCGACTGTCCCGGCTGGGCTAAAGCTAGTATTTTAAGGACAGTCCCGGCCATTGCCGCGACTATCAAATCCGAAGTATATAAACGGGCCAATGAGTGCGAGAATAGAATAAAAATTAGGCCTATTATGCTCGCCGTACACATTGCTACTTTTTTAATAAACCGGGCATACCTCTCAGCTTTAGCGGTATCACCGGCTCCTAGGCTTTGGCCGACCAAGGTGGTTGCCGCAACACCAAAGGCTTGACTTGGAGAAAATGATAAACCGCTGATACTAAGACCGATTTGATGAGCGGCAAAACCAGCCGTCCCAAGACCCGAAACAATTTTTGCAAATAACATTAGCCCGCTTTGCAACACAAACTGTTCCAATGCGGAAGGCAGACCGATAGCGAAGACCTTTTTAATTATACTCCAGTCAAGCCGATAATTATCCTTAAAACTTAAATTAAGTTCTACCCCACGCATAAAATAAACAACATATAATGCTGCCAAGCAAGCCATTAGCCGTGCCAAAGTAGTGGAAACCGCGGCCCCGGTTACCCCCCAACAAGGAAATCCCCATTTTCCATAAATCAATACATAATTCCCAAAAACATTCAACAAATTACTGCCCACATTATATGCCATTGGAATCCTTGTCTGGCCTAAGCCACGTAAACATGCCGTAATTCCCATTACTAACGCCTGAAAGATTAATCCTGAAGCCACTACTTGAAAATATGCCATTGCCATTCCCATAGTATCTGGACCAGCGCCCATAAAACGTACAATCGGGCCTGAGGCAGCTATACCAAAAACACCTATAATAGAGCCCAAGACCAAATTCATAAGAACAATTTGTCTGGTTACTGCTTTGGCTTTGTTAAGATTATTCCCTCCAACGCTCCATGCCACTAAAGCGGTTCCCCCGATATTGACTGCGGCAAAGATTGCCAACAATAACATAAACGGCTGATTGGTAAATCCCACTGCGGCAATGGCCGCCGGACCTAATCGTCCAACCATAATCATATCAACTATGCCGAAAAGGGTTGACATCACCAGTTCGATAAAGGCAGGCCATGTTATCCCAAGCATTTCCTGCCCCATTGGATTGGAATTACGGATAATGTTCATTTTTTTAACTATGTTGAAATATTTCAAAATATTTTCCTTCTTTATCGTTTTATCCGGTATACATTTTGGGCAAACTTTTAAAAAGTTCTCCGGTAGGAATTTTCCCATCTTAAACGTAATCTTCTATAACCCGAGGCCTTTTTGTTCAAAATATTAGATAGACCATATTATACAAGCATTTAGTTTTTAAAGCAAATTACCAATTGGTAATGACCTGCTAAAAAATACAAATTCCTATTTGCAGGATATCAAGGCTTAAAAGATGAATTCATCCCCCTTCAAAATGTATAGCAGCAATATTGAAAACAAGTGTAACAAAGATATTCGAAGACACTCAAAGGAGATTTATCTATGAACTGTAAAACTATTACGAAATTCGAAAATGAACTTACTAAGTTCTGTGATTTAGCCAAAAAAAGCAGTTATATTGATCCGCAATTATTTAGTAAATATGAAGTAAAACGGGGACTTCGTGATATCAACGGCAAAGGGGTCCTGGCAGGCCTGACAGAAATTGGCGAAGTACATTCCTATATCATTGATGAAAACGAAATGGTCCCTGTCCCCGGTCAGTTATTTTATCGAGGCCAAGATATCGTTAATATAGTCAACGGTTTCATGGAGGAAAATCGTTTTGGTTTTGAAGAAATTTGTTATTTATTGCTTTTCGGTACTCTTCCCAATCAAGCCGAACTTTATGATTTTGAGCAAATATTAGCCCCGTATCGAAAATTACCGGATGATTTTGCCCGCGATATGATCTTAAATGCACCCAGCCAAGACATTATGAATGGATTAGCACGAAGTGTATTGGCATTGTATAGTTTTGACGAGAATGCGGATGATATTTCCGTTTTAAATGTTTTAAAACAATGTATTAGATTAATAGCCGCTTTTCCTTCACTTGCAGTCTATTGCTATCAAGCATTTTCTCATTATCATGATAACAACAGTTTGTTTATTCATAGTCCGCAACCGGAGTTAAACACTGCTGAGAACATTCTCCACATGCTTAGACCGGACAGCGGTTACACCAAACTTGAAGCAACTTTACTGGACCTAGCGCTAGTGCTTCATGCGGAACATGGCGGCGGAAATAACTCTTCCTTTGTTACTCATGTAGTAACATCATCCGGAACAGACACCTACTCGGTTATGGCTGCGGCTCTTGGTTCTCTTAAAGGGCCAAGACATGGAGGGGCAAACATTAAAGTTATGCTTATGTTTGAAGATATAAAAGAACAACTGAGAAATTGGACTGATGAACAAGCAATTGAAAACTATTTGGTAAAAATCCTCAACAAGGAAGCTTTTGACCGTTCCGGACTCATTTATGGAATTGGCCATGCCGTTTATTCGATATCCGATCCCCGGGCCATTATTTTAAAAGAGTACGCCGCTCGTCTTGCGAAGGAAAAAGGACTGGAGGATGAGTTTAACCTTTATACCATAGTGGAAAAACTGGCACCAGAAGTTATTGGAAGTATTCGAAAAATGTATAAAGGTGTAAGTGCCAATGTAGATTTTTATTCGGGCTTTGTTTATAGAATGCTTAATATTCCCCCGGAATTATTCACGCCTATCTTCGCTATATCCAGAATCGTAGGCTGGAGTGCTCATCGAATCGAAGAAATAGTCAATGCCGGAAAAATTATTAGGCCAGCTTATAAAAGCGTTTGTCCCAGGCGAGATTACACTCCAATAGCTCAAAGATAGACATTTTGTAAAAACCAAAAACGATTGGTTTATAGCCAATCGTTTTCGGTACTCTGTCGATATCATTCATAATCATAAATTACAACTTATATCTCCAGAAATTGTTTCGAAAATAACATTAGAATCTGAATAATTCTATAATCCGTCATCAGTTAAAACTTAAACCCATAAACAATACTGAATTTGGAATAGGCAATATCCCGATCATAATCATCACTATTAGAAGATCTGCTACCACAGTTAACCGAATACAATATCGCACCCATACTACGATTAAAATTAAATCCAAAGCCGACTGCACCATACATTCCATTACCTAATTCCGTTTCGGTGTTATCAATGTCGTCTTTATAGGATTCATTTCCGGTATGCATATTATATCCTAATCTGCCGACAAAAAATGGAGCTGTTTCTTCTTCTTCATGGGGAAAATAAACATATACTACACCGTATAATGGGCTAAACTTGAATTCGGCATCGTCATTATCAGATAAACCTCTTTCCAACTGGGTCTCAAACCCAAAACCCCATTCAACGATCCGTCTTTGATATGTACATTCATAACCTATTGTTAAACCGGATTCAGTATCATAACGCTTAGTATCGTCATCATCATCGAACCACCAGTCACTATCCCTAGTTTCGTATTTTCCCTCCATATCATAACCGATCATTATTTTATGAGCGGCTGTAGTCAGTGATGAAAAGGTCAATAATAAAATCAAAGAGATAATCAAAACAATTGTTAATTTTTTCATTCCCTATTCTCCTTATTTTTTCTTACCCGAAAGCTGTCTTAAGCCAGCTAAATAATACTAAAGAAATCAATAGTTTGTTACGTAACATATATATATTCAGTTTCCTAATGCAAGTTTTATCCATTCAAATTTAGGCAAAATTGATGAGTATATTATGATTATTTAATGAATCCTCCTGATCTCTCTTCTAGTTGGCCTCTTTTAAAATTTCTATATTTGACCACAAGGTTACCTTCTCACCAGTTTAAATCCCTATTCTTATTTTGATTATAAATCTAAAAGTTGAATTTAGTCTAAGGATCATTTTATACTGTTCTTAAATAATGGTAAGAGGTCCAATTGAGTAGGTAATTTGTTCTTATTTCTTTTCGGCGTATTTAACTATAAAAAAAGAGACGATTCTTGCGAATCACCTCCTGAATTTTCTTCTTTAATTATTTGATTAGGATTGCTTCGATTCAACATAATTAATTATATCTTGAATACTTCTTATCTGAGAAATAATTGCCCCATCGTTCGCCCGGTCAATCTTGAAATTAAAAGTCTTTTCCAAAGCCACGATTAAATCCACACTGTCTAAGCTATCCAATCCCAATTCTTCAAAAACCAAAGATTCTTTGGTAATAGAATTATCATCAATTTCAAATTCAACAACAAATACGTTTTTTACTTTCTGAAATATTTCATTCGTTTCCATTATCAAAACTCCTTAATAATATGATCGAATTAATGCCACCAAAAGCAAAACTATTTTTCATAATCAAATTCGGCTTAGCTTTTATAAATTCCTTTAAATAATTAATATTTCCACATTTAGGATCCGGAGTTATCAAATTTTTGGTGGGAACTAGACGACCTTCTTTGAACATTTCGAGACATACTATTAATTCAAGTACGGCGCTCGCCCCCAAGGTATGTCCTAAATGGCCTTTTAAACTGCTAACATAAGGATTATAACCTTTTTTATTAAATACATTTTCCAAAGCAATTGATTCTTCGGCGTCACCAATAATTGTTCCGGTACCGTGGGCGTTGATATAATCTACCTCCGCTGGAGAAATCCCCGCATCAATAAGAAGCCTTTCTATTCCATCGGTAAGCTCTTTTTCGGTAACACGGGACATATGTTCCCCACTGGAAAAAGTAGAGAATCCAACAATTTCTCCCAGAATTTTTGCCCCTCTTTGCTTGGCGTTATCCTCACTCTCTAAGATAAGAACACCGCTACCTTCTCCACATACCGTCCCGTCCCTGTCTTTATCAAATGGTCTTGGAGTTTGGTCAGGACGGTCATTAAAGTGATAAGAAGCTGCTTGCAATAGATCAAATGTTGCACTGGTAGTAACATGTAATTCTTCAGCTCCACCACAAATCATTCCTTTTTGAAGGCCGAATTTCACCGATTCGTAAGCCAATCCAATTGATTGCGCCGCCGAAGAGCAAGCGCTATTTGGAGATAACACCCTTCCCTTTATATTAAACAAACAAGCAATATTTGCGGCAGCCGTATGGGACATAAC
Organism: Bacillota bacterium; assembly: GCA_023435565.1. Classification (GTDB taxonomy): domain Bacteria; phylum Bacillota; class UBA4882; order UBA8346; family UBA8346; genus JAAYHS01. The sequence goes on from JAEYRN010000051.1 coordinate 50,508, forward strand.
CTGAAAAAATTGACCGGACTTGATTGATGAAAGACTTTTTTCCTGAATAAACCGGCCGGTAAATTCATAAACTGATTGACTGCTACCAGTAGTGGATGCAAACGATACCCCATAATCTCCTGAGGTAAAATGTTCCTCAGTAAGCCCCGCCATATTTACTGCTTCCTTTGCCGCTAAGCAAGCCAGAATTGAAGTTCTTCCCATATTTCTACGCAGATCGCGGGGAATTTGTTTCTCATTTAAATCAAAAGATATTACCCCACCCACTTCGCATAATATATCACTTATACTTTCTTTCCAAACACTTCCAATATTGATGATACCGGAACGATTTGAAAATACTCCTTCAAATAAAGTATCTATCCCGTTGCCAAATGGAGAAAGAGCTCCTATACCTGTTATTACAACTTTATTTAATTTCATTGATTCATTACCCTCGACCAAAAATCCTCCGGTTTAAAAAATTCCATAGCCAAACTAAAGCCGGATAACATAGAGCCTAAAAAACCCGGGTAAATTGCTTGTCCAACCAAATATAATCCTTTAATTGGGACTCGATGCTGAAATCTAAGGGATTTTACGGTTTGTTTAATGCCATAGGCTGAACCGTCTATTGTTTTGGTATATCGTTCAAAAGACCATGGTTTTAAATAATCTAATAATACAGCTTTATTTTTCAAACCAAATAAACCGGGAATTTTATTAAAAAGATAATTCTCCAATAACTTTAGTTTTTCTTCAGCAATTCTATTTCTTACCTTAAAATCGGTAGGGATTTTTGTCCCATTGTCAATTAAAAAACCGCACAAGACTCCGTTTTCTCCCGAACGGTTCATAGTCACCGCCAAAGTAAGATCTAAATCAATATTATTACAAATATAGTTATCGGTTTTAAAATCTTGATAGTCTTTAATTTCATAAAATGCTACATATAAGCCGAAAGTATTTTCTGCTTCTTCCAACCGTTCCCGATAAATCGGACGCAATTTATTTACCTTTATTTTATCCAATAATAATTTGGGGTCAAAAGAAGCAATTACGGTAGAAGAATAATATTCACCGCCATTTGGTGTCTTAATCCCGATTACGTTTCGATTTTGATCAATTAATATTTCATCAACTTCCGAATTGAAAAAAAGGTCAACTCCGAACCTGTCAAGTTCCCTTTTATAATTCATTAATAACCGATTAATTCCATCTACAGTAAATAATCCCGGAGAACGATAAAATCCTCCTATTACAAAGGCATGAACATCAAATGGTACTTCCTCAGCCCTACTTCCAATTAAAAAATAATTCAACGTTCCGATTAGCTCGATTAAGTTGTCGGGAGCCTGAAATTGTTTCATCACATCTTGAAGGGAAAGGCTTATTGAACCTAAAAATCCTTCTTGTTTTTTTAAATTAGGGCTCAATTTATGATTGAAATAAAAAGACTTTTCATTAACTTCCTTGACCATTCCAATATATTTTTTGATTGCTTCAACAGACTCCGGAAAATAATATAATAAACTTTTTTCTACATTGTCCAGTCCTTTTGGGAAATGATACTCTTTTGAACCAACAGCAATTTTGCCTAAACCATTCTCATGCAATTCTTTTTCGACACCGTCGGAGATATTTAAATACTCTAGAAAAGAAGTAATTACTTCCCCTTCTTCCATCCAACCGCTAATGTGCAACCCGGGACTAAATTCACAACCTTTTCTCCTATAAGGCCTAATTAATGGAGCTATGTCTAAGTCCCTTTCAAATAAAGCAACCTTCTTGCCTTCTTTTGCTAAAATGAGGGACGTAGTTAAACCACTAACGCCGGCACCAATAACGATAGCATCGTATTTTGTTAATGGGCTTTTATTATCAGACAAGAATTAGTTCCCCCAAATCCGGCAGAATTTAATAGCATAATTCGTGGTTTTTTATCAATAGTTTCAGTGGCTATTTTCAAAGGTGGGCTCCCTTCCTCTTGGGCAGTAAAATTAATGTTAGGAGCAATAAATCCTCCATGAGACATTAGCAGACCATAAACAACAAGCCCTGCGCCTGCCATCCACATCTCATGTCCGGTCATGGATTTAATTGAGGAAACCCAAGGCATATCCGGACCAAATACATTATAGATAGCCTCAGCTTCTTTTAGGTCACCTATCGGAGTTGAGGTTGCATGGGCGCTTATATAATCAATGTCACGAAGTGAAACTCCCGTACGGTTAATAACATCCCTCATACAGCGTTCCAAACCTTCCCCGGAAGGCACAGACAATTTATAGCCATCCGAAGAAAATGAATACCCTAATACCTCTCCAAGTATATTAGCCCCTCTTTTTTGGGCTAAATCCATTCTTTCAAGGGCAACAACTGCAGCGCCGCCACTTGGTACTAATCCATCACGTTTTTTATCAAATGGTCTGGATGCTTTAGTCGGGTCATCTACTCTGGTTGAAAACGCTTCCGTGGCGTCAAAACTACAGACAGCTTGCCAATTTATTTCTTGAACTCCGCCACAAAGAATTCTTTCTTGCCTTCCATTCACTATCAAATCAGCAGCTTGGCCGATAGCATGACCTCCGCTGGCGCAAGCGCCACTTATAGTCCAACTGGCGCCTTGGGTTTGTAACAAAGTATTTAAATTAATTGTGATATGTGAGTTAAGCGACATAAAGATCCGGGTAGCCCCAATCGGAAGGGTTCGTTTTTCATTTTTAGTTATCTCCACTGCTTCTGAAACCGGAATTGTAGTGCTATCATTCCCAAGAATCAATCCCGTTTGTGGGTTGCTTAACTCTTCCTTACTCCATCCGGCTTGAGTATAAGCGTTCACAGCAGCCGAGTATGCTTGAACTGCTTCTTCCGTAAGGGTCCTAAGCTGTTTATTCTTTAAATCGGGTTTAATAAATCCTTTTATTTTACCAGTAAGTGGACTTCTAAAACCAAGTTCAACCCGGGTTGGATCTGACACAATACCCGAAATACCTTGGCGAAGAGAATCTGTAACTACAACAAGGTCTGAACCTAGTGTTGAAACGATCCCCATTCCTACAACAGCTACTCTATACATAGATTCCTCCGTTAACAGCAATAACCTGTCCGGTTATATATGACGCTCCGGGAGAACATAAAAAAGAAACAACGGACGCTACTTCTTCCGGGCTCCCCATTCTTTTCATAGGAATTTTTGCAATAATTTCATTAACTGGGAGATTAGCGGTCATTTCAGTTTCAATAAAGCCGGGAGCGACAACATTGACTCTTATACCTCGCCCAGCCACTTCCATGGCCAATGACTTACTTGCACCGATAATTCCGGCTTTAGCAGCGGAATAATTACTTTGGCCAGGTAATCCGCTCTGCCCGGCAGTGGAAGAAATATTAATAATTGAACCTTTACGTTTTTGCATCATATTAAAAACAACCTTTTTTGTCACATTAAAATAGCCTTTGAGGGTTATATCGATAACGTCTTGCCAATCCTTTTCCGCCATCCAAACTAAAAGCGAATCTCTTGTAATACCGGCGTTATTGACCAGTACCTCGGGAACATTTTGTTCCAGCATTGGTTGAAGAGCTTTTTCAGTTTCCTCGTTAGAAGCTACATCAAAAGGAAGCAATATACATTCAACACCAATTGCTTCCACTTTTTTCTTTAACTCATTTGCCGCTTCGTGGTTACTTCGGTAATTTGCCCAGATAGTATAACCGTCTGCAGCTAATTTTAGAGCAATACAAGAACCAATCCCACGACTGGCGCCGGTAATTAACGCAATCTTTTTTTCCATTTTTATTTTCCTATATATGTTGCAATAAGTATTTTGGATACAGACTTCCAAGGCAACATATATTCCTTGATTCATAAGTTGAAAAAAGTTCAATAATTTTACCATTCACAGCCGGCTTTAAGGATGTGAATGTTTTACCCAAAACTTTTTTCAACTTATACAGTATTAATTTTTATAACATATCAATTGTTACATTAATATAATCAAAAGCTACTGTCTGTCATAATTGTACAATTTAACCTAAACTTAATTATACTGTAAAGTTATCATTTTTGCAAAGAAAAGACTTGACTATCATATATAAATAGACTTGAGAATTATCATCTTGATTATTGAGAATCAGTTGTAGTTGACACTTTAAAATCCGAATATTCCATTGAAAAATATTTGCTGGAATTAATTTGATCAAAAAGAAACATTTTTGTGATAATATTCTTTCCAAAACACTCCTTTGGGTTAGTATAATAAACGGTTGTCATTTTCTTACCACTAAGAGCGAAAAAGTCTCCTTTTACCGGAAGATAATATTGTTTTTCCACCCAAAGAATTATTTTATGATAATTTGGCGTTGTTTCCTTTGCTGTTAACTCTAAAACAAAACATTGCCCCACATCTGATTTTGTTCCGTCGGAATCCATTCCCATAACTGTTTCCTCGCCAATCAGTTTAGGGGCATAGTCATCAGCGTAACTAATAGCGGCAACGTCACCGTAAGATATCCCGCCTACCAATCTTTGCGAGGGGGTAATCCGGACGGGGTTTCTTACATTTGGAATAATCAGCCGCATATCATCTCCTTCAATTACTATCTTGCGGCCTCTCATTTTCATAGGTTCCAGGAAACTTAGCATTATCAATTTTCCGTTATTTACATGGCCACGCATTACGGTTGAACCTTCATTTTGCCCATTAATGAAGTTATCTACCCGAATCGTCATTTCAAAACTTTCACTGACTAAACGGTGATCGTCCACTGTCTGAAGGATCTCATCAGCCGTTAGCGAATATCCAAAAGCAAAATTTCCCATAAATAAAAATATTACGATCGTTTTTAGGTATTTAGATACTTTCATTAATCCTCAACTCCTATATCCAGCGTAGGGCTTCGGTTATTGAAATTTTTGATGCTCTATAAGCGGGAATAATTGAAGCTAGTATTCCCACCAAAGAAAAGAGTAGCATGCATAGGAGGATTGTGGTCATATCCGGGTGAAAAAAAATACGTATCGGCTGTTCCGTTCCGCTAAGCATCACCGGAAAACCACCTATTAGTTGGATAAAACCAATAAATAATGAACTTATAATTACCCCGATAAAACCTCCAATAATCCCCAGCAAAGCACTTTCAACGATAAAGACCAGGGCAACCTGTATTCTCCTAGTCCCCTGCGCTCGAATTGTCCCGATCTCCCGGACCCTGTCGTTAATATTCATATTGACTGTATTTGAGATAGTAAAAGTAACTATCGCTAGAATTATTAATGTAATGATATAAAAAACAACATCATACATTAGTTTTAGACTTTGATAGAATTCGGCCAAAGTTTCCCAGTCTTTATATTCCAATTTGAATTTATCAGCGATTTCCTCTATTTTTGGAAGATTTTTTTTCATGTCGTCCGTTTTTTTTAATAGAACAACGATTTTTTGGACGTCTTTATCAATATTTAACAAATTTTGAATATCTATTAGCGCTGTTGACGCCGATACATTGTCCAAATCTAGATAGCCGCTTTTCGTGATACCGGTTAACTCCAGATCAACGGCATTTATTCCACCGTCTTTCATGTTACCTATTAAAGTTAATATATCACCAATGTTAGCTGAAAGTTTCTTAGCAACCCCTTCTCCAATAATTAAACTGTTAGGCTTTTTTTTACTTAAAACAATCCCTTTAATCAAACTAGAATAAGAATTTAGTTTGATTTCATTTTCGGGATTCCCGGCTTCTCCCATGACCACAGTTGATTTTTCTCCGGAGGATAGTATTCCATTAAAAGCCATACGGGTTGTAACTAATTCGACCCCAGATATTCTACGCAATTCTTTAATTATTGGATCTACATCTTTAATCAAATATTGATACGGATTATCGTTACCAAATTCAGAAAATCCCACTGCATATAATTGATAATGTCCGGTCCCGTTACGGATCATTGTTTCTTTCATCTCATTCATATTCCAATTGAAAAAACCTTGGGTTAAAAGACAGGCTATCATTCCAATAATAGTCGGGATCATTGTAAAGAATGAACGTCTGAAGTTTTTGACTATATTTCTGAAACCAATTTTCAAGTAAAACAATTAAATCCTCCTATTAAATCCAACGAAGCGCATCGACTATTTGCAGTTTGGCCACTCTAAAAGCCGGGTAAAAGCCTGCTAACGTCGCTGTCATCAAAAAAAGCATCCATAACCGGAGAGCTTGGATAAAATCCGGTTTGAAAAACGCCGTGTATCCTTTGGCATGTCCCGGAGGCGCTGGAATGGATACCCCTCCCAATGAGTTAAAGAGCGCAGCCAGTCCATAACCCATGATAATTCCGATAACACCACCGATTAAACCAATTAAAAAACTTTCAGAGAGAAATATTTTCCCCACCTGAAGCCTGGTTGTTCCAAGCGAACGAATAGTGCCAATCTCACGGATCCTTTCTTGCATCGTTAGGTTTAAAGTATTGGTTATCGAAAAAATAACAACCAATACAATTATCGACATCATTAGTAAATATACTAAGTCATAAAACAATTTCGGTTGGGAATATTGGATGCCGGCCAATTGCCTCCAGTCGGAAAATTCTAAACCCATTCGGTCACAAAGTGCACTAATATTAGGTTCTATTTCCTCAAGTATTTCCGTCTTGTTCAATAGTAGAATAATCCGGTCCACCGAATTGGGTATATCAATTAGGCCCTGAATAGTATTTAGATTAGCAAAAAGCGCCACTTCATTGTAATCTTTAATTTGTCCTTCGATTACTCCTGTTATTTCAAGATCGATTGCATTTACTCCACCGCTTTTCATAGCCGACATTAGAGTGACCATATCGCCTACACCGATCTTTAATTTTCGAGCAATACCGCTACCAATCATAATCCCAAAAGGCTTTTCATCCGTTAGAAAATCCCCTTCTTTAAGGGTAATCATAGTATTTAGAGCCTGTTCTTCTTTGGAGAAACCTGCCGTACCCATAAATATAGTATCTGTGCTACCGGATGAAATAACCCCCTGAAAATTTAGATGGGGAACAACCAGCCTTACACCAGGCACTTTAGTAAGTTCTTGAACAAGAGATTTATAATCAGTAATTAGATATTGATAGGGTTCAATATTATTTTGTTTTAGATATCCCTTCCGGTATATTTGAATATGACCTATTCCTCCGTTGATCAATGATTCCCGTAAGCCCCAAAGTGTATGGGACATAAAACCCTGAATCAACAGACAAGCGCTAAGTCCGATTACTACTGTGAATATCGTTTTTATCGAACGTCGATAGTTTTTTAAAAGATTACGAAAGCCTATTTTTAGATAAAATAACATTTTCTCTTTTCCCTGCTAGATTAGTTCGCCGTCAAGAATATTTATTACCCGTTTAGCATATTTGCCAACCATTTCATTATGAGTCGAAAAAAGGAAGGTTACATTATGCTTGGCATTTAGTTCCAAAAGCAAAGAAATAATCTTGTCGCCCGTTTTTGAATCTAAATTGGCCGTAGGTTCATCTGCCAAAATAATATCAGGATCTGTTACCAGTGCCCTGGCAATGGCTACCCTTTGCCGCTGACCGCCGGAAAGTTCATCGGGCCGGTGTTTAAGATAGTCAAGTAATCCAACGGACTCAATTGTTTGCAGCACTTTTTCACGGTTAACTTTTTCCCCGCGTATCATTAAAGGGTATTCAACATTTTCATAGATATTAAGTACCGACATCAGGTTAAAACTCTGAAAAATAAAGCCAATATGTCGGTTTCTAAAAACAGATAATTTATTATCTTTCATCTTGTCAATTTTTTGGCCGTAAATCTCAATACTACCATCAGTCGGATTATCAAGACAACCTATAATGTGTAAAAGTGTAGATTTACCAGCTCCGGATGGACCCATCAAAGCGATGAAATCACCCTTTTCAATATCCAAATTAACATCCTTTAAAGCAGTGATCTCCACTTTATCCATTTTATATTTTTTTGATACGTTCTTCACACTGATCAACATTCTTCGCCTCTTTCAAAGCAATTCGTATGTGGAATAAAATATCCTCTTTTTCTTTCTTCCTCTAATGTCTGCTTGATAACACCATGGGCTTTATTACGTAGTTTAATAATCTCTTCTTGTTGGTCGTTACTCATCTCCGGGTAAATGGGATTAAGTATAATAAGCTTAATATGACTTGGAGTAATAAGTCGCTTCCCGGGTGGTAATAATTTTTCCGAACCAAGGATACAGATGGGTAATATTGGGTATCCGGTTTCCGCGGCAAGAGCAAAAGCACCGTTTTTGAAGCGGCCTAGTCGGCCATCACGGGAACGATGACCTTCAGGCCATACAATTATCGAAGTACCTGAATGCAACAGTTCGGCGCTTTTTTGACATACCTTTTCCCAACCTTCATTGGCATCAATATATTTGGCAAGGCGCATACAAAAACCGTAACCGGGGATTTTAAAAGGCCAAGTTGTAATAAAGCTGGCATCTATTAATAGCGCCCCAAAAAAGTAGGGATCTACTGCCGAATTATGATTAGCAACCAAAATAGCAGGTAAGGGAAGCTTTTCTGTCCTAGACTCAACTTTAACCGGGGCTAAAAAAGGGATGACTTTTACTAAGATCCACCCATAAAGGCTGATAGACCACCTGATTATGAAATCTACGGAACGTCTCCCAAAGCCGAAATAAAGCAAAAGATATAATGGAAGTAAGGTGAAAAATAATAATGTTACGATAGTAAATGATATCCAAATATAGATATTTAGTAATAAACGCTTCATATTACCGCCACATTCTTTAGTTTATAATCCAAAGTTATATGTATTTTTTTTCTTTAAGGGCCCTAATAGTTTCCTTTAATGCAAGGACCGTCGAATCTCTATCTTTTTTACTCCAAGGCATTATCCCATCATGAAACATAATAATTGCAGGCGTCTTAATTTTTTTCATTATTCCTGCAATTATTTTATCAAAAGTAACCTTCGTGTCCCAAGTCTTAATATCCCACATTACAGGTATCAAACCCAACTCTTTTGTAACCCTACTAATTGTTGGATTTTTAAAACCCATCGGAGGGCAAAAATATTTGGGATCCTCCCCGGTGATGTTTCGAATGATTTTATTTGTCCTGGAGACCTCGTCTTTAATCCTATTATAACTTAAAAAAAGAATGTTAAGTGGATGCGAATAAGTATGATTAGCAATAATATGTTTTTCCCGATAAATTCTTTTTACAATCTCGGGATAGCTTTCAGCATTTATTCCGGATATGGCAAAAAGGGCCTGCACTCCTTCGGATTTTAATATGTCTAAAATTTGCGGAGTATATATTGGATGCGGGCCATCATCAAATCTAAATAAAATACCGCTTTTATTATTAAAAAATTCCTTACCCTTTATTGTTTTGAAAAAAAAATTTGTTCGAGAAGAAAACATACCATTAATGTAAAAGGCCTGGTGAAGACAGACTAAAAGAACCACTCCAATTATTAAAACAGTCTCTGATGATAATATAAAAGATAAAATAATTATTACGATAATTCCGATTAAAGATATTAATGTAACTAAATAAAATATTGACGTTAGTGGTGAATTTTTAGCATATTGACGATTGGGATGTTCTTCCTCTCCAAAATAATTTGGGAATATCGTTTTAAGTAGTTTTGCCGAAAAAAATATCGGGTACTTGATACATTCCCTCCCGGCTAAAGCAAGCCCGACTGCTCCAATCACCCAACATACTCCATAAACAATCGAACTACTCAGTAAACCTGAAGATAACCGATGGTTTAATCCGCAAAAAATCATTACAATAATTGGAAAACCATATCCAATAGTGTATGAACCAATAAGTAAACCAATTCCGATCCTCATCCTTAAAGGAAGACTGGAAAACCGTTGTTGGTCAAGTTTTTTTTCCACCTCTGAATTAACCCATTTTTTGAATTTACTTTGTAGCATTAACAAATAACAGAATTCCTTTACTAAAAATACTTTTTAAACATAAATCAGTTAATTCGTTCACTTTTAAACCATTGGCCGTTAATAACCGGCTCATTTCTTTTTTACTGTATGCGTCCATATATATGCCCTGCCTAAAATAATTCCCGATTCTTCCCCACCATCTGAAAAAAGTATTATGCGCTGTAGTTATAATAAGATGGCCCCCCGGAGCCAGAAGGTTGGATATCTTAGTGAACAAAGCCTTATTGTCCCTTATATATTCAATAGCGGAAAAACTTACTATTAGATCAAACCTTTCATCAAAATGCGTCTCTAAAAAATCACCATGGATCTGATTTACATTTGTTGTTCCCTGAATGTTTAATTTTTGCACCATACAATCTAACATTTTTTCTGAAACATCAATAGCAGTAATTTGTTTTACCAAAGGCGCAATTGCTAACGTAAACCTTCCGGTACCAGCCCCAATTTCCAATACCGAATGGCTTTTATCGGCAATTTTTTTAATTGAACCAAGGGCGATATTCCATTCCGGAATCCTTACAAAACTGAATTCATCCTGTTCCTTATCATAAATTCCAGCATGATCATTATAAAACTTAACAAATTTTTCTTCCATTCAAATATAAAACCTCTAGTTTGTTATTTTATATCAAAATAAATGGTATTTTATTTAGCTTATGTATAGCTTAAAACGACAGCCCTGACTGCTTTTGCGCTCCAGGGCCGTCGGCTTAAACCTAATTCTTTACCCTTTATTAAGCGCTATCCTTAAAATTAACGCCCATCCTCCAAATTAAGTGTCATTTCAGCTTGGGTTTCAGGAGATAATTCACACCAAGCAGTCCAATTATCAGCCCGCTTATCTTCGATGTCTTCAGCGTTTTCTTCAGCCCAAGCCTCTGAATCAGAGGTGTTTTCGACTAAGCGTGTTTTTGAGTCCCACTTTGAAAAGTCAGAACTTTCCAAGTCGGACTGACGTAATGGCCGAAATGAAAAACGAGCCTTCCAAACGCCCGGTCGTGGAGTTATTAGCGCATAATATGTTTTTCCAGCTTCCACAGTGGCCTTCATAAAATCCGCCGACTCGCCAACAACCATGAATATGTATTCTCCCGGAGCCACATCATAGCATACCTTAGTATTATTGTACATTACTCCGATGAATTTGGTCTCATCCCCGGTTACGTCGAAGAGGGAAGCGGAAATTGCACTACCAACCATTGTAGAGCGCATAAAAACGACTAGCGCTTGATCCGGTTGGGGGGTCAATGGCCGGTCCGTTTCGTCCATTAATTTAACTCTAGCAGCGGACACAGTTACCCCAAGAAGCATAAACATCATAACTGCGCTTACAACTATACGGGACACTTTACGAATCATAGATGATTTCCTCCTTTCTTTTAAAGTTAAGTCTAAGAAGTGAAATCAAAATAATTGTGATTTTGAATGAAATATTAAATCACAAAGTGATTATACCATATGAAAAAGTAATAGGAAACTATCCGTCATTTCCCATTCCGAGGCTTTTTTTTCTTAGGTTCAAATTGGCTTTTAGCAGCTAAAAAGTCAGGAAGATTCTTTAAAATATGCCACAATGAATGCCGATGCTGCCAAAGGCGTTTCCGAAACTTCCGAATCCATGATTTGCTGGTATAAAAACGCTTGATATGTTCATTGTATAGCCGGTCAAGACGTTCTCTTGAACCAATGGTTTTAGGGACAAATACAAAATTGAGGCAATTCATCTGTTCCCAATCTTCCTCAAATGAGCCTTCTTCCTGAATGGTTTTCCATAACGGCGCTCCGGGAAACGGAGTAAATTTTGCCATATTCATTTCATCAAGCCCAAGGGAAATAACAAAGTCACTGGTCCTCCTAATCGATTCCTCGGTTTCACCGGGAAGTCCCATCATAAAGAGGCCTTTAGCGCGGAGACCCGCCGCTTGAATCCTGGTCACCGTATCCTTGACTTCATTTACTGTCACCCCTGCTTTATGTTTCTTCAGGAGGTCTGTATCTCCAGATTCAATCCCAAGAGATACCATGAGGCAACCGGCGTCTTTCAACATTTTGAGAAGATCATCAGGGGCATATCCCACACGGACCGCACAATTAAAATGCATATCAATTGGATTTTTAGTAAGCATTTCACAGAGTTCGACAATACGCTTTTCGTCTGTAGTAAAAAGGTCATCATAGATATTTACATGCCTAACTCCAAATTTCTGACTAAGATACTTCAAATGGTCATAAATATATTTGGCGGAATTATAGCGGAATCCCTTTTTAAAAACAGAACGGTCACAATAGGAACACTGAAACAAACAACCACGGCTGGTAACCATGGAGGTTCCCGGAAAATGGGCATAACTAAAAAGCGGTAGGTTATAACCTTTGGGAAAACCTTTTAGTTTTTCGTATGCCGGGAAAGGCAAGATATCCAAATCAGGAATCATCTCACGCGGACCATTTTCCACAATATCATTACCATTACGCCAGACGAGTCCATTCACATCAGCTGGGTTACATCCCCGCGCCAATTCCTCAAGAGTAATTTCTCCTTCTCCTTTGATAAGGAAATCGAATTCCGGGTAATCCTTTAGTAAAGATGCTCCTAACGCGGAACAATGAACCCCGCCACAGACCGTAGTCATCTCCGGTCTGAGCTTTTTAACGGCAGCCGCCATCCTGGCCGCATCCGGAAAAGAAGATGTGGTAGCTGAAAATCCGACAATATCAGCCTTATATTTGAAGATTTCATAAATGTTGGTCTGAAAATCAGGCGATGCGCCAGGCCCTAAACAGTCATGGATGAAAACCTTGTGGCCTTCTTTGTCCAGCCAGGCAGCAATCGAAAGAATCCCATGTGGAATCATCCGATTTGCTGAGGCAATGACATCCCTGCTCCCCTTAAGCCAATTAGAACCTCTAGGGTGAACTAGTACAATACGCCGTTTCATAGCTGTCATCTGTTTAATAGCCATTTTTATAATCCTTAAATAACTTGTATTGTTATAAATAAACAATAATTACCTATTTTTTGATTTTCAAAATTTGATTGCAAATTTAGAAAACCCGGCGATAACCTACTGAAATTTTAATATCATCCATGCCCGATACATCGTAACCTTCATCTTCCAATTCATCAATGTCGGCTTCGGTAGATACTATGTACATTAAATCAAAATCCAAACCATGTTGTTTCCCAAAGGCTATACGTGCTCCGACCCCTGCAGTAACTCCGTCATAATTGGTAAAATCATCTATATCGTCCGGCTCTTCAACCATTGTATTAGTTCCATAGTAACAAGATATTCTCGGCCGAAATTTCTTTTCGTTAGAAGCAAAATGGAGCTTCCCGCCTATACTGTAACAAAAACCGGACAAAGGATTTATACCTACTCCAAAGGAAAAATCTAAATTAGCGATTATGTTATAATCTACATTTACCCCCGTAATACCATAAGGAATGCCAGCCCCAACCCCCCAGGAATTCTTGGATTCTTCAGCCACAACTGTTGAACTAAACATAATTAACATTAGTGAAACCAGTGCTAAAATAAAAATGTCTTTTTTCAAAAAAATTCCTCCTTTCAAATAACTAAATAATATAATTTTTTACTCCTTTGACCATTGTACTTAGAAAGTGTCTGGGAATTATATAGACAAAAGTAATTATTACCAACACGGTATTCAGCAAACTGATCCGAAAATTATCTTTAAATCCTTTGAAATGACTTACTCTTTCTTCCGGAGGGGGATAATAAACATTAATTGTAACAAATTCAACCGGATACCCCTTCCATAACCAGCGAACCAACGATTCCAATTCAAAATCATATTTTACCGTAAAAAAAAGAAACCGATTCATCGCAGCAATAGAATAAAGCCTAAAACCGGATTGGGTATCCATAAGGTTTTTACCGGTTTCTAGTTTTACCCAAAAATTAGAAAAATTTCTCCCAAATTTGCTTTTTTGCGGAATGTTTTCGGAACTCATATCCCGGTTACCAATAATTAATATGTTTTCACCGGAAGTCACCTTTTCTAAAAACTTTGGAATATCCGAAGGATAATGCTGCCCATCCGAATCAAGCGTAATCGCATATTCATATCCTAACTCCTCGGCCCTTTTTAAACCTTTTCTAAGAGCTGCCCCTTTACCATGGTTCTTATGATTAGAAATAATATCGATCTTTTCTTTGAAACGTTCCAAAATACTTTCAGTATTATCATTGCTTCCATCATTAACAACAATAATATTTGATGTGTATTCCAACACGGAAGATATAACGTTCTCCAATGTTTGATCGTTATTATAAGTAGGAATTAATACGCAATAGTTAATTCGACTGGGTTTTTTTCCATTTTCCATTTTAAATCTCCACATTATATTGCTTTTAAAAACTAGAAGTTATTTTAATAAAACTATCTATGCCCTAAGAATACCAAAATTTCTATTTTTAATCAATTATCTCTTTTTAAAAAATCAATCTTTTGTTACTTGATAAAGGATTATATCATCATTATTTTCCGATATGTTAAAACAACTAATTTTCTCATCTTTTCCAATATTAAGAATTTGAAAATAGCCGTTTAATCCATTATAAACGGGAAACCTTTCTTTTTGAGCGCAAATTAACATTAAAGCCAGATCAAATGCCGAAGAACTAGGATAAGATCCCCTTAAAAAAACGGGAAAGCAGGCTTGATTATGCTTAGCATGATTAATAAATTCTGCATTTTCAATCTTTTCATGCCAAACAGAGTAGATATTCTTTTGGTTTTTTATATCCGGCAGCATTTTTAAACAACTAAAATCAACCATACCATACTTGGTTTTTTCATTTTTACTTAAAATAAATGTAGTCCAACCTTCACATGTTGGAAGCAAACCGTTTTGCTGGTTGGCCGTCTGATTGCCATCATCAAAATATGTCGTATATTCATCTCCAATTCCTAAAACTACGTATTCCACTGTTTTGCTTTCCAACCAAATATACGCCGAAAGAAGGGAGTTATATAAAGTATCCATACCACTAGTATGAGTTAGGATAGGGCCTTGAATCCCAAAAGCCAATGAAAGATAGGTAGAGGACGTATTAAAGACCGAGCCCGAAAAATTAGTTGGTGAAAGTTGATTATCTCCAAAATCAATCAAGTCGTCAAAAGCCTGGATCCCTGAAATGATTGGCCCATATACCGAACCCTGGATGATTCCTATCGACTTACCAACAAGGTCGTTCAAACCTGAGTCTCTAAAAGCGTGGCATGCGGATAGAAGTGAAATTTTTGCAAAATGGCTCATACGTCTAATTAATTGTGGCGGTATATTAAAATCATTTGGGATATCAATGGACAAAGTATGATTGGACGATAGACATTTTGGGTCAATTTGGCCCTGCGCCAAGACCGTCTCTATCTCCTTGGTGTTTCCGATTTTTGAGACCAGCCCCAAACCATTCACTGAAAGCTTCATGATGGTCTCCCTATCACAATTACCGAATTGACCCCACCAAAGGCCAATGAGGATGAACATGCGTAGTTACCGATAATATTTACATTACCTACCTTTGGCTTAATAACACAATCTTGATCAAAATCATCATAATCCAATACTCCTGGTATCTTTCGATCAATTAAACATTGAGTTGAAATAACGGCTTCTAAGCCGCCGGCTGCACCCAAAGCATGTCCTGTGAAAGCTTTCGTTGCGGTAATTGGAATGTCCTCCCCAAAAATATCAGCGATAACTCGGCCTTCAACTCGATCATTTTCAATAGTACCGGTGCCGTGGGTATTAATAAATGCAACATCTTTTGGTTTGATTCCGGCTTGATTTAGAGCGTTATAAAATGCTGTTCGAAGACCTCTTCCTGACGGTTCGGGAGCTGTAATATGATAAGAATCGGAAACCGTAGCATAACCTTCGATAGAACCTAACGGTTTGATACCTCGCCGTCTAACTGATTCCTGACTTTCCAACACACATATCCCCGCACCTTCTCCCAGATTTAAGCCTTTTCTGTTTTTCGAAAACGGGGAGCAGGGGTAATCAGAGGTATTCATTAATGAAATAAAACCGAGATAGACCATTCTAACTATTTCATCACACCCTCCGGCTAAAGCGATGTCGCATATGCCTTTCTCAATCATTGCGGAAGCAATCCCAATTGCATCAGTTCCGGAAGCACAAGCGTTTGATAAAGTCAGGGACGGGCCGGTTAACCCCATCTTTTTGGTGATTTGATGGGCAATACTTCCGTTTAATAGTACTTGGGCAACGTAGGAGGGGTCGCCGCTTTTTTGGTTACGGTGTTTGCGATAATAATCCTCTTTGTTAAAAAAACATCCTGCGGTTGAACCTAAAAATACACCGACTCGATATTTGCGCAACTCTTTGTCATCTAAGTCGGCTTGAAACAAAGCTTCTTTTATTGCGGTTTCTGCAAAATAAAAACTTAAATCATTGGCCTGCTCTTCAAAACCTAAAACCTCAAAAATCGGATAATTCTTATCCAATTGGTAAGAGAACCTAATTGGCGGTTTTGGGTTTCTCTTTCCTCTATAAAGACACTCCATGGTCTCTAGTAGATTTCGGCCGGCCCCGCTAATAGATCCTAAACCGGTAATATAACTTTGATTTCGCACTTACTCTTTACCCAGTTCTTTTTCTACAAATTCGGTAAGTGTTTTCATTGAAACAAAAATTTCTTTAGCTTGTGCGCTGTCGACGATATTCACTCCCAGATGTTTTTTAAGAATTACTACAATCTCGACGGCATCTAAAGAATCCAAACCCAAACCTTCACCAAATAATAGCATATCGTCGGTTATCTCCTCAGGCTTGAGTTTTAAATTTAATTCCTTTGATAATAGCTCTTTTAGCTTGGTGGCAGTATCCATTGACATTCTCCTCCATAATTTATGAATTCGGATATAGAATACAAAAGATATAAGGCTTAAGTGTACTTATATTTTTTTTGACCTGAAACTGTTACTATTATAATTTAGTTAGTTTTGAAAAACAATATTAAGGGTTAGATCTCAGAAATCAATTTACATCTTCCAAAAATCAAAAAAGTTAAACCAAATATAAGGATGTTTCTGAATATGCTTTTCCAGCGCATTGGAATAGTTTTGCAACATTTTTTCTATTTTTTCGTCTTTAGTTAGTTTTTCATCAGCTAATACTTCGGTTGAAATATCTTCCCAATCAATATGAACTCGATATTTACCTTGCTTTGATGTAAATAAAGCAATAACTGAAGCTCCCGTAGCAACCGCCAATTGCTGGGCGATAGTGGGAAATTTAGCCGGAGACCCAAGAAAAGAAACACTTTTTGTACGCCATTGCTCCGCCCGATCTCCGGTAACTCCTATGGCTTCGCCACTAAGCAAAGCATTGGTAGCCTCAACCATCCCCCCATAATTATCGGAAACATTAATTAAGTTAAACTTTTTATCCCTAATATCATAAAAGCTCTTTCTTTTATCCTTATCGAAATCTTTATTTACCATAACATTAAGTTTTTTATTAAATCTCGCCGAACCGGCCATTGACACTTCCCAAAATCCTACATGGGACATTAAAAATATTACCGGTCTTTCATTAAGTAGATTTAGAATCTCTAGTTCCCGTTCAAAATCCAACTCAATTTTGGATTCACCCACAAAACCAAAGTATAATTGGTCAATCAAAGCTTGTCCGAAGATAAAAATATATTTAAAAAGACGAAGATGCCTTTTTAAAAACGAATCACCGGGAAATCGCCTCTGTAAATATGGTTTAGAACATTGGTATACACTCGGCCTTAAAATAACATAATAGGGGACTAATAAAAATAATAATCCATATGCCCAATATAAACCGATATTCTTTAAAATAAAATGAAATATTGAATACCCTAATTTATTGCCATAGCCATTTCTTTTTATGCTTCTCTTCCAAACTTGCTTCATTTTCACTTCCTTTTCAACAACAAATCCCATAATGGCCCCCTAAAGCCTGAGTTATGCATAAAACTGTTTCGTTCCGCCACACCCGCCCAAGGAAACACCCAGGTTTTTTTGTCTTTAAATGATTCAATCAGATAATTATTTAACCAACCAAGATCGATTTCAGGCGAATGATAATATACTTCCCCATTGAATAACTCAGTCTCGTCTTGGATGATACCAACTTTTTTCGCTAACTTGCAAATACCGGTATTTGGAAAAATCCTTATTCCCATACCCCCAAATATTACACTATTATTAAGCCCGGCTAAATTTTTGATACCTTCACGAACAGTATCAGGAGTTTCACCAGGCCCTCCAAAAATAATAAAATGTGACCCCGGAATCCCGTTCTGGGCAAATAAATTATGGGCCTGTCTAACCTCATCCCAACGTAGATCTTTCCCCATACCTTCTAAAGTGCGATCGGTGGAGCAGTCCGAACCCCATTCCACCGAATACAAACCCGTCCGCTTCATCAGCTCGATTTCATCTTTATGGAATGAAGCCGGCCTCAGATAACAAGTCCAGGGGATCGATATCTCCCGGCGGGCCATTTCCTCCATTATCTGTAAATACCGATTGCTACTATCGTTAAAAACGGAATCGGTAAAAAAGATAAAGTCAGCCCCATGTTCACCTATTAGATACGCGATTTCATCCACTACCGCTTCCGGTTGTCGAAAAATATACTCTTTGCCTTCCAAACTCGGGTAAGAACAATACAAGCAATGGTGCGGACATCCCCTTTTGGTATGGACATTGAGCATACCGCCTTTATTTAGGTAAAATTCAGCTAGTCGATGCTCACGGGCAAGATAATAACCATTTTCTCCGGAAACATCAATTTCTCCACTTAGAATCCTGTCTTGAGGCGGATTTTTCCGTTCTAATCGGTCGATTAATTTCGGCAGAGTGACCTCTCCAGGACCGATGATTCCATAATCGGCACCCAAAAAATCCAAAAATTCCACAGGGAAAATAGTAAAAGCACTACCACCTAATATTATTGGAATTTGAATGCAGTCTTTAATCTTTTCAATTAATATTTTATATTGAAAAATAAAGGACTGTGGTTGATTAAAATTAACGTTATCTACATTTCTCATGGAAAAAGCGATATAATCCGGCTCAAATTTCATCACAGCCTCATATAATCCCTTTTCCTCTTCAGTCAATAGGTCGATTAATTTAACATCATGTCCGGTTCTTTTGACAGCTGAAGCGACTATATTTGCACCCAGCGGATAAACCGGATACGGATCATCCATCAAATTGGTAGAAATCATTAATAATCTTGCCATTTTTATCCTTCTATCAATTCTATGAAGCGAAAATTTGAATTAAACAAAAATTGTCCTTTTATATTACTGGTTTCAGCTAATGACAAAACGGTAAAAGCTGCCCCTTTGGAATAAATTTCATGGTTTTTAAGATTTTGGGCCACCTCTACCCAACCAGTTAAAATACTTTCACATTGCCTTGATTCGAGCAAACTAATGGCGGTAGGCATTACACCCAGGCCGGGATTAGATGGCTCATTTCCCAGGCAGAAAGTCGGCCCGACGATATTAAAATAGACTGCAATTTCACCCAAAGCAACATTAGGCAATGTGTAAGAGAAAAGATTGGGACTGGTAAATGCGCCTTTTGCTTCTCTTGTAGACTCAAAATAGGCAATATCATCATCATAAACACTGGAAGAACTCCCAATCACAATTCCGATATTCTTTTTACCTTCTCTTTGAATTAGACCGGCGTCTTTTAAAGCAAGGACCGCCGTAGCAAACGTAACCTTGGTATATACATCAAACCGGCCAAAGCGAGGCGGTAACTCCTCGATATATTCCTCTAACTTTGGATACTCAAAATGAGCATTTTCATTGGAAAAGCGAGGTTTTGAACCATATATGCCGTTTCCAAAGGCTGAGATCCAACCACTACCCAAACAATAAATTTTTTGTTCTTTAATCATGATAGTTTCTCCAATAAAAC
Organism: Bacillota bacterium; assembly: GCA_023435565.1. Classification (GTDB taxonomy): domain Bacteria; phylum Bacillota; class UBA4882; order UBA8346; family UBA8346; genus JAAYHS01. Next base: position 70,455 of record JAEYRN010000051.1, read on the forward strand.
AGCGGCATTGACTCCACCGAATCCCGAGTTACTGGTTATAATATTTTTTCCGGGAAATGACATTCTCTCCAAAACTATCTCAGCCAATTCCGGAGATTTACAACCCACCGTAGGTGGTATTACTTCTTTTGATAAGCATTTCCCACACAAAGCAATCTCAATGCCACCGGCAGCCCCTAAAGTGTGACCGATAGCACCCTTAACACCAAACATCAAGGGTGGAGTATTTCCAAATAAAGAACGAGCAGCTAGAACTTCCATCGAATCATTATAACGGGTCCCGGTCCCGTGGGCACAAAACCCTTGGACCATATCAGGTCTCAATCCTGACATCTCAATTGCCTGTCGCATCGCCTTAGCCAGTCCTGCTCCATCTCGCGAAGGTCCGGTAATATGATTGGCGTCATTAGTTATCCCATATCCGGCCATCCGTATATCTGAGTTACGCTCAGCCGATAAAAATAACGCTACCGCCCCATCGCCCAATGATAAACCATTCCGGTTGATATCAAAAGGCATGCAGATTTCGTCGGTCATTGCTTTTAAGGCTGCAAAGCCGTAATAAACAAATCTACTTACAATATCGGCGCCTGCAACCAGGATATGATCATACTTTCCTTCAGTTATATATTGCATTGCTAAGGCGACTCCCACTGTTGAAGAAGCACAGGCGGCGTTAACCTCCATCCCGCCATTATTCAACCCTAAAAATCCGATTAGCCAGGACCGAAAATCATTAGCCGAAGAACAATGTGGGGTTTCCACGCCGTCATAAAGGCTTTCAATGGCTTCAACATTATTTTTAATCCCTGTCCAAATTACAAATGTATCTTTAGGTAATTCCGGAAAGCCGGATAAACATTCTTCCATTAAATATTGGGTGAAGTTCAACTTAAAATCAACCAAATCCCTTTTATACAACGACAAGCCGGTTTGGGGCAACAATGAATTTTCAAAATGTTCCTTTTTTTTGATACCAGACTTATTATTTAAAATGGCTTCCCAGGTTTCATCCAGAGAGCCTAACCCGGTTACGATTGAAGAGTAATTTAAAAAAACATCTCTATTCACTTTGAGCTCCAATCATCCCATTTTTGGATAAATTTTTCGGCAAAGTCCGGCCGCAACATCATGGGTTTACTCTCAAAATCCGTATAGATCTGCACGGTATAACCTTTGGCCGATAATAGACCGTTCTCAGCATAAACTTCATAACTAAAATTCATTTTGGCAGCCTCAGTCCAATGACAATTGGTCTTAATCCGAATCAGCTCATCATAACGCAGAGGATAAAAATGGTCTATATGAAGTTGGACGATGGGCATGGCAAAACCATTTTCATACATATGATAATAAGTGAAACGATATTTCCGTCCCCATTCGTTTCTTCCTTGCTCAAAATAACTAACATAACGGCCATGCCAAACTATTCCAAGGGCATCTACTTCATCAAATTGGACCCTTCGGAAACATTCAGCGGTTAACGTCGGTTTTTCATCCGGCGGGAAGTATTTTTCGGATCTTCGGTTTGCCATTATTCTTTTCCTTCACCACAAGTACCGGTGAACTTGGAAATCTCCCGATCACCGTCATCGTTAAAAATGGCGGAAAACGAAACCAACGGGTCACTGTTCTTATCAATTTTCACAGTACAGGATATAACTTGATAAGGATGAACAACGCCGCTGATTTTCATTCGTTTCAGATATTTTAGGCCGACCGGTTTTTTTAATAATAATTTTAGCCCCAAATTGGCTATCTCAAACAAAACAATCCCCGGTAAAATCGGATTACCCGGAAAATGGCCGTCAAAGGGGTCAAATCCCTCAGGACAGGCGATTTTAAAAGATATGAAGTCCTCACCGGCACTTTTGTCATGCAAGTAAGAATAAAGCACCCTATGCATATCAAAAGCCAGGTAAACCGGTGGTTGGCTCTTACTAACCGGAATATCCCTTTTTGGCTTGGGTAGTAAGCCTCCATCAGTTAAAGAATTGAACTCTGACTCATCCTTAACTTCATATAACTTAGTGACTAATTCGGCAACCCTATCTCCATCACGTTCAATAATGCCTTGAACGAACGTTACCTGGGAAACTTCCTCGGTAGTGAAACTCTTTATAGTTAAACAATCACCATGATAGACCGGTTGAATAAACTTGGCTTCCTGAACGCCCACAAACAAACCTTTTTGCCCGGGCTTCCCATTACTTTTCCCATTATAACCCTGGGCGGCCGCGATTAATTGGTTAACATATTCAATCAGCGCAATATTGGATAATTGAAGGCCATCATCTAAAAAAATATTGTCCCGGTTGATAATTGCAGTGGATTCACTATCTTCCGGTTGGGTTTTGATGATTGTTTGCTCAAAACCCATTTTGCCTTTTTGAGGGATTAGATCCCGAACGGAGCATGGCAGGCTCAATATTACCCTCCTGTTATTGAAAAATCTTTTTTAAATCAAGAATATCTTGATCAAATATTAAATCCATGAATTTAACGAGCATATCGTGGAAAACAGTTGTACTGTCATATACCTTAAAGTGAGAAGCCAACTTTTGATAATGCTTTGCGATTTCAGTGCCTAATTTTGATGAATCTTTAAAAGACATCGCTTGCAAATCGGCTAATATTTCCATGGTTAGGATATATTTTAAATTAGTTACCTGAGTAAACACTTTACGCGCCGCCACGGTCCCCATACTAACCACATCTTGATTTGAAGCATTAGATGAAATATTATTTGTGCTGACCGGATTTGAAAGCTGCCGGTTTTCCGCTGTCGTGGAAGTGGCAAGATATTGAGCTCCCATAAATCCCATATCCAAACCTTTAATTCCACAAATTAAAAACTCAGGAAGCTCACCGTTTAAATGGTCATCGATTAAGGTATTCAATCTTCTCTCGGAAAGGTTGGATAAAGTTGCTAAGGCAATTGCCAAACTATCCATATAAAATCCAATGCTTTGACCATGGAAGTTTCCGCCATGCAATATTTTATTTTCTTCCGGAATTATCACCGGATTATCATTGGTTGAATTTGCTTCCAAAACAATAATCTTCTCCGCAGTCTCGATGGCTTCATAAACCGGAGCTAAAACCTGAGGTGTACACCGTATGGAATAGACATTTTGGATAAAAATGCTTGTTTCGAAAACAGCGGATTCATTGTTGGATTCTTCTCGGATGGCCTGATGTAAAGCCGATCGGTTAACAACATTTCGGGATCCGGCCACTAGATTTTTTAAAATCTTGGCAATTTTAATCTGTCCCAAATGAGGTTTGAGTTGATGGAGTTTGTCTTCTAGAAAATCATCGATACTGTTAAAAATCTCGATGGCTAAAGCGGCAGCAATACTCTCAACAGCTAAAGCCTGTTTTGCGTAGTATACCGCAAAAGCACCGATTGCTGTCATAACTGAAGTCCCATTAATTAGTGAAATACCTTCCTTAGCCCCCAGTTTAATAGGCTTCAAATTTGCGAGGCGAAAGGCTTCTTCAGCTTTCATCAATTGGCCCTTGTAATATACTCGGCCTTCTCCAATCAACATTAAAGCCAAATGGGCCAAATGAATCAAATCGCCGGACGCCCCAACACTCCCCCGTGTGGGGATATAAGGCGCTATTTGATTATTAATCATTTCGCGCATTAACTCCAACAATTCAACACGGACTCCGGAATAACCTTTAATTAAAGAATTTAGTCGTACCGCAACCGCTGCTAAAGCAACCGTATGATGGAGCGGTTCTCCTAATCCAGCAGCATGGGTTCGAATCAGATTTTCCTGAAGCAACTCCATTGCTTCATCATTAATAATCTTATTGCACATCGAACCATATGAACTATTTACTCCATATACTACTTTGCCTTCTTTTATTTGGTTGAGGAGAAATTCACGGCTGGCGAGGCATTTTTGAAGCGACCCTTTATCTAAGGCCACTTGTTTTTTTCCGTTTCCGATTGCGACAATATCATTAAGCGATAGGTCGTTTCCATTTAAAACAACAACTTCCTTTGATTCAGTCAATTTACTCTCCCTTTCTCAAATCAAAAAATATTTGTCTTTTTCTTTTTCCTTCTGGTTGTGTTTTCTTAAAAAGTTCTTCCTTATCAATCATTCTCAACTCAGGTACTACTCTTAAACCAGCCCGGAACTCATTTTTAAGCTTGTCAAGATCATATTTTTCGGAGGTAGCTGCAATAGCAGCTACTACACGGTCTTCGCCAAATTCAGCTGAATATGCTTCAACATAACATCCTATAAAATCGGGGTTTGCTTCAACAATTGATGCAATTGCGTTAGGGAAAACATTGGTCCCTTTATATTTTAATAATTGGGCTTTCCTGCCAACTACAGGTCCAATCCGTTTGGTGGTTCTTCCGCAAGTACATCTCTCATTAATAATAAACGACATGTCACCGGTTTTGAATCTGATTAAGGGCATCCCTTGAATGCCTAAAGGAGTAACAACAACTTCCCCTATTTCACCATCTTTGACCTTATTCCCTTCTTCGTCAACTATTTCTACATAGATAAGTTCGGGTCGAAAATGTCCGCCTTGGCGATTTAAGCATTCGGCAAAGGAAGTTGACATTTCCGTAGAAGCGTAAGTAGAGTAAATTGGGGCATTCCATAACTGTTCAATCCGTTGAATTGAAGGAAGCAAATTCAACTGCTTGTCCCTGGTTGATTCACCAATTGCTAAAATCCTTTTCACCTTTAATGATGCGGGATTATCTCCCTCTTCGATAGCGTGTAACGCTACGTTAGCCAAAACAGATGGTACTCCGATCAAAGCAGTCGGTTTATGTGTTTTTATGAGATTCCAAATGTGTTGCGATCCTGATGCTCCAATTCTAATCATGTGGGTACCTAAACTTACCCCGCCGAGAAAATAGGCTAAACCGGCCATAAACCCACGTTCAAGGGCAACACAGATCCCCATTTTGTCTTCGCGCTTAACTCCGGATATCTCAAAGGCTACCCGTTCATTATAGGCCAATCGATCAAGGTCGCTTTTAGTCAATAAAAAGTTGACGGGAGTTGTCCCCACCGTAGCGGAAGTGAAACAGGTATCAACAATATCTCCCTCGGGAACAGCCAGAAATGCGTCATTGTTTTGTAATAAATCATCTTTAGTTGTAAAACCAAGTTTTGTAAAATCTGATAAAGAGGTTACTTCTTTGATTAATTTTCCAAATCGTTTTGAATAAAACGGGCTTTTTTGAAGACAGTAATTTACATGTTCCAATAAACAATCTTCTTGTAACTTTTCTGTTTTATCGCTTGGCTCAAATTGAAAATCATAGCCTAATTGCCATATTAATTTGCCCATGGATTTTCACCTCGGAAATTAAGCTTTTTTGGTTCAATACATAAAAATAGCGACATTTTCCCTTAGTAAATAAGATGAAATAATACCGCTTCTTCCATCAAACAATTTATAATTATAACATATTTTTCAGGAAATAGGTATATTTGTGGAACGAGTAAAAATATTGGCAAATAGATTATTTTAACTAGGGGTTCCTGAATAAATCTTGTTTTTCAATTAAAGTGCAACTTCAAATTCAAAAACGGTAGATTTTCGAAACCCGAACAGCACCTTGAAAAATTGCGATAAAAGAACCCGGAGTTTACGCTCCAA
>JAEYRN010000074.1 GCA_023435565.1 Bacillota bacterium
ATGGTAAACCGGTTTGGCAAAACGATATCCCCTGTACTTTCTGTTTTGCCTGTATTCATTACTGTCCGGCCCAAGCCATTCAAGTTAAAAAATCAAAGACAGCCGAAAAAGGACGATACAGTCATCCTCAGATAACCGCCGCTGATATTGCCGGGCAAAAGATTATTGAGTAACAGTTGGATGTCAAAGTATTGGAGATATAATGAAATCTAGTGAACTTAACCTGCGTAAGCCAACAGAGAATGAACGGCTTTACATTATTAACCGGCTTAAGAAGAGGAGAAGCGAATTAGTTTTTACATTTTACTTTGGCCTCACCTTAACGATTGTCTGCAGCGCCGGAACTCTGATCTGTTTTGGGCAGCGGTTCAATATTGGAACTTCTCAGCATATTTTGGGCGTTATTTTGGCGCTATTAACGGTTATATGCGGGGGATTAATCTATTTAAGTTACTTTTGGATCAAGCGAAACTGGTCCGGTTTGGATATGGAGATTGTCTCCATTGAAGGCGAGTATCGCCGAAGAAGAATAGGGAGTCCAAATTTTCCACGGACAATTGATTATATCGGCGATTACAGTTTTGAGTTGCCGGACCACTGGTATCAATATTTGGCGCCGGGAGACCATCTCCAAGCTGAAGCTTTTTTTTATCCGGCCATGCTGAATAATAAGACCGGAGTAATAAAATCCAAAGATCCGGTTTGCGTGCTGGTATCCCTTAACGGTATCTTTCAAGTTGACCAAGAAGTCTCCAGGGGATTGCTTCGGATTAAATTACCCATCAGTTTATTTTGTGGGTTATTTTTCGGATTAATCGCTTTTGGATTAACCGGCATCTTGAGTGAAGCCGGATATTCACCGCTGATTAGTTATGAAAAACTGCAATACAACCATATGGAAGCGGTTAGTTATCAAACAGTGGGAGATCTGGTCCGAACCGGACCCCGCCGGGGAGCGAAGATCAGAATTGTTCGGGCCGCTTTAGCGCCTAACCTTGAAGAAAAACACCTATATTTGGTTGATCCGGTTGCGGCAGATCGGGAGTATGTAAATAGTTTGCGCCGGGAAGTCTTTAACGAAAACATCAGTGATCGTTTGTCTTTATTACCTGAGTTGGAGGCTACGCCCGGTATCCGTTTGATGCATAAAGAGGCTTGGGAACGATTTGAACTTTTCAGTGATAATCCATTGTATGAAGCTTTAAAACAACGTTACCTAGTGGAAGGCAAGAATTCTTTTCATGCCGGGTTTCAGATTGATAGATTGACTGATTACCGGGACCAATTTATCCATAACGAAAAAGAACGGATTAAGTTGTTGGAAAATGAACGCCAAGAGTTGTTCCGAACTAAATTGGCCGCCTTTTACCGCGAAATATCAACCGGGCGGCCGTCGGTTCGGCTAACTCCGGCCAAAAGCTGGGAGTGCGAAGATGAGTTTGACAATAGATTATCCAGTTTGTTGGCGAATTCGCCGGAAAAAAATATGAACGAATCTTTCAGCTTTCGGACAGATATCCGGGGCAGGCTGGAGATCACCGGTAAAAATGAACTTATCATCAATCAGCAATTGGAAAAGTTGGATAAAGCGAATGAAGTTGTGGGATGGCTCTTTCTGGCGGCATTAGGATTAGCACTGATTTTAGGAACGAGAGGCTTTTTTGTATTGTACGTAAGAATTGTATTTAGTAGAGCGGTTAATGAGTTATATGATGCTGAGAGATAGAAAGTCCCGCATGATTTTGTATCAGTTTCCCTAGAACAGTTATAATGCGCTTAAAAAGTTGGCCCGCCGCGGGTTAAAACCCAATGTCATCAGGTTGCCGTAGTAAATAAAGGGAAAAATTATTGTTCATTCTGTCCACCCAGCCCTGAAACGGCTGGGCTAAGTCATAAAAATCATTCTAAACCCCAGCAAAGCCGGGCTAGGTTGTGCTTCGAAGCTTTTACCGAGGCCTTAAAGGCCTTTAGAACGCTTTTTGATATACCCAGCCCAGCCGTTTCAGGGCTGGGTGAAGATGTTAATTTCAAAACCAACTTGACACACGTCAAAGGACTAACAAAACAAGTTGAAGAATCCACAGAAAAAGGCGAAGGATTAACAAAACGAGTTGAAGGATCCACAGAACGAGTCGAAGGATTAACAAAACAAGTTGAAGAATCCACAGAACGAGGCGAAGGATTAACAAAACGAGTTGAAGTATCCACAGAATGAGTCGAAGACTCTAATGAATGGATTAACAAAATAGGTGGTTAAACCAATAATTGTAGGTTAGGAGGTCGATTGAAAGTGGCGGTAAATGAAGACTTAATCAAAAAATACAACCTCTCCGACCGGGAGGCGGAGATTGCGGCCTTGATCTTAGAAGGGCTCGACAATGGAAAAATCGCCCGAAAGAGTTTCATAACGGTAGCCACGGTGAAGACTCATGTTTATAATTTATTTAATAAAGTGGGAGTCCGGAACCGGTATGAGTTGATCAGCCTTTTCCAATCCGGTCCTAAAAAAGACTTGGAGCCGAAGGTTTTTCGGCAGCCAAAGCTGGTTTATCTAATAATTGCCGGATTGGGTTTTTTAACTTTATTAACATTTTTTACAGCGCAATTTCTTATAAATCGTCCGGGACCGCTCAAAATCCATCGCGAAGTAGTAGGACGGGAAAAGCCGGTATCATTTTCCAAAGCCAGTCTGCCCGGGAATATTCAATCGATTCCTGATGGATTGGACCCGTTAACGGTAGCCCGGTGGTTTTACCATATTGGCAGTGTGCAAAAAAACCGGGAATTGTGGCAAAAGTTACTGACTAAAGACGATTGGAGTAAAGCCAAGGAGGATTCCGTCTGGCATCTGCTGGCGGAAAAAGGGCGGAGTTACTATTTTGTCTATATTGGTGAAAATGAACCGAATTATAAGAAGTATTTTTTTCAAAGACAAGAAAAAGGAAAAGATTTGGGAAATCCCGGCCCGATTATAGTTGTTAGAGAAGATGGAAAATGGCGGGTCCGGTTGGCGAACCCTTAATTCATACCGTAGTATGAGCAGGTTCAAACCGGAGTCTGATTGTAACTCATACCGGGTGTAAAGGATAATCAGCATATAACAACTATATTGGATGAAGTAAATTTTTTGACCAAGATTTGCATTCTTAAAGCCGAATGCAAATTCTATCAAAATAGAATTTAATTCAACTTATATAGTTGCATTCAAACAATAGTGTAACTAGTTATGAAATTCAACTAAGTGAGGAGCAAGCTGATGAAATCCTTTATTGGGCGGTTATTTTCCGGGTTGAGTATCCTAATTTTACTGGCGTTTATTGCTGTGGCGAGCGCCGGAGATCTTTTTGCAGGCTTTGAATATTCACCCCGACATTCATTGGGGAAATTTTTTTATAATTATAAGGATGATTCTTTTGAAAGTCACGAAATAAGTTTTTCGCAACCTTTTTCCAGGTTGTTGGCTTCTTTTCAAATATCCAGGCAACAGATGGAAATTAGCTTGAGTATGAAGGAATCCCCGGATAATTATGTTTATGGTGAATTCTTTGAGGGCCTGGCGGTAATCGGCGTTAAAAAAGACGGTCACCGGCAGTATGGATACATAGATAAAACGGGCCGAATTGCGATTAAACCTCAATTTGATTTTGCGGCGAATTTTCATGGCGGAATAGCTAAGGTGGGAGTATACCGGAATGATGGGAAACTACGATTTGGGTATATCAATCATCCCGGAAAAACTGTTATTCCATTAAAATTCGTATTTATGGATGAATTTTCGGAGGGGCTGGCCGTGGCCGGAGTGACAAGTATTTTACCGGATTTTTCCGGGACCAAGTACGGTTTTTTGGATTTAAAGGGGCGTTGGGTGATATCGCCTATTTATGATTTCGCCGGAGCTTTTTCCTGTAACCGGGCGGTGGTGGGAGTTCGGACTAAAAACGGCAACTTCAAATACGGTTACATCGATGGGAAGGGACATTATGTGGTCAAACCAAGTTATGATCGGGCTTATGCTTTTACGGAAGATCTTGCGCCGGTGGGGATAAAAACAGTCCAGTTAAAAAAGTCGGAGATAGGGTATTTCGGATTCATCAACCGCCGGGGTGAACAGGTGATTGAACCGGTATTTGAAAGTGTTAAAGGTTTTAAGGAAGGTTTGGCGGTCTTTCAGGGTAATAATCAAAAGTTCGGTTATATCAACAGTAAGGGAAAAATAGTAATTGCGCCGGTTTTTGAAAGCGCTGAACTGTTTGAAAACGGTTTGGCAATTGTTTCGATCTTGAAGGAGGGTAATATCAAATACGGTTTGATTGACAAAATGGGCCAATTTTTGGTCCGGCCGCAATTTGACCAGATAACCGGTTTTTCCCAAGGGTTAGCAAGAGTATCTGGCTCCGGACTGTTTGGTTTTATCAACCGGAAGGGAAAAATGATGATCAAGCCTCGTTATGAAGCTGCGGGATCTTTTTCGGAAGGATTGGCTATGGTAAGGTGGAAAGGAAAGTACGGATATATTGACCGGCGGGGGATAATGGTTATTGCTCCTCGTTTTGAGTGGGCGGACCAGTTCAGCGATGGTCTGGCTTTTGTTTCCGACGGAAAAAAGTCCGGGTATATTAATAAATCCGGTATGTTTGTATTTGGGTTTTAAAAGTGAATTTGAGAATAAAAAGAACGGAAGGAACTGTCACATGAAATTTGCCATAACAATACTGGGGATATTCCTGGCGATTACTTTCGTAATTCCGGTTTTTTGGGTATTTTCATTCTCGCCCTGGGGGTGGTTATCCCTATTTATATTAAGCATCGCCAATTATATTTATCTTTTCTCGAAATCCAGTAATATGGGGGATATTATAAAATATTCCATTCCGTTAGCGTTGTTTTTGCTCTTTTATTTAGGAATTGGGAATTGGGCCCAAAAGGCGTCGGGACATCCATTGGGAATAGGGTTGGCAGCTGGTTTCCTGATTTTTGGAGGGCTGACGGTATTGGCGGGCTATCTGGAGATAGTTGCCATTCGTAACTTAACCATTGATTTGCCAAAATTGGTTACCCTATTCGGAAATTGGCAGGGTACGTTTGGTAATTGGCTGGCCCTTGTAATACTACTGCCGCTTGGAACGCATCTATATGTGCTTTACCAAGGCGGATTATTTTGGTATTGGAATGATCAAAAGCCACCAGCTAAAATATTTAAAGTACATAATCAATCCATAGCATTTGAAGACGATGGAATCAAGTTGGAGGGCGGCTTTTTTCATAAAAAGGTCCGGGAAGGAAGGCCGGTCAAGGCCACTGTTTTTTTAGTTGGGGGAACAGAGGTTTTATTTCAAGCCGGAGAACCGGTCCGTTTTTATAACAATGGAGAGATTCGTTCAGGTACTATGGAAAGCGACACTTCCCTGATTGTCGGGGAAGCGAAGATATTATTTTCAGGCGATTATCCAATTGAGTTTTATCCGGACGGTAAGGTTAAGGAAGGTTTATTGGCCCAGGATTTAAAATTTACTCCAGGCAAACAGGCAAAGCCGGTTATCCTTGCTAAAGGGAGGATGGTTGAATTTTATAACGATGGTTTGGTGAAAACTTTTGATCCGGATACGGAGCTGTTATTAACGACCGGTTTAAACACTCCGCTTTTGCTGGAAGCTCGGCGGCGGGTTACTATATACCGGGATGGTTCCTTAGCATCAGGAACTCCGGTCAAGGATACTTCTTATCCGACTGGAGATCGCATGGTGCTTCTGGAAAAAGGAATTGAAACGGTATTTTATGAAGACGGCTGTTTGAAACAAGCTTCGATGGCACAAGAGATTTCTTTTCCTCCAGTGGGTTTGCTTCCGGAGGGGACCCGGATTGTGCTCGGCCGGAAGGGTGAGTTACTTGGATTTCGTTTTATTAATTGTGAGTTTTACTTGAACTCGGATGGAAAAAT
>JAEYRN010000043.1 GCA_023435565.1 Bacillota bacterium
CTTTTGAATGTTTTTATGACCAGGAAACGCAGGAGATCTTTGAAAATATCGAGTTTGATAAGTGCGTCTTCGATAACTGCCGGATTTCGCAAACCAATAATCCGTTTTACCGTTCAACGGTCCGCCATGTCAAATTAACCAATTGTAAAACCATCCATTCCGATACCGGGATAGCCATCATCGAAGATGTTACGGTTGAGAATTTAACAGTGGCACAAATATTGCAGATTTACGGCAGTGTTTATAAACACGTAACATTAAAAGGCAAGATCGGAAATATCATGCTCTGCGATTTTCTCCCTTCAAATATCTGTGATGAAGAAGAACAGGAAGCGGTACGTTGTGAAAACCGTGAGTATTATGACGATGTCGACTGGGCTCTTGATATAAGCCAAGCGGAGTTCATCGATTGCGACATCCGGGGAGTGCCATCCGATCTGATCCGGCGGGACCCGGAGACTCAGATGATCCTGCGCCGGGAGAAAGCTGAGCTAATTAATTGGGGAAAACTACCGCTTAAAAGCAGATTGTATCAAGTCACCGCCGACAATCTCCTCTATTATGGTTATGATGACACCTTGTTGATTGCGCCTAAAAGAGCTAGGGATTTCGCAGAATTGATGCATGACCTGAAGATCTTGAAAGAAGAAGGCTGGGTGGAATAAATCGAGCGGGAGCAGGATAGAAGAGGGGAGTAAACATGGACAGCATGGACGAATATTGGGAAATGTTAACCGAGGACCAGATTGATTTTGGTGAACTACCTATTACCACCTTGAAAAAACTGGTGTACAGCGCTGATCCATTCATCGCCACTGGCGCTTTGGCAGAATTAGTCGCCCGTGATAAAACGGAAGCCTTAACCTCATTCAAACCCCCTGGGCTGTTGCCTATAAATCGTCTCAACCCCACAAGGGGCTTGGTTGAGTTTTACCGCAAAGCATTTCCCAGCCCGTTGATGGGGTTGAGAATTTATTTATACATATAGCCTCTGTTCCAGGATGGGACGAAGTCGTGGAGGACAAGGAGGTCCGAGAACGACCAGGTTTTGAAAGACATTCAGTTCCGTTTTTGCTCTGGGCGGTGAATAATCAAGTATCCAGCATTAACTGACTTAACAAAATTCATTATTAACCGGGAGGTAATTATATGAAAAGGAAATGTTTTCAATGCAAACCTCAACAAGAAACACTTATAACTTTACTAGCGCTTATTGGAGCTATACTTGCCAATGCTTTGGCAAACTGTTTTAAAGGGCCTCTATTCGTTATATTTTATCAGGGAGTTTTAGTATTAGGAATTTGTATATTTTTCCCGCTTTATTATATTCAAAATATCAAAAAAGAGTCTTTAAATGATATCGGACTGACTACCAAGGGTTGGTTCATTGCACTGTTAGTAGGTATAATATTTGCGGCCCTTTCGGTTCCCGGACAAGTAATGCATAAAACGATCTTGTTTCCGGCATTCGATAAATTTATTTATATAACTATTGCTTTAATCATGTCAACTTTGTTCGAAGAACTATTTTTTAGAGGTTTTTTACAGACCCGGTTTGAAAAAGCTTTTGGGATAATCCCAGCCATTATATTATCAGGCGCGGCGTTTTCCCTTTATCATTTAGGATACCCTAAATTTCGAAGCGTCGAACTATTATTGACGCTGTTTTTGGTTGGGATTTTTTTCGCGATCTCTTTTAGTATTACCAAAAATGTGATTACCTCATTTACCGTAAATTTACCGAATGCCATTATTACATATATCATTAACCCTGAGCGGTTCGCGGTTTTTAATGAAAAGGTCGCCATAATCTCTTCTTTGACCATATTCATTGCGATCGGCATCATTAGGTTGTTTAAAATCAAGGAAAGTCGTAGGGAGATTCAATATTAGGCTAAGTCAACTTCTTATATTGTAGGACGATATACATTATGATAGTCCTAAGCCGAGCCATCCATGAATAAAGCTTAATAAGTAAATAATATAAAGTACTGTATGAAAGAGAAAAATAAAATCACTTATTTGAGGAGAGTTAAAAATGAAGAAAAAAGGAATATTAATCATCGTTTTGGTAATTTTGGCAATAATACTATTTGTAAATGTTTCTTATGCCGATACTTTTATAGATTCCTTAAAAACATATCTAAATACTACGATAACCGTTGGAATAAAATATTTGTCTGGTCCGACTAGACCAACTTTAGTTGGTACTTTAACGGATGTTCAAGAGGATTATATTAAAATAAGTATATCAGGTAAAGATAAAAAAGACGCAATAATTAAAATTGATGATATTGCTTTCTTTGAGGCTTCACCGAAAGAATAGCAAAAATCACAAACTCTTTCACACAAAAATATTTGCGACTAACTATGCTGAGTAGTTAAAGATGCCAAAGCGTTAGGCGATAAATTAATTGGAGGATTTTATGAATAAAGGAATACTTATTTTATCATTATTTTTATTGATAATCATGTCATATTTAGCACATGCTAACGATAATACTGAAGTTATCAGATATTTTGCAGGATATAGTAAAGGTTCTTCGTGTTACTGGATGAATGACCAAAAAATAGAATTAGATTCAAACAGTATAGCAAATTCAATTTATATTGATAACAAAGATATTTATATTGCTGGTGTTAGAAAGGGTATGGCGTGTTATTGGTTAAACGGAAACATTATTGAGTTAGACTCTAACGGAACAGCTAATTCAATTATTAAATATAACTCTGATATATATGTTGTTGGTTCTAAACAAGGGACTGCTTGCTATTGGCATAACACTAAAAGAATTGATTTGGATTCAAATAGCGAGGCATTATCAATATTTATTGATAATACAGAGATCTATATAGCTGGGTACAAACAAGGCACAGCCTGTTATTGGAAAAACAATACTCGAATTGATTTGGATTCAAATGGAAAAGCAAATTATATTACTAAATATGGATCAGATTTGTATATTGCAGGTTATAAGAGAGGTACTGCCTGTTATTGGAAAAATGATAAACGTATAGACTTAGAATCAAATGGAGGAATAAATTCTATATACATAGACCAATCTGGAATTTATTTTGCCGGTTATGTAAAAGGCTCTGCATGTTATTGGCATAACGATAAATTAAGTAAATTGGATTCAAATGCAGAAGCTAATTCAATAATAAAGTCTAATAATGATATTTATATTGTTGGATATAAACAAGGTAAAGCATGTTATTGGCTGAATGGCAAAAGAGTTGATTTAGATTCTAATTCAGGGATCAATAGTATAGCGATAAAATCAAACATGCCGTAACTAC
>JAEYRN010000089.1 GCA_023435565.1 Bacillota bacterium
ACCTCGCCGTGCTTTGTAGTGTATCTTCTCCTCAAGGTAATTCTATCAAAGTGGTGAAAACCGCGCACCCTTTTTTCATTACTATTTGTGTCGCCAGCGGTAGCGGCGAAATGGAGGTTAACATGGATGTTATGATGACTGCAAAACTGGATGTCTCTTACCGCTGTCTCAAGTCCAAAGTCACGGAAGTCAAATTGGACTACCTCAAAGAAACTAAAGTTAATAAACTTCAAAACACTCAACCAATAGACACCTACAAATCTTTGACACCGAATGAAAAAGTAACCTATGACAAACCCAAAGTGGACCACAAAACGATCCAACAGTTATGGGATGAAAGTGAAAAAGCCCATGCCCAGTTAAAACAAATTGTCACAGCATTGTTAAAACGCCAGGGGTTAGAATTTGAAGACATCAAAGAAATTAAACCGGAAGAACTGAAGGAAATTACCATCGATGAAATGGCCAAAGAGGAAGCTGAAGATCTGCTCGAGGAAGGTGGGGAATTAAGCGCCGCGAAGGTTAGCGATAGAATTGTTGACTTTGCCAAAGCAATTTCAGGCGGCGACAAGTCTAAATTGGATCTTTTAAAGGCAGCAATCGATGATGGTTTCGAAGCGGCCGGGATCGAATTCGGCGATGAATTACCGGATATTTGTGAGGAGACCTATCAGCTAACTATGGGAAAAATTGACAATTGGGCTAAAGAGGATGAAACGCCGGAATGCGCTCCCACAGAGGAAGCACCTTGTTTGTCAGCTTAAATAATTCTAACACATATAAAAGTTCTAAGAGCCGAGAGGCTCTTTTTCATGTCTAAATCTTTGTGCTATCGGCATCAGTGAATAAGAATTTTTCAATCATAAGTCACCAGCTCTAACGGCGGCAATCCGTCGGGCATTACTCTCCTGCTCCGAATAAGTGGGAATGATTGCGGCTGGCGTTCCGGCAAATAAACTGGTTTGGGATGAGCCGTATCCGCCGTGATGGATGATTAAATCACTGGCTTATGATCCGTTCGGAAGGATTTTCAGTAAATTTGAAGAAAAATTTAGAAAAAAATAAGTATTTTGATATTTAAGCATATTATATTTAAATCTGGAAAGAATTAAAGTCTTAAACTTAAGGTAATCATCTTTCAGTCATAAGATGAGGGGACCGTTATGTCTGAAATTATTGAAAAAATATTACCTGAAGGCGAAATACTCTATCAAAATCTCTTTGAATTTATCAGTGAAGGCTTGGCAATTTGTGAAATCATACCCGATCAGAACGGCGAGCCTTATGATTACCGTTATCTTGAAGTAAATCCGGCATTCGAAAAAATCATCGGGATTTCTGCCGAGCGGGTTAAGGGTAAAAAGTGCGAAGAGATTGGACCAACGGATCCACACTTATTGGAGCTCTTCGGAAAGGTGGTAACAACTGGGGAACCTGTCTCATTTAAGGAGCATTCTTCCGAATCCGGTAATTGGTTTGATTTTAAAGTATTCAGCCTCGGCGGAAAGAAGTTCGCCTTCTTATTTACGAATATTATCAAAAGTAAAAAGACGGAAGGAGAATTTAAACAACCCCAATCAAAGTTAGCACAAATAGGGGAGAGTTTAACTTGTAATTTTATGACCTTGGATCAAGAATGGAATATAGTTTATATTAATCGTTACGCTGCACGTAAGGCCGGTAGTGAACAAGAGCAATTGATCGGCAAGAACTTTTGGACGGAGTTTCCTCAATTTATAGGGACCCAGATCGAGGAAAACTTCCGAAAGACTATGAGTGAAAGGATTTCCACCTGCTTTGAAGATAATACCCCAATATCCGGAAGTCATTATGAAATTTTTGTATACCCGGTTCCCGAAGGTATTTCCGTATATTCCTTTGACATAACCGAACGCAAGCAAATTGAAAATGAGCTTCAGGAATCGGAACGTAAAAATAAAGCGTTGATTAAATACGCCCCAACGGCCATTTTTGAATTGGATTTTCTGAGAAAAAGATTCATATCAGTAAATGATGCGACGTGTCAATTAATTGGTTATACCCGGGAAGAACTGCTGGAGCTTAACCCCTTTGATATCCTGGATGAACAAGGTAAAATTACATTCCAAAATAGAATTGATAAGTGGCTTAACGGTGAAAAACCGGACGAGAATGTGGAATATAAGGTGACTGTTAAAGATGGCCATCAGATTTTCGTAGTCTTAAGCGCCACATTCACCAAGGATGAAGATGATAAACCGATAGGAGCAATCGTAGTAGGTCACGATATCACTCAACGTAAACAAGTAGAAGCAGCGATCAGAAAAAGTGAAGAAAAGTTTAGAGCTCTCTCTAACGCCTCGCCGGTAGCGGTGCTGGTTTACCGGGGCAACAGGCCTTTGTATGTGAATCCGGCAGCCGAATCTATTTTCGGTTATACCAAAGATGAAATGCTCATGATGGATTACGGCGACATTGTGCACCCTGACTACTATGGAATAATCGAGAAACAAATTAGGGCGAGAATGGCTGGTGATGAAAAACAATCCCATTTTGAAGTGAAGGTAATTACAAAGACCGGTGGAGAAAAATGGCTGGATGTTTCAACCAATCTCATTTTCTATGAAGGATTCCCGGCCGGGATAATTAGTTGCATCGATATCACCGAACGCAAGCAAGGGGAAATGGTTTTTCGGGAATATACGGAGACTATCAATCGGGCACGCGAAGAAGCGGAGCGCCGGGCGGCGGAGCTGGACACCATTATCTCCTCCGTTGCCGGTGGCGTCATTATCTATGATAATTCCGGAAAAATCGTTCGTATGAACCAAATAGCCCGGGATATACTCGGATACTCTAGCAACGATTATGAAACCCCATATCAAGTTCGTTCAGAAAATCTACAGATATATAAATCCGACGGCTCTGTTTATGAAACAGAAAAGTTGCCGCTGTACCGGGCTTTACACGGCGAGGTCATCCGGGATGAAGAAATGCTTTTAAAACGGATTGGGCAAGGAATCTGGATTTCGGCTTCACTAGCCCCAATCTTTGACTACAATAATTGTTTGACCGGTGTCGTATTTACTTTTACCGATATTACCACACGCAAACGTAAGACTGAAGAAATGCTGGCATCCGAAAGAAACTTGCTGAAAATAACTTTAGACTCTCTGGCTGAGGGAGTTATCGCAGTGGACGGCGAAGGGCGAATCAGGTTCATCAATCATTCCGCCTCTGTTTTAACCGGTTATCAACCGAATGAAGCCATTGGCCAAAAAATTAACAGGATCTTTCATGTTCTTAATAACCAAACCAGCGAACCGATAACTCTTAGTGCTTATGAGAGAATTGCCGATAGCCTGATTTTAGTTAACTGTGAATTAAGGGAGATTCCGATTGCCGTCAATATTTCACCCATAAAATCCAGCGACAATAAGGTGATCGGAATGGTAGTCGTTTTTCAAGATATTACTGAAAGACAAAAAATTGAGCAAGAACTCTTAAAAACCGAAAAATTACAGTCTCTAGGGATTCTGGCCGGCGGTATCGCCCACGATTTTAATAATATTTTGGCTGCCATTCTAGCTAATATCCAATTAGCAATGTATAAATTGTCAAAAAACGAGAGCATCGGGATTTATCTATCCAATACCATGGATACGGCACGTAAAGCAAGCGACTTGACCAAACAATTGCTTACCTTTTCAAAAGGGGGAGCCCCGGTCAAAAAGGATTCTTCCCTGAACGATTTGATCAGGGATACTACCGAATTCGCGCTTCGTGGATCCAAAACCATAGCCGAATTCTCCATTTCAAATGGCCTTTGGGCCGCTAGCGTAGATGAAGGTCAAATCAGTCAAGTTTTCCATAATTTAATAATTAATGCCAAACAAGCTATGCCCAAAGGCGGCGTGATTAGGATCAGTGCCGAAAATATTACTATCGGAGAGGATAAACTGTTCAATCCCGGTCATTATGTGAAAGTAGCAGTGAAAGATCAAGGTTATGGTATTCCCAAAGAACATCTTAGCAAAATCTTCGACCCTTTTTTTACCACCAAAAAGGATGGCAATGGATTGGGTCTCGCAACTTCATATTCGATTATCACCCGGCATAATGGTTATCTGGAAGTTGAATCGCGGGAAGGTGAAGGGGCTACTTTCTTAATTTATCTTCCGGCGTTAAAAAAAGCGGTCTTAAATGTTGAATCGCAAAAAGAAATAGCAACCGCGAGCAGCAGTTTAAAAATATTATTAATGGATGATAATATTCAAATTTTGAATGCCGTCGGTGAAATGTTGGAACGTTCCGGACATCAAGTTGTTTTAACAACTGATGGTACTAGGGTGATCGAATGTTATCGGGAGGCTATAAACTTTAGAGAACCCTTTGATGTGGTGATTATGGATTTAACCGTTCCGGGAGGATTAGGCGGTCAAGAAGCCATTGCCCAATTGCGTGATCTTGATCCAAACATTAAGGCAATAGTTTCCAGCGGTTATGCCAATGACCCAATCATCTCCGAATATGAGAGATTTGGCTTCCGTGGCTTTGTGATTAAACCCTATCGGTTTGATGAATTGAATGAGGTTTTAAATCGAGTGATTGAAAAATAGGATTCTAATTGATCAACCATCAATTACTGAATTTGAGACCTGGAAAGACCCGGTTAAGTCTTTGTGTATATTTAACCACTGTACAAGTTCGTTTGGAGTAGTTATTTTTTTGCTAAAAATGTCCATAACTAAGTCATGGGTTAAAACCGTATTAAAATCTTTTGGATAAACAATTGAATCATTATGCTTGGCCAGTTTAACTATAAACGGTATTCGGTAATCTTCTTTACCATCGAATTTTTCGGAATCCCGGAACCAATGATCGGAAGAGATAATTATGGTTGTGTTGTCCCATATTCCCTTAATTTCCATGTCTTTACGAATTCTACTCAAAATATAATCACACAAAATTAAATTATCGGCATAATCTTTAGTTGATTGATCCCACCAGGAATGTTTATAGATAAATGGTGAATGTGGTACCGGAAAATGGATAAATATAAGGCCATATCGGGGATCTACAGCCAGTTTCCTAGCGCCGTCAAATATTTCGTTATAGGCAATTTGGTGCTGCACATAGTGAAGTTTTAAAACATGAAAAAAACCGTAAATCTGTGTGTGAAAGTTGTCCCATAAGGTATCCTTGGAACTTACATATTGATAACGGTAAGCACTCCAAGTGCAATAATCTAAATCTTGGCCAATTAGGCGTGAATAAGGTAAATATTCACCAATTAATGCGGTATTAACCCCCATTTTTTTGGCCCTACTGAAAACATTAGGCTGATTACCCCAATTTTCCTCGTGGTTTGACCCTTCAAAGGTTACCTTCAAAATGTCTGAACTGAAACGTTCGGTGCGGGAAATAAGTTTACCGTTAATCAGCGCCGGAATGGACCGAGTTGTGGATCTCCCTGGAGGATAAGCATTTTCAGCGAATAATGATTCTCTCTTTAAACGATCAAATTCTAAAAGTTCTATATTTTTTGGCCTGTCGATAAATGCAATCCGCTGGTCCATTTCATCAAAAATTAACCATAATACCCTAGGTGTATTGTAATTTGGATTCATTATTTTTCTAGAAATTATCGGTAATTGTATTTCATTATCCTTATTTAAAACCCCTTGAACGGATTGACCAAGGATAATTAAGGCAAACGGAGCTAATACCAATATAAATATCATAGTAGTCTTCACCATAGAACGGCGCCATAGTAAAATTATGATAACCGCCAAAAATACTAAATTAAAAATTTTTTTGTTAATAATTTCCGGGAAACTATTGGCGATAGCACTTATGAAAGTTAATACAAATAAACACACCAATATTTTTACAACAACTACAACTATCTTATTTTTGAATCTGCGGATTAACCAAAGACTACCCCAAATGATAAGGGTAAACAGTACTTCATTGAGAATTAATGCTAAAAAACTATTTGCTGTAGGGAAATATTTCATACAAAATTTCGATCGGTAAAAAAAGCGTAACCAGATATTACCTAAACAAATATTTGCAAACGATAGAGATATAAGGATATCTCGGAACATCTTAAAACCCTCCGGTAAATTTATTAACTTGTGATATTTTACCAGGGAAACTAACGCATTAATTTATATTAGGTTCCCAAGATTAGGATATTTTATATAAATTATCATGATAAATCCACTTATGGATGTTACTAGAAGTGATAGTTTATAATTGATTTTAGTGTATATTCCAGGACCTCACATCTACTAAAAGTATAATTTTTATATACGAAAAATGAGGGAGCTCATTATAATACTTTTGAGGATTGTCTAGTTCCACGTATAGCGGCAAATTAATTTGAGGAATGGTAACTTTATAATCCTGATGTGGGCATCAGGCATTATTAAAGTGGTTTATGAACGGAACTACAATAAAGCAGGTATTAGGAATATTATACGGAATCATTAATCAATGAAACATTGTGAGCTAAATATGAAAAAACAAGAATACAATGAGGGTTATTTGGTAATTGGGGGTAAGTGGTAATGAGATTATGGAATAGTTTATTTTTGTTTCTGTTAGTATTAACTATGATTAACCCCTTGGTTTTGGGTAGCAACGATCTTAATTTGGAAGAAGAGCAAACATTGGCCCAAGTCGAAAATCCCAATGACTATTGGCCCGATGCTGAATGGAGACGGTCCACTCCCGAAGAACAAGGGATGAACCTCGAGCCCCTTATTCGCATGATTAAGTATCTTCAAAATGAACAAAAAGATATCCACAGTTTACTTATTATCCGTAATGGGTACCTAATTAATGAAACATATTTTTATCCATATCAAAAGGACTTCAAACACGTAATTAACTCTTGCACCAAAAGCGTTACTTCGGCCCTGATTGGGATAGCCATCGAAGAAGGTTACCTAAAGAGTGTTAATGAACCAGTACTGCCTTATTTTACGGATTTAAAGGTTGAACAGATTGACGCTCAAAAAGAAGCTTTAACTATAGAACATCTTTTGACAATGGCCACCGGCTTGGATTGGGTTGAAGACGGATCCTACGGCAGCGAGCGTGATTCTTGGACCCAAATGTGGCAGAGTCCGAATCAAATCCAATATATTCTTAACCGACCGATGCAAAGCGAACCGGGTCAATCCTTTTATTACTGTACCGGCGCATCCCATCTGCTGTCGGGGATTTTACAGCGGGTAACGGGTAAGAACGCTTTTAGGTACGGGCAGGAAAAACTATTTGAACCCATGGGGATTAGGGATATTTATTGGCAGACCGACCTGAACGGAGTAAATGTCGGAGGAGGCGGGTTATACATGACTCCCGCCGATATGGCCAAATTCGGCTATCTTTACTTAAAAAAAGGGAAATGGAACGGCAAGCAGCTTATACCGGAACATTGGATTGAGGTATCAACTCAAAAGCAGATTAACACGCCTTATGGTTTGGCTGGGCGTTACGGATACGCCTATCAATGGTGGATCAACCGATTCGGTGGTTATTCGGCCAGAGGATACGGCGGTCAATATATCTTTGTATTACCGGAATATGAGATGGTAATCGTATTTACCAGCGGCCTCCACGGCAGTGATTTCTTTCTCCCGGAATTTTTAGTCGATTCCTTTATCATACCGGCGATTCAACCACTTGCTTTGGAAAATTCCGATGTCGATCATGAATCGGAATTAACCGAACTATTAAATGAAGTCAGCCAAGGGCCTGAGCCTAAGCTTGCGCCTGAAATGCCGGTTACTGCCCAAAGGATTTCGGGAAAGACGTTTATGATGGAAGATAACACTTCATTTTCGTTGTTATTTGAGGATGATGCTGAATGTCGCTTGAACCTCTTTATTAATGGTGTTAATTACGAGATTCCGATAGGTCTCGATGATATCTATCGGATTGCTGATTTGGGTATCTTTGGCCCGTTACCTAATAACAATAAAGTTGCATTTAAAGGCAACTGGATTGATAAACAGACATTTGTCATTACTTTTAAAGGTTTGGACGATGCCGACGAGTTAAAGGTCACTTATACTTTTGAAAAGGACCAGGTGAAGACAAGCACCTACTCAAAATTGGCCGGGACAATTGTTCAGGAGGGAAAAGGAATCGCTCAGTAAAATAGGAGTATTTCGATGTATAACGGATTAATCGCCACAGTGAAAGCAATAAGTAACGTGCCTCACGATCAAATCGATAATCTGATCAAGATTGTCAAACCTTATGATTATAAGGCCGGCGAGAATTTTTTAACTGCGGGAGAGGTCCCGACGAAGTTCGCCTTTAACCGGCGCGGATTGTTTCGGTATTATTATATCGATGAAAAAGGCAATGATTTCTAATGATTGGCCCAAATGATAGCGGCCCAACGCCTGCCGGTCAAGTCATTTTAAATATTACTAATTTCTGAAAAAGCTTGTTTCCTATGCTTGGGGGAAACAAGTTTTTTATATTAATCATTGAAAACATTTCTAACTTATGGTATTTTATTATGCAAAGTTTAATATTGATGCAAAGCAGTAAAATTATTTATTATTGAAAAGAGGCAACATTTTGACAAACGAAGGTTTACTGCGAAGAGTGGGAATAAAAATCGGGCATTATACAAACAGTGAAGATTTAACCGGAGTGACAGTTTTTATTGCGGAAAGCGGCGCCGAAATAGGCATCGATATTAGAGGTTCCGGTACCGGAACTCTTAATACCCCATCCTTTGATCCGAAATCAGCCGGTAGAATTGTACATGCCGTCATTTTAACCGGGGGAAGTATTTTTGGTTTAGAATCGGCTTTCGGCGTTTTAAAATATTTGGAGGAGCACGGTATCGGTAATCGCCGTAGCGGCAGATTGGTTCCGGGAATAACCGGAGCGGTTATTCACGACTTAGCGGAAGGTAATGATCGGAGACCAACTAAGGAAAATGGTTTGGAGGCGGCCCGGAACAGCTCATATGAAACCCCAATCCAAGGGAAAGTTGGTGTTGGTACCGGGGCAACGATTGGAAAATGGTTTAAAGGTGAAAAAAGAAAGGGCGGTTTCGGGGCGTCGTTTAAAATAATAGCTAAGGATATTGTTGTTACTGCTTTTGTGGTAACCAATGCAATCGGTGATGTAATAAACAATGATGCTTCATGTAAAGCAGAGGAGCGGCAAGAATTATATGATAATTGTGATCAGGAGGAATTAAATAGGCTGTCGGGATTAATCGATTTTTCCTCTCAAAATACCACTCTGGGTGTTATCGCTACTAATATAAAATTAAATAAAATCCAGCTGATGAAGGTCGCTGAGCTTGCCCATGATGGTATGGCTAGGGCGATTTGCCCGGTACATACGAGTTTGGATGGGGACATTGTTTTTGCGCTTTCATCTTTAGACAGTGATAGAATCGAACCTTCTTTGCCTGATACCGTATTGGTCGACCTAATTGGCGTGGCTGCGGCCGATGCTTTGGAAGAAGCGATTCGTAACAGTGTAAGCTATGAAATTAGCAAGGAAAGATGTGATACCAATGCTTCATAATAGGAATGTGGTTCTGGGAATAACCGGTGGAATTGCCGCTTATAAAGCATGTGACATTGTCAGCGGTCTTAAGAAACTAAACGCTAATGTGGATGTGATCATGACCCAAGCCGCAACGGAGTTTATTACACCGCTGACTTTGCAAAGCATCAGTCAGAATAAGGTTACGGTCGATATGTTTGAAAGCCCGGGAGACTGGGAAATCGGGCATATTTCCTTGGCTAAAAAAGCGGATTTGATTGTTATCGCTCCTGCGACCGCTAATATTATCGGTAAACTAGCCAACGGAATCGCCGATGATATGCTTTCCACCACGGTTATGGCTACCAAGGCCTCGATTTTGATAGCGCCGGCAATGAATACCAATATGTATACCAATTCAATCGTCCAAGCTAACATTGAGAAATTGAAAAATAATGGTGTAATTTTTATTGCCCCAGAAACCGGCAGGCTGGCCTGTGGAGATATTGGTGATGGAAAACTGGCCTCTGTTGATACGATTGTGCATCAAATCACTAAATTGCTTACCCGGGCCAAAGATTTTTCTGGGCGAAAGATCCTGATTACAGCAGGTCCAACCCGGGAGGCAATCGATCCGGTACGTTTCATTTCCAATCACTCTTCCGGCAAAATGGGCTATGCGCTAGCCGAAGCAGCGGTAGAACGGGGTGCCGATGTGACTCTAATCTCCGGACCGGTCTCACTAACAAAACCTAATGGTTTAAGTTCGTTTATTATGGTCGAATCCGCTGCTGAAATGCATCAGGCGGTTATGGATTGTTTTCAGGAGATGGGCATAATCAT
The DNA here is from genome assembly GCA_023435565.1 of Bacillota bacterium. GTDB lineage: Bacteria > Bacillota > UBA4882 > UBA8346 > UBA8346 > JAAYHS01. The sequence goes on from JAEYRN010000089.1 coordinate 10,357, forward strand.
TATGACAGCGGCAGTAGGTGACTTCACACCCAAATGGAAGTCACCCGAAAAAATCAAAAAGCATGACGGCGGTCTAAAGATTGAGTTGGAGAAAACCCCCGACATCCTGTCCGAACTTGGGAAACAAAAAGGGGATCGTATTTTAATCGGTTTTGCCGCTGAAACTCAAAAGCTTTTGGAATATGCCGGAGAGAAGCTAGTTAAAAAGAACCTGGACTTCATCGTAGCCAATGATCTGACGCAGAAAGGAGCAGGCTTCGGTGTCGAAACCAATATTGTTAAGATCATTAACCGCTCCGGCAAAGTCGAAGAGTTACCCTTAATGAGCAAATTGGAGTTAGGCCGAATAATCTTTGACAGGATTAAAGAATTCTTAATTTAAAAGAAGTTTGATTCTCAATGAAAAGGTTGTGGTGAAATGAAACTGGATGATTTCAAACTGGAACGTTATTTTGCAAAATACGAGTTCTCGGTGGAGTGTTTATTGAGTCCGTCCGATTGTGAAAGTTTAACCATTCCGGAATTATTGGAATATGCCGATAAGGACGGCATGGAAATGTGGTCCAATTTGAAGCTTGGGTACACCGAATCCAAAGGACATCCGGCTTTACGGGAAGAGATTGCCGGGCTGTATCAAAGGATTAAGCCGGATAATATTTTAGTGATAACGCCTGAGGAAGGTATTTTTATCGCTTTGAATACCATACTGCAACCGGGTGACGGCGTAATCTCAATATATCCGGTTTATCAGTCTCTAATGGAGATACCTCGCGCTTTAGGCTGTAAGGTGACTGCCTGGCCGTTGGAAGCCGAGAATGGAAATTGGAGATTGGATCTAAATAAGTTAGAGGAAAGTATTGATGAAAAAACCAGGCTTATAATTATTAACTTTCCTCATAATCCCAGCGGCTTTTTACCCTCAGGTGAACTTTTCGGGGAAATTGTCAACCTGGCAAGACGGCATAATCTTTATCTCTTTTCCGACGAGATGTATTGGATGTCGGAGCATAATTCAGCCGATCGATTGCCGGCTGTAGCCGATGTTTATGAAAAAGGGGTTTCTTTATTCGGCCTTTCCAAAACCTTCGGCCTTCCGGGATTAAGGATCGGCTGGCTGGCCAGTCAAGACCAGGCGCTGATGGCAAAATGCGGCAGTTTCAAGGACTATACAACCATCTGCGCCGGCGCTCCCAGCGAGGCCTTAGCAATTATCGGTTTAAAGGCCAAGGAAAAGTTAATCGCGGGGAGTTTGGAAATCATCCAAAAAAATAAGATACTTGCCGTGGACTTTTTCGGCAAGTATCCGGAGAACTTTCAATGGTTCTCGCCAAAGGCCGGTTCAACAGCTTTTCCGAGACTAACGGCGAATATTCCGGTGGAATCATTCTGTGAAGATGTGATTATAAAGAAGAACCTGATGATCCTTCCGGGAACTGTCTTTGATTATCACGGGAACCATTTCCGGGTCGGACTGGGGCGAATGAATTTTCCCAAGGCCCTTGCAAGACTGGGTGAATATTTGTCACTTTAATTTATGTCAATATTTTTCTGAAAACGGCGGGATTATAATGCGTTTATTTCTAGCTTTTATCAAAACTAATTTTAAAATTATGATCCAGTACAAGTGGGGATTTATGCTTTCACTGATTGGCGACCCAATTGTGATGCTGATCAATATCGCGTTATTTAGTAGTATCTACAAACATAACGGGGCCCAATCAATCCTCGGATATAGTCTTTCTCAAATGGTCTGGTATTTTACCGGAGTCACTTTTATCTGGTATTTGATTTGGAACTTTACTGACTCCAATATTGCCGAAAAAATCATCAGCGGCAACCTGGCTATTGATTTACTAAGACCGGTATCGGTAATCAAAATGGAACTGGCCCAGGCGATTGCCCTCCGGACCGCAGGCGTTGTTTTTGAATTCTTACCTGGGATAATCCTTTACAGCCTGATTTTCTATCCCGATTTTTTAACTGTTTATTCTTTGCTCAAATTTTTATTGGTGGTGATATTATCATTCACCCTCTTCTTTTTAATCAACTTCTTGGTTGGTTTATCGGCTTTTGTAATCCAAAGCAATTTTTCGTTGCAAAGCATCAAGTTTATTCTTATATCCTTGACGGCCGGCGCTTATGTACCCCTTGAATTCTTTCCGGAATGGTTTAATAAGTTTAACGGCTTTTTACCTTTTCAGTATATTTTCTATTGGCCGATTCAATTCTTTTTAAACATGGAATTCACCCATGGCGCGGAGGCCCTACTGAAAGTAGTTGGGATACAATTACTATGGGCCATTGCCTTGTACCTTCTCTGTAAATATTTGTGGCGGAAAGCAATCCGAAAGTTCGGCGCAGTCGGAGGATGATTGATGAAGACTTTAATCAATTTATTTAGGCTCTTTTTCTTTAATTGTAAAATCAGGCTTGCCCGGAGCATTGAGTTTAGGTTTGATTTCTTTTTAGGTGTATTTGTCGCTCTAAGTTTATCAGCGATTGGTCCCTTGGTCCAGTATTTGATTTTTACCCGTACCAATGGCTATCCCGGTTGGAATATCGACCAAATCGTCTTATTTCAAGGGGTACTCTTGTTATGGCTCGGTTTAAAGGATACAATCTTTGGGGACCTGCGGAATAACGTTCAAAATTTAGTCCGTAAAGGGGAATTTGATCGGCTACTTCTCAAACCTTATCCACCGATTGGGATTATCCTGACAGGCGGGTTTTACTATTACGGAATCGGTACTGTTATTGCCGGTATGGTCGTTATTGCTTATGCAATCAATAAAATGCAATTGATGATTAATCTAGGTCAATTAGGTTGGTTTTTCCTATTCTTAATTGCCGGACTCATCCTATATATGGGATTCATGGTCTTGTTCTGTACTTTGGTAGTCATCTTTGTCTTCACCTTCAGGGCCGGTGAAATCCTGGATAAAATATTGCGGTTCTCGGAATTTCCTTTGGAGATTTTTCCCCGCTTGACCAGAGTAGTATTTATTACAGTGCTTCCCTTTGCTGTTTGGATTTACTTTCCGGCCCAGACATTGCTTGGCAGGTTAGAAATCAAGGGCTTACTGGGAGTGGTTTTTAGTATCCTCGTCTTTTGGATTAATTTGAAATTATGGAATTGGGGTTTAAAAAAATACACGAGCGCGGGTGGATGAGATGGCTGAAAATATTATTAGTGTTACCGGACTTAAAAAAGTCTATAAGGTTAATCAAAGGGAAAAAGAAGGATTGTTACCGGCACTTAAATCATTGGTGAAAAGAGAGTATAAATATGTTAATGCCGTTGACGGCATCAATTTTCAGGTTGAAAACGGAGAGATCAGGGCCTTGATCGGGCCTAACGGCGCCGGGAAATCAACTACTATTAAAATGCTCTGCGGCATTCTTTACCCTACCGAAGGCGAAGTACGGGTAATAGGTTATACTCCTTGGCTCGAAAGAGAGGATTACGTTAGGAACATCGGAGCGGTCTTCGGTCAGAAATCGCAATTGATCTGGGAATTGCCGGCCATCGATACTTTTGCCTTAAGTAAGGAGATGTACCGGATCCCGGAGCAAAAATACCGGGACAATCTGGAGTATTTTAAGGAATTGTTGCAGATCGGGGAAGTAATTAAAAAACCCGTCCGACAGCTTTCTTTGGGCGAAAGGATGAAATGTGAGTTGGTCTGCGCGTTGCTTCACGAGCCGCGGCTGGTCTTTTTGGATGAACCAACCATTGGGCTGGACATTATTTCGAAGGATACTATCAGAAACTTTATTAAAAAGGCTAACCGGGATAAAAAAATTACTTTTATCGTTACCACTCACGATTTGGATGATATAGAGAATCTCTGCGAAAAAATCACTATCATTAATTACGGTAAAATAGTTTTTGACGATTACTTAGCCAAACTGACGAACTTTTATTCCAATAAAAAATTAATCGAAGTTAAATTTCGAGAACAAGTCAGCCCGGAGAAACTAAAAGGTTTTCATGTAGTTACGTTCGACTCATTTTCGGCCAATATTGAAGTGGAATTGGCCGGAAAAGACTTGCAGTCCGAAGTTGCAAAGATATTCGGCACTTTACCGGTCCATGATATTAATATCAGCAATATTCCAATTGAAGAGGTTATTAAACAAATTTATCGCGAATGAAGAGGTTGATATTTGTTATGTAAACCTAATCTCCTTTAAGATCCTTAAATTTGCTCAGTTATGCTCATTTTTAGTTGAGTATCCTCGAGTAGACAGTTTGGTAAACCCCTGGTATAATCCATTAAGCGATACAGCCCCTCATGGACCCGATATCCCAACCGGCTCCGCGAAAAGCATTGGGTAAGATACCGAGAACAGAAAGGGGAAATGTAATGAAACTGAAAAAAAGGATTATTGCGGGATTGGTTACTTTTACCGTACTATGCGCCGGAGTCATGCCTTACGCTTCACCGGCAATGGCTTGGACATACCGGATTGAGAGTGGCGATTCCCTATTTAAGCTATCGAAAGAGTTCGGTTCAAAAGTAGATACGTTACAGAAAGCAAACGGATTAAAATCTGATTTGATTTTAACCGGTAAGAAACTTTGGATTCCGGATACCGAAGCCAAACCAATGCAAAATTCGCGGGGCCAAAACGACCTTTACTTGCTGGCAAGGTTAATCAGCGGTGAAGTACGGGGTGAGTCTTATCAGGGACAGGTGGCCGTGGGCGCGGTAATCATGAACCGGCTGAACAGCAATGATTTTCCGAGTACAATTGTCGGTAATGTTTATAAGAAAGGCGAGTTTGAATCCGTTTCCAACGGGCAAATTTGGGGAACGGTAACGGAGTCGGCATTAAAAGCGGCGAAGGCTGCAATTTCCGGAGAGGATCCAACCGGAGGAGCGCTTTACTTTTATAATCCGGGCAAAGTGCATTCTAAAACCAATTGGATCTGGAGCCGTCAGGTAACTGGCAGAATAGGGTTGCATGTTTTTGCCATCTAAATCAAGGGAGGCGACTGAGGGTTGCCTCCTTTTCCAATGTTATTAGTATTTTAAAGTTAAAATTGGCCTAAGAATAGTTCGAAAAAAGCAGGAATTATTATTACCAGCTAGAATCTATTAAAAATTATTGTTCATAAATCCATACCAGATCAGTTTGTTTTATTCAGGCTTTGATAACCAGAGAAGCCGATGGGGGAGGTTTTCTTCAACGACTTCTTTTTCATTTCATATTTATAGTATTTGTTCAACTTTTAATAGTATATTGATTGCTAATAACCGAAGAGAGGTTGATTATGCATTCATTAGCGGTCCTTATCGGTTTGGCCGGAGGCTTAGGTCTTTTTAGTTTCGGGATGCAGATGTGTTCCGAAGGTTTAAAAAAAATGGCGGCTCGACGCTTCAAACATCTTATTAAAACTTTAACTTCCAATCCGATCTTTGCATTGTTTGTGGGGGCCATTGTGACCATCGGTTTTCAGAGCAGCAGCGCCACCTCTGCTCTGGTTGTCGGTTTTGTAAGCGCTAAGATGATGGCATTGTCTCAGGCCCTTGGAGTATTGCTTGGTTCGTCAATCGGCGCTTCTTTTACCGCCCAGTTAATTGCTTTTAAAACTACCGATTTGGCTTTGATTCTGCTTTTTTGCGGGGCTTATCTCTATATTTTTTCTAAGTATTCCAACCGCCGAAGTTTAGGTCAGGCAATAATCGGTTTGGGATTAATTTTCTATGGAATGTCGGTTATGACCGCTTCTATGGCTCCGGTACGGGATTATCCGATTGTAGTGAATTCTCTGGTCCGATTACAACAATACCCGATCTTGGAGTTTCTTGTTGGTTTGATTGTTACGGCATTGATTCAGTCTAGTCCGGTTTTCTTGGCGTTATTGATGAGTTTGGCCAGCCAAAACTTGATTGGCCCTTTATCGATAGTACCATTTGTTTTAGGATCCCATTTGGGGGGGACTGTTACTGGGGTCATTTCAAGTATCGGGGCTCCGGGAAGGGACGCTAAACGGGCTGCTTTGGCAAATTTCTTTTATAAACTAGTAAATGGTTTGGTGTTTCTCCCTTTTTATCGTCCGCTTACCAATTTAATGCTCGGTAGTTCTCCCGATTTTAGCAGGCAAATTGCTAATTGTCACACATTTTTTTCATTGGCGATGGCAGCCGGGTTTTTACCATTTACCCAATCCGTATCGAAGTTCATAAAAAAAATTATCCCCGACCGGAAAGAAGGATTGGGCCAAGCTATCTATTTGGATCAGAACTTATTAGCCGTACCTGAAGTAGCCCTTGATCAAGCGCATCGCCAGACATTGGAAATGGGTGAAATTGTCTCAGTAGAAATGTTGAATCGGGTGGTCCCGCTTCTCAAGTATGGAAATGATGAAAGTCTTGACCGGATTGCCGAGGTTGAAAAAGCAATCGACTCGTTATACAAACAGATTAGTAAGTATGTGGCTAGTCTTGGTAATAGTGACCTCCAAGAAGACTTAATGACAAAAAGTATTCAGATTCTTTATGTAGCCAATGATTTGGAACATATCGGGGATATTATCGAGAACATTGGTCAACAAGCCCGAAAATTGAGTATTGAAGATCTGGAGTTTTCGGAAGAAGGTTTAAATGAGATCGAAAATATTTTTAACAAGACCTTGAACAACTTTAAGCTGGCCCTTAAATCTTTTGAAACAATGGACCCAGCAGTAGCAATCAATGTTATAAAAGAACATCCCCTGATTCAGCGGTTTGAAAAAGAACTTCGTTATAACCATTTTGACCGGATGCAATGTGGTAATGCCAAGACTGTTGCCACTACTTCGATTCATTTGGATTTGATCGAAAGCATTTTAAGAATAGAAATGCATACAATGAATATTGCCCAATGTGTAATGGGGATAGTCTAAAGTTTCGTTACGGATTAAACGTACCGCGTAACGCGTAACGAATATATGAAGGAGTTTTAGAAATGGTTAGGCGTCTCAATACCTATGACCGGGCGTTACTGCAGATTGGCGATAAATTAAATAATATGGGCCAATTAGCTGGAAAACTGCTGGCTGAGGCTTTGAATTCTTTTATCGGACAGAACGATATACTGGCAAATCAGGTAATTGATAGTGATGATGAAATTGACGGTTTGGAGGAAACTATCGAGGCTGAGTCGATAAATTTAATCTCACTTCAACAGCCGGTTGATTATGACCTGCGTTTTTTGATTGCGGCGATGCGTATCAGCCGGGAACTTGAACGAATTAGCGATTATGCCTGCGACATCGCTGAAGTTACTCTCCATCTGAAGGCTAAAGTCGCCCTTATTAAGCCCTTGGTTGATCTGCCCAAATTGGCTGAATTGGTCCGGGAAATGATGGGAAAAAGTTTAAAGGCACATCTTGGAAAAGATTTAACTGCGGCCCGACAGATGGATGATGATGATGATGAAGTTGATGCTCTATTTAGATCTTTATTGCAAGAGCTGTTGGATTGGATGAAAAAAAGTCCCGAATATGTGGAACAGGCTAGTATGATCTTATTGATAGTCAGATATCTTGAACGGATTGGGGATCATATTGTTAATATTTCCGAAATGACAATTTTCATGGAAACCGGTGAACGTCATCCATTTAAGCAATTTAAAAAGTAATTCCTGAAAAAAGTAAATTAGTTATTTAAGATAAAATAAGAAAAGACCCCGATTTATTACCGGGGTCTTTGGTTTGATTCGAAATCTATGCTTTCGTAACGTTCGCGGCTTGCGGGCCCCGATCGCCTTTAACAATATCGAATTCAACCATTTGACCTTCTTCTAAGGTCTTGTAACCATCCATCTGGATAGCAGAAAAGTGAACGAATACATCGTCGCCGCCTTCTCTTTCAATGAAGCCAAAACCTTTGTCCGAATTGAACCACTTAACCTTACCTTGCATATGTATTCCTCCTAACAAAATCGGTGACCGCATGTTTATTAACGATCACATGAAATGAATTATAGCATAGTATTTCAGATCCGTCAAATCAAAAAATATAGTTAACCTAGCATTTTTTACCGAACTGGTAACTAACCAAATTTTAAACTTTCAGTTGTGAACGGGGAACAGGGAACTAGTATAAATTCTTTTCCTGAAGTAACTTTACCAGATTGGCTTCAAATATTTGATCGTCATCCTTACTGTGCTTGGAAGGCCCTTTAGTCCGTCCGCCTGAATTTCGAAATTTTGCTAGTAGGTTACGTTCTTCCAATAAAAGGTCAATTTGATCCGATGAGTAAATTCGCCCCCGGGGAGAAATAGCATGGGCTTTTTTACCCAAAATCAAAGCTGCCAATCCCCAATCTTGGGTTATAACTATGTCGCCGGCTTGGGTCAGGTTGGCTATAGCAATATCGGTGGCTTGAGATTCATCCCCGACAACCAGATGATTTTCATTTAAAATTCGGTGATTGAAGGAAGCCACTGTGATTAACTTAAAATTAAACTGTTCGGCTAGTTTTTGGGCTATTTGCAAGCAGTTTTTAGGGCAAGCGTCGGCGTCGACTATTATTCGTGGAATAGGGCAACAATCCTTTCTAATTCAATGTAGTAATTGTGCCATCGGCCTTAATACTTACATATCATAGTAATATCAAAGTCCGAAATTGAGACAAGGAAGGTGGCAAATGATTAATAATCCGACCCCCCCGGAGTGCCGGGGAACTCTTTATACGATTCAACCCGGTGATACTTTTTTCAATATCGCCAGACGCTATAATATTACTGTTCAAAGTTTGATTAATGCTAATCCGCAAATCCCCGACCCGTCAAGAATAGTACCTGGTCAAGTTATCTGTATCCCCGTTCAACCGGTACCCGGTTGTCCCGGTCAGATTTATACGGTCCGTTCCGGAGATACTTTAGGCGCTATTGCCCAACGGTTCGGCGTAACAGTCCAGCAAATACTGGCTGTTAATCCCCAAATCACCAATCCCAATGTGATCGTGGTGGGGCAACAGATTTGCATTCCCTTACCACCGACGCCCGTACGTGATTGCGCAATTGTCTTAAGCCTTTCCGGGGCTGCAGTGCCCGCTTTGCCTGCTATTGCCGGAGGAGTGGTGTTAATCCAACGAACCGATGAAGGGAATTATGCCCTTACTTTCGCGGCTACCGGATTGCCTTCTCCGGAGACTATCGGAAATTTCAATGCTTATCTTGGGACCATAAATATTAACGGGCAACAATACTCTGCAATTTTGAGCGTTTCCGCTCCTTTCGAACAAGAGCCGACTTGGGCCGGTACGCGGGTGATTCCGGTTAATCCCTTTATGGCTACTGATGGCGCGGTGACGATAGTTCCGTTTAATATTGAGACCGGTGTCAGGACCAATCCGGTTCTAGGCGGTTTAGTCGCAAATTGTAGGAGTTAGTTGTTTTAAATATTTAGTCCTAGTGCTGCTTGTTTTTCTTGACGATCCTCATCCTTCAAATAGCAGCCGATAGCCGGAATGTTTTTGGTCCGATAATATTCCAAATCAACAAACTTTACTTCATCGACTTCCTTGAGGGCGGCCATCCGGCTGCCTTTTTTGGCGGATAAAACCTGTACGCCTTGGGAGTCGCGGGTAGTTTTTGGATTGATGTTTACCGTATTAAAGATTAGAACTTTATTAATACTGCTAAAGGCTACAAATTCACGATCTCTTTCCAAATAAATCATTCGAACCAGTTTGGATAGGTCTGAATAGGCATTAGCCAGTTTACGCCGGTTGGTCTTGGTAGCATAACCGGCCAGATCGACTTTGGCTATTTTACCGTTTTCAAAAGCAAAGAGCAAATGTCCTTGATAATCGTCGGTTGCCACTAAGTAGATGATCTTTTCATCCGGCTCCAATTCAAGAAGGTTGGTTAGGTATTCCCCTAAACTGCTGGCCTTGCAATCGTTAATGTCATATATTTTTAGTTTATAAACTGTGTGTTTATCGGAGAAAAGCAACAGGTCGGATTTGTTATGGGTCTCTACCTCTTGAATAATGCTGTCGTCTTCTTTTAATTTATGTTCCGGATTGGCCCGCAGAGAGACTAAAGGAACTTTTTTAAGGTAATTTTGTTCGGTAAGGAAAAGTTTTAGATTATAATCCTCAATCAAATGTTCCGTTGTAATCTCTTCAATATGGTCGATATGAATCAGCTCGGTCCTTCTTGGTTGACCGAATCGTTTGGAGACATCACTCAATTCTTTAATGATTACCTGTTTGATCTTTGCTTCGCTTTGGTACAGTTCTTTTAGATCGGCGATTTCCCGTTGCAGGTTTTCCACTTCGGCGACCCGGTTTAAAATATATTCTTTATTAAGATTTCTCAGTTTAATTTCAGCAATATATTCCGCTTGTTCTTGGTCGATCTCGAACCCCTGCATTAAGTTGGGAATGACCTGTTTATCCTGTTCGGTATCACGTACGATTTTAATGGCTTTGTCGATATCAAGCAGAATTTTCTTTAAGCCCAGTAATAAATGGAGTTTCTTTGTTTTCTGGTCAATATCGTATTGGGTCTGGCGTTTGATGCAGTTAACCCGGAAGATTAGCCATTCTTGGAGGATTTCCCTGACTCCCATTACCCGGGGTCGGCCATTGATTAAAATATTAAAATTACAACTGAAACTGTCTTCAAGGGAGGTGAATTTATAAAGCCGGTTCATCAAAGCTTCAGGATCGGCGTTTTTGCGTATATCCAGGGTAATTTTTAAACCATCCAGATCGGTTTCATCTCGGACATCGGTAATATCTTTCACTTTACCGGATTTAATCAACTCAATAATAGAGTCGATAATCGCCTCGATGGTAGTTGTATAAGGGATCTCGTAAATTTCAATACAACTGTTCTTTGGGTCATACTTATATTTGGCCCGGACTTTGAAACTACCCCGGCCGAAGTTATAAATATCTTGGATTTCTTTTTGATTATAGATTAGCTGTCCACCGGTAGAAAAGTCAGGGGCTTTCAACGTTTGGATCAGGTCGGAGTCTTGGTTTTGAATCAGCTGAATAGTAGTCTCACAGACCTCTTTGAGATTAAAGCTACAAAGGTTACTGGCCATTCCGACAGCAATACCCTGGTTGGAATTGACCAGAATGTTTGGGAAGGTAGTCGGAAGGAGGGTGGGCTCTTTCATGGTCCCGTCATAGTTGTCGCTAAAATCCACAGTATTCTTATCCAGATTATTGAAAATTTCTTCACAGATCTTGTCCAACTTGACTTCAGTATAACGGGGAGCTGCAAATTGCATATCTTTGGAATACTGTTTTCCAAAGTTTCCTTTGGAATCGATGAATGGGTGCAGTAAGGCGTTGTTACCCCGGGTGAGGCGAACCAAGGTTTCATAAATTGCCATATCGCCATGGGGGTTTAATTTCATTGTTTGACCGACCACGTTGGCGGATTTGGTTCTGGGACCGGTAAGGAGGCCCATTTTATACATGGTATAGAGTAATTTGCGATGGGAAGGTTTAAAGCCGTCGATCTCGGGAATTGCCCGAGAAACTATTACACTCATGGCGTATGGCATATAGTTTTGTTCCAGGGTATCGATAATCTTTTGGGGTATGGAATTAGGGACCGACATTCCGGTAATCCTCCTTGGTGTGTTTGGGACATTTATTGTGATTTGGGGTTAATTATTTGGGTCAAGGGCGATTTTTTAATCGCCCCTACATTTTCCTGACTAATGTTTTAACTTACATCCAACAATTCCAAATACTTGGAGCCGTTTTCTTCGATGAATTCTTTTCGTCCTTGCAAGTTATCGCCTAAGAGTAAGTTAAAGTAATAGTCGGTCTTCTCCAGATCATCGGGGAGTACCTGTACCAGTTTACGGGTGGCCGGATTCATGGTGGTTTGCCACATCATTTCCGGTTCATTTTCTCCCAATCCTTTGGACCGTTGAATAGTATGTTTACCAATATTCTTCGCTATAATTTCATTTTTTTCCTTGTCGGAATAGGCGAAATAAGTCTTATCCTTAGTAGTGATCTCATAGAGGGGCGTTTCGGCAATATGGACTTTTCCGACAGAAATCAAGGTAGGAACCAATCGGTAAAGCATTGCTAAAATAAGGGTACGGATTTGGAATCCGTCGACATCGGCGTCGGTGCAGATGATGATTTTATTCCAACGCAAATTGTTGATGTCGAAGGTATTCAGATCCTTGTTATGTTTTGATTGAATCTCCACACCGCAGCCAAGGACCTTAAGGAGATCCACAATAATATCGTTTTTAAAAATACTGTCGTATTCAGCTTTTAAACAGTTGAGAATCTTACCCCGGACCGGCATGATGGCTTGAAATTCGGCATCACGCCCCATTTTGCAGGAACCAAGGGCTGAGTCTCCTTCCACGATATATAGTTCACGCTTGTTTACGTCCTTGATTCGACAATCAACAAATTTTTTGACCCGATTTGAGATATCAATATTACCGCTAAGTTTTTTCTTAATATTGACCCTGGTTCGTTCGGCAGTTTCGCGGCTCCGTTTATTGACTAAGACTTGTTCGAGAATTTTTTCACTCTCAATTTTATTTTCAATAAAGTATATCTCCAGCTGTTCCTTGAGAAAATCAGTCATCGCTTCTTGAATGAATTTATTGGTAATCGATTTTTTGGTTTGATTTTCATAACTAGTCTCAGTGGAGAAGGAATTGACAACTAGGATTAGACTATCTTCAATATCGGCAAAGGTTATTTTAGCTTCGTCTTTATTATATTTATTCCGGTTTTTAAGGGCTTTATCTATTTCATAAACGAAAGCGGCCTTGACTGCTTTATCGGGAGCGCCGCCATGTTCCAGGAAACTAGAGTTGTGATAATACTCTAAAAGATTGGTTTCGTTGTTGAAACAGAAGGCAATCTGCATTTTAACGCGATACTCGGGCTTGTCCTCCCGGTCCCTGCCCTTTGTGGCTGTTTCATAGTACCGGATCTCAGTAAATCCTTTTTCTTGATTTATTTCTTTGAGATAATCCTGAATGCCGTTTTGGTAGAGATATTCGAAATTTTGACCGCTTGCTTCGTCATAAAGCTTAAAAGTAAGGCCGGCGTTTACCACGGCTTGTTTTTTTAAAGTAGTTTGAAAATAATCGAGAGGGATTTTAATATCGGTAAATACGGTCAGATCCGGACGCCAGGTAATTATGGTCCCGGTATGTTCGTATTTGAATTTTTCTTTTTTCAAACCACCGATATTCTGGCCTTTTTCAAAATGCAGGTCGAAACGGCAACCGTCACGGTAAACCGTTACGTCCATATATTCGGAACTGTATTGGGTAGCGCAACTACCGAGACCGTTAAGCCCCAGACTAAATTCGTAGTTTTGGCCGGTATTATTTTTATATTTACCGCCGGCATAAAGCTCACAAAAGACCAGTTCCCAGTTGAAACGGTTTTCCTTACTGTTGAAATCCAGCGGAATACCCCGGCCGTAGTCTTTGACAGTGATCGAATGGTCGCTATGGCGGATAACTTCAATTAGATTACCAAAGCCTTCACGGGCTTCATCAATTGAGTTGGATAAAATCTCAAAGAAAGAATGTTGGCAACCTTCGAGGCCATCGGAACCAAAGATGACGCCCGGCCGGAGCCGGACCCGATCAGCGCCTTTAAGGGCGCTAATACTATGATTACCGTAAGATTCATTTTTAGGGGACTTTGCCATGGCGAAACCGTCCTTTAAAAATAAGTAATTTATTATGATGATACCATATTCGTTATTACAGTATAACAAACGGATGTTCGTGTCAAGGGGGTTTATTTTTGACTAACTAATAATAAACTTTCGTTCCAGACGCCAAAAAATCATAGACTACCGCGTAGGAATCATAAACCACCAACAAAAAATCATAGACTACTGCGTAGGAATCGTAGACCACCAACAAAAAATCGTAGACTACTGCGTAGGAATCGTAGACCACCACCAAAAAATCGTAGAAAACCACGTACTAATTTAAGAAACTTAACCAAAAATCCCTTTGCTTAAGCTTATAACAAAAGGGGATGAGTATTGAAGGAGTATCCGTAAGATTTTTACAGAGGATTTATGTTTAGATATAACGAACGTTTAATATATAAAGCCCGCATCCAAAAACTGATTGCATCATATATCAATAACTTTATTGAAAAAGAATCTGAAACCAAGGAGAACGATAAATGCAAATTGTGACAGACAGCTCGGCTGATTTAACCCCGGAACAGAAAGAAGGACTGGAAATCCATTATATCCCCCTGACCTTTACTTTGGATGGTAAAACCTACCGTTGTGGAGAGGACATTCAGCCGGAAGAATTTTATCGGTTGTTGGAGTCAACTAAAAGCTTCCCCAATACTTCTCAGCCTTCAGCCGGGGAATTTGCCGAACTTTATCGTAAGTTGGCCGCGGATGATCCTGAAATACTTTCTTTTCATATTTCTTCGGGATTGAGCGGAACGATCAATTCCGCCCGGATTGGCGCGGAGACGGTCCCGGAAGCCAAGGTTACTTTGATTGATACTAAAACCTTATCCGGCGCTCAAGGGTGGCAAATTGAAGCAGCTGCAAAAGCCATTAAGGCCGGCTGGTCTAAAGAAAAAATTTTAGAATTGGTAAAGCAGATAAGCGATGCCACTGAAACTCTTTTTACTTTGCCTTCATTAAAGTATCTAATCCATGGAGGACGGATTAATCATTTAAAAGGCTTACTGGCTTCGCTTTTAAATATCTTGCCGGTGATCGGGGTGGAAAAAGTAGGCGGGACTTATGTCCAACGCGGCAAGGTCCGGACAATGACAACGGCAATTAGCAAAATAGTGGAACTGGTTTTGGAGAAACACCCGCCTGGAAGCCTACTACGTTTACAAATCCTTCACGGTAACAATCCGGATGGAGTCAAGTTTTTAAAGCAGAAGTTGGAAGAAGTTTTTAAATGCAACTGGCTGCCGACGAGCTTAATTGCACCGGTATTGGGCGCGCATACCGGTCCCGGATTAGTGGGACTGATTTTTGCGCCCGAATCCGCATTTCCGGCAATGGCTTAACTAATAAAGAAATATAATAACATAAAATAATATTTCTTTTTATTTTTGTTCACTATCAATTCCATCATCAGGAGTATCTTCTTCTGTAGCAGCCAGCTCTTGTTTGATTTTTTCTCCTAAATAACTAGGCAATTGCATTCCGGCTGTTCTGAACAATTCATCCAACGGAGGGATTGACTTGAACATTCCGGCCAAGAAATTAGCGGTAGTAGGGGAACCATTGCCGCCCATTCCATCCCAAACGGTAATTTTATCGATTTTAAGATTTTTTATTGCTTCAACTTGTGTTTTAACAATCTCCGGTAGCTTGTCCGCGATCATTAACATTGCCGCTTTCTGAGCATCGCCACCGGCGGCGTCCACGATTTTTCGGAAACCATCCGCTTGTTTGCTGAGGATTTCATTAATACCCTTGGCACGGGCTTCCATTTCAAAAAGAATACCGTCGGCCTCACCTTTGGTAACCCGGCGAGTTTTTTCGGCTTCGGCTTCGGCGGCAATTTGTACTTGTTGTTTATCAATTTCAGCCGGAATAATTATATCAGCAGTACGGGTAGCCCGCTCTCTTTCCGAACGGACTAATTCAGCTTCTTGTTCCGCCTGATACGCTTCTTCAAGAGCTTTCGCAGATTGAACTTTCTCAGCGGCTGTTGCTTTGCGGGTTGCTTCGGCCTCTTTTTCACGCCGGTCGGCATCGGAATTGGCAATCACAATTTTGGCAAGGTTTTCTCCTTCAACTGCTTTAGCATTGGCTTCCGAAACCTGAATCCTTTCATCACGTTTAGCATTGGCTTCACCGATTGAACCGTCCCGGTCTTTTTCCGCAACACTTTTTTTAGCGTCGTTGATAGCTTTGGCTGCTGCTTCCTTACCTAAGGCTTCGATGTAACCGGATTCATCTTTTATATCGGTAACGTTAACGTTGATTAGTTTTAAGCCGATTTTTTTCAATTCGGCTTCTACGTTATTAGAAACATTGGCTAGGAATTTATCCCGGTCGGAATTGATTTCTTCAATATCCATCGTTGCGATTACCAAACGAAGCTGGCCGAAGATAATATCTTTGGCCAGATCTTGGATTACTTCCAATTTCAGACCCAGTAATCGCTCGGCGGCATTAGTCATAACTCCTTGTTCGGTGGAGATACCAACTGTAAAACGAGAGGGGACATCGACCCGGATATTTTGTTTACTAAGTGCCTTAGTTAGATTGACCTCAATCGAGAAGGGGGTAAGATCTAGATACTGATAGTCCTGAATTACCGGCCAAATAAATGCGGCTCCTCCGTGAATGCACGTGGCCGTGCGGGTGGTTCCGTCCTTTGATTTGCCGGTTCTGCCGTAAACTACTAAAATTTTATCGGAGGGACAGCGTTTGTAACGTTTTAATATAGATGAGAATGTTACAAAAAAGACGATTACAACCACTACTATAAGGATTAGGAGATATTGACTTTCATACATTGGATAACCTCCCTTAAATAAGGATTTACTATACTACTAATTTTTCTTTACTACCAGTACTTCATCATTTACTACTTCCGTGACTTTGATTGGTGTGCCGGTAGGCAACGTTTCGCCGTCAGTCATGGCATCTATTTCTCGAATTGAGCCTTGAATGGTGATTTGTACTTGGCCGGTTCCCGACCGGTTGGCGGGAATCGGAAGATATACTTTACCAAATGCATTTTGGGCATTGGATAGGGTAATGTTGCCGCTTTCCGTCAGTTTGGTCATTAAAAAGAACATCCCGGCTACTGCGAACATTAAAAAAAGACCTACCAAAAAAGCAATCAATGTTGAAGTTACTTGATTAAATCCCGCGTGGACAGCGAAAATTCCAGCCCAACCAAATCCGGTGAAGAAGATGATAAAATTCCTCAATGTGAACAGACGGAAACCGGCGATAAAATCAGCTTCATGGTTGATATCCGTATTGTCTAAGCCGCCATCATGCCAGTCGAGGCCTATAAAGGTTAGGATGAGCTGAAATGAGAATACAACAGTAAAGGGAATTGCAAAATACCAAAAAATTCTTTCAAAAGCAGGGATATTATTCCACCACTCCGACATAAAACTCTCCACCTTTCTGTTTTGAATCGGAATTGATTGAATAGTTTCAACAATTTTTAGATGTTCTCCTTCTTTGTGGAATTAACTTAACAAAAAAGTAGGATTTTACAAAAGAGATATATAAATGCATATTAGAAATAAATTCAAATGGAAAGGAGTTTGTTAAATAGTAACAAATAATATAAATAATACAATAGACCAATATATATGTAGAAATAAGTTCTATAAAGTATTCACATAACCAAAAGGAGAGTTGATAATGAATTTCAAACTGCAGGAACTGAAAGACCGCCTGATCGAAATTAATAATCTAAAAGCGGCGCTGGCTGTTTTATCTTGGGACCAGATGACATTCATGCCGCCGGGAGGAGCCGAGTCCCGGGGCAGGCAAATGGCCACTTTGGAGCGGTTATCTCATGAGAAGTTTATCGCCCCGGCAATTGGTAAACTTTTAGATGAGCTCAGTCCTTTGCTTTCGGAGTTACCTCCGGAATCGGAAGATGCTGCTTTAATCAGAATGACCACCCGTGATTATCAGCAAGCGGTAAAGGTTCCGCCATCCTTTGCCGCGGAATTCTCCGAGCATACTTCTAAAACATATGAGGCCTGGGCACGGGCCAGGGCAGAACACAACTTCAAAATAGTAGAAGCTTTGCTTGAAAAAACTCTGGAATATAGTAGGCAAATTGCAAACTTTTATCCGGGTTATCAGCATATTGCCGATCCGTTAATTGATCAATTGGATGAAGGTATGACCGTCGCTATAATCCGGCCGCTTTTTCAGAGACTACGGGATCAACTCACTCCATTGGTCAAGGCAATTGCATCTCAACCGGGACCGGATGATTCTTGCTTACGACAGCGGTTTTCCGAGTCTGAACAATTGGCATTCGGCCTGGAGGTAGCTAAAAGTCTTGGTTACGATTTTAATAGGGGCCGTCAGGATAAGAGCCCCCATCCTTTTACCACCAGCTTTGCCATTGGCGATGTCCGGATTACTACCCGGATCAAAGAGAAATTTTTGAGTGAGGCCTTATTTAGCACCATTCATGAAACCGGTCATGCCCTTTATGAGCAGGGGATTAATCCGGATTTCGACGGCACCCCCCTCGCCGACGGCGCCTCCATGTCAATCCATGAAAGCCAGTCCCGGCTTTGGGAGAACTTAGTAGGGCGGGGACGTAATTTTTGGGAGCATTTTTATCCAAGACTGCAGTTAGTCTTCCCGGAACAGTTGAAACAGTTTTCTTTGGAAGATTTTTATCGGGCCATCAATAAAGTGGAGCGTTCTTTGATACGGACCGACGCCGACGAAGTTACATATAATCTCCATGTAATGATTAGATTTAATCTGGAAACTGAGTTATTGGAGGGGAAATTGGCGGTTAAAGATTTGCCGGAGGCTTGGATGGAAAGTTATCGGAGGGATTTGGTTGTAGTACCGCCCGATGACTCCTTGGGGGTTCTCCAGGACATGCATTGGTTTAGCGGTACCATTGGCGGCTATTTCCAAAGTTATACCTTAGGGAACATCCTGAGCGCCCAGTTTTATGAGGCCGCATTGCAAGCCAATCCCAATATTCCGGCGGCGATTGCGACGGGTAACTTCAATAGTTTACATAGTTGGCTAAAAGAAAATATTTACCGTTATGGCCGACAGTATTCGGCGGCGGAAATTATCAAAACTGCAACAGGCCGGGATTTGGAGATTGAACCTTACATCAGGTATTTAAAGACGAAGTACGGGGAGCTTTATGGGGTATAAATATTATTAAAATATAGTTCTTTCTCTGTGCCTCCGTGCCTCAGTGGCCAATAATTAGTTTAGCCACAGAGACACTGAGACACAGAGTATATTCAACTTTTAGAAGTTACATATGAAATTAATGCTTTGATATTTTTCTTATCGGTAAAGTCCACCGGTTGATCAAAGGCGGCAAGCATGCCTGCTTCATCAGGAGTTGGGTTTTGTTTGTTTTTCAAGCTCCGTTTCATCATGGACATCACCGCTTTAAAAAGAGGTGTTAGTTTATTGAAATCAAAACCGCCTCGTAAATAAAAGAAACGGATCTGTTTTTGCAGGGTTGGGCTGAAGTTTCTATTTAAGACATCTTCGAAAACTTTTTCGCCGGTGGGAGAGGCGCCGGTTGCAAAGACAACGATTTTCTTATCTTTAAGTCGATCAAAGTTTTTCGTTATCAGTTTTACTCCATTGATACCGACTGCATATAAGCCACCGCCGTAAATAATAGTATCGTATGCGGCCATCATTTTAGCGTTGACTTTAGAAGCTTCATAAATATCGGCTCCTAACTCCTGGCTGATCCATTCGGCGTAATTCTTGGTATAACCAGATTTTGACTTATATATTACTAAAGTTTTCATGAACTGCTCCTTAAAATGTTATTCTTCCGCCGCAACCATTAATCCGGCAACCTTATTAGCGAACTCCATCGGATCTTCAACCGAGAGGCCTTCGATTAACAGCGCTTGCCCGTAAAGCAGGTCGATATAATTCTTGAACTTTTCACTTCCGGAACCTGCTTCGAAAAGTTTTTTCAATTTGTTGAAAAGCTGATGGTTGGGGTTAATTTCTAGGATCCTGGAAGCCCGCATCATTTTCTGATCCATTTCAGCTAAGATCTGTTCCATTTGCAAGCTGATTCCATGTTCGGCACTGACAAGGCAAACCGCGCTGGATTTCAAGCGGCTACTTAACTTGACATCGGAAACTTTTCCACCCAGGTGGTCCTTGATCGTTTTTAACAAGGATTCGTTTTCTTTACCCAATTCTTCAGTGGCTTTCTTGGTTTCCTGATCCTTTTCACCCGTAAGGTTTAAATCGCCCCGGCTAATTGATTTGAAATGTTTCTCTTGATATTCGTGTAAACTCTCAATGGCAAATTCATCGACTCGATCGAAGAGATATAGCACTTCATATCCTTTTTCCCGTAAGATCTCCATTTGTGGCAAACGCTCTACCGCATTCCGATCTTTGCCGGCGGCATAGTAGATTTCACTTTGTTCCGCGGGCATTCGTTTTAGATATTCCGCCAGAGTAGTCAAACCGTCATCTTTTGAATGTGAAGAGTGGAAAAGAAGTAAATCCTGTAGTTTTTCCTTAGATTGAAAATCCATATAAATACCTGCTTTGATTGCTTTTCCAAATTCTTTCCAAAACGACTCGTATTTGGGACGGTCTTTATTCAAAAGGTTTTCCAGGGTCTTTAAGACACTTTTTTCAAGGTTTTTGCCAATCAGTTTCAATTGTTTGTCCTGTTGCAGAATCTCCCGGGAGATGTTGAGTGAAAAATCGGCGGAATCAACTAAGCCCCGGACAAATCCCAGATATTCCGGGAGTAGCTCCTGACAGTTATCCATAATAAAAACGTTCCTGGAGTAAAGCTTGATCCCTTGTTTAAAATCCCTGGTATAATAATCAAAGGGCGCGTGGGATGGGATATAAAGTAATGAAGTATACTCGACTACCCCTTCCGCCTTTGAATGAATCACTTCCAAAGGGTCATTCCAATCGTGAAAAACATTCTTATAAAACTCATGATATTCCTCGAGTGTGATTTCAGCTTTGTTTCTGGTCCAAAGCGGGGTCATTGAGTTAAGCGTCCGGGTCTCAACGGTGATTACCGGAGCGGCCCCCTCAATTATCTTCCCATCCTTATCGGTAGGTTTTTCTTCGTTGGTGAAGTCCATCTTAATTGGATAGCGGATATAATCGGAATATTTTTTAACCAAGTTTTGAATAGTATATTGGTTTAAAAAATTTTCCTCGGGTTTTTCAGGATTGCGGTATTCTTCGTTGAGCTTTAAAGTAATTGAAGTTCCGCGTTTCCCGCACTCAACTTCTTCAATGGTATACTGTCCGTCTCCGGTGGATTCCCATTTGACACCTTTAGCTGCGCCGGGAGCTTTAGTTATCATAGTCACCTGGTCTGTTACCATAAAAGCGGAGTAAAATCCGACGCCGAATTGGCCGATTAACTCGGTTTGGTCCTGGTTTTGTCCCTGACCTTGCAACTTTTCCAAGAATACTTTGGTCCCTGATTTGGCTATTGTACCGATGTTTTCAACCACTTCATCATAGGTCATTCCGATTCCATTATCGGAAATGATCAAAGTATGATTTGCCTCATCGACCTTTAAGTAGATTTGAAATTCCGAGTCGCCTTCAAGCAGGTCGATATTGGTAAGGGACTGAAACCTAATTTTATCGATGGCGTCGGAAGCGTTGGAAATTAGTTCCCTTAAGAAAATCTCCCGGTTGGTATAGATTGAGTGGACCATCAGATCCAATAGTTGTTTGGTTTCAGCCTGAAATTGCCTGGTTTGTTTTTTAGTAGTATCCATTTTAAAGTCTCCTCCATCTATATTTTACCTTTTTCAAAGTGTATTCTAACAATTTTTATGATTTTGTCAAGTATTAAATCAATACAGTGTGTTTATTCTGTGATAATGTCACCTTAAATTTATTCAGTGAAAATGTCACTGGTGTAAAATGGAAGGATGATATTATCAATGAGTCAGAAACAAAGAACACGATTGCATGTTGCTCATTGTTTA
>JAEYRN010000098.1 GCA_023435565.1 Bacillota bacterium
ACCTCGCCGTGCTTTGTAGTGTATCTTCTCCTCAAGGTAATTCTATCAAAGTGGTGAAAACCGCGCACCCTTTTTTCATTACTATTTGTGTCGCCAGCGGTAGCGGCGAAATGGAGGTTAACATGGAAATTGGAATTTCTGGAGCTAGTTTTGCAGTTCCCCAAAAAGTATTAACCAATCATGACTTGGAAAAAATGGTAGATACCAGCGATGAATGGATAGTTACTCGTACTGGCATCCGGGAAAGACATATTATCCAACCTGGTGAAACCATTACCGACTTAGTAATTGATGCCGCTCAAAAAGCATGTAAAATCGCCATTGTTGACAGTCAAAAACTTGATTTTGTAATTAGTTCGACCCTAACTCCGGATCGGATCAGTCCGGCACAATCTTTTGAGATTGCCAAAGCTCTTAATTGTAAACAAGCATTTTGTTTTGACTTAAATTCGGCTTGTTCCGGTTTAATGTATGGTTTGGCGGCTGCTGAAAGTTTTTTGAAAACGCGGTCGATAAAAAATGGAATAGTGACCGCTGGAGAAAATATTACTCGATTGGTGGATTATACGGATCGGAATTCATGTGTTTTATTTGGGGATGCTGCTGCTGCTATTACCGTTACCAATGACCATCCTGAGCATTTAATTTTAGCTACCGAACTTGGGTCTGACCCAAGCTTAGCTGATGAAGTTGTTATCGGTGGTGTATCAGATTTATTAAACGGTCGAAAAAAAGAGTTTTACTTTAATCAAAATGGAAAAGTAGTCTTTCGTTTTGCCGTAAACATAATAAAACATCTTTTCGACAGCGTGCCTCGTCAGGCCGGAATCAAACCGGAACAAGTTAGATATATCATAACTCATCAAGCTAATAATCGAATAATTGAAGCTGCTGCTAAAGAAATTGCTTCCGACAAAACAGAGTTCATTGTTAATTTAGATCGTTACGGAAACACCTCTTCTGCATCGATAGGAGTAGCTTTTGCCGAATCTTGGAATCGTTTTCAAAAGGGTGATTATATATTAATGATGGGCTTTGGAGGCGGACTGAGTTGGGGTGCCACTTTAGTGGAGTGGTAAAAAAGATGGGGTACAATTTACAATTTAAATAATCAATTTTTTTAGCTATCCACTAAAAGCTGTAAATTAATCAACTAATTAAACCATTCTCTCGTTATTGCCGATAAAGTGATTAACGGAGGGTGGTTTTTTCTTTGGGTTTTAACATCCTTTATTTATTAATTTTAGTCATAATTCCGGTTGGATGGCTGGTTTTAAACTGCTGTTTTAAATTTGGTATTTATCGGCAAGTTTATGAATTAGAAAATTCTTTTGAAGTTGAATTAGATTTTGTTCAATTATCGAAGAATATTTTACAACGTGTAATGAAAAAGACAAAAGCTTCCGCAGGTATAATATATTGGTTTGATGAAACACAAAATAAATTTAAATTAAAGTCATTACAAGGAATTCCAACCGACAAATTTAATCAAATTGCTCAACTATTATCAAAAAAGTCCGGTCTACTTGAGTGGGTGATTAATGAACAAAAAGGGCTTTTGATTAAAAACACCTCAATTCATCCTTTAATTGGAAAGGCCGGGGTAAATGACCTTACCAAACTTTATTCCAGTATTTTGGCGCTTCCCCTTAACGCAAACCAAAAAACCATAGGTATTTTAGTTATTTTCAAAAAGAGTTCTTCGTTTAATAAACGCGACCAGCGTTTGTTGGACTTTTTTGCTCCGCGTGCCGGGATCCATTTGGACCACTCCAGGCTCTATCATTTAGCTACTGATACCGCACTTGAAAATGCCAAATTATATGTCAATATATCCAAATTATATCATAAAGTGATTTTAGACGGTCTTACCGGATTATATAACCGCCATTTTTTAATGCAACGCTTGAAAGAAGAGATTAAAAAAGCTTATCGTTTTAAGCAGCCACTTTCAGTCATATTTACCGATATTGACCTTTTTAAGCATATTAACGATCAATACGGACATTCAGCAGGGGATCAAGTATTATCCGAGTTTGGTGAATTACTAAAAAAATCAATTCGTGAATTTGACTTGGCTTGCCGTTTTGGTGGAGAAGAATTTGTCGTTTTATTACCGCAGTGTGATTCGGCTAACGCTTTCCTTTTGGCGGAAAGATTAAGGGAAAAAATAGCCGCTACTTTGTTTTGCGCTAATAATATCAGAATCCGGATAACTGCTAGTTTTGGAATTAGTTCGCTTTTGGATATCGAAGGCGAAGGAGTAGGGAATCTTGGAGACGAAGTTTTGAATAATATGGGTGAAAACTTACTTGCTTGGGCGGATGAGGCATTATATCGCGCTAAGAAAGCAGGGCGCAATAATGTAGTAACTTATTAAAGCATTAAAAAACATTAGAATAATGGATATTTTGCCAATTGTCGGTAAAGGATAAAGCAAAGTAGCGTCGAATACTTTCTATGAGGTGTCATTTATTTGTTTCTAGATCAAACTAAAATATTTATTAAATCAGGTAATGGGGGTTCGGGCGCAGTCAGTTTCCGTCGGGAAAAATATGTTCCCCGAGGTGGACCCGATGGTGGTGACGGTGGACGGGGCGGCCATATTATTATGGAAGCAACCCATGATTTGAATACTTTGAGTAACTTTCGTTACCAACAACACTTTCGAGCAGAAAACGGGGGTCCGGGCGGTGGAGTTAATCGTTCCGGGAAAGCGGGAGCGGATTTATTAATAAAAGTACCGGTTGGAACAATAGTGAAAAATGCGGATAACGGTAGAATTATTGCCGATTTAACTGACCCCGGCATCCAAGCTGTTATCTTAAAAGGAGGACGAGGAGGACGAGGTAATACTCATTTTGCCACCTCTACTCGTCAAACCCCACAATTTTCTGAAAAAGGGGAACCAGGAACCGAATTAACAATCGAATTAGAGTTAAAGCTACTGGCCGATGTAGGCCTAATTGGGTTTCCTAATGCCGGCAAATCCTCGCTATTAGCTAGAATTTCTGCAGCCCGGCCTAAAGTAGCCGATTATCCCTTTACTACTCTGGAACCCAATTTAGGGGTTGTTGATTATAAAACAGAAAGTTTTGTTGCAGTGGATATCCCTGGATTAATTGAAGGAGCTCATCAAGGTGTAGGGCTAGGGCATCAGTTTTTAAGACATATCGAAAGAACTCGTCTTCTAATTCATTTAATTGATTTATCGGGACAATCCGGTCGAGAGCCTTATCAGGATTATTTAAAGATTAATGAAGAATTAAAATTATATAATCTTGACTTAGCTAAAAAAGAGCAAATTATTGTCGCAAATAAATTTGATCTACCCGAAGCCCGGACAGCATGGGAAAACTTTAAATCTCAGGTTGCTCCGGTAACGGTAATTCCGATTTCTGCAGCTACCGGTGAGGGAATTGATTTGCTATTAGATATTGTAATTCGCAAATTGACAGTCCTTCCAAAATATACAACTGATTTCTTATCGGAAAAACAGGAACAGGAAGTAATTGAAGAGCCGGTTGGAACTGATATTATCAAAGAAGACAAAGCGTTCCGAATCAGAAATACAGCTTTGGAGAAAAGAATTCTTCGTTATGATTTAGAAAATGATTATTCTTTACAAAGTTTTCAAAAGCTTTTAAAAAGATGGGGCATTTTGCAAGCATTAATTGATGCTGGGATCAAAGAAGGTGATTTGGTAAGGATTGGTGATTACGAATTTTCCTTTATAAGTGACGATTAAAAAATTTTAATTACCAATCTATAACAAGATTATCTGTACAAACAAAGGGAATAAAATATTTTTAATTTAGGAGGTTTCGAAAGTGTTTTGCCTGGATTGTGGTAATTGTCGAAAAGGCGAGTCCCTCTTTTATTGTACAGCCAAAAATGAGTTTGTGGTAACAGAGAAAGAAATAGTTAAGGAACGAGCTACTTCAAAGTGGAGAAAAGGCGATCCTCATTATGAACAGCATCGTCGTCAACTTCGGAAAGATAAAATACCTCAAAACTTCTAGTGAAGCATTTGCTTCACTTTTTTACGCTCGTTTTTTTTTTCTAAAAACTGTCGATCTCAAGCATTTTAATATGCTATAATGTTTCCAAAAAGTTATGAGAGAAGGTATAAGTTGCTTACCAGTAAACAACGAAGTATTTTAAAAGCCATTGGAAATAGACTTGAGCCGATAGTAATTATTGGCAAAAGCGGTATAACAGAAAATCTCCTTTACCAATTAGATGATGCCTTAACCGCGCGAGAATTGGTCAAAGGAAGGATTTTACCGCATCAAGATTTGAATGTTAAAGAAATTGCCGTGGAGTTAGCTGAAAAAACCGGAGCTGAAATAGTGCAAACCATCGGGCGTAATTTTATTTTTTATAGAGCCCCAAAGGATAATCTCCCCAGTAAAATCAATTGGGAACGGGAGCGCTAAAATTGGACTATCTTAAAACTTTAAAAGCCGCTAGACGTATTGTAGTCAAAGTAGGAACTAGTACACTTACCCATAGTACCGGCAAACTAAATATTAACCGGATGGAGATGTTAGTTAGACAACTAACCGATTTACAAAATCAAAACCGAGAAGTGGTTTTAGTTACTTCGGGGGCGGTTGGGGTTGGTTTGGGTCGTTTAGGACTGACTGAACGTCCGGGTACTATTTTACAACGGCAAGCATTAGCTGCAATTGGCCAAGGTTTATTAATGCAAGTATATGAGAAATTGTTTTCGGAATACGGCCAAACAGTTGCTCAAGTTCTTTTAACCCGTAGCGACATCAGTGATCGAAAACGATATTTAAATGCCAGAAATACGATTTTAGCTTTGATTAACTACAAGGTTATCCCAATTATTAATGAAAATGATACGGTTGCTACTGAGGAATTAAAAATTGGACAGAACGATGCATTATCTGCCCTAGTAGCAGGATTAATCGAAGCCGATTTGCTGATTCTATTATCAGATATTGACGGGCTCTATACTGCCGACCCGAAAAAGACTAAGAATGCGAATTTAATACCGTTAGTTACGGAGATTACCCCAGAAATACTATCAATGGCTGGTGGCGCAGGTTCAATCTTTGGAACCGGAGGAATGATTACTAAACTAGAAGCTGCAAAAATGGCTACTGCTGCCGGAACATCAATGGTATTAATGAACGGAGCGGAGCCATCACAGATTCAATGTATTTTTGATGGTAAACCGGTAGGGACGGTCTTTTTAAGTTCACAGGCCGTGGTTTCAAGTCGTAAACGTTGGATTGCCTATGGACCTCAGGTTAATGGTGAGTTGATTATCGATTCTGGCGCCGAACATGCGTTAATTAAACAAGGTAAGAGTTTATTACCTTCGGGAATTATAAAGATAGTTGGTAACTTTGAGGAAGGTGATTTGGTAAAAATTTTTAATAATGAACATCGAGAATTAGGAAGAGGTTTAACCAATTATGGTAAAGAACAACTTCAAAAAATTATTGGTAAAAAGTGTATGGAAATTGAATCAATTCTTGGCTTTAAGACTGCTGATGAAGTCGTACATAGGGATAATTTAGTAATTACTTAATTATGATACTTTAAATAACCGATTTGTGGAGGTAAGAATGTTCGGAATCTTAGGTGGGACATTTGATCCTATTCATTATGGTCATTTGGTCTTAGCGGAAAAAGCTAGGGAAGCTTTTCAGTTAGAAAAAGTAATTGTAGTTCCTGCCGCTATTCCACCTCATAAAATTGGGGAAGTTGCAACTGAAGCTCAACACCGCCTTAAAATGGTTGAACTCGCCATCAAAGGAAGTCCTTGGTTTGAAGTGTCATCTGTTGAATTAAATCGGGAAGGTCCATCTTATTCCATCGATACTATTCGAGAACTTAAAAAGGGTTACAGTGATTCGGAAACAGCCCTAATAATGGGATTCGATTCACTATTAGAATTATATTCCTGGAAAAATTATCAATCGATTTTAGCTGAATCAAAAATTATTACTGCTTTTCGTCCCGGTTATCCTATTTTAAAGGACGGTCAAAACTGGCCTTCGTTTCTAGAACCATACCGCAGCCAAATTTTAAATTTAGAAGCTCCATTATTAGATATTTCTTCAACCTGGATTAGGGTAGAGCTAATGTTTGGACGATCAGTTAAGTATTTGGTTCCTGATCCTGTTATTGATTATATTAATTCTAAAGGATTATATCGGGATTTATAGACAAAAAAATGATTATATCTGTTAAATATGAGAATTGCATAATTACTTTAGTTGACCCTTCAGCCACAATATATAGTGACAAACCCAGATGTATCTATCAATATATTGTAAGCTGAAGCTTAATTTTTAATTTATGCAATTCTCTCAAATAGCTATCCTTTTTTGTACTTTGCCTTAGGGCAAATTAAGTCAATGTAAAGGTATAGCCTTTTTTTTTTGATGCAAACTATATCTAAAGTTTTGTTAAGTTGGAGATGAAGTTTATTATAAAACCAACTATTGCTGAAGAAAGAGAGGTGAAAATGGGGTGACAAAAACACTATATGTCGGCAATTTACCATGGTCTGCTACTAAGGAGGACTTGGCAGCGTTTTTCGCGGATTTGGTTGAAGTTAAAGCTAGTCGGGTTATAACCGACCCCATTAATGGCCGTTCAAAGGGTTTTGGTTTTATTGAAGTCGATGATCAAGATGTCGACCGAGTAATTGATGCGGCTAATGGTAAAGATATGGGTGGCAGAGAAATAATTGTCAATGAGGCTAAACCAAGACAAGCAAAAATGTAATTATTCCGGGATTGTCCATCCAAAAATTAGTTCGTAATCGTTTTTTCAATTTGGCATTTTTAACTTTTTGTCGATTACGATTAAAGTGTACGGGTATGACATTTTGAAAAGAGGTGAATATACACCTCTTTTCTTTTTTCTTTAATTTTCTTTTAAATATAAGAGGGTATTTATAAAAATCATCGAAATATATTAAAAACACCAATAAATCTACTTGTCTAACGGTGTTACTATAGGTTTAACATGAACAAGTTACTTCTTAAGCCAATCTAAATTCAATGACTTTAGTTATTGATATAGAAAGGAATGTGGCTACAGTGATTGAAAAGCGAAATTTTTCTAGAGTAGATTTTAAAAAGAAAGTTGAAATCCATGTTAACGGAGAAAAATATCTCGGAGAAATTGAAAATCTAAGCTTAAAAGGGGCGTACGTAAAACTAGCACATAAACTGCAAATTGAAGATTTTGTGCAAATAGTGATTCATTTAGCCGGGGATGACGATTTTGATATATATTTACAAGGTAAAGTTGTCCGTTTAACTTCAAATGGAGTCGGGATAATCTTTGATAAGCTTGATCTTAATTCCTTTTCTCACCTCCGAAATATAATTGCCTATAATTACGGAGATGATGATGCGGTGATGGAGGAATTCTTTAATTACCATAAAACTGAACATTAACATTTTATCCGGAAAGGCCCTATTTATGGATCGTAATGAAATCGTTAGATTATTAGCTGAAACCCTCTCGGAACCCCGATTAAACCATTGCCTAAGAGTAGAAACCACTGCTCTTGAACTTGCCCACCACTTTCAAACACCTTTGGAATTGGTTTCCCCAGCTGCCTTACTCCATGATTTGTGTCGTGAATATAGCAGGGATAAACTCTTGAAACTAGCCGACAATTTTGGTATAGTAATAGACGATGTTGAAAAGGCCGAACCTTTATTACTTCATGGCCCAGTGGCTGCAATAATTGTAAAAAACACTATGGGGATTAATCATCCTCAAATTTTAGAAGCAATTGAATTCCATATAACTGGTGCTCCAGGTCTTAACCGGTTAGGTGAATTGATTTTTGTAGCTGACTTTATCGAACCAGGCCGAACTTTTGAACAAGCGAGAATCCTACGGGAACAGGCTTTTCAACTTACTCCCGAACAATTACTATTAAAAGTATATAACCGTTCAATTGAATATGTAATAAAAGAAGGCTACTTAATTCACCCTCGTACTGTTGCTGGAAGGAACGAATTAATAATGAAAGGTGTATTATACCAATAATGGATCATCTACTAGAAATTGCTTATAATGCTGCAGTTGAGAAAAAAGCTGTCAGCCCTGTGATATTGGATTTACGTAACTTATCGGGTGTTACGGACTTTTTTTTAATATGCTCAGGCCAAAACCAAGTTCAGGTCCGAGCGGTTGCCGATAATATATTGGAAAAAATTGAAGAATCCGGTTTGAAACTTCCTCAAAAGGAAGGATATCAGGATGGCGTCTGGGTTTTACTTGACTTTGGTTATTTGGTAATTCATATATTACAAGAATGGGAACGTCAGTTTTACGCTTTGGAACAACTATGGCATGATGCTAAAGTTTTGGAATTATAAGTAAGGAAAATTAAATACAGCTTCGTATAATCAAGGAAAATATGTTGCAATAATCCGGGTCTGTCAAAAGCTAATTGCGACATATATTGGTAAACTGGAGGCAACCGTAAATGAGCAAGATTACTAAGTATCATCCGCAAGAAATTGAACCCCGCTGGCAAAAAAAATGGGAAGATGATGGGCTTAATCGTTCTTTAATCAAAAATGAAAAGCCCAAGTATTATGCCTTAACTATGCTTCCGTATCCCAGCGGAGATCTTCATATCGGTCATTGGTATGCTATTACCCCATCTGATGCCCACGCCCGTTATAAAAGAATGAAAGGTTATAATGTATTATTTCCAATGGGTTTTGATGCTTTTGGCCTCCCGGCTGAAAATGCCGCTATTAAAAGGGGAATTCATCCTTTTAAATGGACTATCGGCAACATTGAAAGAATGCGCAATCAACTTAAATCAATGGGTGCTATTTTTGACTGGAAAAGAGAGATAATATCCTGTTTACCCGACTACTATAAATGGACCCAATGGTTTTTTCTCAAGTTTTATGAGAAGGGAATCGCCTACAAAAAGTATTCTCCGGTAGATTTTTGCCCGCAGTGTAATACGACATTAGCAAGGGAACAGGTATGGGGAGAAGATCGTCATTGTGAACGTTGTGAAACTCCGGTAGTTAAAAAAGAACTTAATCAATGGTTTTTTAAGATTACTGACTATGCAGAGGAATTATTGGACTTTTCCGGTATCGATTGGCCGGAACGGGTTATTACCATGCAAGAAAATTGGATCGGCAGGAGTGAGGGGGCTGAAGTAGTATTCCATACCGAGACCGGTCGAGAAATTAAAATATTCACCACCAGACCGGATACTTTATGGGGAGTAACTTTTATGGTGCTTGCCCCCGAACACCCTCTGGTTCAAGAAATTACGATTCCCGAAAATCAACAGGCGGTCGAAGAATATGTCCTAAAAGCCGGTCGTCAAACTGAAATCGAACGTTTAGCTACCAATAAGGAAAAAACCGGTGTGTTTACCGGCACTTATGCCATTAACCCGGTTAATGGAGAACGGATTCCCATTTGGATAGCGGACTATGTAATGATGGGGTACGGAACAGGCGCGATTATGGCAGTTCCGGCCCACGATGAACGCGATTTTGATTTTGCCGTTAAATTCGAATTGCCTATTAGAATTGTGATTGCTCCATCCGATGGAAATGTCCCTCAAAAATTGAC
This sequence comes from Bacillota bacterium, assembly GCA_023435565.1. Classification (GTDB taxonomy): domain Bacteria; phylum Bacillota; class UBA4882; order UBA8346; family UBA8346; genus JAAYHS01. Next base: position 9,622 of record JAEYRN010000098.1, read on the forward strand.
TAAAGCCTTTACTGAGGTTGATAACGGAGTAATGGTTAATTCTGGTCATTTCAATGGTACCAATGCCAAGGAAGGAAAGGCAAGAGTTACTCAATGGCTTGAGGAAAAAGGTTTCGGATTTAAATCCATTAATTATCGTTTACGAGACTGGTTAATCAGTCGGCAACGTTATTGGGGCGCTCCAATTCCGATAATCTACTGCGAAAAATGCGGGACTATTCCAGTTCCATATGAGGATCTTCCCGTGTTATTACCTGAAGATGCTGAATTCCTACCTACTGGTGAATCGCCCCTTAAGTACCATGAGGGCTTTCGCAAGACTTCTTGTCCGAAATGCGGCGGACCGGCGGAACGGGAAACCGACACTATGGATACCTTTATGTGTTCTTCATGGTATCAATACGGTTATTTAAGCCCTTATTTTAAAGGAGAAACCCCATTTGATATGAAAGAAGCGGATTATTGGCTCCCGGTTGACCTCTATACCGGCGGTATCGAGCACGCTTGTATGCATTTGATTTATACCAGGTTTTTTACCAAAGCAATGCGTGACTTGGGTTTGGTTAATTTTGGTGAACCAATGGTTAAGCTCAGAAATCAAGGAATAATTCTTGGTGAAGATAGCGAAAAAATGAGTAAGTCCCGCGGTAATGTAGTTGCTCCGGACGATTTGGTTGGTCGTTATGGGTCCGATGCGGTAAGGGCTTATTTAATGTTCGGCTGGCGTTGGGAACAAGGTGGGCCATGGGACAATCGCGGTATCGAAGGGATGTATCGTTTCTTAAATCGGTTATGGGAATTAGCTTTAGAAACTGTTCCTTCCCATTCCAATCCTGAAGTTGAGAAGATTGTTCTTCGTAAGACCCATCAAACTATCGTAAAAGCATCACGAGAGATAGAGATTTTTTCATTCAATACTTACCTAGCCTCTCTAATGGAGCTCTCAAACGTGATGGCTAAATATAAAGCAGAGATTTTTAGTACTCAAGCATGGACGGAAGCAATTAAAACTATTCTTTTGTTAATTGCCCCAGCCTGTCCCCATATAGCGGAAGAAATTTGGACCACTATGAATTATGGTTATTCCATCCATGATCAGGCTTGGCCTGTTTTTGATCCAAATCTTGCTGCTGAAGAAAATGTGGAGATTGTTATTCAAATTAATGGAAAAATTCGTGAAAAGATTGTGGTACCGGTAGGAAGCAAAGAAGATGAATTAAAAGACATGGCCTTGAATAATCCTGATATTGGGCAGCATCTGGCGGGTAAAACTATTAGAAAAGTAATTGTAGTGCCGGATCGTCTAATAAATATAGTAATTGGTTGATGAATGTTTTTGAAATACCATTTGTGATTTATCCGGAAGACCGTAAAACGGTAGCAGCAACCTTTAACGGAGTAACTTGTCTGGTTAAAATACCAATTTCATTATGCCGTCAAAAAAAGCTCGGAGTCGCATATATCGACCGTATTTATTGGAAAGTGCTCTGTCAAATATATGGAACTAAACTTAAGGAACGAATTGAAGAATTAAACTCTTCTTTTTATAAGTTTGAATACCAGTCAGTACGTTACCATCGGCAATTTCGGAGATGGGGCTCCTGTTCATCACTAAAGAATATTAACCTATCCCACCGTCTAATTGGAGCCCCTCAACTATTAGTTGATTATGTCATTATTCATGAATTGGCCCATTTAAAATATTTAAACCATAGCCGGGATTTTTGGAATTTAGTTAGCCAAACCGGCTTTGATCCGAGAATTTGCCGTAAATCTATTTTAGAATACAGCTTTAATTGGAATACGGACTATCAAAAGTGGTTATTTAAAGTTAAACAACAATTTGAAAGAATCCAAAAATGATGACCTAATAAATTCTATACCAAAAAAGTAAGCCCGGGGAAACTACGGGCTTTTTTGTTTGAATAAAACCCCAGTTAAAAGGGGAATTTAACTCTAGAACGCCATAATACTCTGGGGTGAAAGAATGAACAGGTCAAATAAGTTTATCCTCTTTTTTTTATTATTGGGAATAATATTTACCTATCTGTTAGTCTCAAGTCTAATACAACTATCAACCTTACCTAAGATCCTTAGGATTTCACCAGGTCAAGAGTTTATTCTCTCGGTCCGTTATCCTTTAAGCTTTTATCAGAAACCAAAGCAGAACTTAAGAACTACTGATGATAGGGTCAGGAAAATACTAACTAATCGCTTAATATTAAATTCGAACAAAAGTAACCATTTTGATGTCCAATTAAGGCTTTTTGGCGCCATTCCACTTAAAAAGGTTCGAGTTGAGGTGCAAGACCCTTTAATGGTTATTCCCGGAGGCCAAGCCATTGGTGTGCTTTTTTCAAGTACAGGAGTGGTTGTTGTAGGACATGTTCCTTTAAAAGGAGTAGATCGAAAACAGTATTATCCCGCTCGAGATGCCGGTTTAAAAATCGGAGATATTATATTGAAAATAAATAATCATTCAATAACAAGGGTTACTGATGTTGAAAACATAATAAAAAATTACCAGCCTGAGTCAAAAAATTTAAGGATCCAAATTAAACGTGATGGTAAAACTCTAAATCTAAAAATCAAACCAGTTCTTTGTTCCGGTTTAAATGGAGGATCTCAAGTCCAATACCGGCTAGGTATTTATATTGAAGATCCTGCCGCCGGAGTTGGAACCTTAACTTTTATAGAACCAAAAACATCTCAGTTTGCGGGATTAGGCCATCGAATTTCTCATTATGCGGGAAAACAAAATATCCCTTTTCGACAAGGTGAGATCGTTTTAGCTGATATAAGTGGTGTTAGAAAAGGACAGCCAGGTGAACCCGGTGAAAAAATAGGAATTTTTAGTATAAATCAAACACCTATCGGAAAAATCGAAAAAAATTGTCGTTTTGGAATCTATGGTAGTCTATCAAAAAATTTACAAGTTCAATCAAAGCCGTTACCAATTGCTTATAATTCTCAAATCAAGCTCGGTCCAGCTGAAATATATACAGTTATTAAAGATAAGAAAGTTCAAAAGTATCAGGTGGAGATAATAAAAATTTTTCGTCAGGATTTACCCAAAGACAAAGGAATAGTAATAAGAGTAACCGATCCTGCGTTATTAAAGGAAACGGGAGGTATTATTCAGGGAATGAGTGGCAGTCCGATCATTCAGGATCAGAAATTAGTCGGAGCAGTAACTCATGTTTTTGTAAATGACCCAACAAAAGGTTATGGGGTTCTTGCGGAATGGATGGTTAATGAACTTAAGACCAAAAATACTATCTCTCAAGAAGACAAAGCATCCTAACAAGGTGCTTTGTTTTTAATTTAAATTAAAGTATCTAGATGAAGTTAAGGTTGATGTAACAATCTATGGTTAGAAATAAAAAGGAATTTTATACTAGATAGCGAAAATTAAAGTTGTTATGAATCTGGAGGTGTAAATTTTGGATCTTATAAGGCTCGGGATTGCCGATGACAATCTGGAGTTTTGTATGCTTCTACAAGACTATTTTAAAGCTCAACCTGGAATTAAGGTTGAACTAATTGCCCATAATGGGCATGAACTAATAAAAATGTTGCGCGTAACGGAAATTGATGTTCTGTTGCTTGATATGATTATGCCTGAAATTGATGGTCTTGGTGTTTTAAAGTGGCTCCAGAATCATAAATTATCCAAAAAACCGAAAGTGATTATTTTTTCTGCTTTTGCTAAAGAAGAAGTTGCCCAAAAGGCTGTAGAACTTGGAGTTGATTACTATATATTAAAACCTTTTGACTTAAAAACTTTAAAGCAGCGAATTTTGGAAATTGCCACTAATCCTTTAAATGGATTAGTAGTTAAAACAAAATTAATTAATAAAGACCTTGAAATGAAAGTTGCCACTACTATTGAAAAATTAGGCGTTCCACTCCATTTTAAAGGATACTCATATTTAGAAGCTGCAATAATTACTACAATTCTTGAACCAAGTATAATAAATGAAGTTACTACTAAATTGTATCCGACCATCGCTAAACTTTTCGATACCAATGAACAACGGGTTGAAAGGGCAATGCGTTTTGCTATTGAAACTGCATGGAACAAGGGGAACGTTAAAATTATTCATGAATTATTCGGATATTGCGTTGACGACCAAAAAGGAAAACCCACCAACGCTTCTTTTATTGCCATAATTGCCGATAAAATCCGATTGGAACTTAAAAACCAAGCCGTTTAATGGAGGGAGTCAACTTGGAACTAAAAGCGAAAGCTCGAATTGATTCCCGTACGAAGAATTTGGTAAAACGAATAAAACCCGGTGAAATTGCTGTAATTGATCATGCTGATCTTGATCAGGTTGCAGCGGATTCTTTAGTTCAGGCTAAAGCTAGGTTGGTAATTAACGCCAGTCCTTCAATAACAGGAAAATACCCCAATCCTGGCCCGTCTAAATTGCTTGAAGAAGGAATAAGTATTTTAGATAATGTGGGTAAGGATTTTTTTAACAAGGTCCATGAAGGTGATATTTTAGAAATTAGGGGGAATCAGGTTTATAAAGGTGCGGAATTGATTGGCAGCGGGGAGTTTTTAAAGCTGAAATCAGTTAACCAGCGTTTAAAAGAAATTCGGCGTAATTTGGTTTCCGAATTGGATAAGTTTTTGCATAATACCCTAGAATATGCAATGAAAGAAAAAGATTTGATTTTAGGATCGCCCAATATTCCTCAAATAAAGACAAAATTTGACGGTAAACCGGTAGTAGTTGTTGTTAGAGGCCAAAATTACCGTGAAGACCTGTCCATTATTAAGTCATATATTGATAATATTCATCCAATTTTAATCGGAGTTGACGGTGGAGCTGATGCCTTAATTGAGTTCGGTTATCACCCCCACCTGATAATCGGTGATATGGACAGTGTCTCCGATCGAACCCTCCAATCAGGAGCGGAACTAATTGTTCACGCTTATCAGGATGGAAGAGCGCCGGGATTGGAACGCATAAGTAAGCTCAATCTAAAAGCGGGAGTTTTTCCCGCTCCTGGGACAAGTGAAGACATTGCATTGTTAATGGCATATGAAAAAGGCGCTGATCTAATTGTCGCCGTAGGAACCCATTCAAATATGATAGATTTTCTCGAAAAAGGGCGGCGTGGAATGGGAAGCACTTTTTTAGTACGTTTAAAAGTGGGGTCAATCCTGGTTGATGCCCGGGGAGTTAGTAAAATTTACCAAAGAAGGATTAAACTACACTATTTATTACAAATTTCATTAGCCGGCATTATGGTTATTGGAGTTGTTTTATATCAGACACAATGGTCCAGAGATTTTCTCCGGGCATTTTGGCTACAAATGAAAGTGTTATTAGGTTTATAAATGGGGCTATCGCCTTTTACTCTATTATCAATTGCTAATAGCTATTATTAAACGAATATTAACAGTATGGAGGCTTCAATGATTGTAGATTTACGTTACCATGTTGTTTCGATAGTCTCAATTTTTTTTGCCTTAGGAGTAGGGATTATTATTGGTGTTAATTTGGGGCATTCCGCTAACAAGCAAATGGAAAAGCAATTAGAAAGTCTTGAGGTTACCTATGAAAAAATCCGTGAAGACCAAAAGTTATTACAGGCTTCTATTGAAGCCAAAAACAATGAAATAGAAGTTGCTAACCAATTTCAAAAAGCAATCCTCCCCAATTTAACAGTAAATCGTCTTTTAGGTAAAAGAGTTGCTATTATTCGAACTAATTCTTCAATTGATTTTAAATATGCAAGAAAATTGGTTGGTTTATTACGCCAGTCGGGTGCTGAGGTTACATCTATTACTACGATGGCCAAAGTATTTGATCTCTCCGACCAGCAATTTCGGACTGAATTATTAGATGCTTTCGACCTTCCTTCAACCGATGATAAAACTATTATAGGGTCCGTGAGTTCAATGATAATTCAGATTATATTAAGGGGTCAAGGCGGTTCTCAATTATTATTTTTACAAAACAAAGACTTAATCCAAATATGGGGTGATTATAACCGAGGACCTGTCGACACCCTGGTTTTTCTGGGTGGTGGAATGAATCAGGAAACAAATTTTCAACGTGAAATTGATCTTCCGCTGTTAGATGCTGTACGAAAAACAAGGATAACCGTGGTAGGAGTGGAACCTAGTTTTGTTAGTGAATCGTATATGCGGACCTACCAATCAAAATGTCAAGGAACAGTGGATAATATTGAAACTTCACCCGGGGAAGCAACCCTTGTTTATCTTTTAGCTTCTGGGAAAAGAGGGTTTTACGGGATCAAAGATACGGCCCGGGCATTAATCCCTGAATTTAAATTGAATTATTAACAAATGCCGTTAATATTATAGTTTTTCTCAATTATTAGGAGGAATTTAGGGTGGAAATTCAGGCCGATCAAGTTACAATAATAATCCCAGCTTATAATGAAAGTGGGTCAATCCAAGATACTATTCAAGCTATAAAAAACTTGCAAGTTGTTAATCAAATCATTGTTGTTAATGACTGTTCCACAGATCTTACCGGGGACTTAGCCCAAGTTGCTGGGGCAGAGGTATATAATTTACCCAAAAATGTTGGAAAAGGCGGAGCGATTAACTTTGGAATGAAGTATGCAAAAGGAGGGATTATTGGCTTTATCGACGGAGATTTGGGTAAGTCAGCTGTTGAAGTTGAAAAATTAATTATCCCAGTTATTGAAAGAAAAGCGGATATGACTATAGGTAGATTTCCACCTGCTGTTAAAAAAGGCGGATTTGGGTTTGTAACAAACTTGGCCAAGAAAGGGATTAGATGGTTTACCGGGTTGCAAGTTGCCAGTCCCTTATCCGGACAACGAGTGATGCGAAGGGAAATTATTGAAAAGATTGGTCCATTAGAAGCCCGATTTGGAGTTGAAGTAGGCTTAACAATTGATGTTTTACGACTTGGGTTTAGAGTCAAGGAAATTCCGGTTCAAATGACCCATGCTGAAACAGGGCGTAATTTGGCTGGTTTTCTTCATCGTGGCCATCAGTTTTTGGATGTTTTAACTGTATTGACTAAAAGATTATTTATGAGGTGATTCCGTGGACGAACTATTTGAATTTTTTAGCTTAAATATGTTTTTTTTCTTAAGATATCTATCATTGTTAACGGTTTCAGCTCTACTGACTGTTTTTTTATTGCCCTACCTAAACAATCTTTTTGTTGAATCCAATCTTTTAAAAATGAATTATCGTGGTGAAAAAATCCCGGCAGCAGCCGGTTTAATATTTCTGCTTGTAATACCTTTAATAATCGGTTTAGGTTTTTTGTTGGCAATTAATAGTTTTACATCAATACATGCCGTTCTGTTTTTAATAGTTATTCTGGGAATGGGATTAGCCGGTCTGGTTGACGACTGTTTGGGAAATCACCAAGAGAAGGGTTTTAAAGGGCATATAAAAGCCTTTTTTAAAGAACATAAACTTACTACCGGAGCAATTAAAGCTCTTTTCGGTGGTATTATTGCTTTGGTGTTTAGCATTGCTAATGCCAGGTTGAATGGTTTTGGACATTACCCTTGGATGTTTATAGTTGACTTTTTTTTAGTAGCCCTAGCCACAAATATTATCAATTTGTTCGATCTTCGACCGGGGCGGGCCGGAAAGATGTTTTGTTTAGTTTTTACGTTAGTTTTGTTATTAAGTAAAAATTTTATTAGTTTTATCGGCTTATTTTTTCCGGTATTGGTCATTTTATTACTATACTTACCTCGAGATTTAAAGGCTAAAATGATGTTGGGCGACGTAGGTTCCAATCTTTTAGGAGCTACCTTGGGAATGATGATGGTTTGGATGTTGAGTGATTTTGGAAAAATTGTCGCTTTGATTATTTTCTTAGTTTTACAATTAGCCGCCGAAAAAATTTCATTTTCGGAAATTATCGATAAATATGGTCCACTTAAATATTTAGACCAACTAGGACGTGATTAATTTGCGATTGGGAGTGCACGTTTCAATCGGTAAGGGTTTGGCGGGTGCAGTTGTTCAAGCTCAGGCTCTTGGATGTGATGGGTTTCAGATGTTTGTGGCTAATCCTAGAGGCTGGGCCAGAAAACCGTTGGCTGAAAATGATATCGCTTTATTTAAAAGTAAAAGAAAAGCAGCGCAACTTTGGCCGGTAGTTGTACATTTAGCGTATCTACCCAACCCAGGCTCGGAAGATCCTGAGTTATATGAAAAGTCTGTAATTACTATAGCTGAAGAATTTAGGCGGGCCAATCTTTTGGAAGCCGATTTTTTTGTATTTCATCCCGGTAAAAACAAAGCGCGTCCTACAGGAATTCAACGTATAATAAAAGCGGTTAATTTAGTATTAACCAAAGTAACAGGCCCAACAATGATGCTCTTTGAGAACCAAGCCGGTGCCGGAGGGGAGATTGCCGGACAGTTTGAGGACCTTCGGGAATTATTTGACGGTATTGATGATCAATCAAGGATCGGCGTTTGTTTTGATACTTGTCATGCATTTGCCGCCGGTTATGATTTGAGTAATCGGGAAGGTTGGGAAAGAACCTTAGAGAGTTTAGAGAATACTTTAGGGATAGCCAGTATAAAGATGTTTCATTTAAACGATTCTTTGGGACCCCTTGGCTCAAGATTAGACCGTCACCAACATATTGGGGCCGGGAATATCGGATTAAAAGGCTTTGAATATTTGGTTAATCATCCTAAACTGAGTCAACTGCCGGGAATATTGGAAACACCTCAACAATCCACTGAGGATGATTTAAAAAATCTGGCGGTTTTGCGTCAACTTATGAAGGAGTAAAATTTTGAAAACGGTAGATATTTATACGGACGGAGCTTGTTCCGGTAATCCGGGTCCCGGGGGTTGGGCCGCAATTCTTATCCATGAAGGCAAAGAACGGGAAATTTCTGGTTCTGAACCTCATACTACTAATCAACGAATGGAATTAACAGCAGCAGTTGAAGGACTTAAAGCGCTCAAATATGCCTGCCTGGTAAAATTATACTCCGATAGCGCTTATTTGGTTAATGCCTTTCGTCAAAACTGGCTCAAAAATTGGCTTTTAAACGGGTGGCAAAATTCCCAAAGAAAACCGGTTGAAAATCGTGATTTATGGGAAGAACTTCTTAAGCTAACCCAAATCCATCAAGTGGAATGGATTAAGGTGCCGGGGCATCGTGACAATGAATACAATAATCGTTGTGATTTATTAGCCAGAAAAGCTTTAAAAGACCATGTAAAATAAAAAATACAAAAGCTAATATTTTATTAAAACTTTTAAAAGTATAATCATTTGGCAGGATTTAAGTTTTTAGATGGAGAAGGAATATTTCAAAATTTGTATGAAAAAGAAGGAGGTACTGCTTTGCTGACTCAGGCTCAAAATGAGGAATTGAGGGAAAGAGCCCTCCAGATGCGGGGGCATATTATCAAAATGTTAGCTGCCTCTAAATCAGGCCATCCAGGAGGATCTCTATCAGCTGTCGATCTACTGTCATATCTCTATTTTTATAAAATGAAAGTAGATCCAAAAAATCCCCAAATACCGGATAGGGATAGGTTTATTCTAAGTAAGGGACATGCAGCTCCGGTTTTATATGCGGCCTTAGCAGAAAAGGGATATTTTGAAAAGGACCTGATTTGCACTTTACGTAAATTTAAAAGTATTCTCCAAGGACACCCGGATATGAGAAAAACTCCTGGTGTTGATATATCCACAGGCTCATTGGGCCAAGGGCTTTCCGTAGGTAACGGGATTGCCATTGCAGGAAAAATTGACCAAAAACCCTATCGGGTATATGTACTAATCGGTGATGGTGAAAGCGAGGAAGGTCAGATTTGGGAAGCCGCCATGACCTCTGTCCATTATAAATTGGATAATTTAACAGCATTTCTTGACTACAACCATCTTCAAATTGATGGGAAAATTGAAGATGTAAAATCTTTTACCGAACCGGCCACCCGTTTTGTAGCATTTGGATGGCATGTAATCGAAATCGACGGTCACAATTTGGATGAAATTGACCAAGCTGTCACTGAAGCTGAAAAAACCAAAGGGAAACCGACTATGATTATCATGCATACTACAAAAGGTAAAGGTTGTTCTTTTATGGAGAATCAAGCCGGTTGGCATGGAAAGACCCCGAGTTCTGAAGAAGCGGCACAAGCTCTAAAAGAGCTTGGTCTTTAATCCAGTTGACAGTTAACAGTTATCTAATTTGTATTGCTACAATGAGTTTTAGCCATATAAACTGTCTACTGCAATCTGTTGAAGGAGAGGTTCAAATAAATGGGTGACCGAATAGCAACACGTGACGCGTATGGAAAAGCGTTAGTTAAATTAGGAGAAACAAATCCGAATATTGTGGTTTTAGACGCTGATCTTTCAAAATCAACAAAAACCGATGCTTTTTCAAAAAAATTTCCAGAACGTTTTATTCAGATGGGAATAGCTGAAGCTGATATGATGTCAACTGCAGGCGGTTTAGCTTCTGCAGGTAAAATACCATTTGCAAGCACTTTTGCGATCTTTGCTACCGGTAGGGCATATGACCAAGTTCGAAATACTATCGGTTATGCCGGTTTAAATGTGAAAATTGCCGCAACTCATGCTGGTGTAACCGTGGGCGCCGACGGTGGATCACATCAATCCATTGAAGATATAGCCTTGATGAGAGTCATACCTGGGATGACTGTATTAAATCCTGCGGACGCTACGGAAACTGAAAAATTAATTTTTGCCGCTGCCCAACATAAAGGTCCAGTTTATATCAGATTAGGTAGAGAACCAATGCCAATGGTCTTTGGAGACGATTATCAACCGGAGATTGGTAAAGCAGTCCGTCTCCGAGAAGGTAAAGCGGCTACCATAATTGCAACCGGGATAATGGTTGAGCGTGTTTTAATCGCCGCAGATTTACTCAGCCAAAAAGGGACTTCCGTAAGGGTAATTAATATACACACTATAAAACCGATCGACAGCGCTGAAATTATTAAAGCGGCCTGGGAAACAGGGGCTATTGTTACTGCTGAAGAGCATTCGGTAATTGGAGGTTTAGCAAGCGCTGTTGCTGAAGTTGTAGTCCAAAACCATCCGGTTCCAATGGAGTTTATTGGTGTAAAAGACCGGTTTGGGCAATCCGGTGAGCCTTCCGAACTTATGGAGGAGTACGGCTTAAATCCCGAACACATTGTGGCGGCCGTTGAAAAAGCAATTGGTAGAAAAGATTCTTAAAAATAGAAGCCTGGAAACAGAAGTCAGTAGCCAGGAGATAAATCGTAATTTATTACCTCAAAGACGTGAAAGACACTGAGAAATATTAAGGAGTGAAGAAGGATGATTAAGAAAATTGCGTTTATGACCGGCGGAGGAGACTGTGCCGGTATTAATTCCTTTATTGCCGCAGCGGTTCGACAGGGTATAAAAAAATATGGGGTCGAATTTGTCGGAATCCGAAAAGCTTTTGAAGGCGCTTGTTCGGAAAGGATCGAAGACCATTTGCTCCCATTATCTTATGATACGGTTAATGGTTTGGAGATTAAACCCAGTACTATTTTGGAATCTTCTCGTTTTAACCCTTTTTCCTCCGAAAATATGGTCAAAGGATTCCCGCAAAAGCTGGTTGAAAATCTAAAAAAGATTGGTGTAGATGCGGTTTTAGCCACCGGTGGCAATGACACAATTAAGTCAAGCATGGGGCTTTCAAATCTTAATTTTCCTGTAATAGCCGCTCCTAAGAGTATTGATAATGATGTTTCCGGAACCGACACTATGCTGGGTTTTAAGACCGCTGTTGCGTTTGGTGCAATGGCCGTGCGTAGTACCGCGGAATCGGCCAAAACCCACCGCCGTATATCAATCGTTGAAATCATGGGAAGAGATGCAGGTTGGCTTACTATGGAGATTGGTATTGCAGCAGCAACTGACTTAATTTTAATTCCGGAAAAGCAAGTGGAATTATCAAAATTATGCGATAGGATTATCGAGATTAATAGGGACCAAAAATATGTCAACTTGGTTGTTGCCGAAGGATTTAAAATTAAACCGGATGATCCGGTTCTTTTAAAAGCCAAGGCTGAAAGCCCTGTGGTTAAAGCTTTAGTTGAAGAAGATCTTGGGATTGATTCTCACGGTAACCCTAAACTGGGAGGAATTGGGCAGATTTTACGCCGAATCATCAAGATTCAATTAGGTTTAAAGAAACTTGAAGATGTTCGTGCCACCGATTTGGGATTTTCTATGCGAGGTCTGGTACCGGTTGCCGACGATGTGATATTAGGGAGCAGATTTGGAATTTCCGCAGTTGATCTGTTATTTCAAGGAATGAGTGGGAAGATGGTAGGTTTACAAGGAAATAAGATTGTGACCGTACCATTCCCAGAAGCGTTGGTCCAAAAACAAATTAATTGGAATGAAACTGAATTGGCAAGTGTTGGGGTAGTTTATTAAGGCGTTAGCATGAGGTTTGATCTTTTATAGTTAGAAATGCCAACCGTTACATAGAACAATAGAAATGTTGATCATTATTCATACCTCACCTTACGCCTAAATGAAATAATAATAAGGAGTGATTTTATGTTAGTAACATCGAAAGCAATTTTAGAAGCCAGTTTAAATGCCTATCGAGCTGGTCAACCCTTTGCGGTTGGAGCTTACAATGTCAACAATATGGAACAGATGCAAGGAATAATGAAGGCCGCTAAAGAAACTCAATCTCCGGTAATCGTCCAAGTAAGCCGTGGTGCCTTGAAATATGCCGATGACAAGTATTTAAGAAATATCATCATGGCCGGTATAGAGTTAAACCAGGATATCCCAGTGGCTGTTCACCTTGATCATGGTAATAATTTAGATAGTGTTAAACGCGCTATCGACCTTGGGTTTACTTCGGTAATGATTGACGGTTCTTTATTAGAAGATTCTAAGACCCCATCTGATTTTGCCTATAATGTCAAAGTTACCAGTGAAGTTGTTAAATACGCTCATGATCGGGGCGTAAGCGTAGAAGGTGAGATTGGGACCTTGGGTGGGATTGAGGATGGTGTTGGATCAGGTCATACTCATCTAACAAACCCTGAAGAAGCAGCAGAATTTGTTGCAAAAACCGGAGTAGACGCTTTAGCAATTTCCGTTGGTACTTCTCATGGTGCTTTTAAATTTAAAGGTGAAGCAAAAATCGCCTTTGATGTTATCGAAAATTGTCGTAAGCTTATGCCAAATGTTTATTTGGTTTCTCATGGCTCTTCCAGTGTTCCAAAGGAATTGGTCGATATTATTAATCAATACGGCGGACAAATGGAACATGCAGCCGGTATGCCGTTGGAAACCTTAGAAAAAGCAACCACCTATGGTATGAATAAAATTAATGTTGATACCGACATCCGGTTGGCTGCTACAGCGGCTACCAGGAAGTACTTGGCTGAAAATCCCAGTAAATTCGATCAACGCGACTATGCCGGCGCGGCTCGTGAAGCGGTTGCCCAGGAGATTATCAAACGGATGAAAGCATTTAATACCGCTGGCCATATCAAAGATGTTCCTAACTGGGGTTTGGAAGAAATGAAACAGAAATATCAAGGGAAATAATAATTTTGGTAATATATGGAATTGGGAGCCAGGAGACAGATCATAGTCCACTGGCTTCTAAATTATTTATCTCTATTTTTTATATTTCAATTTTAAACCCGCAACAATGCCAAAAATATTAGAATTATTCCGGGAACAAGCCCAATCCATTTTTGGTTGAAATTGAAGTTCATTGCGCATTTATTACCGAGTAAAAATCCAAAGGATAACGAAAACCATTGAAAGAGCCCAACTGAGATAGGGATTAGAAATGAGTAAAATCCCAATAAGGCGCTACCTATACCAACTCCAATTGCATCTAATGAAAGGCCTAGTCCCAGTAATATTGACTCGGTGGTATCAATAGCCCCGGAAGAATCAAGGTCGAACTCTATCGGGTTTCTGAAAATATGAATGGTGATTCCCAATGACTTAATACCTATTTTCATTAAAGTTTTGGTTGAAACCGTTTTAATAGAGTTAGCACGATTCGGCTCATTTTTTAAAAGAGTTTGAAGGATAATCCAAATACCCATCAAAATCAAGATAGATGCTCCAAGCATTTTTGAAATCGAGTACGGGACTATTTTGGAAAGGCTTTTTCCGGCTAATAACGCGGCGCTAGTGTAGATGATTGAGAACAATGATATTAATAGTTTTGATGAAAAGGATATTTTTATTTGGCGTAATCCGTAAACCAAACCGGCACTGAAAGCATCAAGGCTTAATGATAATGCTAGTAATATAATTGATAAAATCATCGGCTCACTCCCGAAATATAATATTGAGCTTTTTTATTATATGAACAGTGCCGATACTTTGGTTAAGAACAAGGGAGGAGAGGAATATGAAAATGGGATTTATTTTTAGTCAGGTTTTTTGGGGATTATTTTTAGTTTTATTAGGTGTTTCTTTTATTCTTAAGGTTTTATTCCACTTAGACATACCCGTCTTTAGATTGTTTGTGTCATTTTTATTGATTTACATGGGACTAAGAGTTTTAACCGGAGGTTTTGGTTGTGAAAGAAATAGCCGAAATATGATCTTTAATGACTATCAATTTAGGGTTACAGCCGATGGAGAGTATAATGTGATCTTTGGTCGAGGAGTTGTTGATCTAACCGGTTATCAAGTCGATGCGAATACCAGGATTAAAATCAATACAATCTTTGGTTCGGGTTTGGTAAAGTTGGACCCAGCCCAACCATTAAAAATCAAAGTCAATTCCGCCTTTGCCGGAGCCAAGATGCCGGATGGTAACATGATTTCTTTCGGTGAATATAACTATCAAACTCCTGCAGTTAAAGACGACCAGCCCTATGGGATTATGGAAGTGAATGTAGTTTTCGGGGAATTACAAATGACAGAAAGTAAGTAAGTTTTTAGGTTGTGGTTTTATAAAAGCTTTGATATAAGGCTATTGGATATTATTCCGGTAGCTTTTTTATTATTGAAATGAGTCTGTGAATTTATAAAAAAATAATTTGTGGCAAAGGCTTGTTAATACTGTATTTACTGATTTTTTACGGTGATTTTTACGGATACAAAACTTTATAAATTTTTATTATAATGCATTCAAGTAAGTTTGATGAAGAGGGCTATTCTACTTCATTTGAGTTTACCAAGGAGGAGGTGTGTAAATTCAATACTAAATAGGCGTTATTTTCTAATTTATTAATAAGGAGGATTTACTGTGAAAAAAGCAATAATGTTATTTCTCTTATTAGGACTATCTTTGATGTTACTTTTATCCGGCTGTGGCGGCGGTGGTGGCGGTAGTGACGATCCCAGTCCATATCAAGGTACCTGGGAAGGGAAATCTATAATTGCAACACCTATTGGTGATCGTGGTTATGAAGCATCTCTTTATGTAACCATTTATAAAGATGGAGATATGGATTGTAAGACAGAAAGTGTTGATAGTACTATTACTGCTTCCGGAAAAATGAAAAATGATGGTAGTTTCAGTCTTTCAGGCAGTGACGGTGAGAATAAAGGAACTATTACCGGGTCAGTTCGTTACGAGGATGATAACAAGACAGATTTAATTGGAGATTATACCTTAAAATCCGGTGATTATACGGAAACCGGGGCCTGGAATCTTACAAAGGTTGAATAAGGATAATTAAAAATCGGTTTCACGAAGGATGGTTATTATCCTCCTTCATGGATTTTGGTAGTGATTTAATACTAAATGGCCGAGGGAATATTGTTTCCTCGGCTTTTTCATATCAGTCAATCAAAATTGAGTAAAGCGATATCTATTCTTTTCACTAACAAATTTTTCTGATATAATAATTAAAATTATTCTATATTTGAGGGATCGATATGAATATCAGCGAAATAGCGCAATCCGCCAAAGAAGCCGCCTTGCGTTTGGCGGCTTGTGATGCAACTTTGAAAAACCAGATGTTGGAACAGATAGCCCAAACACTGGAACAGAATAAAGAAGCAATTATCCAAGCCAATCAGGAAGATTTGACACGGAGCCAACAGGAAAACCTGGCTGCCCCATTATTAAAACGTTTGAAATTTGATGAAACCAAACTAGCCGATGTAACGGCTGGAATCCGAAGTTTAATCAAATTGGAAGATCCGGTTGGTAAAACATTGCTCTCCACTGAGTTAGATCAAGGCTTAGAACTATACCGGGTTACTTGTCCCATTGGAGTAATCGGAGTCATTTTCGAGTCCCGTCCGGATGCTTTGGTCCAGATTGCTACTCTCTGTCTGAAAAGCGGTAACAGTGTTTTGTTAAAAGGCGGCTCAGAGGCGTCTGCTACTAATCGGATTCTAACTGATTTAATTATACAGGCTACAGTTGCGGCCGGAATTCCTCAGGGTTGGGTCCATCTCATCGAAACAAGGGCCGATGTTAACGAAATGATAAAGATGGACCAATATATCGACTTAATCATACCCCGTGGTTCTAATGAATTCGTCCGTTATATCATGGATAATTCAAGGATTCCGGTAATGGGCCATGCCGACGGTATTTGCCATTGTTATGTAGATGCCGAGGCTGATTTAGAAATGGCGGTTCGGATCACAGTTGATTCAAAAACCCAATATGTGGCTGTTTGCAACGCCATGGAGACTTTATTGGTCCACCGGCGAATTTCACATGATTTCCTACCCGTCCTTAAAAAAGCCATGGACGAAAAGAATGTGGAACTATACGGCTGTCCGAAAACTCAGGAGATTATTCAAACTAATCCAGCTACGGAAAAAGATTGGCAGACCGAATACCTTGACTATAAACTTTCAATCAAAGTAGTTGAAAATTTGGCTGAAGCCATCGATCATATCAACTGCTACGGTTCCGGCCATACGGACGGAATTGTTACTAAAAGTCAGGCCAATGCCAAGGAATTTTTAAATTTAGTCGATTCGGGCAATGTCTTCTGGAACTGTTCCACTCGTTTTAGCGATGGGTTTAAGTATGGTTTTGGGGCGGAGGTTGGGATAAGTACCAGCAAACTCCATGCCCGTGGCCCGGTGGGGTTGGAAGGGTTGTTAAGTTATAAATATAAATTAATAGGTAACGGGCAAGTTGTTGATGATTATGCACAAAAAAAGCTTAGTTTTGATCATAAAGCTCTCAACAAAGATTGCCCGGTTTAAAAACTAACATGATTTATAACTTTGCTGATAAGATATAAGGAAGCTTATCTTACGGATAGAGGTTTAGAGGTTAAATCCCGGTCAGGTCAAAAGCGGGAATAAAATTTGCCGAAGCCGCCGATAACTCTTGAACGTAGCCGTTCTCCAATCCTAATTGGTAAAGATATTCCACTACTGATTCGTATTCCTGATGTCTTAATTTTCGCTTCAGCTGAGGATACTTCTTTAAATCCCCAATTGGCAGATATTGTCCCATTAGACTGACCATCACCCACTCCGGAAGTTCGTCTTTAATCCATTTTAATATTATCCGGCTTTCCTCCGTATTTCCCGGTAACACCAAGTGCCTGACGATCAGACCACGTCTGATCAATCCGTTACCATCGAGTTCACAATTTTCCACCAGTTCCGCCATTCTTCGAATTGCAGTAGTGGCCACTTTAAAATAGTCGGGTGCATTAGCCAATTCTTTACCGGTTGTAACTGAGGCAAACTTTAAGTCTGGCAAAAAAACGTCCACAATTTTAGCCAGAGTTTCCAAAGTTTCAAGGGATTCATATCCTCCCGAGTTATATACTATCGGGATATGGAGTCCTTCTTCTTTAGCCGCCATTATTGCGGGTATAATATCCGGTAAGAAGTGGGTGGCTGTGACGAGGTTAAGGTTATGCGCTCCTTGACTTTGAAGTTCTAAAAAAATCTCCGTTAAACGTCTCCTTGTTACAATTTTTCCTATTTGGCCACGGCTCACCTTAAAGTTTTGGCAAAAAACACAACCCAAATTGCAAAAGGAGAAGAAGACCGTCCCGGAACCATTTTTTCCTGAAATACACGGTTCTTCCCAATGATGTAGAGCGGCACGTACTAATAGAGTATGATGATCAGCCCCACAAATGCCTGTAATACCGCTGGTCCGATTAACACCACATTGACGTGGGCAAAGTTTGCAGTTTTGGTAGTCCATAGTTTATCTCCATTGTTATACTTATACTGTCGTAGTAAGTTTTAATTGAAATCTGAACTTTTGTGAACATATTTTCCATGATAATAAATAAAACTATAGATTGTTATTTGTTTTTTTTCCATTCATGGTTTGAGGTGGTAAAACATAGTTATATTTATTAAATATATTATGTTAGTATCAATTGTTGTCAGGCTTACCTTAAAAGATTCCATTATTAATCATGGAAAAATATAAGGGAACGCCGGTGAATATTGACAAGCCTAACAGAAAGTACAGGTATACGAATGGAAGGAACCATAGTATATTAATAAGAACTGTTAGATACAATATTCTTTTTTATTCATCCCAAATTTTAGGAGGGACGCAGTGGAAACTCAGCAAAAAGCGCTTCCGAAAGTGGCATATTTCTGTATGGAATATGCTTTGGATAATGATTTTAAAACCTATGCCGGCGGACTTGGTATCCTGGCTGGCGATTATTTGAAAGGTGCCAGAGATTATGGCTTTCCGATTATCGGGGTTGGCCTTCTATGGAAACAAGGTTATACCGATCAGCGGATTGGTAAAGACGGACGGCCTTATGATTGTTATCATAACAATCGTTATGAATTTTTGCAAGATACCGGTGTTATAGTTGGGGTAACGATCCGTCACCGTGAGGTCCGCTGTAAGGTATGGAAAGTGGATTATTTTGGGAATGCACCTCTATATTTACTCGATACAAACCTACCGGAGAATGAAGACAGCTGGATTACCGGACAGTTATACGGCTGGTTCGGTGAAGAACGGGTAGCACAGGAAATGGTATTGGGTATTGGAGGAATCCGTGCTCTTAGGGCCTTGGGGATTCAAATTGATGTATATCATTTTAATGAAGGACATGCCGTCTTTGCCGGGTTGGAATTAATCCGTGAGAAGATGCAATGTGGCGCTTCCTTTGAATTGGCTGTAAATGAATCGCGCCAACAGATAGTTTTTACCACTCATACTCCGGTACTCCAAGGGAATGAATGGCACTATTTGGAACGTTTGATGTATATGGGCGCGAATAACGGTCTTTCCATGGAACAAATGATTTATTTGGGAAATTCACCATTCAATATGACAGTGGCGGCCTTACGTTTATCCAGGTTTTCAAACGCCGTTGCTCAGTTGCACTGTGAGACGGCCAATCGCATGTGGTCATGTGTTGACCGGCGTTCACCGATCATCGGGATTACTAATGCAATTCATCTTCCCACTTGGGTTGATGAGGCAATGGTTCGTACGGCGTCCGGTAATGGCGACTTATGGAGTGAACACCAACAAAATAAAGAAGAATTGATTCGGTTCGTTAAAGAACGAAACGGAGTAACTTTAGACCTAAATGTTTTATTAATTGGTTTTTCAAGAAGAGCTGCGCCTTATAAACGAAGCGATTTAATATTTACCGATGAGAAAATTATTTCCGGATTATTGAATGAACGTCGGATTCAACTGGTTTTCTCCGGAAAAGCCCATCCGTTAGATGATTATGGGAAGGAGATTGTCGCAAATTTAGTTCGGCTTTCCAACCGTTATCCCGATTCAGTGGTCTTTCTGGAAAATTACGATATGACAATAGGGCAGATGCTAACCAGAGGTTCCGATGTCTGGCTGAATAATCCCAGACGACCGATGGAAGCAAGCGGCACATCGGGAATGAAAGCGGCAATGAACGGCGTGTTGAACCTTAGTGTTCTTGATGGTTGGTGGCCTGAGGCATGCCGGCATGGAATTAACGGTTGGCAAATAGGAGATGGATTTGTCAGCGATAATTGTTGTCATCAGGATGAACATGATGTCAGATCTTTATACCATGTATTACTTGATCAAGTAATCCCCACTTATTATCAGAACCGGTCAGGGTGGGTGGAAATGATGAAAAATAGCATTCAAAGTACAAAAGAACAATTTAATGTACGTAGAATGCTGGAAGAATACTATGAAAAGCTATATACTGAATGATTTGAGCCGCTAGAAGAATGCATAAATTTCGGGGTTATCTCATTGATAACCCCGTTTATTTTTGGAATATATAAAGAAAACGCTTGCTATATAGGTCCAAGCGTGGTATAGTTAAAAAGTTATGTAGAAACAAATATAATTATATAAAAATCCATATTAATAATATCAAATTATTATTAATCTGTCAAGAGTCTTCATAATAATATTTTCTTGGAGGTTAATTAATGCCAATTACGGAACAAGAGCGATTAAATGAAAAACTGTGGCTCGAGGCGGTATTACGTGAAATTGATAGTCAGCTTGCTCGGGCCGGAGGTAGTGTTGCCAAATCCGTAAAAGAAACTATTGAGACCCGCAAACTAATGTGGGAGGATTATTCACGCCATATTTATACTCTTGACGATGCCGTCGAAATTAAGCCTCATCTGGATGAAATGCGGCGCCAGGAAAGTCGGCAATTGTTTTATAACAGGATGTTGCGTAAACTAGAAAAAATGGCTCTTTCCCCATATTTTGGACGAATTGATTTTTTGGAAAAAGGGAGAAGTAACATTGATAAAATATATCTTGGAATTGCGTCTTTGGTTGATGAAAATGGTAAAAATATGGTATATGATTGGCGGGCACCGGTTTCCAGCATGTTTTACGACTATGAGCTTGGAATAGCGGGATATGATTGTGGGATGGGTCGAATCGACGGAAAAATAATATTGAAACGCCAGTATAAAATCAAAAATAACCGGATCCAATTAATGTTTGACACCGATTTACGTATCGAAGACGAAATGCTTCAGGAAATTTTAGGCCGTAGCGCTGATGAACGAATGAAAACTATTGTTACCAGTATTCAGCGCGAGCAAAATAAAGTAATCCGTGATGAGGGCCACCAATTAATGATCGTGGTTGGTCCTGCGGGAAGCGGTAAAACCTCGATTGCATTACATCGAGCGGCATATTTATTATATAAAGAACGGGAAACGATTAAAGCGGAAAATATTCTGGTTTTCTCGCCGAACTGGATTTTTAGTGAATATATTTCCAATGTTTTGCCAGAGTTAGGTGAGGAAAATATTCTCCAAACCACCTTTCAGGATTATGGACGCAATATTCTAAAGAAAAACTGCGAAGAAAGAAATGAACAACTGGAATATTTATTAACCGAAGCTGAAGGGAATGAACACCGGACTCGGAAAGAAAATATCAACTATAAAAGCTCACCGGAGTTTATCAAAGTCTTGGATGGATATTTAAAGTTATTGGAAGAAAGAGACTTTGAGAATCTTTATTTTAACGGGCAATTGGTTATGTCTAAAGAAGAGTGCGTTGAGATTTACTATCAGAGGTATTTGTTTTTTCCGGTAACCAAAAGGTTAGCTATGGTTAGGGAAAGATTTTTTTTCTTGCTGGAGCCCTTGCGGAGAAAACGAGTCAAAGAGATGGAAGAAATTTTGGCTAATGGAGACGAATATCTGGAAGAAAAAGAATTAAAAGCCCTGGCTAGAATGAAAGTCCGTGATGAGGCTGAAGGGGTTATTGCTAAAGTTAATAAATTGACCTATTTAAATTATTACGAGGCTTATACTCAATTATTTAGAAATAGTATATTTTTTGACAAAGCTGCATTTGAGACAATTATTCCCGGGCAAATTAAGGAAATTTGCGCTCAAACCTTTAAAAACTTAATTAATAACCGGATTAATTATGAGGATCTAACACCTCTTTTATATCTAAAGGGAAAATTGGAAGGATTCCCAAAAGTGAAAGGGATCAAATACGTATTTATTGATGAGGCGCAGGACTATACTCCTTTGCAATATCTTTTATTTAAGCATATTTTTCCAAAGAGTGTTTTTACTATTTTAGGAGATCTTAATCAGTTGGTCAATCCTTATGCTTCGGTGGATAGTATTGAGACCATTATTAATAGTCTTGATTTTCCGAGTTCAATTTCGATTCGACTTGAAAAGAGTTACCGTTCAACCCGTGAGATTAATAAATTTTCCGAAGCACTGCTACCAAAAGAATCCCAGCCAAAGGTCGATAGTAGTATCCGGCTGGGTCATAAACCGGAATTGATTCATCTGCCATTTGATAATTTTATTGAAGGTATTATTGATAAAATAAATCAACTTAAAACAGACGGCATGGGCTCAATAGCTATTGTTTGCAAAACTGCCGTTACTGCCAAAAAGTTATATGTTAAGCTCAAGCTGAAAACGGAACTAAATCTAATCATCGATGACGAAGGAGTGCTTAGTAGTGTTCCGGTAATTCTACCAATTTACCTTGCAAAAGGATTGGAATTTGACGCAGTAATAATCCCGGATGCAGATTTGGAAAGCTATCGCCGGGAATCGGAACGCAAGATCTTATATACCGCATGTACCCGGGCGTTACACCGTCTGATTTTATATTATCAAACCAGTTTGTCACCTTTGGTGCTTGGGGTAAACTTAGATTTATACGAGCAAAAAGGTAAAACAATAGGCAAACAAGAAGTGAAGGTCTAATAGAAAAATAAATCATGCTTGACATTTCTCCAAAACCTGGGTACACTTAATAAGTAAGTAAAAATTTTTCAAAGGGGTCGAGTTTATGTCCGCGGGAAATAAAAGCTGCATATCCAACATAAGGACCTACTCTGCCCGAGTATGCTTTTAAGCATGCTTAAATAGCTTATTTATTGAGGTTTAAGCCGCGGGACGAGTAGCCGTGGCTTTTATATTACCGGGAAGAATCAGTTTTTAATGAGGTTAAACTGATTACAATATTTTCCTATTGATTTAATGAAGCCGCGGGATTTTACTGCGGTTTTTTTATTTTTAATTAAGAGAGGGATTGTAAATGAACCATAAAACTTTGGAATTACTAGAGTTTTCAAAGATTAGAACGATGTTGGCCGAATGTGCCTTGAGCAAATTAGGGCGAAAAATGGCGGAGGATTTAACCCCCCGTACTAATTTAACCACTGTTGTTGAAATATTACGGGAAACATCCGAAGCAAGGCTGTTGTTAGAAGCAGCCGGGATGCCGCCGCTGCATGGATTGGCCGACTTGAGCGAAACTTTAGGAAAACTTAAAGCAGGTGGGGTTTTGGACCCATTATCATTACAGGCGGTTGGTGATTTTCTTCGGGGTTGCCGCCGTACCCGAGAATTCATGCAAAAACGGCTGGACCTAGCTCCAATGGTAGCAGTTTATTCTCATGGAATAACATCTTTTAAAGATTTGGAGGAAGAGATTGAACTTTGTATCATTGATGGAATAGTCTCCGATGAAGCCAGTTCGAATTTGCGTAAAATCCGAAAAGAAATTAAAAAGTTTCAGGATAAGATTAAAAATAAGTTGCAGCAACTGGTGGTATCACCCGAAGCTAAAACTTGGCTTCAAGAATCAGTAGTCAGTGTCAAGGATTCACGGCAGGTGTTAATGGTCAAAGCTGCCTATAAACACCAAGTACCGGGCATTGTACTGGGAAGCTCGGGTAGCGGTGGAACATTGTTCGTTGAACCGTTGGCGGTCCATCAGTTAAGTAATGAATTGAAAGTATTAGAAGGATCGGAACAAGAGGAAATCTATCGGATTTTGGCAGAATTAAGCGGAAAGGTGGGCGAGAGGGTTATCCAAATTGAAAGCAATTTAGAAATTATGGCACAATATGATCTGGCTTTCGCAAAAGCCAGATTCAGTCGCGCATATAATGGAGTAGCCCCAACCATTAATGAAAAAGGATATATTAAACTTATTAAAGCTAAACATCCACTTTTAGTGGAACAAGCGGTTCCTTTGGATTTTTATATTGGAACCGATTATCGCACCTTGGTAATTACCGGACCGAATACAGGCGGAAAAACAGTGGCCTTAAAAACTATTGGGCTATTAACAATTATGGCTCAAGCCGGATTGCATATCCCTGCAGCAACCGGATCTGAGATTGCTGTTTTTCGGGAAATATTGGCCGACATAGGTGATGGACAGAATATTGCCCAATCGTTAAGTACTTTTTCAGCGCATATTACTAATATTATCGCCATTCTCAAGGATTGCAGCAGGCAGACTTTGACACTAATCGACGAAGTCGGCACCGGGACCGACCCGGCAGAAGGCGCCGCCTTAGCTATTGCCATCTTAGAATACTTACATGAAAGTGGAGGCGTGACTGTCGCTTCAACTCATTACCCTGAGATTAAACATTATGCTTGGCAAACACCTGGTTTTAAAAATGGTTGTATGGCTTTTGACCGGGAGAATTTAAAACCGTTATATCAGCTAATCATCGGCCAGCCGGGCGAGAGCAATGCCTTATGGATCGCAGCTAAGTTAGGAATGCCCCAGAAGGTTTTGAAAAAAGCCGAAAGACAGCTTGCGGATTATAATCCTGAAAAAGCTTTAATTGCCGATAAACGATTAGTTAATGAACCGGAGCAAGTTACAATGATTAATAAATCTGAAGTAATCAAACCTGAACCGGAAGAGCTGTTAAAGCTTTCGACAGAGTCAAAGCAACAGCCCGAGAAGACTAAGCCAAATATCAAAATAGGCGATTTGGTCCGGATTCCTTTCTTGAATGAACAAGGCGTTGTCTGTTCCGCACCAGATTCAAAGGGTAAAATCAGAGTTCTAATCAAGGATAAAAAGATGGAGTTGCCTGTTAAGAGAGTGCAGTTGCATATCTCTGCTGAACAACTTTATCCGGAGAATTATGATTTAAATATTGTATTTTTGAGTAAAGATGAGCGCCGCCAAAAACACCTAATGGAACGAAAATATACGCCGGGAGCCATGCGGAATGTCTCGGACGATGAGCAATAATAAAAGGCGTGCGGTACAAGGCATAAGCGTTGCAAGTTGAGTTTTGTAGCCGAATGGGCTATGTTCCTCAGTATTAATTGTTTACCTAATCATTGTTTACCTAATCAGATTGACATATTAGGATGATTTTGCTAATATAGTAACAATAATTGCATCAAAGTATTGGAAGTGTTTTACTGAAAACTGTTTACTGATAATTGTCAACTACAAAGTGAGAGTGCATCTAGGGATCCACCGTTAGGAACGGACCGAGCGATGCAAAGCGGTATAACCGTTACACCCTTGGGGAAAAAGCCCGAGGAAGGAGTCTCACGACTCTTTCTGACGGGTTTTTTATTATCTTTTCGAAAGGAGGTTTTTTCACTAATGCCTATTATCATTGGGGAAGGGATTATTTTACGGGAATATCGAAAGGAGGATTTGAAAGATATCCGAGAATGGGTCAATGATCCGGTGGTTGTAGAGTATCTTTCGGATATTTTTCTTTACCCTCATACCTTAACCCAGACGGAAAATTGGTTAAGTGCGCAGCAAGATGGGAAAGGGAATAAAGGATTTGTAATTGCCCATAAGAATAGTCAAGAGTATATTGGCCAAATTGATTTCATTGAAATAGATTGGCGGAACCGAGTTGGAGAAATAGGAATCGTGATCGGAGCAGCAGGAAACCGAGGACAAGGTTTTGGAAGAGAAGCGATCCAACTATTGCAACAGTTTGCTTTTGACACTTTAAACCTGAATAAAATTGAGCTAAAGGTCCACGATTATAATGAACGGGCCTACCGTTGTTACCTGAAATGTGGTTTTCGTGAAGAAGGACGCCTTAGGGAGCGTTTCTTCAAGCAAGGACGCTATACTGATTATATCCAGATGGGGATTTTAAAGCGAGAATATGAGGAGGGAAAGTAATTGCTGCAAGGAGTTTGGTTACCGATTATCACACCATTTCGAGATGATGAAGTAGACTATGATTCCTATCAAAAACTAATTGAACATTATTTGAAACGGGGGATTAGTGGTTTGATTCCCTTAGGAACTACCGGTGAAAGCCCGACCGTTTCCGAAGCCGAGTTTGAGACTATTACATCTAAAACCATCGAGTTTGTGAATGGCCGGGTCCCGATTTTCATTGGTGTTGGTGGGAACTGCACCAAAAAAGTGGTTCAACAGATTCGAATAGTTGAAAAATATAAAATTGACGGTATTTTATCTGTTTGTCCTTATTACAATCGTCCCGATCAAAATGGTATTTATCAACACTTTCGGCAGCTTTCAGAAGCTACAAGCTTAAAAATTGTTATCTATAATATTCCTTATCGGACTGGCAGAAATGTTGAAAACGATACTCTCCGAAAATTGGCGGAGTTAAAAAATATTATCGGGCTTAAAGATTCCTGTGGGGATATCCGACAAAGCATGGATTTACTCTTGGACCATCCGGAAGGTTTTTCGATTCTTACCGGAGAGGATATTCTGTATTATCCTACTCTTGCTTTGGGTGGAAATGGGGGTATTCTGGCAGCCGCACATCTAAAGACTAATGAATATGTCGATATATATAATTTGGTTAAAAATAATGATCATCAAACTGCTCTTGAAAAATGGAGACCATTGACTAAAATCATTCCATTATTATTCAAAGAACCTAATCCAGCGCCGGTAAAGTACTGTTTGCAGAAGTTAGGAATGATCACATCCTCTGAGATTAGGCTACCGTTGACGCAAATTTCAAGTGAATTGGCAAAGGAATTGGATGGGATAGGGTGAATAATATACCGAAAGCTTCAATTTAAGGGGGGTCCTTCATGGCAGAAGATAAACTAATTAAAATTGGAATGGTCGGCTGTGGAGGTCATTCCCATACCCATGCCAATGCTGCCCAAAAGATTCCGGGGATTTTAATCACATCTTGTTGCGATATAATTGAAGAACGGGCTAAAAGTTGGGCAAAACGGTATAATTGTGAAGCTCATTACACTGATATCAAATCAATGCTAAATGAAGAGGACTTAGATGCAGTAATTTTTTGTACTTGGCCGAAACAACATCTGGAACAGATTGAGAAGTGTCTATCAATGGGAATCAAGAACATTCTCTGTGAAAAGTCGTTAGCCTTATCCGGGGCAGAAGCAAAAGCAATTTTTGATTTGGTAAAAAAAGAGAATGCCTTCTTAATGGAAGCTTTTAAGTACCGGCACCATCCTGCTATCCGTAAACTGGAAAAGATTTTGTCATACCAGGATATCGGACCGATAGACAGTATTAGAGCGGTGTTCAGTAATTACGAGCCTGGGGATGGAGCGAGCCCCGGTTCCGAGCTTGACTGGAGGTACAAGAAAGAGTGTGGCGGCGGAGTTCCCTATGATTGGATGAGTTATCTGGTCAATGGCTGTAATCATTTTAGCGGAGGTTTTCCAAAAAGAGTTTTCGCCACTGGCAATGTGAGTGAAAAATATGGCGTAATCAACCGGATTCATGGGATGATTGAATATAGTAACGGAGTTGTAGGGAGTATCGAGAGCAGTAAATATGCTAATTTCAGCGAAGACCTGGAAATTGTTTGCGCTAATGGGCGTTTAAAACTGCCGATAGCCTGGGGAATTTATGGTGAGGTCACAATTACTCTACAACACCGAAAACAAGAATGGGGTTATATTTTAAACGATACTTATCAGATAGAGGAAGCCGACGCTTTTGAATTGCAACTCCGTAATTTTGCCGAAGTAATCCGGGGTAAAGAGGAGCCGGTAATGCCACTTGCTCAGTCGGTAATAAATGTTTGTACAATTGAAGCTTTAGTGACAAGTGTGTTGGAGCAGCGTATCCTAACCTTAGAGTTGCCGGAATTTGCATAGCTCCTCTTTTAAATATTAAATTTAAAAAAAATAATGAGGGTATAAATGAAAGAAATACATTATCGAAAAATCGATGCCTTTGCCGTAGATCGATCATCCGGTAATCCAGCCGGAGTAGTCCATCTTAATAAAGGCCAAGCCTTAACCGAAACTGAAATGCAAGAAATCGCTAAAGGACAAAAAGGAATAGTCAGTGAGGTGGTTTTTTGTACCCCGTTAGATACTGACCTTTATGAGCTCAAATACTATTCATCCGAATGTGAAGTTGAGTTCTGCGGACACGCTACGATAGCCTGTATGTATGATCTGATTAAAAATGAACCGGCAGTATCGAATCGGAAGTCTGTGATGATCCGAACCTGTAAAGGGGACCTCCCGGTTATTAATGATATCAGTAATTCGGATTCGGTTTTTATTACAGCCCCGGTTCCCGAATATCTTTCATGCAGTCTGTCGAAGGCTGAAATTGCCCAAAACTTAAATATTAACGATGATTCCATTGCTAATAATTTTCAATTAGCTTTAATTAACGGAGGGCTAAGAACTTTACTGGTTCCAATATCTTCATTAAATCGGATTATAAATATTCGACCGGATCAAATATCCCTGGAATGTTTTTGCAGGAATAACAATTTTGATATAATCTTAGTTTTCAGTACCGAAGTCTTTAATAAAGTAAATGCCTTTAGAACTAGAGTGTTTGCTCCCAAGTACGGTTATTTGGAAGATCCGGCCACCGGTTCCGGTAACTCCGCATTTGGCTATTATCTTCTTCAAAAGAAACTTTGGGATGGTGAAATAATCTCAATAGAACAAGGCCCAAGCGTTGAATACCCTAATATGGTAAAATTGAAAACAGTCTCTAGCGACGTAACTCAACGGGTTTTATTCGGCGGTAATGGAATTGTGAAGTATATTGAGAAAATTGAGCTTGCTTAGTATCGCGAAATAATAAAGGAGTTAAAGTCCTAATGTCAAATACGGATAAAAATATGATAAATCGGAAAATTAGGAGCCAATATGAGTGGAGAGGTTAAAGGAGTCATTTTCGATTATGGCGGAGTAATCAGTTACCCCCAAAATAAAGACTGCATAAAATTAATGCTTCGGTTATTAAATTGTAACGATCCTGAGTTGTTTGATAATCTTTACTATAAATATAGACATGAATATGATTTGGGAATTTTTGGCGGTACTATGTATTGGACTAAGATTATCAACCATTTTGGTCTAGAACCCAGCGACGGCTTGATCAAGGAATTGCATAAACAAGATGTATTAAGCTGGACGGAGATTAATCAGGAGATTTTAAAATGCATTTCCGACCTTCGCGATAAAAAAATAAAACTGGCTATTTTATCTAATATGCCTCCTGATATTTTAGAAGATATTCGCCACAAACTTGGATGGCTGGACCAATTTGACATATGCGTATTTTCTTGTGAAATTGGAAAAGTCAAGCCAAATCCTGATATTTATCATTATTGTCTGAATCAAATGGGATTAATGCCTAATGAAGCGGTGTTTATTGATGATACATTTAAAAATATTACCGGTGCGGATAATGTTGGCCTTAATACCATCTGGTATCAAAACTATGAAGAATTTATACTGTCTTTGGACCATTTTTTAAGGTTGACTGCATAGGGCGTTGAACAACTACTCTAGTATTATCGTATAACCAATATATGAAATATGCTTTGAAAAAGGATTTTTATAGGAATAATCGAATAGAAATAGAAGTGATTTTGTAATTTTTGATAATTATCTTTGGTTTAGGTTATACTATTTTGGATTCATCTTATAAGAAATTACTAGTATTTAAGTAAAGGAGAGTAAACTTATGAAAAAGATGTTTATTGTTTTATTTGTTGTTTCAGCATTATTTTCTACATCACTTGTCGCATTTGGTCTAAACTCCCCATCGGTATCAAAAGGAGGCGGAGTCATCACCGGAATGTTCGTCACTGAGGACATTGGTTTATTACTCGGACTTGAGTACGGTTTGTCAGAGAAGTTTGCTGTTTCCGGTAGAGTCGGTTTGGACGATGACTTTGACTATACCAAGCTTGCTGTGAAGTATGAAGTTTCTCCCACTTTTGCGATACTCGGCGGTATTATTGAATATGGCTCTGAGGATAGTGATCCCTATTTTGGTATTAATGGAGCTATATCCTTTGATAGAGATTTTATGGGTATCCTTGAAGTCGGCGTCATTCTTAGTGACGATCCGGAAGGCGTTTATGAAGCGGGAATTAAATATAAACTCAACAAACAAATTGATATCCGTGGCGGAGTTCTGGGTTCGACCTATGACGGTTCGGAGACCGCATTTGAGTTAGGCGCTGGATATTCGTTTTAAATACAAAACCCTTGAGATTATCTAGTCTCAAGGGTTTTTATACCCATTGCTATTGTTGGTAAAAAGTTATTGGACCAAATATTATTAAAACTATCGAATCTGATAATTTATTTATTAAAAAATATCAATTATTTTTTTCAATCCTTAATAATTGATTTTACTTTATCCACCGATTTTTTGTAAGTTTTAAATATTTTTCGTTCTGTTCTATTATTAAACTTAATGTATCCTTCATTTACGCCCCATATTACTAATCCTGCTAAAATAACCAAGATTAAGATTAACATGGTACTTTTCTTCATCCCATTACCTCCTTGATATTAAAAAAATTATAGCATTAGTATAACAATAAATATAAAACTAATCAAATATATCAAATTATGGTTCAGTTTCCGGTTCTGCTGAAAAATTATTTTTCAATAATGCTAATCCTCCGATCGAAGTCTCACGATAACTATTTTTTAAATCTTTTCCGGTACGCGTCATAGTTAAGACTACCTCGTCAAAAGAAATACGATGTTTACCTTCGGAAAGCAAAGCAAATTCGGCACAATCCACCGCCCTCGAGGCGGCAAAAGCATTTCTTTCGATACAAGGGATTTGGACTAAACCACAAACCGGATCACAAGTTAGACCCAGGTGGTGTTCAAAACCCATTTCTGCAGCGTATTCAATTTGACGCGGTGTTCCTCCTAAAAGTTGGGTAGCGGCTCCGGCCGCCATAGCACAGGCAGAGCCAATTTCCCCTTGACACCCTACTTCGGCACCGGAGATTGAACCGTTGGTTTTGACTAAATTAGCAATAATTCCGGCGGTGGCCAATGCTTCTAAAACTCGGTCTTCGTTGAACTTATATCTTGCTTGTAAGTACTTTAAAACTGCCGGAAGCACCCCACATGAACCACAAGTAGGAGCAGAAACTACTTCCATTCCTGCGGCGTTTTCTTCAGCCACTGCCAAAGCATAGGCGAATAATAAATCTTTCTGCCTAACCACCGAGGCATTATGATGTTTTAAATAAAAAGAACGGCTTTTACGGTTTAAATTCAAACTTCCGGGTAAAATTCCTTCGGTGTTTATACCCCGTTCGATAGCAGCTTGCATTGTCTGCCATACTTTAAGTAGGTAATCCCAAATAGCCTGACCTTCGCGATCCGGTACTAATTCCCATATGAAGCGATGATTTGTTTCGGCCCATTGTAATATTGATTCAAAGGTTGACGAGTCATAGATCTTAATTTGAAACGGGATTTCATTTTCTTCGCGTAAAGTACCGCCACCAACGCTATAGATACGCCAGAAGGAGATTTGTATGTTATCCCGATTCAGTGCCTCAAAATCCATACAATTGGAGTGATATAACTGATGGATCTCAGGTTTCCAAATTAATTCCACAGGTTTAGGATCACAAGCCCCAATAATAGCTTGATCGGTTAAGTGCCCTTTTCCGGTTGCAGCCAGACTTCCGTAAAGTGTAACCCTAAAACTTGCAGCTGATGAATTTTGAGATTTAAATATTTCGGCTGCCCGGCGTGGCCCCATGGTCAATGTCATCAAGCTATGCTTCAAAAAAATAGGAGATGATAAGCAAGAAAATTTGAACAAAATACTGTAAACCCCTTGACAAATATAGATTCACCCAATAATCGATTTGGATACCTTTTTAGGTAT
>JAEYRN010000014.1 GCA_023435565.1 Bacillota bacterium
CGCAAACGCCATTTTTGACCATGATTAAACGGATTAAGCTGATTTACAGGATTACCGGGCCGGATCAAAAGACCAATCTTTCAGATTCGACCGCCTCTAATCCAGCTAATCCGTTTAATCCAGTAAATCCTGGTCCAAAATTACTGAGTCCTCACGGGACGGAAGCCGAGGTCGCTGAAGGCGTAAACCATGTTGCCGTAGTCCACGCGGCCAAGCCTCAGGCGGTCGGCGTTATCGAGCCAGCAACCGCCGCGTAACACCCGGCCCAAACTGATAAGTCCGAGATCCCAGTCAAAACACCATTCCCAAACGTTCCCGCTCATGTCGGAAAGGTTCAGAGCGTTTTTTAACTCCGTGGTCGCTACCGCATGGGTTGAGCTGCTGTTATCCCTATACCAGGCATACTTTCCAAAGATAAGGCTTTCAGTGGTACTGATTCCCGAATTGTAACAATAACCAGTGTCGTCTCCGCTGACATGATCGCCTGGCAACCACTGGATCCCTTCTTTAAAATGATATCGCGCCGCCAGCTCCCATTCGTCGCTGGTGGGCAGGCGGAAGCCCTTGGCGTCCGCTTTAACGTACGGATTATCCTGAGTTCCGAGAGCGGTATCAACGTCGGCGTTGGTGCTGGTTCGGATCGGCGCGGTATAAGCCGCATTCTCATAGTAAACGCAGTTGTCGCTGTTTCCATAATAGTATTCCGTCAGGGCATTGCACCAGACTATCGTGTCCCGCCAACTGACGGTAGTCACCGGATGCCGATCGGTATCGCCTGTCCCGTCGCCCATTACCCCTACACGGGCGATAGTATATGTTCCCGGCGTCTCTGTCCCATCAATGTCGCCGCTAAGATTGGTATCGCCGGTGGCCCACTTATATACAACGCTCCATAATTCATACGTTACTTCGGTCTCCGCGATCCAGAAAGGATTACTGACCGACCCGGTTCCCGAATCGTCAGTACCGGTAGGTAAACTGGTTGCGCTGGGGGCATAGCGCATATGGAACGTTACTCCACCGACCGTGTAAGCAGGGCTCTGCTGTCCGGGGGTGTAAGTCGTCCCTCCGGGTCCTCCTCCGGGATTGCCCCCGGGATTACCACCGGGTCCGCCGCCTTTTTTACCCCCGCCGCAGCCGGAGAGGGCTGGGACCAGGATTAGGATCAAGATTATAATTAAACTTAAGTTACATTTTCTCTTCATCTCAAATAAGCTCCTTCTGACAAATTTTCTTTCGCGCTACTCCAAACATAAAAAAAAGCCACGTCAATGTCAATATATCTTTCGATATATTTCGCAGCTAGAAGCGATAAATTTTTTTTACAATGTTTATTCCGGTAGGAACTCATCCTCGCCTTCTCTTTACCGCAAGAGAAGGTAACCCACACGCTTTGCGGGCCAATTCTTCTCTGACACAGCCTTTTCCCCTTCTCTTGCGCTTTCATGATAGACGCCATTTCAGCGCATACCCTGTTACATCCGGCATAGGGAACAAAACCATGATCCGAGTTACGCCGATTGGTGGCTTTGATCTGTTGTTTGAGTTCGGATAATTAGGGATGATTTGACATGGGAGTTCTTCCTCGACAAGTTTCATTCGAATGAAATTTTCGTTCGAAGGGATATAAAGGAGAGCTGTTGGGTAAGTGGCTATATAATATTTTTATCTTTAAAATAGCGCTCCACCATCTCTAAAAAACGCCGCGCATTTTGTAATTGTTCTTCCGCCTCTTCCAAAGTAGCCGTAAAAAAGTCGCTGTAGTCGCTTTCATTTCTTTTCATGCTGGCACTTGTAAGCATCGTTGAATATTCCTTGGGGATAGTTCCCGGCTTAACATATGTTTGTTGAAAATAGCCAATTACTCCGGAATGTTTTTTGAAGTCCACTCCATCCAATGCAAGAAGGGACCGAACCGCATGAAAGATAGCATAATATGAACGATTCATTGACTGTTTATACAGATTAAGTTTAAGTAATTCGCTTGACGCCCGATAGTCGTCTTTGGCCTTTTCCAAGCGATAACGGGCCAACTCAATCTTTTTATTTTCAAACATGAATCGGTACCCCTTCACGCCGGATATTGATGAAAAACGGTAAAACTTCCTTGTATTCTTCATACTCAGTTGTACTTTGTATTATAACCGAAAGGACGACATTGTATTTCAAATTTAAATCCGTTACCGCCTCGGCAACCGAATGAGAGTATGCTTTTAATTGCATTTTATCCTCATCCACCAGGACAATAATATCAATGTCGGACTCTTCATCCGACTGGTTTTTTGCATATGAGCCAAATAGAATTATTTCATTTAACTTCGCGCCGAATATTTCCTTCAACCATAACGCCAATTCCCGTTTGGCATTCTCAATATTTGCCGGATTCATAATGTCGCCCCCTTTCAGTTTTGATGATTCAATATCAATTTTTTTCCGCCATATCTTTTTTACTCCTCTACGCGATAATCCAGTCTTGATTTTATTATACCAGTTTAATTAAGGGGTAACAATCATTCAAGCAATAGATTATATCATTCACACCATCCAATTGGATTTTCTGAATTTGTGGTAAGTCGTTTTTGATAAACCTTTCGCTAATCCTAATATCACCGACAGCGGTTATCTTAAGTTCGGATTTTTTATTAACTAAAGTATGTAATAGAATTATTAGCACTAGTGTAAAAACCAACAATCCAATTAAATACCGCTTCAATATTTTAATTTCCTTTTAAGTTTCATTTTCTTACCATTGATAATTTTTTCTGTTCCAACGATTATTTTTAGTATCTCAAAGGTATCTTTAGGCCAAAGTAAGCATCTTTAGTCATCAACGAAAATTATTTTCAAATCTCTCCTTATAACTTCTTTCTTCCACTTCTCAATCGTATGCGGAAGTTTGCCGTAATAATTCGAGTCATTAGTATAATACTTAATCACATCCGGGCCGGTATTATTGTCCAAAAATATTTTGGCGACCCATATTTTACCTTTCGGAGTAAACATTATAATCGCATCATAGTATCCGCCCAAGCCTCTTATCCAACTATGATACACTTTCGCCCCAAAACCATCCACGTCGCTTTCCTCCGCATAAGAGCCGAAAGTGTCCACTATATAATCATAATCCTCCCCAACCAGCTTTTGAAAAGCTTTTTCCTGAATTTCGGACGTAAAAACGCCTAAGTCCAGTAATGAAAATTGTGTTTTCACCCTACCACTCCGATAATCGCCGTCAAAAAATACTCCATATCCCGCATAACTATCGCAATTCTCCGTATCTAACGCGATTAAACCGTCAAATAATACAAACTCAATCTTGCCCCCATACTCTTTCCCATGCCACGTTGCCCGGTTATTCGAAACGATCGTTGCTTTTCCGTTAATCCCTCCGGTTGCTCCTCCGCTGTTAGCGTTTAAGGAAAAACCGAAGCTTTTAGAGGTAACTTCGGATATTGATAAACAACCGCCATCAGCTACCCTGCTACCGGTACGCGTCCAGTCGCCCGCCCAATCCACTTTAGTGGAAGGAAGCTTAATATCCACCGCTTTCAATTCAAACGGCAATCTTTTTGAGTTGTTTGGCGTCATCCATTCGCCTTGAGCTTTTATCCGGGAAATAAACATCCCCTCAAAAACGCCGGTTATCTTTCCCGGTTCGCCGTATTCTTGCAAAATGAACCGATTTAGTTTATCGATTTTCCCCCGGATTGGAATATCAATCCCGACCCGGTCATAGTAATAGCTGCCACTTAGAACCTCGCCGTCACATTTGAGTTTCAGATGGATTTTAAGGTTACTATTGATGGTTCCGGCTTAGGTCATTTCAAAATGATCGGCGGCCAATACCGGGGAAATAAAGAATATTAGGAGCATGACAAAAAGCCATTTAAAGAATTTATTCATTTAAATGCTCCTTTTGGATATTTATAACGATAAACTTGATACCCTATTAATAAAATCTTCCCTATTCTCATCGATTACTTTATTAAGTTCACTATACAAAAGAATTGCCTTTACCGAAGCGCTTACTTTATCATCATAATTATTAAGTTTTTGGTCAATTATTTGAATTGCCCGGTCATATTGTTTAAGTTCAATATATTTAAGAGCTATTTTGGTATAATCATCGTTTTTAAGGACAATCAAATATTTCCAATCTTGATCTGGTATTGAATCAAGTATCTCCGTGGCTCCCGCAAGAACTCTCATTGCCTCTTCTTTATTGGATGTAGATAATTGGGCAATAATTTCACGAATAGCCCCGACTTTCATTTGATCGCACTCATTTGTTTGAAAATCCCGCAATACATTAAGAGCGGATTCCGGTTGTTTATTTTGGCTATAATATAATGCTACCGTCAGTAAAGCGCCATTATGATATTGGGGATCGTATCCGATACTTTTGGCCCGCACTAAACTTTTATCTATAAAACCACACTCTCCACACGCTTGAACAATAGCGTGCATGGTTTGTATTAAATCTAACCCAAATTGAGACTTATCAATTATATCCCATGCTTGGTCAAGTAAATTTTCGGCTTGACTAAGATGATTAATTTTCCCATATTGGATTGCGATATTTATTAAACCAGTAGCTTTACTAAAAGGCCAATCGATTATTAAAGCTAATGAATTTCCTTTCTCGAACTGTTTAACCTCAGCATAGCGCCCTGCTATTTCTGCGAGGAGTTCACCTCTTCGATAATTATTTTTAATTTGTTTAGCTATTTCAAATGATTCATTCAATAGATCACTGGTAGTTTTATTACCATCACCTTTGATATGATAATACTTGACCGCTAGCTCGGCTAATCCCGAACATTTAATTGAAATATTATTTATAGATTTTATCGACTGGATGTAGTTATTAATATTTTTTAAACTAACATCTTTTAAATAGATGTTAACTAATGTTTCTTCTTTCAGATCTTTGTCTTTCATTAATTCAACAGTTCTTCTAGCAGTTGTAATATCATTTTTTGCAAGATAGGTATCAACAATTACAAATAAAGCATTATCAAACATATATTTCGTCATTTTTACTGTGTCAATACAGCGTTCATATTCCCCAAAATCAATAAAGTCTAAGGCAAAATCCATTTTGGCTTTTTCACTATAATCCCATCTGTCTTGAAAAATTTTAGTCTCTACAATTGCCTTATTAAGAACTTCAATTGCCTTGGCTTTATTTCCTAAATTGAAATACAAAAGTGCAATATCCCTTAGCTGATATGGCTTTTCATAATTTACATTGTAACTGTTACCCTCAAAATCAAGGTTGAGCCCGATTGTATCAACCGTCACCAATAATTGGCCCAAAATTTTAGCGGCATTATCTTTTTGGTTCATCTGGATATATGATTCTGCGATATCTACTAATGCCCCGCACTTTTTATTCGGTGCTTTAATTCGCTCGGCAATTGCAATTGTAGAGATTGAATCTTTGAGGTTGTTTTTGAAGGTATAGCCTTTGAGAACACAAGTATAGGTGTGGTTTTCCGGATGATAGGTAGTATTCTCCTTGCTTAGTGGAATATTGTCCAGAGTTTTACCGATTTCGTTTCCGGTTGAATCATATAGTTTTGTTTCTTTAGCAATTACATTATCGCTTAAAAAGTTGGTTTCAGGAATATTAACCTTAAATGTTACCAGATACCAATCATTCTGGAAAAAATGATAATCTACCGGAACATTATCGTTGATTGTAAAAAGCAACTTCCCGTTAGGCTTTTCGCGAATATTGGCCGGGCCGTCGATCAATTGGGCATGTACATTGATAATAAAGATGAAAAAAAGTAAAATGATTATAAGGGATTTTTTCATAAATAAAACACCTCCAAGTTTAATAAAAAATGACGGCAACAATTATTAAATGGCCTCCAAGTTACTTACTCTTCTTCATATGTCAAACCATAAGAATCTTTCATTTCAATCGCTTGGTAGAATTTTACCGGGAAACCCATTTCGATATAAAACTTATTTACAATCTCTTTTATCATTTTTTTGTTATCTGAAGAAATATCAAGTCCAAATATAACTTTCTTTAAAATATGTTTTTCAAATTTCATGTTTCGCATTCCTTGATATTTTTCCGTTGGAATTATTAACCGATATTCGTTTTCATACTGCCAATCTAAATGTTTGGTTTTAAGGAACTTTACAAGATTTTCCCTATCTTCTGAAAACATATTAACCTGCGATGGAAGTTCCAATTGATACTCAACTGGATAAGCAGGATAATATCTTAAAGGCTCTTTGAAATGTAAATGTAATTCTTTCCCTATACATGTTTCAAATCCAAAACAAAGACCTTTATGTGAGTCAGCATAATGACTCCACATCAGGATATGTTTTTCGTTACTGGTTAATGATACGATCCCTAAATGGGCCACTGCACTTCTTCGATTATCTATAATATATTTATTAAAGTCTTTACCAAATTTATTTATTCCAACATCTCGAAGTTGTTGCGTATAATACTTCTTTTCCTGAGGCTCCTTATAGTGGTTTTCAATCCAACGTAGCCAGTCTTCTTCTTTTTTCGGTTCATAAAAAACATTAACCTTTGAGTCAAATGGATCATTCAACGATACAGGAGAAGCAAAATATAATTCGTTATGAATAAGCGATTTTATTGTATACTCATTTATCGGACGATACCTATATAAGTACTTGATTTCTTTTTCTTCGGATGAGAGCATTTTTAAACCCTTTACAAAATTTATTCTTTTCAAATACGGATTACCTAACTGCTGGCCGCCACAACTCCAAATACCTCGGCAACCGCTCCTTCATCTCCCGCACATGGCTGATAACCCCCACCCTCCAGTTGGGATCATAGCAACTTCTCCTCATCCAAGCTGCCAAAGAAAGGTATTAATGGTAAAATTCTATGTTTTTCTGCTTTTTCCTTTAAATAAACAAAAAACATGGAAATCCAGTTCCATGTTTGCTACCCTATAATTAAAAAAATTAGATTAACGCCTATACAACCAGCTTCGAACTTTTCCCACCATCAATCTAACTCATCCCTAAGCAATTGAACTATATCCACTTCCAACCCGTCGGCGATATCAAAGAGAGTGGTCAACGAACAGAACTTCACCGAGGACGGAGCTTCAATTTTGCTGAGATAACTCTTACTGATGCCGATACGATCCGCGAATGATTCTTGAGAAAGCCCCCGCGCCTTCCGGTAGAAACCGATGCGACGGCCAATGTCCTTATAACGCTGTATGTTTTTTTCTTCCAAGACCGTCTCACCCCCTGCTTCCAATTATAGGTTGCTTTCCGAATTATTTTATTGCACTTATAGTGCAATATGTGGTATAATAATCCATATTATTTCTAAGGAGTCCGAAACACAAGTTCTAAAAAGGAAATCATGATGCAAAATCATTTAAAAACCCTTCAAAGTCTGGAAAAAAAGATTGCCGTCAGTCGCCGGAAACTACAAGAACTATGGAATACTCGAGGTTTTACCGACATGGAAGTCCTAGTGGCCAGCGTTGAACTGGATATCTTGTTAAACCTTTATCAAAAACAAAAATCAAGAGGCGAATCGGATAGCCATATGAAATAGTTTTGCTGAGAAAGGCCAAGATTAATAATGCATTTCTTCCTTTGAATTATAAAAAGATGCGCATGCCAGCGAAATAAAGGCTCGTCTTTCAGTTCCGCAACCGGACGGACGGGAAATTTGCCGTACTCCAATAATTTCTTGGTGCAATGAATGACCAAATCGATAACCCCCCAACCGATGTTTAAATCATAAACTTCTTATCAACTTATGTTTCCTCTGCGCCTCTGCGCCTTTGCGGGAGATAATCTTATTTATCATTTTTAAAATTCTGTATTTTGCTTCCTTTTCCTCCAAATTAACAAAAAAAACACGGATCTTCTTTCCGTTTTCATTATCCAATAATCAAGAGAAATTCAAATTGTACCGTAATAATAGCAGTCCATCTTCCGCCTCCATAATTAATTTAGCCGTCAAAGAATCCGGGTTACTAGGTTGACTTAGCATTTCTAACCCAGGCTTATGAAAAAAACACAAAACTATATTTCAAAACAAAGAATACTTTTAGCAATATCTCAAAAGCACAAAACGAAGCGTAATCTATATTGAGTCCTCCAAAAAAAATAAGGGGGTGAAGTAAAATGTCCCATCATCATCATAAATGTGAACGTAGTTCTTGTAGCATTTTCGACAGTGGATGTTTGTGGATTATTGTTCTCTTGATTATTTTCTTCTGCTGCTGCGATCGTAGAATCTGTTAGTCTATATGCAATGAGACCATATGATTCAAACAGCATTATGCATATTTACATAACAAAAAGGGTGCCTGTTTTACGGGTACCCTTTTCACATTAAATTCTACTTTCCAGAAACATTTCCTGTTATATATGAGAATTGCATAATTACCTTTGTTGATCCTTCTTCAACAGTATATAGTGACAAACCCAGATGTATCTATCAATATATTGTGAGCGGAAGCTTAAATTTTTAATTATGCAATTCTCTCATATAGTTTAAAGAACCGGTTTTGCCTAACTATTTTTTATTCCTCCAGTGAAAGCAGATCCTCTTTCCCCGTTATTTTTAAAATCAAGTCCTTCCGGTTATTAACTCCCAGCTTTTCATAGATATTGGCAACATGGCGGTAAGCCGTTTTAGAGCTTATCAGCAGTAAGCTGCTGATTTC
Source organism: Bacillota bacterium (assembly GCA_023435565.1). GTDB lineage: Bacteria > Bacillota > UBA4882 > UBA8346 > UBA8346 > JAAYHS01. The sequence continues at coordinate 8,706 of JAEYRN010000014.1, forward strand.
CGGCACACTTAATCGCTGGCATAACAACCCGGCAATCTCCGCCTCACGTTTACTAAGAAGTTTGCAATCGGCCGCCAGTTCGGCCAAATGGAGGTGCTTTTGTCCTTGGCTGGCTAATAAATTCAAGTAGGAATAATAATTAGCCAGATGAGGTTGGATGATTTTCAGAATATGCTGTATTGACTGGTGTTTTTGATAGTTATATTTTGAGTCTGTCATCGTGAGTGTTAGTATTGGATTATCGCGATTATCATGAAAAACAATCCCCAATCCAAAATATACTCCCTGCGGGGAAACAAAGTCGCAATAATATTCGGTATTTTGCAAATGATGTGGCGACCAATCAATAAAACAAATACTAGGCGAATCCGGGTCCCAAACAGGTGGAGCAATTTGATAATAATAATTATTATGAGCTTGAACCCAATACTCGGAACATCCAATGGTATCGCACAATCGAATCGGGCTTGTCTTCCCCATTTGAAACCAATCGACACTACGATCATAATGTATCAGATTACTAATATTATTCATAACCGTAGATTTAAAATTCTGGACTGTCTGTTGAGAACTAGCTGCTAATAGAAATTCATGAATTTTAGTCCAAGGCGGATTGTTTTGATAAAACATTTTATCCCCCTTTAGTTCCTAGTCAGTCCATAGCAACTAAATAACTCCTCTTGCCAGATACACGTCTTATTAAAAATGATCATATCAAAACCAGCGTTTATTGTCAATTTATTGCCTATTTATGTAGGTTCTTACCCATATACAAAAAAATAGCTTTTTATTACAATTTATTATAGACTCATAATTCAAAATTCGATCTGAATGCAAATGAACAATATTCTCAATTAGAGGTGATATCAGTGTTTGTGGTTAAATTTTATTTAAGGTATCTTGTGGGAAGTTTTATATTCATCGGGTTAGGATTAGTTATCTGGGGTTGTGGAAGCGGTTCTTCTTCCTCAAAAAAAAGCAATCCTACTGTTAAAATTATTGTTGCTGGTCAAAAAGATAACGTGATGGGCAGTGGATGCAAATGGTGGATCAAGGGATTGAAAGACAATGGATTGGAAGATACCAATCATTGGAATAAAATCTTTTCCGAAGGCAAATCGTTAGTATTAACCATTAAAAATTATTAATATCAGCGAGAATATGATTCACCATTGAAGTGTTTAATTTTAGTTTCTGTTTTTATTACTTTATCGGCAATTAAAGCATAATTCCCCGCATTAAACCTTACAACTTCAAGATCAAATGAACGAAGGAGGCTTTATAATGAAAAAAATACTTGGTTTATTTTTATTCTCATTTTTTCTAATTAACTTATTCTTGCTCTATGGTTTTAACAATAGTATCCAAGCTTCGGCCCTACGCCCCGGAAACTCTGCCAAAATAGCAGCCAAAGTTTATACCTGCGGGTATTATCATGATAACGGCAGAACAATTCCGTGTTACTGGGTTGGTACCACTAGATTCGATCTCCCAATCGGTGGCGAAAATAAAGGATATGCAAAGTCTATCTATGTTTCGGGCGAAACAATTTATACAGCCGGTCAATATAAAACCGAGACGGGATGGATCGCTTGTTACTGGATAAACAACGTAAAAATTGATCTGCCAGGTGAGGGTGCATGTGCGGAGTCGATTTTTGTATCCGGAAGCACTGTCTATACTGCCGGATACTATAACCAAAAACCTTGCTATTGGGTTAACACCTCCAGAGTTGATCTGCCGGTAAAACCGCGATATGGATATGCAACATCTATCCGTTATTTCGACGGAAAAGTTTTTACAGCCGGATATTACTATAATGGCGCCAAAAATGTCCCCTGTTTTTGGGTCGATACTTATAAAACCGATCTACCCGGTGGCCTGAATGATGCACGCGCGGATTCCATCTTTATCTCCGACGGTTCGGTCTATATAGCCGGAAGTTATCATGATGGTACAAAATATATCCCTTGTTATTGGAGAAACCTTTCAAGACAATCACTATCAGGTGATGGTTTGCATAATGCATTTGCACAATCAATTTATGTCTCAAATAGCAAGGTCTATATTGCTGGAACCTATGAGGATGGCGCGAACATAAATGCTTGTTATTGGGTTGGTTCTTCCAGAATTAATTTACCGGGCGGACTACACTATACTTTTGCAGATTCCATCTTTGTTTTCGAAAATACGGTTTATACGGCCGGTCATTATGAGCATAACGGATCGATTTCTTGTTATTGGGTCGGTACTTCCAGAACCGATCTCGATTTAAGAAATGCAATTGCAACCTCCATCTTTGTGCATCCGGTTTTACTGATTATACCCCCCGGTCCACTCCATTAAAAACCTAACGCCGAGGCCAATTTGTCGCCGCACCTAAATTTTCGGAAGGCCTTGGGATAATCAATGAAAATAATCGATTCGGCTATATCGACCAAAAACGGGCCAAGTCGTGATTAAACCCCAATTCAGCGCTGTTGAAGATTTTCAGGAGGCTTGGCTTGTGTCAAATACGATCCGGAGTATTATTATAATCAATAGATCATTCAAAACCATGTTCCGGCGCTCCTGTTGATGACTATTCTATATTGATCGAATATCACTTTCCATATGTTGAACAGAGGCTGGTTTAAATAATCGATACAATCGATGAAAACCGGTATACAATTGATGTTATGATGAATAACTAACAATTAACAATGGGTGAACTCACGAGGAGGTCAAAATGAAAAAAGCAATTCTCTCCTTAACCTTTTTTTTACTTTCCCAATTTTTTCTTCCCGAGGTCAATGGTTCCTCCGGCTGCCTGGTTCAAGTATTTAAAGGGAACGGTTCAATTTATGACATCAAAACCGGCGGCCGGATTACTTTAAACGATAAGCAGCTTCTAAATATTTTAATCATTGCCGAGGGTTATACCCAGGCCGAGCACGACAATAACAAATATACAAACGACGTTCAGACTTGGATCCGTGAGGTTGAACTGGTCGAACCCCTCAAATCATTTAAAGATGCCTTTATTATTTGGCAATATAATGCCGTATCGAAAGAATATATAATTAAAGACGATCTAAAAAAAAGCGATACCGTCCTGGCAATTGGAGTCAATAGCTCCGGTGATGTCATTGACGATTTAGACGAAACTGCCGAAAGAGTCTGGAAGATCACCAAGAAGAACGGACTAATCAAAGACGACTACTACCCTCCGGGGGGCGTAACCGGCAATATCAACAGAAATTTACTAATAGTCATCCTCATCTATGATCCTCTTTACGGAAGATCCGGTTTTTCCGGAATGGCACGCCGATTGCCGAATCCCAATAACAAAAGACAATCTCTAAGCACTGCCTTAGCTCACAACCGGCCTCACGAATTTCTGCATGCTTTCGCCCGTTTAGAAGATGAATATCTGGCGGTAAAACCCAACACAAAACCCATCCCCAACTTTAAATCCGAATTCGCTCCAACCCTTAGCAATGTTGTTAAAGACCCGAATTATACAACCGTCCCTTGGAAACATTTACTGGCCGGTAGCGCCATTAATCCAAATGTTAGAGACCTAGTTGGGATCTTTGGCGATGATCGGAACGGTTACCACTCCGAGGCCAAATGCTTAATGAACGGCACCCATGATAATGCCAAATTCTACGGCGGTAACGGCAATCTGCGGGTGCATGACCGATTGTGTAATTGGTGCCGGGAAATTACCGTCTTCCGGCTCTACGAACGCCTTCACATCTTTACTAACCCGGCGATAGACTTTGAAACCTGGAAAAATGAATATCGGACAAACTTTTACCTGAAATACGGATTTACAATACCGGAAATAGTACCCCAGGTAAATAATGTTGGGGAGGTAATTCAAACGATCCCCAGTTGTTCTGATGTACCCAAATCGGAATAAATTCCCTAATTAATCCGAAGAAGTAGCTATCTAAAACCGAGCTTACCGTCGCAATCTTTATGAATTTTTTAATGAGGTGGTTTCCAGTGAAGACCATTCGAAAAGAAACGATTTTTATCTTGGGCAGGATAGTTCTTTGCTTAACAGGTCTTCTTTTATATATCTATAATACCGTTCCCTGCTATGCCGAGCCGGCCACCAAAATCGAACGGCGCCGGTTCATTCTTGATACCCTTAAGCAATATTCTCCAACCGGATATTTCATTGTCAATACCGTGGATACCTCTATCCCTCCTAAAGGCCTCACTTGGAACAAGTGGGATTTTGATTTTACCGATGCTCAAGATGAATTGGGAATCATTAACGGATTAGAAACCATTGTCCATGAAACAAACCATGTTTATACCGTTAAGATGGCTTTTATAATATTAAACAGCAACCGCGGCGGTTTTTATGCTTATTATACTGGCAAGGAAACCATTGTCCTCAAAGTAACCAAGACTTTTCCGGCCCGGGAGATCGCCTCTTTGATTCCGGAAATGTTGCGTGATTTTCGTTATGAACATTATATCAATAGTAATGATAAAAACCTAAGTACACAAAAGAACGGGGTTTTTGGCTTACTTGACGAATTTAATAGTTATTATCAAGGAGCGCAAACCGGGTATGATTTGCAACGGTGGTTTGAAGGTATCAATCAATGGGATTGGCCAACCACTAAAATCTATCTGAATATGACGCATAAATCCTACCTGGCGCATGGTGAGTTTAAATTATACATTCTTAGTTATCTTCTATATGCGAAACAAAAGTATCCCAACATTTATCGGACAGTTATGAAAAATAAGGACTTCAAGCGGACTTTCACTGCAATTGACGATAATTGGACAAAGTTAATCGCCGAATACTTTAATCATTTCGAAACTCAGATTAGATTTCTTGATTCCAAGGGGATCAAAACATCATTATGGGATAATGATTACTTCTTTTCCGATCCGAATTCAAATAAATCTAATGGGTTAGAACATTTAAAGTGCCAGGCGAAATATGAAAAATTTTTAACGGAGATCAATCAACCAAAATATATAGAGATTCTAAATGAATTGCAAAGGTAGATTATTGGGTGGTGAAAGCAAATGAAAAAACTTATGCTATGGCTGTTTATCTTTTTCATACTATTTGTTGTCAAGGTTCAAGCGACGCCTTTCCTCATGGAAAATACTCAGTTTACCCCCGTCACGGGAGACTGTACCGGAGGAAAAGGGGTCCTACAAATTACCGCATTTGAAGATAATGCAGTAATTACCGGCACTTATACCGGAAATTGTCATAATAACCGTCCCCACGGGCCTGGAGAATTGGTCTCACCGGACCCGGTATATGGTTTTGACCGGATCGTGAAAGGAACTTGGCAGAATGGCGCTTATCATGGAATGATTACGTTTATATATCCTAAAGCCATAGAGACGCAGGTTAGTAAGGAAATCTATACCTATAAGGATGATAAACGGGAGGGCACAGCTGAAGTTTATGATGGCATGGGATGTTTAATGCTGGTTCATGAATACCGGGATGACCGGATTATTTCCAGTATCTATGTTGATCCCCAGGGGAACAAAACACCCATTGAATTTAATCCCAAATATATCACTAACCTTATCGCCGATAACGACAAAAGATTGCCGGAATATCAACGCACCCTCACCCGGGATGAGTATTATGTTCAAAACCTCACCGATGAGCAAACCGTCCACGAATTATTTCAGCTGCAGCAAGCCATTGATAAAAGCCTATCTGATTACATATATATTAAAGAAAAAGGGATTACCCTTTACGAACCTGCAACCACCGGGCGTTTGAATTTGTTCTCGCTGATGCACGGCGCCCGCCTAAACCACCTAAATTTGGATCTTGGCCGGTCTATGCCGCAGAAATTTGAATATGGTTATACCGCAATGTATCTTGGGTTTACGGATATATTACACTTTACTCCACCTGAAAAATGGCCTTCCATATCAATGGTGGTCGATACACTGAAAAAAATCAATGTTCCCTCTAATGTAACCGATGGACTGATCGTATATCTGGCTCCTTTTACGGTTAAAGATACCAACGGCTATTACGAATTCGATTACAAAACAATCGCCCTCTTTGGAAGCGGCAGTTTTCCCGATGCCGCCGGGCCTTCGACTATCGCCCATGAACTGGGGCATGCGGTGCATGATCGAATAATGCGAGACGAAGATTGGAAAAAATATTGGTCGTTACGGAGCGTTCCCCCGCGAAAGAGTAATTATTACGCCCAAGTCAGCGAAGCATTCGCCGAGGATTTTCGGGTATTATTCGGCAACTCAGAAAAAGTTACCTATATGCGCGAAGGCCTATGGCGGGGAAGATTTGGTGATATCCGGGAGTTTCCGGATAAGAAACCGAAGGTATTGGAGTTTATCAGTGAGAAGATGCTAAACTACAAACCCATTCAAAACGTTTTCATTTGTAAAGAGGCAACATATCATCGGGTATTTTCTCCGGCGGAATCAATACGGATCAAGGTCAATGAGGGGGATGCTTTCCAAACCAAGATCATACGTTACCAAAAGATTCCTTTGGGTGATCAAGCGAATTACCAACAAAAGGTGAATACGGTTTCATTGACCGCCTTGGTGAAAAAAGGGCAAAGTTACTGGCAAATGGGGAATCAAAAAAGCGAATGGGACAAACTGGAGGTTTTAGTCGATGGAAAAGTTGCCTATACTTTCCGACCGGGTGATACCATCCTCGTTACTATCGACGATATAACCCGAAAATATGAAGGGCGATATATTACCTATATTGAACCCGCAATAGACGGTCCAATAGAGAATTATGTACGTAAAGTTCAGGTTTATTCCCAGAAGCTATGCCCCGGTGAGACAGTTATTGAGTTAAAAGGTTATTCCACAGGATTTTATCAATTGGAGATTTCCAACGGACCGGATGATAAAAACAGTTGGAAATACTTTTTTATTGTATATTCAGATTGATAGCATGTTATTATCGATGAATTAGCGTTTTTTTATTTATCAAGTGAAAATCCGCTCGATAATTCCTAACACTGGATCTTCTACATATATCATGTCTTTTTTCAAACTTCACTCTTCCCTCTTCAAACTTATATTTCATTCTTCCCATCCATAAAAAACCCGGTTCGCTTTATAGTTATGATAAATATCGATCTTACTTGCTACTTCATAAGGGGAATGCATCGCTAATATTGGAATCCCACAGTCTACCACTTCCATCCCGAGATTGGCCAGATATTGAGCGATCGTTCCTCCCCCTCCCTGGTCCACCTTGCCGATCTCACCAGTCTGCCAAATAACCCCATTGTCATTGAAAAGCTTTCTTAAAGCAGCCAGGTACTCAGGGTTTGCGTCGCTTGCTCCGGCCTTGCCTTTGGAACCGGTGTATTTCTGAAGTACAATTCCTTTACCTATATACGAAGCGTTTCGTTTGTCCTGTACTCCTTCGAAATTGGGATCAACCCCTGAATTTACATCAGCCGAAAGCATTTTTGAATGGGATAGACAGTTGCGTAATACCAATTCCTGATAGTTATTCGTCGCACTGTTGGCGCAAAGGGTAGCCAGAAAGTTTTCGAAAAAGCTGGATTGGGCTCCGGTGTTACCTACACTACCGATCTCTTCCTTATCGGTCAATAGGCAAACCGCAGTACGGGTAACTTCCTTTAAGTCAAGGAGCGCCTGTAAAGCACAATAGGAACAGACTCTGTCATCCTGACCGTAAGCTCCGACCAATCCCCGGTCCAAACCGATATCTTTCGCTTTAAAAGCCGGGACGATTTCAAGTTCCGCAGAGACGAAGTCTTCCTCAACCACATCATATTTTTCATTCAATAGTCTGATAATATTTAATTTTACCTTTTCTTCCGCCTTTTCATCCTGATAAGGAATGGAACCGACAAGCAAATTTAATCCCTCACCGGTGATCCCCTCGCTCATTTTCTTTTCCATCTGATCGTGAGCCAGGTGCGGCAATAAGTCGGTAATGGTGAAGGTAAAATCATCCGTTTCGTCGCCAATGGCAATTCTAACTGTTTCCCCATTTTGTTTAATAATAACTCCGTGAAGCGCTAACGGAATCGTAACCCACTGATATTTTTTAATACCGCCGTAATAGTGGGTTTTTAACAGCGCCAAACCACTATCTTCATATACAGGGTTCTGCTTTAAATCAATCCGCGGCGAATCAATATGAGCGCCGATTGCATTTATCCCCTCCGCAAGGCTTTTACTGCCAATAACAGCTAAAATAATGGACTTTTGGCGGTTGATAGCGTATACTTTCATGCCAGGTCGCAGCTGCTGATGGGAACGAAGGGTTTCTTCCAATGAAAGATACCCTGCTTCTTTGGCTTTGATTTCGGCTTTCGCTACGAATTCCCTTTCGGTCTTGGCCTTATTTAAAAAGTCTTTATACTTCTCCGCAAAGGAAAAAGCAGCTTCTTTCTCCTCCAGTTTCGTTTGGTCCCAAGCGTTTTTAGGATTATACATTAACTTATCTTGTAGCAACTGTCCTTCGGTTTTATCCATGCGAAAACACTCCTAAAATTGTAAGTTAACCGTAAACCGCGTTGTACGTATTTCCCGACTCAGCTCTTACTGCTACCGGTTAGGTCCACCAATTTTTCCGGGAAAGCTCCATTGACCTTAACATTGGTAATCAATGCAAAATTCTATCTTTTCGTGTCTTTTCCTTTATTATACATAAGAAAGATTGTGTATAAAGAACTATCATCTATACAATCGATACTAATAGCGTTCTCAGGTAATAATCCTATTTAGTTCTTATTTATCTATTTTGTCCTGATGTACTATTCGAAAATGCCATCAAGATTAAAAATTCCGATGTAGTTATCATAACCAAAAAGTGTGACGGTTCATTAGTACTAAATTAATCTTTAAAAGCTATCAATTTTAACAGGTTCACCCATACATAGACTACCTTCCGTTACCACCGAATCATAAGCCATAATCCCGACACCGGCATCCCGGGACAGCCGAAGTGCTTTCGTAAATTTTGGATCCATGACTGTGTTTGGTAGAAATCGTTGTGGGGCTTTCATTTGAATCAAAAAAAAAATACATCCCCTAAAGCCGGATTTAACTGCTTCAGCCATTTCCAACAGGTGTTTAGTCCCTCGTTCCGTTGGGGCGTCCGGGAAAAGCGCCGTCCCGTCCCGCTCCAATGTAACTCCTTTAACTTCGATAAAACCCCTTTCCGATTCGTTTTCATAGTACAAATCAAAACGGGAATTGCCAAACCGTACTTCTTTGACTACCCAGGTCAGCTTTCCAAACTGCGGAAGCAGTCCTTGATTCAATGCTTCATAAACAACCTGGTTTGGGGCCTGAGAATCAATGTTGATTATAGTCTCCCCTTTATAGGCGGCAATCAGCGAAAAAGGCGTCTTCCGCCCCTCATGTCCGGCCTTTTCCAGGATGACCTTAGCACCGGGAGTTAAAATCTCCCGGCACCGGCCGGTATTTTTAACGTGGACTGTTTCCACCTTGTCGTTAATTAAGACCCTGGCAATAAACCGGTTGGGCCTTTCGATAAATGTCCCTTGTTGTATTTTTCCGTATTTCATATGCTCTCCCTAGCAATGTCGGGTGGGAGACTACCTCAAAATGACCAGTATTCTCCGTCCTTCTTTTATCTTTGTTTTAGTTTCAACCACTTTGCGATCGACCAAAATCCTGCCGGACTTAATCATCTTTTCGATTTGATTGCGGCTAATCCCTTCAAAATAATGGGCCAAAAGCTTATCCAATCTCCAATCCCCTTCAATCTTGGACGAAAATATAAAAAAGAAAGCCCATTTAAAGGCTTCCGCAAAAGGTCAAAATCTATATTGCTTTCCTTGTAATGGCCAATAACGCCACAAACCCAAAAAGGCCTTTTTAATCAAGATCAGCCCCTATTTCAAACAGATTTAATCGCGCGTTTCATTTGTCCATTACAAGTACGCCGGTGTCAATTAGTATCTTTCCTTTCTTTGGATAACCATAGTATATATTTATAAACCGGATATAGTCAAGGGAATTTTATATTTTTGGTTTGGTTCCCTTGCCCATGTAATGGTAAAATCACTCCAGTACATCCCTTTTCACGAAGACAACTCGGGATATCTGATAAAAGATCAAACCGTAAAAAGCCAGAATTATAATTGAGAACACCAGACTCATCCCTGGCCACACAGGCGGGTTTCCTTTCAAATATCCGGTGAGGTCCAAGTTAGTAAAGAAAAGATATTTGGTCCAGGGCTTATGAATCATATTGGTCACTTCCGGACCAAATAACATGGTTAGTAATGAAACTCCTATAGTTAAGGCATTGCTCTTGGAGACGGTAGAAATCATCATAGCCAATGTTCCGTAAATCAATACTTCGGCGAATCTCAGCACATATAAGAGCAGCGCTCCCCCAAATGAATTAAACCAGATTTTTTTATTGGGCAAAACTTCATACATTAATCCTGTCCCATTGTTGTCCACCAGCATCAAGAATCCGTTAACCAAAAAAGCCGCTACAAACAAAAGGGCCATTAAAAGCAAACCGAAGAGCGCCATTGCCATAAATTTGGCCAATAAAATGCGGCTGCGGTTTACCGGACGAATTAACAACAGCTTGATTGTTCCCCAATTGTATTCATTAGCGACGATACCACCGCCTACTATCACCGTAAAAATAGTTATTAGATATAAAGCCGATATTTGTCCGGCAACCAATCCCCAAATGTTTTGGTCCGGAACGATCCCCATTCTCCAGGAGGCGGTCGAAGATAGAAAAACCAACAATATTAAAGAACCCATCATCACCCAAGTACTTTTTCGAGAATAAATCTTCAAATTTTCACTGTTAATCAGTTTGATTAATTGCTTCATTCTTTAGTGACCTCCATAAATAGATCTTCCAGGCTTTTTTCCTTAGATATGATTCCATAAACCTTAACTCCGGCTATAATTAAAGCTTCCGTTAACACCGCCGTCTTTTCGCGATCGGCTAGTACTTCAACCATCCCTCCGGTATATTTAAGATTAACACCAGGTACGATTCTTTGTATTTCCATACCAGCTCTTTCCGGATGATCAACCTCAAACGATACCCATCGTTTCTCACTTGAATTACCGACCTGCTTAACATCAAGTAAACGTCCTCCCTTGATAAAAGCCACCCTATCGCAGATCAGATCCATCTCGGAGAGCAAATGGCTGGAAACGACCACCGCAACCCCTTCCTCTTCCGCCAAACGGCGCAAATATTGTCGGAGTTCTCTGATTCCGGTCGGATCCAACCCATTAGTTGGTTCATCCAGGATTAGAACCGACGGACAGTGTAGTAAAGCTTGGGCCAATCCCAAACGCTGTCTCATGCCAAGGGAATAAGTTCGGACAGGATCATTAATCCGTGCCGATAGACCAACCATAGTACTGACTTTATTAATACGCTCCCGCGATACTTGTGGATGAAGATTAACATAATGGGTCAAATTTTGGTAACCGGACAAAAACTGATAAAACTCAGGGTTTTCAACAACTGCGCCTACCCGAGAAATTGCCTCTTGAAAATGTTTAGAGATGCTCCAACCATTAATCAGAATATCTCCAGCGGAAATCGAGATCAAACCGACCATCATCCTGATGGTGGTGGTCTTCCCGGCACCATTCGGACCGAGTAGTCCAAAAACTTCTCCCCGATTAATTTGTAAGGTTAAGTTGTTAACTATAGTTTTACCGCTAATCTTTTTAGTAACTTTATTTAATTGAATCACCGGTTCTCCCATTTTTACTCTCCCCTTTTGGATTTATAGGAACTAAACACAGAAAAACACCCCCGAAACCACTAAAATCTATAGCTATTTTAGTGTTCCGAGGGCAACCTGTATATAGTCCGATCGGGCTATTTCATTTTTTTACTGACAAAACTTCACTGATCAGCTCGTAACGGCTGGATACTTTAAGTTTTTCAAAGATATGGCGCAGATGGTTTTTTACAGTTGCCGGAGAAATAAATAACATTTTAGCGATCTCCTGATTACTCTTACCTTGGATTACCAGATTGATAATTTCCAGTTCTCTCGGGGTTACCTGATATCGTTCAATTAAAGCGCTAAACTTAACCTTTGAATCTACAGTCGATCGTAATCCGCGAATAATTAGTATAATCAAGAAAATTGTCAAGCATAGATATGATGTCAGAAATAAAGGAAAATTCATACTGAGCCGGACCGGGCCTTCATAAAACTTATCCTTGATTAGTAAGTAATCTACGCTACCGGCCACCGGGAGCAGTACTCCCATGAAGACCAGCAAGGTTTGAATATTTTTTGGAAAGGTGGAATCATTTGTCTTACGAAAAAATATAAGTAAGGACAGGACAATAGTTACTCCGATTAGGCCAATTATTATCGCTCTTTTCAGCCAATAAAAGATCGGGTAATTAATCCCGAATAGATAATATGAATACTTGGTTACAACTAATAGTGCTGTAGCAATGAAGACGAAATAAAGATACTTTATATATTTCTTTTGGTTACTCAAAAGAATTAGCGTCCGCCACCAAAAATAAACCGCCAATCCCATCCAGCTAAAGGCTAGCGCTTCGAGGGACGAGTAAAGAATAGTCTCACGGTGCTCAATGTTTAACACTAAATAGCTACTGAAATACCAGCATAACACAAAAAGACCGAAGGAGAAAAAACATCCGGCTAACGTTTTATAGGTATTTGCCTTCTTTTGACTATACAGATAATAGAAAAATCCGGATAAGAGAAGATTAATGGCGAATGTTAAGAAAAAAAGGAATAAGAAGAAATGCTTGAGCAGAATTCAAACCTCCTTATAAAAAGCAACTATTAAACTTGCTCTTTACATTATTATACCAATTTTTCGGTGTAATAGAAAATAAACCCCGATTATTCAAATCAGGGTTTACTTATATTCTCTAGCCCTCCTAAAAAACCGGTCCAGGCTAAAATGGGGTTTTTAAGCTTTAGTATTCCATTGGCCCCTACCGGATACAAAACTATCAAACCAAGTTTTTAATTGTTCCGGTCCGAAGCCAATCTTTAAATCTTTATCAATCAACGAACCATTCTGAAAATCAATCTTTTGTTCCAGATCTGCAATTTTATCCACACCGTAAGCCAAAACGGACTTAAGTTTCGTAATAACTTCTCGAACATACTCATTCTTATCGCCGAAATCCACTTTACCATCGATAATTTTTTGAAGAGTCTCATTGGCCCCCAAGATCTCGCCATCGACCAGTTTCAACTCATCAAGGTCCTGTCCTGCCTCTTCCTTAAGAAAATTGTAAACCATCCATTTATCCAACACTCTTGTATCTTGCTTACCGTTCATGGCTTTGATTGACTCGATATGCATCATCAGTCCCGTGCTTACATCTTTCAGAGCGCTATTAAGAGTTTCCTCAATCTTAGTCTTTTTAGCTTGATCTTCGATACCGGAAACAGTAATTTGGCCATCCTTGTCAATCGTCAAAGTCATTTTTTCTTTAGCAGAGAGTTTTATCCCCTGTTTGGCCAGAGCATTATTGATGGCTTGATTAAAAGCCTCCCGATCTTCCAAATTTCTTAAAGCGACCGATAGATTGCCGGAACTGGCCCAAGTGCCCGTTTTCGGGTCATAAACGCCCTTATCGGTATTAAGATTGTTTGCGGCTAACATGGATTCGATGTTTGACATATTTGACATAGAAGTTTGACTTTGCTTTTTCGCCGCCTCCTTGTTCATTAAACTGATTAGGTTATCCTGATTGTAGTAACCGGCCAATCCTTGGCCTATTGAGCCGTTATTGACACATCGCACCGATTGTTCTCCTTTCGTAAAGAATGTTCTACAATTTATGTATCGAGTTTTTAGATCAAAAAGTTTAATACCATTTCACTATTAATTGAGAGAATTGCAAAAAAAATTTTTAGCTTCAGCTCACAATATATTGATAGATATATCTGGGTTTAAACACTATATATTGTGGCCGAAGGATTAACAAAGGTAATTATGCAATTCTCATAATTACTAATTATCCGTAAATATAGTTTCTAATTATCGATATACTCTGTCTTTAACCTTTGATCTTAAAAACAACAATACCGGCAGCCATTAAAAAGATCCCCATTAATTTGGTAAAGTCGAACCTTACGGGGACAACCCCGAAACTACCGGTACAATCAATTAAACAGGCAACCGCCAGTTGGGTAATGAGGGAGATGGCTATGGTTAGAGTGGGGCCAATCGACGATACCCCCTTAATAATACCGAAAACGATGAAAGCGCCGAAGAAACAGCCGGCCAAATAAAGTAAATTAACCTCATTCAGCTTTTTAAAGCTCCCATCGCCTTGAAAAATGAGAAAGAGCAACGTTATAACAAGGCCCATCAAATGGACCAACGTGTTGGTCTCCCATAAACCGATCTTTTCGGTGACTCTGGTAACAAAAACACTTTGCAGGCTAATTAAAAGCCCTGCGATAACCGGGAAGATAATACCGTACATTCAAAACACCTCATTTTATTATAAAAGACCATAGCCGAAAGACCATGGTCTTTGTTGTTATTTATCCTAAATCTCGCAAACGCTCTCTTATTTGGTCGGCTTTCTCTTTAAACCCTTCCAGTTTGGCCCTTTCCTTGGTGACAATTTCCGGGGGAGCTTTCTGGCTGAAGGCCGGGTTTTCGATCCGGTTTGCCAGTTTTTCAATCTCCGCTTCCAATTGGTTCAATTCTTTGGTGAAACGCTCTTTCTCCTTAGCTACATCCACCAAACCCGCCATTGGTACGAATATAGTGACACCTCCGGCAACAGCACTTATCGCTTTCTCGGGTTTGGGAATATTCTCGCCTATGAATTGATAGTTTTCCAATCCGGCAAGATTCGAGAGATAATTGATATTTCGTTCCAAGATTTCCTGTTTTTCGATGGGACAGGTGAAAATAGCCCCAATCTTTTTCGCCGGCGAAACATTGGCCTCGGACCTAATATTACGGATTGCACGGACCATTTCAATGATTAGGTCCATCTCATTTTCAACCTTTTCAAATAGCAGTTTTTCGGAAGCCTTCGGCCATTTGGCAATCATAATGCTTTCACCCTGACTAGGTAATGCTTGCCAGATTTCTTCGGTAAGAAACGGCATAAACGGGTGTAATAACTCCATGGTTTGCCGTAAGACCCTGGTTAATACGGCCTGAGTGGTGCGGCGCTCCAAGTCGTTTTCTTTTTGATAGAGTCTCGGCTTGGAAAACTCGATATACCAGTCGCAATATTCGTTCCAGAGAAATTCGTATAGCAAGGACGCAGCCGCGCCCAGATCATACTGTTCCAATAACCTGGTCACTTCAGCGGTAACCTTTTGAGAACGAGTCAAAATCCAACGATCGGGAAGGGACAGCCATTCATTAGGAAGGGTATCGGACTCTCCAACCATAAAGGATTTGACCAATGAAGCCTGAAGATTATCGACCAGATCTCCGGTTTGGTTCGTTTCTTCATGCATTAATACAAAACGGGCCGCATTCCAAATTTTATTGGTAAAGTTTCGACTACCTTCCACCTTCTCCATTTGGAACCGTTGATCCTGACCAAGGGCAGTCCCGGTGGCCAAGGTAAACCGGAGTGTATCCGCGCCATAATTATCGATGATATCCTGGGGATCGACAATCGTTTCCGGCCTGGACTTACTCATTTTCTTACCGTATTTATCCAATACCAATCCATGAATTAGGACGTCCTTAAAAGGTTCTTGCTCCATAAACTCCAATCCCATAAAAATCATCCGAGCAACCCAGAAGAAAATGATGTCCCTCCCTGTGACCAAGACTGATGTGGGGTAATATTTCTTTAGTTCCGGAGTCTTTTCGGGCCAACCCAAAGTGGAAAAGGGCCAAAGAGCAGAAGAAAACCAAGTATCCAATACATCCGGATCTTGTTCCAGTCTATGGCTTTTACATTTAGGACATTGCTTCGGATCTACGCGGGACGGGATAACTTCATTGCAATCCTGACAGTACCAGACGGGAATCCGATGCCCCCACCATAATTGACGCGAGATACACCAATCTCTAATATTCTCCAACCAACCCAGGTAAATTTTGGTAAAACGTTCCGGAATAAAAGCAATTTGGCCATTAAGCGCCGCTTGAATCGCCGGATCTGCCAAAGGTTTCATTTTAACAAACCACTGTTTGGAAATAAGTGGTTCAATAATGGAATCGCAGCGGTAACATTGGCCGACAGCATGCCGATGGGGTTCTACCTCTACCAGGTAACCTTCTTGTTTTAACTCTTCCACCAAACGCTCACGGCATTCATAACGATCAATACCGGAGTATTTTCCTGCTTCGGAAGTCATCCGGGCATCAAAACTGATAACCGTAATTTGAGGCAAATTATGGCGAAGACCCATCTCAAAGTCATTAATATCATGGGCCGGGGTTACTTTGACCGCTCCGGTTCCAAATGTCATATCTACGTAAGCATCGGCAATAATCGGGATCCGTCGGTTCATTACCGGTAAAATTAATTCCTTACCGATTAAATTTTGATAACGGCTGTCTTCCGGGTTTACCGCCACTGCCGTATCGCCTAACATGGTTTCCGGACGGGTGGTAGCTACCTCCAAATGCCCGGAACCATCGGCCAAAGGATAGCGAATATGCCAAAGGAAACTATCCCGTTCCTCATGTTCAACCTCAATATCGGAAATAGTCGTTTGACACTTAGGACACCAGTTGATTAGATAACTACCACGATAGATTAGCCCCTTTTCATAAAGCCGGATGAAGACTTCACGGACCGCGGCTGAACAACCTTCATCCATGGTAAACCGTTCCCGTTGCCAGTCGCAGGAAGCACCCAAACGTTTCAGTTGTTTGATAATAGTCCCGCCATATTGTTCTTTCCAAGACCAAACCCGTTCCAAAAACTTTTCTCTGCCTAAATCATGCTTATTTAACCCTTCTTTCGCAAGGGATTCTTCCACTCTAGCCTGAGTTGCTATACCGGCATGATCCGTTCCCGGCATCCAGAGCGCATTATAGCCCTGCATCCGTCGCCAACGGACCAAAATATCCTGAAGTGTATTGTCCAAAGCATGTCCTAAATGAAGCACACCAGTGACATTGGGGGGTGGAATGACAATGCAAAAAGGTTCTCCCTTCTCACCCGCCTCGGCATGAAAATATTCTTGTTTAAGCCAAAATTGATAACATTTTTCTTCAACTGCTTGGGGATTATATACTGTTGGCAGACTCATACAATGACCTCCTTAAATAAAAAAAGACCTACGTCAAAAGGACGAAAGTCTTTACTTCCGTGGTACCACCTAATTACCCCAAAAGGGCGCTCCATTAGCAGTAACGGGCTTACCCGGCCGGGTTAATTGATTCACACCGGCGACTCCCGGACGACTTTCGGCTCTTTTAGGCAAGGCCTTTCACCAACCGGCCCCTCTCTTAGACCTAAATCCGAGCTTACTCCTTCCGCTCACTGTCAATAATATATAAATAAATAATTTCTTTAAATATACAATCAATCCGAAGGGGTGTCAAGATCGGAAATAATTTAAGGGAAACAAGAAACGATTCGGTCTAAGATATTAAGGACCAGCTTAATGGAATGATAGTTTTTAAGTTGGATAATAATTTCTTGCTGATTGATTAAGATTTGGTCCAATTGAGGGGTTTTCAATAACCCGCTTAATTGGGTCCGGTCCCATAACTCTTTGGAATGTTCCGGTTCCGTTGTCAAGATCAACCATTCCGAATCGATGGATTTATCGCCACTTTTAAATTGACGATAATCTCCCCAAACCCTTTTATTTTGCTTAACTCGATAAAATTCCATAACTACTCCAACAGCCTCGTTAATCCTGATTTCCAACCCGGAATTTGCTTTAATTGAATCAATCGAATTTTCGATAAACCTTATTTTTAGATCTTTCCCCTGATAAACAGTTACAATTTCCGAATAAACATTTGATAATAATAAACCATGTCTTTTAGGTTCAGTCTTCAGCTCCCGGGCTAGTTTTCGTAAAAGCATATCATGATATAATTTGACTGGCCAGTTAGCGCTAAAAATGGAGATAAATAAAAATGCGGTAACAAATAGCAGTAAAAAATACATTTATAAACCTCCGCAGTAGATAAATTTCATTAAAAAATATTTGAAATTCGTTCGTGATAACTGGTGAGTTTTTCTTCCTTTAATTTTTTTTGGAAACAAATCAGGAGAATTAAAGCTACTAGGGTAATAAGGCTAAATATAAGATTTGATTGGGACAGACTCAAATAAAAATTAAAATCGGAAATCATCGTACCGAATTTTGCAGGAATAATAACTAATAGTACTGCGGTCAATATATAACCAACTGCCTTGCGGGCAAATAACCAAAAACCGGCTAAAAAACTTAGGGGGCCTAAAAATGCCAAATCCAAGACCTTTACCGCTAAAACTGTCTTTAAATCTAGCAATGAAAACATAAAAACCGGAGTGGAAAATAGCGGTATCAGTGTTTGTAACCATAAAGTTTCAATAAATAAAGCCATTACAAGCATAAAAAAAGCGATAAATCCAAAAGAAGTAACCGCAAACCTAAGACGAAACTCTTCAGCGTCAATCGTAGCCAACTTTGTCAAAAACAAAAAAAATGAAAAAGCTGCTATTGTAATATGCAAAAGAAATAATTTTCCGGAAACGCATCCAAAAGCATACCCGGTATAAACATAGCATAGATATCCCATCGTACCAAGCCAAATCAATACAGCTCGAAAGCTATTTTGGGCGGTCATCCAAGTAGAAATCAACAATAGAGGAATAAAAATAACCAATAATACAAAATCCTGATTTATTAGTAAGCGTAGAAAACTTGGCTCCGCATGGGAGTATAAATCCTGATGATAAAGGCCGTAACCTGAAGCCATTACTACCAGTAGGGCAACTAAGACGGAAAAAATGTTAAAATAGATTATTTTTTTCAACCTAAGCCCCCCCATTTAAGGAATTCATAATTGCCTTAGTTAAAATTTCAAAACAATATATAGTGCGGTCCAGATGTGGCTCATCAATATTTTTATCGAATGTCTATAATTTAATTATGAGAATCCCTTATTTTTTGCATTATGTTAATTTTTTTTATGGTAATATTCTTTTTTTCCCGATTATTTCCTCCTTTCCTTTTATAAAATTGAACTTATTATAATAGTTGTAATAATAATAATTACACAATTACCTTAGTTAAACCCTTCAGCTACAATATATAGTGACAAACTCAAATAGCTGAAGCTAAAAATATGCAATTCTATTGTGATAAATGACATAGTAAAAAAACAGAAGTTTATGGTAAAACCGCCCTATTTAAGTTGAAAAATTGTATCTATAACTCACTATCTCATATTATGAAATGGGAGGTGAAGTTAAATGGCAAATACCTGTACGATTTTAAGAAGAATCGAAAAAGTCTCCCAAAAACTCGCTGATTTATTATCTAAGCCTTTGACAAGTAGAAAGGTTAATAAAATATTTGATCAACTCACGTTGTTAAGGGCGTCCGTTAGAGAACTGCCGTTGGCAAAAAAACCAAAACGAGATATTCTGGACCGATTGGCACAGGCGCAACGAATATTAAGAAACGGTAACCTAAATGGCGCAGTAACCAGAATATTAGCAGTTTTATCAATCCTACAAGTGGTTGTTCTTAAAGTTAAAAGTCGACGGATACCATGTGCTCAAGGATTAACTATTGTTCATCCTAGTAAACCCTTTAGTACAATCTGCCAAATATGTGATCCTTAATTCATCCGTATTAAAAGGCTGTTGACTCATTCAACAGCCTTTTAATTATCATTACTCTTCAACCACCTTCACCTCATCCCAACCTTCCTGAATTGATGGTTCTTTTAGTTTAAGAAACATACGGGTAATTAATAAATTAGGGAATTGCATAATTCATGATTTAAGCTTCGGCTCACAATATATTGATAGATACATATGGGCTAGTCACTATATATTGTAGCCGAAGGGTTTATTAAGGTAATTATGTAATTCCCACAAATAATAATAGTAAAGTTATTGGGACTATTTTATAATTATTTATATTCGACTATATTATACAATCAGAAATTTAACTATTCCTTAATAGGATCCTTATCATAATAATGAAAGGAGAATAATAATGTCTTCAATTATTTACTATTTTTCCGCTACCGGTAATTCTCTAGCGGTTGCAAAAAAGCTGCAAGAACAATTGGAAGAATGTGAGATAATCCCCATTGCTTCCATGTTAAACCAAGAAAAAGTTACACCTAATAGGGATACAGTCGGTTTTGTATTTCCCCTTTATTATCTTGGCATTCCATTAATAGTTAAAGATTTTTTAGAAAAACTTTCTTTGGATGGGGTTGGCTATATCTTTGCCGTTGTAACTAGAGGTAATAATTTAGCCGGTGGAGCTATTCCCCTTTTAAACAAAATACTTAAGAGAAAAAAACACTGCTTAGATGCTGGATTTTATATTACTATGCCTGAAAACTATATTCCAATGTTAAACGTCCCGAATAAAATTGAAATAGAAAGACAACTAAAAGCTTGCGAAGTCAAAATTCCCCAAATCGCAAAACGGATCATGGCTAAAAATACATTCAAAGAAACCGCTTTATGGAGTTTTTTCCGTCCGGTAATGTATAACCGTTGGGCGGCCGGTGTGAAAAGTAGCGATCGTCATTTTTGGGTGGAAGACTCTTGCATTAATTGTGGAGTTTGCGCGGAGGTTTGTCCGGTTAATAATATCAAAATGAGTATAACCAAACCGGAATGGCTACATCACTGCGAAGAATGCTTGGCCTGTCTCCACCACTGCCCTAAACAAGCGATTCAGTCGGGAAAAGGCACTAAAAAGAAACCGCGCTATCGACATCCAGATATTTTGGTATCAGAAATAACCGCACAGAAAGTAAAATAACCATGTAATGAATTGCGTAAACTGAAACTTTTTGTTAAAATCAGGTAGGATTAAAATATTCTTTTTGGAAGGGGCAAGTTGATGAATACAAAATCACTCTCCTTAAAGGAAAAACTAGGATTCGGCGTTTGCGACTTGGGAGGTAATGCCCTTTTTACCATTATGGCTTTTTGGTTGATGAACTACTTAACCGATACTGTAGGTTTGGCGGCTAGTTTAGCCGGAACAGCGTTGATGATCGGCAAGATTTGGGATGCCGTGACCGATCCTCTAATGGGCTATATATCCGACCGGACCAAAACTCGCTGGGGGAGAAGAAGACCTTACATTTTCATAGGTGGGATTTTGGTATTCATTGCAATGGTATGGATGTTTACCAATCCGCAAATAACCGACGAAAATCTCCTTTTTTATTGGACTATCGGGGTCTACTGTTTTCTTAACCTGGGGTACACCATAGTAAATATTCCTTATTCTTCACTAACTCCGGAACTTACTTCCGACTATAATGAAAGGACAATCTTAAACGGATACCGAATGAGCTTTGCTGTAGTAGGGACCTTAATTGGGGCAGGCGCAGTATTGCCCCTGCTCGGTTTATTTACGGATCGAAACGCCGGTTTCTCTATGATAGGTGTTATCTTCGGTTTGATTATTTTAATCGTATCCTGGATCACATTTTTTTCAGTTAATGAGCCCCCATTCGATACCGCTGCCCAACCGAAAATGAGTGTCTTGCGGTCGTATTGGGAAGCGTTAAAAAATATTCCTTTTCTATTAATTCTCTTTCCTTGGGTATTAAATATGACGGCAATTACTATTGTTAGCGGCATGTTGATCTACTATTTCAAATATATCTATCAAGCCGCAGAAAGCACTACGCTGGCGCTTTTGATTCTGCTCCTTACAGCCATGGTTTTCATCCCCGTCTGGGTTTTAATCTCAAAAACATTGGGCAAAAAGAATTGTTACGCTGCCGGAATGTTTATTATCGCTTTAACTTGCATAATTTTCTTTTTCTTCGGCCATTCGTTGGGATTAAATTTCGGCTTGATATTAATGTTCCTTGCCGGGATTGGATTATCAACCACTTATGTTTTCCCCTGGTCGATTGTTCCCGATACTATTGAATATGGTTACTCTAAAACTGGGGAACGGCATGAAGGAGTCTATTATGGACTTTGGACACTGGTTTCAAAGACCGGCCAAGCATTAGCCGCATTACTGATGGGATTGATACTAGACTTCTACCGTTATCTTCCTAATGAACCTTTTCAAGCCCAAGAGGCTATTTTCGGAATCCGATTGCTTTTTGGTCCAATTCCCGCGTTTATTTTTATAATAGCAACAATAATCGTTCTATTTTACCCTATCGACGCCAAACGTTATCAGGAGTTAACGAAGCAAACAGGCTATTCCGGTTGATTTAAATAGTGATCAATCTTTAATTATTGGGGCTGTCTCAAAAGCAATAAAAATATTAATAGACAGAATTTACACGGATTAACCGGATTAGGAAAAAGTATCTTTTGAGACAGCTTCTTTTTAATTAATTTCATAACCCGCCGCAATTTCTGCGTAACCTTTCTTAAGCTTTAATTTGATTTGTTTTTCCGCATCTTTCAATGCCAGATCCGTTGAATCAAACTCCTTAACTTGGGTCTGACCATTGGCGGTTATTTTTCCAAAACAAACTTTTTGTTTTTTTCCATCAACTTCAATCTCCCAAAATTTACTTGACTTATTATCATGATACTCCAAATATTTACGCATATTGCATTCCACCCTTTAATTATTAATCCAATTATCGTCCTATGCCGGGTTGAAATGCAATGCTACTTCAGTTTGATCAGGGTCATACTTAGGTATGAAATAAATAATTATATTTTACCGATTAGGCAATTATTTGATACAATATACTATCAACCCTTATTCAATTATTACATAAGTTAATCGTATGCCTTAACAACTCGATACCGCCCCATTTCCCGTGACCCGGGACCACAATTTCGGCTTCCGCATATTTATCCAACACCTTTTGAACTGATACCGGCCATTCCCCCAGATTGGCGTCCGCGGTATTACCGAGATTTTTTGATTCCAGTGACTTAACCATGCAACCGCCGAATAAAAGCTTTAACTCCGGCAAGTAGACCACCAGATTATCGGGGGAGTGTGATTCACCCGGATAATAGATTTGAATTTTACCCTCAAGTAACGTGTAAACTTCATCCGGCTTGATTGTAAAAATTTCAGTGGGTTTAATATAGGGCGTTTGATGACCTTTGTAAAACACTTTATGCGCCGGGCCTTTCAACCAACTCAACATCAGCGCGCGGGAAGCCTCTCCTTTTTGGTCTAACAGTTCACAGGTTAACTTGGAGCCAAAAACCGGAATTCCAATATCAACTAAATAACCGTTGCCGCCGAGATTATCAACATGAAAGCCGGTATTAACCGCGATAATTTTTGCCGGAGACCAGATTTTCCGAATACGTTCGACTATGGTTTTAGAGGCTTCCGATGTATAAGGAGTATCAATTAGAACTACGGTATTATCAATTTTCACAGCTAACGAATTTGCCGGCCAGGGAAATTGATGGTCAATCAGAAAAATATTTTCACCCAATTGCTCAAAAAATAAATGCTCCGAAACTTTCTCCGGGCTAGCCGCGACCGTTGCACACCCTAAAGATAAGCATACAACTGTAACTACGATTCTAATAAGAAATGTCTTGACCATTTAGATCCTCCTCCATGTTCTTATCCTTTTGCTTTTGTTTGATCTAACCCTCCCCAAATCTCATTCAGTACACCTCAGTACAACCGCCGGGGGAGATGTTCATTATTTTGCTTATTCTTCTTTTCCCGGATAAAAATTAAGAAAAGCAATGACCGTAAGGCCGCACAATCTTATAAACCCGCTGAATATTCCCAGCAAAGGCGTTAAATATATACTATAAATGATGTAATCGGAATGTTTATTAGTTAAAATTTTAGTAGTCACAACTTGTAACAGAGTCGGATTCATGACGACATACAAAAACATGACTGCGATATAGCCAAGCGCTCCCCAACCGCTCCGCTTCGTATCGTGAAACCGCCGGGCCGCTACTGCCGCAGTCATTAAAAGCATTAATAAGCACCAAACCAATGCAAAACCAGACATAAATAAATTGTCGGTAATATTATCTTTCGTTACAACCATAAAGATTAAGACCACTAAAAACCCAACTGTCGAGAGGATACCGATCACGGTGTTTAGGTAAAGAAACCCGATCCGGGATAAGGAGCCCCTAAACCGGAAGAGTTTGGCTATAATATCCGAAAACGAAGCGGGAAACGTCGGTTTGATTACAAAACCTTCCGTTTCATTCTTTCCTTTGATACAGGAGAGGAGAATCACGGAGATTAGCACCGTTAACCCGCATAACAC
Organism: Bacillota bacterium; assembly: GCA_023435565.1. GTDB lineage: Bacteria > Bacillota > UBA4882 > UBA8346 > UBA8346 > JAAYHS01. The sequence continues at coordinate 33,093 of JAEYRN010000014.1, forward strand.
ATGCACGAGATTAACAGCGGATACGATATTGTTAATCGGAGTATGAATAAAATTGGCATTCCTTAGCAGCAGCTGGGGCGGGAGGTGGTAAACCATTGTATATTCGAGTGTCAACGACATAAAAATAAAAACGGTATAAACCAAAGATAGAATAACCGCCAATGCCTTGCGCTGTTTTGTTTCAACACCGATGTGAAGCAATCGGGCGTTAAGCAGATTTTGAACCAACCAGAAGGTCACCGGAAGCATTAGTACATTTGAGACGATACCATATAAACAAAAAAGCACAACCATTCGAAAAAGATACAATGTTAAAAAGGTAAATCGGTCAATCGGGGTTTTTGTATTGATTACATTTTGAAAGAGCGAATCATTTTTAAGACGGTCGATTATTTTAAGCAATTAGAAGTACCTCCTTATTAATAATAATGTAAATCACCTATAATATTCCTCCTTACTTTTTCCTAGAACAAATTTAATAATTCCATGCGTAATGCTACCTCAGGATAAGCTTGATCCCCAACGGATAACAATCGACTCTTAATGGCATTGATCGCTTCTATCCGGTGTTCTCTTTTAATATTATTAACATCGATACATAACTCTTGAATGATGGAGTTTAAAACGTATAAATCACACCTGTCAGCATGCTCTTGAATATACTCCCAAGCTTTCTCCCGGTCATAACCGTAGATAATTGCAAACGCGCAAATTCAAACCACAAACATATTCTCTTTTGTAAGATAATACTTTTTAAATAAGTCATGATCATCCCCTGCCCCAGATGGCATCATCTCCAATAGACTGACCAACCGAAAATAATATTTCAACATCAACCGGCATTTGGCTTCGGATGAGCAATGGGACCTCGATACCGGCCGAACCCTTCTCTCTTTTAAAATCCTGGGCATTGATCCGCTCAAACGGCGTTTCCGCTCCATCCCGCGCCAGCAATACTTCCACGCCAGGGTTCAGCGTTTTAAAATCAGTGATGATTTTTCATAAATAGTCCCTTAAGCCGTAATAATCGGAACGGTAAAACACCCGTTGGCACTGGTTATAAAAGATATAATTACCGCAGGCTTTGCAAAGATACTCATTGGCATGGACCAACCAGGGAACGTCATGCTCATAATCACTGGTCCGGTAAGAACTCCGGTACTCCAAGCCGCCTGCTTTCCGACAACCAGGACATGTCTTTTCATCACAAGACGCGGCAAGTCCTGCTCCCATCTCCAAAGGACCGTCGCATTCCCATACCGTATCCGGCAGTTTTTTGGGTTCCTTGGCGACGCAAAGCTCACCGAGCAACGCCTGGTAACAGGCGAGGTTGTAAAAGGCTTCTTCCCCGGGTTCGAGCGCAATTGCCTTTTGAGTTAAGCTCAGCGCCTGTTCAATCTCACCCGCTTCCTTGAAGCACGTCGCCAGATTAATAAGGGCCGGGGTGTACTCGGAATCGACCGCCAAGGCTTTTTCATAAGCAAGACGGGCTTCATCGGTTCTTTTTAAACCGTCCAGAGCGAGGCCGTAATTGTTCCAAGCCACTTTATCTTGTTTATTGTGCGCTAAATAAGTCTCATACACCGGGAGCGATTCCTGGAAACGGGAGAATTCCCTTAATACCTCTGCCTTTCCCAAATAGGCCCGGGATTTAAAGCCGACAGCTGTAATTACCTGCTCAAATAGGTCCAACGCTTCCTCATAGTCGCCGTCTTCTAGAGCTTAAAAGCCTTCTTCCAATATTTCTTCAAAATGACTCATCATAATTAATCCTTTTCATGCCCTCACGGCTTAAACGGGCTGAAGCAGTAACTTTTTTCTTCCCGGTATTTTTCCAAGAGTTTCTTTTTTACCGATTTATCCGGGTCAGCGGCGCATTGTTCAAGCTCTTTGCCGGTCAAAAGCCTGCATCCCACCAGTAAGACATTCTCCAGGTTGAGTTTTATTTCCGCTTCAAAACAATCGGAGATCCCGTCGGTCAGCATGGTCATAATTCTAATATAAAATCTCCGGCTTACTAGATTATTTCTCTGCTCCGTTACATAACACCTCCCGCCAGCTTTTATAATCCATATTATCTTTTTTAACAAATATCAACCCGGACTAATTATCTCTCAAGTCCGGGTTGAAAAAAATAAAACTTTAGTATGATTTAGGTCAAACCTTGGTATGAATTACTGTTCGGATCGTTTGCTTTAAATTTATAAAAACTCATAAATAATAAATTATCATTTTAAAATACCATTTTTTATTTTTTTATTAAAGTTGCTTCTCGGATCTAATCACATTTCACCTGCTTTTTTAAATAAATCTCTATTAAAAATTTTGAAGTGATGAAAAGTGAGATATTGGTTAACAACACTGCCATCATTGCTCCTGTTAATCCGTTTGTTTTCGTCAATCCAACTTGTAGAAATAAAGCGAAAGGCAAAACTATCAGGAAGGGTATTAGACACAGTAATGCTTCTCTATTTCCTTCCATACTGATAATGGAATTATATAATTGAAACAATAAATAAAAACTGATACTTAAAGCAACCAACAATGCATAACCAAAATTGAGCGGATATTCTCTCCCAAACAGGCATACCGTAAGTATAGTCAAACCAAAGGTTGAAAATGTTACAAAAACAATGATTTGCAAGGTCATTTTGTTGATTTTGCGGTAAATATCGAACCGGTCCATTTGCGCAATCGTCGGAAGAAATACCACTGAAAAAACCTCATAAAACATCATCACAAAAAGATTTTTTACCGCTCCTTGATAAACCGAGTAAATTCCCACATCGCGACCAGGATTAAAATAATTTACAATAAAAATGTCACTGGAAAAAACAATTGCATTAAAAAACATATGTAACATGATAATTCCACCGTAACGATAAATCTCTTTAGCTGTCGGCCAGGAGAAACTAATCAGCCACTTTCGGTTTTTCCAGATTGAAATTACACAAAACAACGCCTGTGACAGAAAAAATCCAATATAGTAAGTTGATAGATTGAGTAGGCCTATTCTGTAAAAAAATAGTACACTGATGAAAAAAACAATAGAGCTTACCAGCCTCCCCTTTCCAATAAACGAGTATTCTTCGCGTCCTCTTAAAAAAGATTCGTTAAGGCTGAAAAAATTGATTAGAATGGTAGTAACAATACAAAAATCCCAAATAGAGTGAGTGAATTTTAATGGCTTTCCGATCCATTCGTATCCGTTAAGAAACAACCATCCGAAAAAGATCGTCGTAACTAGATTGCTGAAAAATGCAGTACCAATTAATTCTCTAGTACGCTTGGGCAAACTTCCGGGTAATAACTTGAACATTGAACTATTTATCCCCATGATCATCGGGATAATTAAGAAATTTGAAGCATTTCCGATTAATGCGATATTACCGTAATCTGCCGGACCTAGAACCCGTGCAGTGATTATACCTAGAATGGTAATAAAAAAAGAAGCCGCGCGATTATAAAAGAATATCGTCCCAATATTCCTTGCGAATTTACGAACCCCCGGAGTATGAAAAATAATTTCCAGTTTATTAAGAATGAAATCTAGCCAATTTAAGGAAATACGTTTCTCATTCAACCAAAGGTATATATTAACTAAGGAATCTCTTTGATACATATCAATCCGCACTTTCTTTGAAATTAAGAATATTAGATGGTTTTATCACCCACATCGAGCACTAATTTTTTACATGTATTTTTAAACTTCAAATCCGCTTTAAATAGGTTGTAACAAAGATAAGCCTTATTCACGATGATAAATGGTAAACAAAAAAATACAGTGTATCTTCGAGTCTTTAGGCTATTCGATAAAATGTTCTTAAGCATGCTGGCAAAAGTAATTAAAGCGATATAGATATATACAAAAGTTAAGGAATTTTTAACAGTAATAATTCCTTTTTTACGAAGCTTATACTCGGATATAGTCCAATTTTTAGAGTGTTTCATAAATTCATTCAAGCTGGCCCGATTATGGTGATAAACTTTGGCCTCCGGTTTAAAAAAGATCCGATAACCTTTACGGGTAGCCCGAATACAGAAATCATAGTCTTCTCCAGAGAATAATTCCTCATCGAAACGAAGATCGTCAACGATTTCTCTAAGAAAACTCAAATTAGCGGTTGGATAAGATGAGACATACCTTGACTCTAGGTCTGGATGATTGGAGTGCCATGAACAATAATCATCACAAAGTGCCCAATAATTCTTATTTTTGCCGCCAATACCTCCTCCGATCAGTTTTACTGAAGGATCAACCATTTGAAAGTAAAAATGGGACTTAACGTGTCTTAACAATAATTCCGGGTCTGCCAAACAATCGGCATCGATTAAAAGAATAATCTGCCCGGTTGCATGTTTGATCCCTTCATTTCGGGCAGCACTAGGACCCCTCCTTTCACAATAAACATATTTGATTTTCTTTTCAGCCCGAATTATTTCTTTACTGCCATCGGTTGAACAGTTGTCAACCATTATCAATTCTATCTTTTTATGCGGATATTTCTGGTTTAATAAATAATCGATACATTGTCTCAGATATCGTTCAGCATTATAAACTGGAACAATAATTGATACTTCGGGATATGAAAATAACTGATTCATTAGCAAGACACATCCTTAATAGTATTGGAATAAACCTGTAGTGTATGAGTGACGGTTTTTGCCCAATCAAAATTTGAATATACAAAATCTTTGGCGTTTTTACCGATCTGACGCGCATCTTCCGGGTGATGAAGCAAATTCAATAAACATTTGGCAATATCCCCAGGAGAATCGTTAGCGACAAAAACCACCGCTGGTTTTTGAGCCGAGCCGGCAAAAATCCGGGAAAAACCTTTGCCTAAAATCACGGGTTTCCCTAAACTCATCGCTTCTAAAGCTACTAAGCCAAAAGGTTCATATTTGGAGGGGAAGATACATAAGTCGGCCATCATATAATGAAGCATTACTTCCTTAGTAGTTAAAAAACGGTGATAAATATAAATTTGATTTGTTAATCCCAAACTTGAGACTAAATTTGTTATTTCTTGATTAATCGCTGGAATTTCTCCATCACCGATCAAAATTAGTTTAATCTTAGGGATTTGTGCTATTACAACCGGTACTGCCCTGATTAAATCAAATACCCCCTTCATATAAGCAAGCCGTCCTGCAAAAACCAGCACTTTTTCCCCTTCGGAAATCCCTATATTTTTTTTTAAGATTACAATCTCATCCTTAATTGTTTCAGATGAAGCCCATTCATTGGAGAATACAGGGTTGTAACCATGACATACAATCTCTATCTTATGAGGGTCCCATTTGTGAGTAATTAATAAATTTCGCATTTCTTCGGTAGGTACAATAATTTTATCTGCTAAAATTGAAAGAAGCCTTTCCCATACCCAGATTATCTTCATAAAATCTTTGTCTCTACCCCATTTGGTCATAGTAAATTCTGTATTATGGATATGAAATACGACTGGAATATCGCTAAAAAGACAACATAAAATACCTGCGAAACCACTCATCCAATCGTGCACTGCTATTAAATCAAAGCTATAATCATGGTGGAGTTTTTTTATCATTTTAAAAGAATCAAAGTTATATAAAATGATATTGATCCATTTTATCAAAAAATTAAGATAACGCCATTTGGTGATATTTTTTGAGAATAATAACCTCTTTAACCACGTTCTTATCGGGCGTTCGATACGTAATCCCTCTTTGAACTCAGTTACCGGTAAAATTCCGGTATTTAAAGTAAAGACATTGAGATATTGCCCTTTTTTTATTAGGTATGCCGAGATGTTTTCGGCATACCTCCCTAATCCTCCATTGATGTTTGGTGTATATTCGGCAATCAAAAAAACGATATTCATAAGAACTCCTAATTTTAAACCGTATAATTTATAATTACACTATTGACTCTCAACTGGACACACATTTATAGATAGTCGTCTACGTCAACATCCTGTTGACCCACGTTATATAATGAAAAGTTGACGTGGATCGACAAGCATCGAAACATTTTCTAAGTAGTGCTTATACCCGAATTATACTTCTGTATTTTGGATTCCTATAAAGCAAAGTCTTGCCAATGTGTTTAATGATGGCAAACTTGCGTAAGAACTTAAGTAGATAAATAGTTATAACCAACTCCGGTTGATAATCATATTTTTCCAGGAAATACTTTTCATTTTTTAACTCGTCATTTCTTCTCGACTTGCGGTTTTCTTTATGTACCAAATGATAATTAATTAGTAAAGAATCTTTAATGAACTTTAGATCATATTTGCAAAGGCGGTACCCCAGATCAGTGTCTTCATAACCCCACCCGGTATATTTCTCATCAAACATACCAACTGCTTCCAAGTCTTGTTTTTCAATTGATACATTTCCGGTATAAAAAGGAACCCACCGTAATGAGCATTTAGAATTTGTGAGCGCAAACTTATTAAACAAGTTGAAGGAAGAATCATTGCCGGCATGTGCCATCAATATGTCAAAATTGTTACTAAATAAATAATCCTTTAATAATTCATTTATCTCTTCCTCAGTATAAAAAACCTCTTTTCGTTCTCCCAGAAGAACACATTTTTCCCGATGACCGTTGAGATGGCGGCTGACAAAATCTGAGCAAGGGATCCGGTCATCATCTAAAAAGATGATTATTTCTCCGGAAGCTTTACTCAATCCCAAATTTCTAGCTGCTGCGCGGCCAATATTTTCCTCACTAACTATGGTATCCGGCGTATAAGAAAATCGGATTTTATTAAATTTTTCAACTGTCTCGGGGCGGCAACCGTCAAAAACAACAATTACTTCAACATTATTATTAACCTGATCTTCCAATGCTTTTAAAACTAAGAACAACCTTGATAACTTATCCTTAGTCGGGATAATGATACTGCCCTTTATATCGCTCATAGGCGCCTCCATTCAATTTATACTTGTTTTAATATTTTTGTTTTCGAAGTATTCATAATGAAATACTTTTCCAAACCACTTATCCAAGGGTAATATAATAATTCCAACTAATAACGGTAAATGGCAAATAGTAAATAATACTGCTTCTAAATATGTTGGATAATGTCCAAGAATTATCCGAATATGATGCGCATACTGAATTGTTTCAGGTATTCCCACCGGATTTACTAAGTACCATAAAACATCTAAAAACCCTGAAAAAAGAATAACCACTCCGCTTAAGGAAATCTTTAAGGTGTTTCCCGGAGTTCCACCCCCGATTCGATAAGCGAAACATGTGGTAAGAATAATCGCCGGATAAAGTATTAGGTACAAAATTGTGTAAAATTCGCCCGCTAAGGCATACTCGCTGGTAATTACCGCTCCTGTGAAACCGAAGTAGCTAATCCGTGGGATAATATATCCAGAAAAGATTAGAAACGTTATGATTGCTAGAATAAAACCGAACTTTAATTTGTTGGGAAAAAACGCTACACTTAATGAGATAATCACAAAAATTAAGATCTTTACAATCATTTGCCAACTGTGATCAATTTCAGACTTATGAGGCATAAAACACCAAACATAAATAAAACCTATTATGCCTAAGCCTAAAAACAATAACCACAGATACTTGTTAAAAAAGTCTTTCAATTTACTTGAATTCATTAGATATCCTCCTAATTTTTTGGATTATATAAAATTAATTTAAATAATATACAAACAATTCTAGATATAAGCTGTAAATTTCGATTTTAACTTCATTAGTAAAAGCATATTTTGTAATGCCGCATCATCTTTGAATTTATTAGCAAAATAGTTTAGATTCCGACGTTCCTCGATACTTTTCTGCAACTTATTATTATCATGAGCTAAATGATAATTAATCAACGTTGAATCTTTCACAAATTTTATTCCTGCTTTTGCCAAACGATATCCCAAATCGGTATCTTCATAGCCCCATCCCGTATAATTCTCATCAAAAAACCCAACTGTTTCTAGGTCATTCTTTTCAATTGAAACATTTCCGGTTACAAAAAGAAACCAACGTAACGGGTGATCCGGCTTTAAAAAAAATAATTCACGAACTTTATTGACATACTCAAACCGAGACTTTTTGATAATATAACGAAAGTTGCTTTTAATTACATTATTCAAATACAAACTGTATATTTGCTCCTCAGTAAAATAAATCTGTTTTCTCTCCCCAATAAGAACACATTTGGATTGATGTTGTGTTATATGTTTTTTGATATAATTCAACCCCGGGATCCTGTCGTCATCCAAAAATATTAGAATTTCTCCGTCAGCATATCGAATACCCCGGTTTCTTGCTGCGGAACGTCCGATATTCTTAACACAATCAATTAAAATCGGTTTAAATGATAATTGCAGATCATTCATTTCATTTATTGATTCTTGCTTACATCCATCCATAACTATAATTACTTCGACATCTTCATTAATCTGGGGTTCCAATGCTTGTAATACCAAACGCAAACGGGACATCTTATCCTTAGTTGGAATAATCACGCTAGCCAGCTTTTTCGGCATGTTCTTCTCCTCCAATCAACACTTTTTGTTGCAAGAATCTTTCATAAACTTTGGGATAATAGAGAGCATAGTATAATCTTATGTAGGCAAGTTCTTTTAACATAGTGACAGTCGAATGCAAGGGAACAACCTTTGATCCCACAGTATCATTCCATTCCACCGGAACTTCTGCTACGGAATATCCTAGTCTTATGGCAAGGTAAAGTACTTCTATGTCAAAAGCAAACCCGTTCAATAATTGCTGACTGAAAATATGTTTGCAGGCTTGTCGAGTAAAAAGTTTAAAACCGCATTGGGTATCCCTAAATCCTTTAATAACGAAAAACCTAATCAGTTTTTGAAATATGAAACCCATTATTTTTCGATACCAAGGTTGAGAGATATTTATCTTACTCTCCCGCATCCGGCGTGAACCAATGGCGACATCAAACCCGTCTTCGATGGCTTTTAACAGCTTGTCCAACTCTTCTATCGGCGCTGAAAGATCTGCGTCGGTAAAAAGAATGTAGTCACCGGTTGCTCGTAACATTCCATCTCTAACCGCGCTTCCTTTTCCTTCATTAGCTGTTTTTTCAATAATGACTAATTGTGGAATTTTTGCCTTCATTTCATTTAAAATCATAATCGTTCCATCTTTACTTCCGTCACTGATGACAATTATTTCAGATTTTAAATTTTTTGTCCGAAGATATTTATCAATGAAAAATAATGTTTTTTCCAAACGTTTTTCTTCATTGTACGCCGGTATTACAATTGAAAATTTCCGCATCGAATCACTCCCAGTCCATGTATTAATTGGTTTTTATTAACAAAGGTAATTGTAAATTATTTCTATGTAAATTGCAACCTAAATTTTACATAATTTTATTAAATTATTGTATATATCTGGTTAATTAATGTTTAATAATGTAAAGTAATTCTATTTTGTGTATCACTTAAAAATATTGTTAAAATGAAAAGCAATCCATATCGGATTGCCTTCTAAAAACATTTTCAACTATTCCTAAACTTCTTCGATTTTCTTTATAACATCACATAACAGTTGATTTCAGTTGCTTAAAAACACAAAATATGCTCAAATGAAGCCTTATACTTTTCCAACTCCCGGTCGTTATTTAAAAAGAGATGGCGGATTCTACTCCATAAGGGTATGAAATTTTGATAAAACGATATATTAGCAATCTCCTGATTCAAAATTTGAATTTTCCAGTCTTATCGATATATCCCGCTTGTTTTCCATTCGATACATAGGCCAACCCCTCAGAAAATGAAGCCGCACACTCAAAAATCAGTGGAATGGTCATTCTTCCCCTTCGAGCGATATAACCGTATTTCCCCTTCAATCTAACCAAAGCAAGCCCTTCTCTAAAATTCTCCACCTCTTCATAGCGGGGCTTAATGACTATTTCCCCTTTCCGGTTAATAAATCCAAACCGCCCGGAAAGCTCTACCCCGGCCAATCCTTCCGAAAAATCCATAATCCGGTCGAATTGCGGTTCTATGATAAATTGGCCTTTCCTATTAATTAACCCAAATTTCTCAACTCCATTTTTCTTTACAGAAACTAAAGCTAAACCGTTTTCAAACAACCCGGCGTTTTCAAAAACCGGGGAAATTATCACTTTCCCCTTTGTGTTGATATATCCGAACTTCCGGTTGGCGCTCCTGAAAATTGCCAATCCTTCCATAAAACCGCTTACACATTCAAATACCGGTTTAATCACCAAATTTCCTTTAAGATTAATAAAACCAAAATAACCCACATCAAACTTTTCAACCTTGGCCGTCTTAACTCCCACCAACGCAAGCCCATTTATAAAATGAAAAGCACGGTCGTAACTTGGCTTGACAACTAAACGTCTTTTCCGGTCGATATAACCAAATTTAAGATCTCCCTCTTTACTAAAAATTCCAATTACCGCACGATTTTCAGAGAAAGATTGGGCGTAATTATAGACAGTAGGTATTACCCATCGCCCCTTCCGATTTAAAAAACCGTATTTAAGCCCCCGAACTCCCGGTAGCCTATTTGATATTCCGGCAACAGTCAATCCTTCCGAAAACTCATCAATAAATAAATACTCCGGCGCGATTACATATTTACCAGCATGATTAATATATCCAAATCGTAATTCGCCATTTTTCAAGGTTAATCCTACCTTGGCAAGACCATCCCGAAAATCCGCTGCGAAGTCAAACCGGGGTCTAATCACGATTTGCCCTTTTTTATTAATAAATCCATACCGCCACCGATCTTTGTTTTTAACTCCGACCATAGCCAAGCCCTCATGAAATTCCCTATAAACGTAATCTCCGGATAACTCTCCCAAACTTGGCGTATGCTCTTTATGTTTACAAAAAAGGCTGCTCCTAGGTTCATTAACTAATCCAGCCAATCGTTCCAATGGACCACAGGGCGAAAATTCATACTCCATTAAAAGCCGTTTGGCGCTTACGTCAACGATAAGAGTCAGAAGAACGAGAACGCTCAACCCGAAAATCAAATGTGTTGAAAAGGACTTCATCGGTATGCTCCTCAACTTGGAATGACATCTATAAATCAATTATCCCCAATATTAGTTTGAGGTACAATCCGACTCCGGTTTGAAACGGATCATACTTCGGTATGAAATATAACAAAAAACGATCCTAATAGATCGTTTTTTGTTATATTTCTTATATTTATTAACTCCACTTTCCCACTTCAAAAATATTTTTTCAGTTAAGTCAAATTAATCAATATCGATTTTTGAAAATATCGAAAACTTTAACGATTTTCAAGATGTTCCTTAGCGTTGACTTAACTGTATAATTTTAAGTAGGGAAGTTATAAAATTAAAATAAATCGATTAAGGATTGGCCGAAAACACTCGCCATTCCCCATCTTCACGGATTACTACAATCGGGCCGGGATTACCAAAATCATTACCGTCTACTTGTCTTTGGAAAAAATATTTTTTCCGTTCCGGTTCATCTTCACCAATATTGACAAAATAATAGCTCCGCTCCTTCTCCGCCAGTAAACTCCAGATTGAATCCATTTTGGCCTTGCTCCAATCATCTTTGGTCAATAACTTTTGCCATAATTCGCGGTTTTTTTGGACACTGCCGATATGAAAAAACCACCTAGCCGTTGTTAAAGGATCTAATCCTTTTGGAATCGATTGAATATTTTGGGGGATATTCGCTTCGGAAAATGCAACAAGTTTGTCCCGCCTAGGTTTTTTCCTATATATATCTTGAGAAGCCGGATGACCTAAGAAAAATTGTACTGTAAATAAAGCTAAAAAAACTAAGACTCCTAATCCGACTGGGATAAAATAAACCATATTTAACCGCCGTGGCTTTTTTAACCGTTCCATACCGTCAAAACCGGATTGAATCAGGCTTATTAATTCATACCGGTTTCGAACTCCCGCTTTATTATATAAATTATAGACATGGGTCTTAACTGTCGCAACCATTATAAACAATTTCTGGGCTATTTTCCGATTGTCGAGCCCGTCCAAAATCAGTACGGCAACTTCCGCTTCCCGATCGGACAGATTAAATTTTTTGATAAAATCTTCTTTTATTATCATTGTTTATAACGCTCCCCCTAATATGATAATCTAGCGGTTATTATTTTAAATTGGCGATAAGAATGATAAAATCATGTCCGACATCCATCCACTCTGACTCTTTATTCATTTTCAAAGACATCCGAAATTATCAATTTTCGTTTGTCGCGGATAATATAAATCTTTAATGATAAAACAACCTTAGGTTTGAATATGCCATTACGATCCCATATTCATTACATGCAGTCAAAACACTTTCATCCCTTACTGATCCCCCAGGTTGGACAATATAACGAACCCCGCTTTGATAGGCCCGATCGATATTATCCCGGAATGGAAAGAACGCATCCGAACCTAAAGATACTCCTTTCAACCCGGCAAGCCATTTACTTTTCTCAGCCTTCGAAAGCCTAACAGGTTCTTGGTCAAACAGTTCTCGCCAAACATTCAGCTCACTTGCAGTGATATCATCACGCAAAAACTGGTCAATTGCATTATCACGATCAGGCCTGCTTAATCCGGCTTTAAACTTAAGATCAAAAACAGCGGGATGTTGCCTTAAATACCAAAGGTCAGCCTTATCCCCGGCCAGGCGGGTGCAATGAATGCGTGACTGTTGGCCGGCGCCATTACCGATTACTTGTCCGTTGTAGGCGTAACAGACTGAATTAGACTGGGTATATTTTAAAGTGATCATTGTGATAATTAGATCGCGTTTGGCTTCATCAGGCAGGTTTTTATTTGTAGTGACAATTTCCCTAAAGTCTTCAAAATTTGGAACTTTGTCATTCCTTAATTGTACAAAAGTAATCCCAAAGATACTACGTATTTCGGTACCTTCAGGTTTGTAAGCAGAGTCCATCTTAACTATGTTATAATTACCATTCTTTTTGGTTTTAAGAATTTCCAATGCCTCGGGAGTATACCCTGGCGCAATCACGCCATCGGAAACTTCCCGCTTTAAGATTTGAGCGGTGGACAAGTCCACAGTATCGCTTAAAGCAGCCCAGTCACCAAACGATGACATTCGGTCCGCGCCACGGGCACGGGCATAGGCAGCTGCCAACGGAGACAATTCCAAATCCTCGACAAAGTAAGATTTTTTAAGAATATCACTAAGCGGCAAGCCAATAGCTGCCCCCGCAGGACTGACATGTTTGAAAGAAGCGGCGGCAGGCATTTTTAAAACCTGTTTTAGTTCTTTTACTAATTGCCAAGAGTTGACGGCATCCATAAAATTAATATAACTTGGATTACCATTTAAAACTTCTAATGGTAAATCATTTGATGTTGCATAAATTTGGGCCGGTTTTTGGTGTGGATTACAACCGTATTTTAAAGTATAAGATTTCATTTTATACCCCCGATTCATATTATCAGAGTATATTTTACAACATTTTTTCTACCAAGTACAACCAAATTAACTTACTCACAGTTCTTTTGAATCTTTCAATAAGTAACTTTTAAAAAGAGGTTTAAAAGCCAACTCAAAAAAAACACCCCATTCATGGGGTGGATGAATAACTATCTCTGAGTGGGAATACAAATTTGTTGACCTATAAAGAGCCGATTGGGATCGAGCCCCGGATTTGCCGCAAGAATCGCATCAACCGAGATATTATAGCGGCGGGCAATACTGAATAATGTATCTCCAGCAACTATTGTATAAAATACTCCAGGGCATACAGGTGGTTGCGGTGCTACCGGAATACAGATTTGTTGCCCAATAAAGATCCGGTTGGGATCAAGCCCGGGATTAGCCTGTAAAATCGCTTGTACAGTCGTGTTATAACGGGCAGCAATGCTAAATAATGTATCTCCGGCCACCACCGAATAGAAAAATCCGGGACAAGGCGGTGGTTGGGGCACGGGAATACAAATCCGTTGTCCGACAAAAAGCATGTTGGGATCGAGCCCCGGATTGGCCTGCAAGATAGCCTGAACAGTAGTATTAAACCGTGTCGCTAAAGTAAAAAGAGTATCTCCAAGGACGATTGTATAAATAAATCCGGGACAAACAGGCGGCTGTGGTGTAGGTATGCAAATTTGTTGACCTATAAAGAGTCGATTGGGGTCAAGTCCCGGATTCGCACGTAAAATAGCATCCACAGTAGTGTTAAACCGGCGCGCAATACTGAATAATGTATCTCCGGCCATAACGGTATAAGTTGTTCCCGGGCAAACAGGCGGCTGTGGTGAAGGTATACAAATTTGTTCTCCAATAAAAAGCCGGTTCGGATCCAGACCGGGGTTGGCTCGTAAAATCGCTTGTACCGTTGTATTAAAACGAGCCGCTAAACTAAATAGAGTATCTCCGGCGGCAATCGTGTAGAAGAACCCCGGACACGGTCTTGGTTGAGGAGCCGGGATACATAAAGGCAATCCCGGTCGTAACCCGATAAGGTTTAAAAATGGATTTTCCCTGCGGATTAAAGCCTCAGTAGTATTAAATCCCCGAGCTATACTCGCCAAGGTATCTCCACGTCGGACAATATATACGGTACCTCGGCAACGTACCGGAAATGGAAGCCTAATTCTTTCTCCGGGAGTTATTTGGGCGAGATTTACCTCGGGATTTTTTTCTACTACTACTTCCTTGCTGATTTCGAAAGCATTGGCCAGTGTCTCTAAAGAATCAGACTCTTCCAGTTCCAACTCAAAGAAATCATTAATATCATCTCTACTCATTAATTCACCTCCAACAATTATCTCGAGAATCTGATGTTAACATAGTTCTCGTCAACACATGCTATGTTATTACTTATCAGGAGGTGCTTCCAATGTCCCAAAAAAAAATGCCACCTTGTCGTAGTGGCTATTCTTTAATACTTTTCATCTATTTTAAATATTAGTTTTTCACATAACGATCAACGAACCTACTCATCGGTTCACTAAACTCCTTTAAGTCTTCTTCCATCTCCTGCGAATCAATTTCTTCATAACTGCCTCCTTTGAAAGCGGCCGGACAAATTTCAATCATCTCTTGCTTTACCTGAATCAAAAAACCGATTGATTCCACTCCATCGCTTGATACAGCAACCTCTTCATCCAGTCCATCCAGGTTGGCAATTATGTATTGGCCGCCATCGGCACATGGAATCGGTTCCCCGACATTAATATCGCTAAAAGGTAAAAAAAGAATTTTCTCAAGGATCAATAGATTTCTTATATAATCTTCGTTGATTAGGTCAGCTTTTAATTCCGCCACACCGCCATCTTCCGTAAAACAGGCTACCACCTCCGGTGAGATGTCATTCAGTTTCATAAAATTAAAAATCTCTTCAATAAAACCCGTTAAATCAAACCGGTTTAGACTGAATTTAACCTCTTTCATTGGCGCCTCCGATTTGTATAATATCTTGTTTATATAGTATCGGGGTAAATCCTGTTCACATTTATATATAAGTTGAATTAAATTTCGAATATATGATTTTAATCAACTTATTACAGCTGTAATAGGATGAAGAAAATTCTATTTTGATTTTCATTTGCAGTCGGGTTTAAGAATGAAAATCTGTGATAAAAATTTTCATCACCCTATATAGAAAAAAAAAACAGGCATTTGCTTGACTTCCAATTCTTCATATGTTAGGTTGAATATTAGATATGACTATTTTTATTTAGAAAGAACACCGAAAATGTTGATGAGATAGTTCCTTAAATAATTCCCAATAATAAATATAAAATAGGAGTTAAAAATGGAACAAAAAATCAAACAGTCAAAGAATAACCGTCTTACTATGGTGGTAGTCGTTTTGGCGGGAATATTATTATTAGGAATAATGGCATTCAAGTTTTTCACAGAAAAGGAGACGACCCAAGTGGACAAAGACCAAATGAAGAATCTTGCATCAAACCCCCAAGTTATTTTAGAAACTTCCCTGGGAACAATTGTATTTGAGCTTTATCAAGATGAAGCTCCGATTACTGTCGCTAATTTTATGCATTATCTGGATTCCGGTTTTTATGACGGCACTATTTTTCATAGAGTTATATCCGGTTTTATGATCCAGGGCGGTGGTTTTACTAAAGATATGGAACAAAAACAAACCGGTTCACCAATAAAAAACGAGGCTGGAAATGGCCTTTCCAATCTTCGCGGAACAATAGCCATGGCCCGTACCTCAGTGGTAGACAGTGCTACTTCCCAGTTTTTCATCAATACCGTCGATAATTACTTCCTTAATCATCAAGATAATTCTCAAGAAGGATATGGTTATTGCGTTTTCGGAAAAATAATCGAGGGAATGGAGATTGTAGATCGAATTCAAAACGTACCCACTGGGACGTTCAGTTATTTTCAAGATGTCCCAACAGAGCCGGTAATTATTATAGCGGCACGGAAAAATGATTAAAGTAATTAATTTTTAATAAATTACAGTATATTTCAGTAATATTTTGACCATAATGATAATGGCGGCGGCGATAAGCCAATCGTCGTATCTGCTGACTCTTTCCTTAATATGCGCCCCATTGTTTAAAAACCAATGTCGGTGCTGGAGAGATGAATTACGACGGCGAAAACTTGTCTGGTCCACCCATAGTGGTTCGGTACACAGAGAGTTCTCGTAAAAAAATCAGCAGGCCGCCAATTCTAACAATACTTACCAAATAGCCATCCCTTCTCTAGTAACCTCCTGATAAAGCGATTGTCCCGACCAAACCTCCCAGGTATTTCGATCAAAAACCATTAATTTGAAACTTGTACCAAAACTATCATTAATACCTGCAACAAATTTTTTCATTGCCTGTTTTTCATCAAAATCTACCTGTTCCTTAGTGATTACCAATATATCAGGATCAACGTCCTCGTCTGCCGCCTTTTTCACTCCAGCCCCAAAAACCACCAATTCTTCAATTTCGAAATCGGCGATTAAATGTTTTTGAATCTCAGTCAAAGCAGTTTTAGCTTTTTCAGAAATAAATAAGTTATTGATTCCCATCTTTTTCACCCCTTAATTTTAGTAATTATCTACTCAACTTTTGCATTACAAGGACTATGAATCAACGATGATGTTTTTTCTCCGTAAAAAGTAAAAAACCTCTTGTAGAGGTCTTATATTCCATCAATTCCCGTTATTTACATTTTGCTTTCAACCCGATATTAATCTTTCGGCTTATGATATTTCTTAGCAACCTGTAGCTTGGTCAAGGCACGTTGTAAATTGATCTGGGTCCTGGCAAAACTGATCTTTTCCACCATTGGCCGGTAAAGTTCTTCTTCGGCTTGGCGTTTTTCAGCAAGCGCTTGCTCGACATCAATATGTTCGGGAAGTTCAGCAGCCTCGGCCAGGATAATCACTTTGTTTGGAGTTACTTCCATATAACCTTCACTCACTGCCATATAATAATTTTTTCCTTCTTTCTTATAGCGAAGAACCCCGGTATCCAAGATTGTCATTAACCGGATGTGCCTGGGCATAATTCCAACCATTCCTTGAATCGTAGGGGCAACCACGTAATCAACAGCCTCACTTAACTCCACTTTGGTTGGAGTAACCACTTCTAATAACAACTTGTGCTTTTCAGTCAACCCGTTTGTTTCCGGCACCGGAAGTCACCCCCTGCAATCGTTCAGCTTTCTCGACCGCTTCTTCAATGGTACCGACCATAAAAAATGCCTCTTCAGGTAAATGATCATGTTTACCGTCAAGTATCTCTTTAAAACCTTTGATATTTTCTGCAAGAGTTACAAATCTGCCGGGAATTCCCGTAAAATTTTCACCTACAAAAAACGGTTGAGACAAAAAACGTTGTAACCTTCTTGCTCTAGCTACTGTTAGTTTATCTTCATCGCTTAATTCATCCATTCCCATAATCGCAATTATATCTTGCATTTCTTTATAGTGTTGTAAAGTCTCTTGGACCCCACGCGCCACTTGATAATGTTCTTGTCCAACAAAAGCCGGAGACAATAACCTAGAGGTTGAAGATAACGGGTCTACTGCCGGATAAATTCCAAGTTCGGCAATGCTTCGTTCTAGGTTGGTGGTAGCATCCAAATGGGTAAATGCGGTTGCCGGTGCAGGATCGGTATAGTCGTCCGCAGGGACGTAAACAGCTTGAATTGAAGTAATTGAGCCTTTTCCGGTGGAGGTAATCCTTTCTTGGAGGGCGCCCATCTCATTGGCTAAGGTCGGTTGATATCCGACAGCCGAGGGAATCCGTCCTAATAACGCCGAAACTTCGGAACCAGCTTGAACAAACCGGAAAATATTATCGATAAATAGCAACACATCTTGGCCCTCTTGATCACGAAAATACTCGGCCATAGTTAATCCGGTTAACCCAACCCGGAGTCGCGCTCCGGGAGGTTCGTTCATTTGACCGAAAACCAAAGCAGTCTTATCGATAACTCCCGAGTCTTTCATCTCCAACCAGAGGTCATTTCCCTCCCTAGTCCTTTCCCCTACTCCGGTAAAGACCGAAAACCCTCCGTGGTGAGTAGCGACATTACGAATTAATTCCATAATAATTACTGTTTTCCCAACTCCCGCCCCTCCAAATAACCCGACTTTACCCCCTTTTGGATAAGGCGCCAACAAATCGATTACTTTAATTCCGGTCTCCAAGATTTGTTGTTCAATGTTTTGTTCCTCAAATCCCGGCGGCTTACGATGGATCGGAAGTTTTAAATCCGTCTCTACCTTTGGTCCGCCATCAATTTCTTCTCCTAATACATTAAAAACTCGTCCTAATGTTTTCCGACCTACCGGGACCATAATCGGCTCATTATTGCTGGAAACTTCCATTCCTCTGACTAAACCATCGGTAGAATTTAGCGCTAAACAACGGACACGATTATTACCCAAATGGCCCATCACTTCAGCAACAACTTCCCGGCGGACTTGTTTTTTCATCTGAAGGTCAATCTTAATAGCCGTATTGATGGCAGGGAGTTCTTCCGGTAAGAATTCAACATCCAATACAGGCCCGATAATTTGAACAATGTGTCCAATGGCCATTTTAATAGTCCCCCAATTTTGCAGGTTCTCTTTTTAATACTTCAGCGCCGCCCACAATCTCCGCGATTTCGTTAGTAATATGTGACTGGCGAATCCGGTTAAATTCTAGTTGGTATTCCTCAATAATCTCCGCCGCATTATCGGAAGCAGCAGACATTGCAGCCATCCTAGCCCCAAGCTCTCCTGCTTCGGTTTCCAGAAAAGAACGAAAAATTTCACTCTCAATATACCGGGGTAAAATACTGTCAAGTAATTTTTTTCGGGCCGGTTCGAAAATGAAAAGGCCACTTTCTTCTTTGGCCTTAGCTTGGGCCGGATCTATCGGTAATAGTTGAAATGGTCTAGATTTTTGGGACAGGGCCGAATAAAACTTTGCGTAAAAAAGGTTAATCCTGTCAAATTGCTCCTCGGTATACCAATTGATAATCTTTTTACCAAGCTCCTGGGCGGTCGCAAAGGATACACCGGCAACCGGTCCTTCAAAACGTTCAAAAACCGAGATCTCTTTTTCAAGAAAACGATGATAACCTTTTAATCCAATTAAATAGTAGGATACATTATTTTTTTCACTTAGTTTCTTACCGAATTCAATGGCCTGATCGGCAATATCATGATGAAAATTTCCCGAAAGACCTCGATCACCTGTAAAAACAATTATCAAGTCCTTTAAGCAACAATGGTGCTTCCGTAGTAAAGGATTGAATGACCAAGGTGTCAAAGCCGCTAAATCCAATGTAACTTCAGCCATTTTTCGGGCATATGGCCGGGCCGATTCGAGACGCACCTGCGCTTTTTTTAAGCGAGCCGCTGCAACCATTTTCATAGCTGTAGTAATTTGTTGAATATTTGTGGTACTGGCAATCCGTAACTTTAATTCACGAATCGTTTTCATCAATTCGTCCTCAATTTTTACCGGCTTTAAACCGTTCTTTAAAACGAATAATTAACTTTTTCAGTTCTTCAGTTAGAGTTTTATCTAAAAACCGAATCTCTTCAAAACGCCGGTAAAAAGTCCTAGCTTCAATTTGCATAAAATGTAGAAATTCATTTTCAAAGCGGCGAATCGACTCTACCGGTACATCATCAAGGAATCCTTGAGTAACTACAAAAACAAGGATTACTTGATTAAATATAGACATTGGCTGATATTGATCTTGTTTTAAAATTTCAATAATCCGAATACCCCGATTTAACCTTGCCTGAGTTGATTTATCCAACTCTGCTCCGAACTGAGCAAAAGATTCCAATTCCCTAAACTGGGCCAAATCCAAACGCAATCTGCCGGCGACCTGCTTTACGGCTTTAATCTGCGCATTGCCTCCAACCCTAGAAACGGATAAACCAACACTAATGGCAGGGCGGACACCGCCAAAAAACAATTCACTGCTTAAGATTATTTGTCCGTCGGTAATTGAAATAATGTTAGTCGGAATATAGGCGGAAATGTCTCCGGCCAAAGTCTCGACAATCGGAATTGCGGTCATTGAGCCGCCTCCATTTTCCGCATTCAACTTGGCTGCTCGTTCCAGCAAACGGGAATGAAGATAGAAAATATCCCCAGGAAAAGCCTCCCGGCCGGGAGGACGGCGTAATAACAAAGACATCGTCCGATAAGCAATGGCATGTTTCGAAAGATCGTCATAGATAATTAAAACGTCTTTCCCTTGCCGCATAAAGAATTCGCCCATGGCGCAGCCTGCAAATGGCGCTAGATATTGCATAGAAGCTTGCTCATTAGCGGTAGCCGAAACGACTATTGTATAAAGCATTGCTCCTTTACTTTCTAAAACATGTACTGTTTGGGCCAATTTTGAAGCTTTTTGCCCTATTGACACATAAATACAAATAACTCCCGATCGGCTTTGATTGAGAATAGTATCAATTGCGATAGCTGTTTTTCCCGTTTGGCGATCGCCAATGATTAACTCCCGTTGGCCACGGCCGATGGGAATCATGGTATCAATAGCTTTAATTCCGGTTTGGAGCGGAATCTTTACCGGTTCACGAGCTGCTATTCCCGGAGCGTCGCTTTCCACCGGTAAGTAATCATTTGTAATAATCGGTCCTTTTCCATCAATTGGTTGGCCTAAACTATTGACTACTCTCCCGATTAATCCTTCGCCAACCGGCGCTTCAACTACTCGATGGGTCCGCCGGACTAGATCGCCTTCTTTAATCAGAGTCTCATCGCCTAAAAGCACGCAACCCACATTATCCTCTTCCAAATTAAGCGCGAGGCCGTAAACTTTATTGGGAAAAGCCAATAACTCACCCATCATTATTTTTTGAAGGCCGTAAATTCTAACTATCCCATCCCCTACTTCCAAAACCGTCCCGGTTTCTTGGGCTTCCAAATCCAGATGATAGTTGGCAATCTGTTCTTTTAATACCGAGACAATCTCCTCAGTGGCAAACCTCATCTTATCCATCCTTTTATTACCGGTTATAAACTAAATGAAATAAACCTATGTCAAAAAATCAAAGTGATGTAAATAAATCTCTAATTTTGCCTAACTGTCCATTTAAAGAACCGTCATATAGCATATCGCCACGCTGAATAATGATTCCACCTAAAATGTTGGGATTAACCCGAAATTCAGGGTAAATTTGAATTTGCCATACCGTTTCCAGTTCGCCTAGGATTGACTTTCGCTCACCTTCCGTCATAGGCTGGGCTGAAATAAATGTCACAATCTCATATCCTTGTTCTAAAATGGTTAGTTGAACGATCTTATTCAATATTTCTATAAAAAAATTTAGTCGCCCCCGGTCAATTAATAAATTTATAAAATTAAAAATTTCCTGTGGTGTTTCCGGAGGAACCAATCTCCGAAAAAACTCTTTTTTTTCACCGGTCGGAACCTTCGGATGTCTTAAAAAAAATATGAGTTCTTGTTTTTTAAAATAATCGATTAAGGTTTCAGCTATTTCACGGGTAATATCCAGTTGAGCCTGATCTTTCATCAATTCCACCAAGGCCCTAGCATAATTATGAACTACCGGGGAGGTCATTTTCGAATGCTCCTTTATTAATCTCTTCTAGAACTCCGCGGATAAGTGAATCGTTTAATTGAGCCGTTTTGTTTTTTTCAAAGACTTTTTTTACCGACATCAATGCAAGTTCAATCGCTTCTTCTTTCAACTCCGACCTGGCGATTTGTTTGCTACGCTCAATTTCTTTCTGGGTTCTTTGGCGCAATTGATCCGCTTCCTGTCTAGCTTGAGTAATTAATTCATCACGGAGCCGTTCTGCTTCATTACGGGCCCGCTCTACAATCTCATATGCTTCAATATGGGATTCTTCCAATTTTTGTTGGGACTCTAGCCGTAACTGTTCAGCTACTTTTTTTATTTTTTCCGCCTCGTTCAAATCATGGGCGATTTTCTGTCGTCGCTCTTCAAGAATCCCCTGAATGGGACGGTATAAGAGTCTAACCAGGACGAACATTAAAATTAAAAAATTAAACATCATCGCTAAAAACGTCCCAGAATTGAATTTGACTTCCATCTTAAACCTCCCTTAAAACTAAATACTATCCCAGTCTCCCTAAAAGGATAAACGCTATAACTACTGTAATAATAGGAATTGACTCGACCAACCCGATACCAATCAGCATTGCTCTAAATAAGCCTTGTTCTACCTCAGGTTGACGAGCGATGCTCTCCAGTGCTGTTGCGACTACTTTAGAATCAGAAAAAGCTGCCGCAAAACTAGCACCAACACAAATCGCCCCAATAACAATCGTAGTCATTAAAACATTCCAATCCATCATCATTACACCTCCGAATTTAAAAGCCAAAATTAGTATTTTTACATTAGCTTCTTATTTTGAATTCTATCCATTATTACATTACTTGTTTATCAGAATTGTTTTAATTAACTGATTTCGTTTCGGAATGTTCTTCCAAAACCGTTACTCCCGTGTAAGCAACACTAAGGATGGTAAAAATGTACGCTTGGATTGCGCCGATCAAAACACTCATCAGTAACCATAAACTAGGGATGATAATATGAAAAGTTTCGGTCAGTTTTTCAATTAGAATTTCCCCGGCGAAAATATTGCCGAAAAGCCTTAATGCCAAAGTTAATGGACGGGTAAATAGTTCCAATATATGGAGTGGGAAAAAGAAAAAATTGGGTGTGAAAAAATGTTTCAGATGGCCTACCCATCCGTTTTCTTTGACTCCTATATATTGCATCCAGATTACTACTAGTACGGAAAGGCCTAGGGTAACACTGACATCCCTTGTTGGAGATACCATTTTGGGTATCAATCCCAACATATTTGAGAAAAGAATGAATAGGAACAAGGATCCAAAAAAATAACTATATCTGATCCCATGGATCCCCAAACTGTCAACTACTGTACTATTGATGAATTCAACGGTAATTTCCAAAAGGCATTGCCATCGTTTGGGAATCCAATCCAATTTTCTTGAAGCTACCAAAACCAAAAGGATAATAACCCCCATTACAATCCAAGTCATGGTGATGATTTTCAGATCGAATGTCAAACCTACCCAGGTAATAATATTGGAGGTATGGTCCATTGTATTTAAATCCTTTCAACTTCTACAAAGAATTTATTGTTGATTAGATAGTTTTATTGAACCCAACAGGTTCCAAAATGGAATAGTAATTATAATCCAATGAAATAGATGCTGAGCGGTTGAACCCAACCACCAGGCGCCAATTAATAAAAAAATTATTATATTTAAGATCCTATAAAAAAACCCGCTAGTGACGATAGCCATCTTAATACTTGTCCGCGTTTTTTGCAGTAAACGTAATCGTATCCATAAACAGTTGTAGTCGACTAATATGACCGATATTCCCAATAAAAAAGCTCCGGCTAATCCCCGTAAATTAAAAACATAGACTAAACCCAAATTTACAGCAGACATACATAAAACCAGCATATTCATTTTTTTTGCCCTGCCTTATAGGCAATGGAGAACATTTGATAAAGGCCGAGAAAAAGTCCGGTCAATACCCCGGTTAACGCCATATTGTCCCATTCGAACTGTCTTTCAATTAATCGGCCCAAGTAATATCCGCCTAAAATCAAAAGTCCCAAATTAAGGCTGAGGGAACCGTATAAAGCTACAATTCGCCATGTTTGATTATTATCTTTCTGACTAATTTCAATCACCCGCCAATCAAAACTTAACTTACTGGCAAAAAATCAACAGGTCTGGACTTAATCAAACCCAATCCATAAAGCAAACCGGATACTATTCGTTCTGCCGCCTTCCCATCTCCATAGGAATTGGTTGCTCGAGCCATTTTTTGGTATGCAATCGGATCCCGAAGCAAAAGATTAACCTCGGCTAAAATCCGTTCCGGCTCTGTACCTACTAATTTGACAGTTCCAGCCTGTAACGCCTCCGGCCTTTCGGTAGTTTCGCGTAGTAGTAAAACCGGCTTACCTAAAGCCGACGCTTCTTCTTGAATGCCTCCGGAATCGGTGATAATCAAGTAGGAAACGGATAAGGCTGTGACCATTTGGTGATACTCAAGGGGACCTATTAATTTTGCCCTTGGTTCCATCATTAATTCTCGGTCAAATACCTCCCGTACCAATGGATTAGAATGGGCCGGGATAATCATTTCAACTCCGGGGTTATGGTCCAAAATTCGTTTCAAAGCGGACACAATCAGTTCCAGAGGTTTCCCCCAATTTTCACGCCGGTGAGCTGTTACCAAGATTATCGGGTTATTACCTATAAACTTGGATGAAGGTAATTTTTTAAGACTATGAAAAAGAGCATCAATAACCGTATTTCCGGTAATAAAAATCGATTCCGATAAGATATTTTCCTTAATTAGATTCTGTTTTGCTTCCGAAGTAGGCGCAAAATGCCAATCAGCTAAATGAGAGGTTAATACCCGGTTTACCTCCTCAGGAAAAGGTTGACGTTTGTCTCCAGTACGTAAACCGGCCTCAATATGGGCAATTTTTACTCCGCAATAAAAAGCGGCCAGCCCACTAGCAAAAGTAGTAGTGGTATCTCCTTGAATAACTAATAAATCAGGAGATTCATTTTTAATGATTTTGGTTAGACCTTCCAAAACACGACAAGTAATCTCTGTGAGCGATTGAAAATTTGACATTATCTTCAGATCATAATCAGGTTTAATCCCAAAACCTTCCAAAACTTGATCGAGCATTTTACGGTGTTGACCGGTCGATACGGACTTAACCTGAAAATAGTTTGATTTGGATAAAGCTGATAAAAGGGGCGCCATTTTTATTGCTTCGGGCCTAGTGCCAAAAACGACAATAGCTTTAATTAACCGAGAGTTACCTTTTCTAATCAAATAACCCGAATCCAAGCCAAAAACCCTCCGTTATACTTAAGGTTACAGCTTAATAACAGTTTACTCAAGTACGCCGGTTTCTAATACCAATTCTATACCGGCAGTTTCCTTGATTTACTTTAATTGGCTCTTCGGGTTATTGATTTGGGTCATTATATAAGGTAATGTAAACTTTGTACCTTATTTACCAAAAAACCGGGATTGATAAATCCCGGGTTTCTAACTAATTTATTTCGTCCCAAAAAGTCGGTCGCCAGCGTCTCCTAAACCGGGAATAATATAGCCATGAGAGTTCAAGCATTCATCTACAGCGGCGACATAAATATCGACATCAGGGTGTTTTGCCTGAACGTTTTGGATCCCTTCGGGCGCTGCGATTAAACAAACTAACCGGATTTGGGTGGCGCCACGTTGCTTTAAAAACTGAATTCCGGCAATTGCCGAACCTCCGGTAGCCAACATTGGGTCTAAGATAATTAATTCCCGTTCCGTAATATCCGAGGGCAGTTTGCAGTAATATTCAATCGGTTGTAAGGACTCTGGGTCACGATATACTCCGATGTGACCAACTTTGGCGGTGGGGATTAACTTTAAAATACCTTCAACCATTCCAAGTCCAGCCCTTAAAATCGGGATTATCGCAATCTTGGTTTTTGATATTGTCCAACAGCGGGCTGTGGCTACCGGAGTTTCTATCTCAACTTCTTCCACGGGAAAATTCCGAGTTACTTCATAAGCCATTAACATTGAAACTTCCTCTAGAAGTTCCCGGAATTCTTTGGGTCCGGTATTTTGGTCACGAATAATCGAAAGTTTGTGTTGGATTAATGGATGGTCAATAACATGCAGACTAGCCACTAGATCAGCTCCTTATTATATATTAAGTTTATTTCGACACGGTTTATGGCGCCTGCAATAAATGCAATTACCTTAAATAAACTTTAGTTAGTTAGTTTTCTGCCAATGATTCTTTTATCTTTGAGACTACAATTTTTAGTTTTTCTTTAATTTCGGTTGCGCAAACTTGGTAAGCTTCGATGTTTTGACCATAAGGATCGGGGATTTCCAAAGAAGTTAATTTAGCTTGGATCTTTTCCAACTCTCTTTTTTCATTCACTATTTCTTGTTCCATCTTTTGCTCTATTTGACGGAGTTCTCCGTCAAGGGCCCTCATTCTACGCCTCAAATCCTCCAATTCCGGACTACGGTGTTCCAGGTACCGCCGTCTTTTGTCTTCCAGGTGCTGGCGGAGTTTTTCCGCTTGATTGATTAACTCTTCAATCTCTTTAACGCCTTCGGCGAATTCAGCTAAAGTGAAAACCTTGTTATTGGCTGTGGGCATTATATATAAAACCGCCTTTTTTTGGTCTAAGGTCATTGTTAATACTAAATCAGCATTGTTCACCATATCGGGTGTGACCCGTTTGGCGCGGTGTTCCTTTAAGTTAATCCCCTCATGTTTCATTACCTCGATGGCATTTGGCGAAGCAATATCACCGGTAATAGCCCCGGTACCGGCAGAGACAACCTGAATAGTCGCTGCTTTTTCACCTAAATCCTCAGTCAGCATTTTTCGAAGTAATGCTTCCGCCATACTACTACGGCAGGTATTTCCCGTACATACAAAAAGTACGCGTTTAATCATCTATACCGGTCTCCTCCAATAAGGCCGCATATCTTAGCATTATTAGGAAATACTAGCAATCAATAACCTCCGCCGCAACCAACCATACAAAAAATGGTCCGTTTTGGATTATACTTATTTCAACAACCAGTTATCAAAATCCTGTCTATTGAGGAGAAATTATGCCCTTAAATTGGCTTTTTTATGAAAAAACTGCCGGTTGGCTCGGATTAGAATGCCCAACTTGCAGTAATAATACCATTTTTGAAGGCGCCAACTATCAAGGCAATATGTTATGGAAATGTCCGAAATGCGGTAATTGTCTTTCACTTAACCTAAGACCAATAAAATTGGCATATTTGGATTATTAACTATACAAAAGCCATTTTCTTTTGATTGCCTAAAATTGATAGTACGGTTTATTTTATTGTGGCCAACTTGGCTTCAATCTTCCCGATTTTACCGATCTTTTGGATAGCTAATGGATAACGTTCCGGTGTTTTCGATATTAAAATGGTTATATTTTTATCCGGATTATTGACCTGATAATACTTTTGAAAATCTCCAGCTTTCAGTTTTAAAGGTTCCACAATCTCAGTCACTTGATAACTAATTTTTTTAATCTTGCCACCGGAATAAAAGTAAACTTCATTATCTCCTAAAGATATATTTTTTCGTAGGTAAAATTGCAGGGATAACACGTCCTGTACATAACCGGGGACTTGAATTTCAGTTCTTTCCTTTGGTCCGCCGTTTTCGGAAAAGACCCGGACCGCCACGCCATTCGGGTAGTCAAACGTCACTTCTTCAGTTTCAACTCCATCTTTGTCCGATATTTCGTGTCGAATCACCCAAGGAAATAAACCTTCCAAGTCTAGAATCATTTCTTCCGTTTCTTTATATTTGGTAATGCTTTTAACCATACCAACCGAATCCATTACGCATTGAATTTTAATAACCGGCCGGTCTTGATAAACACCGGATTCAATCACTCTAACGATCTGGTTTGCCCCATGGATCATCGACTTGACGATTACTTCATATTCAAGAAACTCACCAACCCTAGGCTGAATATAACCATCCGCCAAACCAACAGCGTTTGTCAAAATAGTGCAAATAATCAACAGGGCCAAAAAAAATCCTTTACGATACATTGATTACATTACCTCCCGCCGCTTTACGCAGCCGATTAATTACTGCCGCCCCTATTCCTTGTTCCGCAATACCCTCGATATAGACTAAGTCAGCTTTCAACCGGTCACAAAAACGTAATAATTCATATATATTTCCGGCGATAATATCGGGGCGCCCTTGTGGACCCATATCCAAAACCCATTCATTATTATATTTGACTATATTTTCTGTAGTACCTAAGACTACCGTTTTTTGGCCATTTCCCTTTTCCGTTAAACGGCGATTAATCTCCCGGATGATCTTTTCCGGTTCTCCTTCAAACAAGGTAACCGGAGCCTCCGGGGCATAATGCCTATACTTCATTCCGGGGGCCTGGGGGCGTTCAACTTCTCCTTCGCCCGCCATTGATATTGGCTGTCCTAAAACAGATTCCAAATCTTCCCTGGTAACAGTACCAGGACGTAAAATAACCGGATTACCCCCTATTAAAGATAAAACAGTCGACTCAACTCCTGCCGGACATGGCCCAGCGTCAATGATGCATTCAATCTTCCCTAATAAATCATTAATGACATGTTCCCCATGAGTTGGACTGGGTTTACCTGACAAATTTGCACTGGGAGCAGCTACCGGAATACCGGTTAAACGCAATAATTCCCTGGCTGCAGGATCGGACGGCATTCGAACAGCTACCGAATTCAAGTTTGCCGTAACAACCGATGATACCTCAGCTTTTTTTGGAAAGATCAAAGTCAAAGGCCCCGGCCAAAAACATTGGATTAGTCTTTCGGCAAGAGGGCTGATGGAACTGACAATTTGGTTTAACTGTTCCAATTGATAAATATGTAAAATCAACGGATTGTCAGCTGGTCTTCCCTTTACTGCAAACACTTTTAATAAAGCTGTTTCATTATTATAGACCGCGCCGAGCCCGTATACAGTCTCGGTTGGAAAAGCCACCAATCCTCCGTTTTGAAGAAACCGGGCTGCGAGTAACAGACCTTCCGGCTTGTTACGATCAATTTTCAAAATAGTTGTATCCATCTTATCCTATATTGAATTAAATTTCTTACATACATCATGTCCCTAAAGCCGGCCATGATGGAAAATTTAAAATACGGTTCAATGAACTTAATTATTAGGCATTTAATTAAATTATCCTGCTTTACTAGTTGTGGATTTCGATCCTTATTTATTATGAACAATTGTTAATAAAAGTTTTCAATATTTAAAAAGGGGCTTCATCTTACAGGAATCATTCGCTATAATCAGAATATATTAAGGGGTTGTTATTGTGAAATAAAAAAAGGTTTGAATTAAAGATTTGGCTTCGAATAATGGTTTTAAAATCTTTCTTTATAAAATTTAAATATAGGATGTGTATTCGATGAACCTTGCATTAAAAAGTTTTTCCAATGAGAAATTGCTCTATCTTATCCCTCCGGAATTAAGAAACCCCAAAGGTCTGAAGCAAGTTTTAATCGAAAACCCCCAAATAAAATTCGTGTCCCTGGTCGGAGTCGATCTGGGTGGTAATGATACCGACGAAAAAATTCCTGTTTCCAGCTTTCTGAAAAATGTTGAAGAGTTTTTAAGTGGCGGGATACAGACTGACGGATCCAGTGTGGTTCTGCCGGAAATTGCTACTCTAAACAATGGCAAAGTTGATTTCATAGCGGATCCATCGGTTAATTGGTTTGTCGATTATAACTATGAACATTTGGACCCTAAAACCGAAACTCCGATTGGGACTTTACGCATTCCGTCTTTTTTAATTCATAGCGGCTGCAAAGTTGATTCCCGTTCAATACTTGCTCAAACACTCGACCAGGTAAAAAAGGAACTAAAAAATCTTTTTCAAGCTCATCCCCATTTTTTGTCCAGCCTCAATATCGATCCGAATGAGATTGATGACATTATTTTTACCGCAGCCACCGAGCTGGAGTTTTGGGTACGGACACCCGGAATTAAGGTTGAGACTGAGAAATTATCAACTTCCCAAATTTTGCAAGAACAATATTGGAAGCGGACAAAAGGGGCTGTACGAACCGCTTTGGAAGATTCCCTGGTTCTGCTTGAAAAATATGGTTTAAATCCGGAAATGGGACATAAAGAAGTTGGCGGTATCAAAGCCACCGTTAGCGGTGACGGACATTATAACGATATTATGGAACAGCTTGAAATCGACTGGAAGTATGCCGGAGCACTCCAAACCGGCGATAATGAATTACTGGCCCGGATTATCATTAAAGAGGTTTTCCGTCTCCATGGTTTAGAAGTAGTCTTCATGGCTAAACCCATTGAAGGTGTCGCCGGTAGCGGCGAACATACTCACTTGAGCATAGCTGTAAAGCTTAAAAACGGAAAGGTAAAAAATCTCTTCGCTCCGGCCGACCTGAAAAAAGACTTCATGAGTCCATTGGGTTGGGGCGCTTTAATGGGAATCCTGAAAAACTATGAAACCATCGGGACCTTCATTACTGCCAGCAATGATGCATTTAACCGTTTGAAACCCGGTTTTGAGGCCCCTATCTGTATTGTAGCTTCAATCGGTCATGATCTGGATACTCCCAGCCGGAACCGTACAGTCTTGGCAGGTTTAATTCGCGACCTGGAGAACCCTCTAGCTACTAGGTTTGAAGTCCGTTCTCCCAACCCTCATACTAATACTTACCTGGCGCTCGCCGCGTTATACTTGGGGGCAATGGATGGAATCAGTTATGCTCTAAATTCGGAGAAATCATCCTCGGAGTTGGAAAAGGAGTTTTCCAAAAAGTCCGGCGAAGAAACCGGTTATTTTGAAAAAGAACGCTGTTACCGGAGTGAGGAAGACGTCTTTGAAGCCTTTGGTCCCGAAGAACGAAACCGGCTTTTCGGTAAGCCCCCAGCCTCAGTTTGGGAAGCTTTACAAAACTTTGAAAAACATCCGGAAAAGACGAAGGTCCTGACTAAACTGGATGTCTTGAATCCTCAAATAATCCAGTCTTACCGCCAAGCGATGATCATTCTCTGGATTACCGAACTGCGGGACCGGATTATTCCGGAAAATATGGCCCTGGTCCGGAGTTTTGTCAAAAGAAACGATAACTTGAACGGTACCGATTATGACGAGATCAAATGGCAGGATATTTCACAACTACGGGTCGAGTTACTCCAAGACCGCTTAGGAAAACTTTCGCTTTTTAGCAAAATTCGGGAAGCGATTAAAGTCCGTAATTATCAACTGGTTTCCGATTTGCAGCTGGAGATGGCGGCGAAGATGGAGCTGTTGAAAATGAAGTATTATGAGTATGTGAGGAATTTGTTGGGGTGAATCTAAGTTATATATTGTAAATTCTATGCCTCATTCATTCCTTAAATGTTTTACCGGTAAGGAGCTGTTGCAAAATCAAACAACAAACGAATGCCATCATCTTCACTCAGCCCTAAACGGCTGGGCTAGGTATAAAAAAACATTCCAAACCCTCTTCAGGGGTCGGTAAAAACTTCGAACCATAACCCAGCCCGGCTTGGCCGGAGTTGAGAAGTTTTTAAAGCCTAGCCCAGGGATTTGAGCCCTGGGTGAACCGAACGATAATTATTTTTTTTGCAATAGCCCTTGCATTATGATTAATGATAAAACAGATTAAACATTGCGCCAATTGATGATAGAGCTAACTAAAGGGAAGTAATTTTAAATCAACTCACTACTGACTTTAATTTTCTTTCATTTAATTAATAGTACTCACACCGGCTTCACCGCTACCGTATACTTCTCCACCATCCTAACCGGATAATATGATCGTTTAGCTTTCCTAAGCCCCTCAATTCCCATATCTTCTTCCCTATTAATATATTCCATCTCAGACCATACCCTGGCTGTAAATTCATGATTAATCGCGGTATAAGCCCCATCAAATTCTGTATTGGCCTTCTCAATATGAATAACCGCTGTATTTTGGTTCAACCTCTCTCCCACCGCAATCCCTTGAATCGATCCGTCAATCTTGATTACTCCTCCTGTAACACCTAATAACTCAAGATTTTCCAATACCTTGGCCATTGCCTCGTTTTCGCTGCATGGTTCCGGCTCTCTCACATCAAACCAGGCAGTCGCTAAGTTAAGACATTCTTGGGCTAACTCCGGAGTCATTCTTTGATATTCCCAATTGTATTGCCGTAAAAATTTATTAAGATGATTGCGTTTACTATGATACTTCCGTCCGGCCAAATTAATCAAATCATTGGAGGTGTAGAGATAATCCAATGTATTCTTCTCCAACTTGGCAGATAACCCAGGATCAATTTGTTGGATTTCTGATACTAACAAATGGGGAACCCTTCGTAACTGAAACTCAAAATTCTCAGCTGCAGCAGTCTCTTTCATCAAAAGATAAACTTCTTTTAAAGCGGACGAATCTTTCCAGTCCCCGACCGGCGGCAAAAAGAACGGTTTCCATTTTGGATGGGGCGGTTTAGCAAATAATATCCAATAATTCAATTTTTCCAAATACGATACTATTAGTCCATAATTACATTGCCACATGAAAAGATTCGTAAAAGTCAGGTCCGAAGTTTCCGGTTGTAAAAAATTTAAAATACGGTCAAAACTAGGCTTATCCTCAAGTCTAATTTTTCTAAAAGAAAGCATCCATTCACCATTCTTTGCTGTAATTTTTTAGCTAACAACTACCAGACTAAGACCAAATCCAAACGAAATACTATCTTTAGGGTTCTCTTAAATTTCGGAGGTTAATCATGCCCCAGCCAAAACCGGATCAAATGAGCTTGATTCTCTTTAGCGGCGACTTTGATAAAGCAATGGCCGCTCTAACTTTAGCAAACGGCGCAGCCGGCAACGGCATGCAGGTTAACGTCTTCTTTACCTTTTGGGGCATTAGCCTGCTCCGTCAAAAAAACCTTGAAAGTCAGGGTTTTCTAGAGAAACTATTTAAAACAATGATGCCTGTCGGACCTGAAAAAATCGGCCTTTCAAAATATAATTTCTGCGGCGCCGGCCCTTGGCTGTTAAAAAAACTAATCCGTAACAAAGACGGGCAGACAGCTCAAGACTTATTAAAAATGGCTATGGAACGAAAGGTTCGTTTTGTCGCTTGTGAAGCCTCCCTTAAACTATTAGGAATTAAAAAAGAAGAGTTAATTGCATATGAACACCTTGAAGTGGCCGGAGCCGATTCTTTTCTTCAAAGCGCACTGGAATCCAAAATAGCAATGTTTATATAAAAAGCTTCACTTATTCAAGACTGCTTTTCCAAATGCCTTTCCAAACTCCTCGGCGTTGATTAAATCCTCACTGGTAGGTATTAATACCGGTTTAACAGTGGAGTTGATTACTTTGAACTTCATTGCCGCCAGTCTGCTTTCCAGATTTGGAATAGCTTCACCGCTCCAACCATATGATCCAAAAGCTGCGCCTAGTTTACCTTTCAAGTTAATAGTAGCTAAACTGCTTAACAAATCGTGAACAGGTTTAACAGCATCGCCGTTGATGGTAGGAGAACCTACCATCAAACCTTTTGAACCTTCGATTTTATCAATTAAATCAGCCGGATTAGTTTCCAGCAAATTATAAAGTTCGGCTTCTACCCCGGATTGCTTAACTCCTAAGGCTATTTTCTCAGCTATTTTAGCCGTATTGCCATAAGCAGAAATATAAGCGATGATTGCCCTGTTTTGTTCCGGATTGGCGGTGCTCCAATCACGGTAGCATTTGATATATTCTTGAATATCCCGTCGGATAACCGGCCCATGTCCGGGAGCCACCATTTTTAGCGGCAGTTTTTCCAGTTTCGCAATGGCCTGGAGGACATAATGTTTAAAAGGCCGCATGATATGGTCGTAATAATATTTAAAATCATTATAATAATCGGAACTAAGATCTCCGAAAAGCATTGGATCCGCATAATGAGCCCCAAGAAAATCACAATCGAATAAGATTTGATCTTCTACCAAATAGGTAAACATACTATCCGGCCAGTGTAAGAAAGGCGCTGAAACAAATTGAAGAGTCTTTCCCCCCAGATCAATTTGATCGCCATCGCTAACCTTAATTAGATCGGGATCACAATTCAAAATATGCTTGATAAAATGCTCTCCTGTTTTTGAGACAATAATTTTAGCCTCCGGCGCAATCTTTAAAAGATCTCCAATACTGCCGGAATGGTCGGGCTCCATATGATTAAGAACGATATACTTAATTTGGGTTGGATCCACTAATGACTTGATATTAGCAAGAAATTCATTTGAAAAACCGTTCTTTACAGTCTCGATTACTGCAATTGCGTCAGATCCTTTAACTAGATAGGAATTATAGCTGGTGCCATGTTCGGCTCGCATAATAATGTCGAAAATCCGTAAATCAGGATCAACCGCGCCTACCCACCAGACATTCGGAGCTAAATCATGGGTTTTCAAAGGGATTACCTCCGTTTATAATGGTTGGAACATATCCTTACCGACGCCGCATTCGGGACAAACCCAGTCCTCAGGAAGATCTTCAAAGGCGGTCCCTGCGGTAATTCCATTTTCGGGATCACCAATCGCCGGATCGTAAACATATCCGCAAATAGTACACTCCCACTTCTTCAATAATATCACTCCCCTTTTATATAGTTTAACCTTGAAAAGATAATTGAGTAATTAATTAACATAGTTAAATATTAAGATAGATTTTTATTTTTGTCAAGTAATTTTTGGTTTAATATAGCTTAAGTACTAAAGATTTTTTCATTTTTGACGAAATCATATTATAGGAGTAAGTAATAAAACGAATCGGGTATGGACACCCGAAAATGCAATTCACGGAGGAACCTGCAATGCGGATCAATCATAACCTATCCGCGTTCAACGCTTGGCGGAATCTTACTGCTTCCAATAATATAATCTCAAAAAAAGCGGAAAAATTAATGTCCGGGCTCCGTATAAACCGAGCCGCTGATGATGCCGCCGGTTTAGCCATCTCGGAAACGATGCGTTCCCAAATCCGCGGTTTGAGCCAAGCTTCCCGCAACGCCCAAGACGCCATCTCCCTCATTCAAACCGCTGAAGGCGGACTTGTAGAAGTCCATTCGATGCTCCAACAAATGCGTGAGCGCTGTGTTGCCGCTGCTAACGGTACCTATGTTTTTAGCGATGGAATGGCTATTCAGAGAGAAATTGATCAAATTAAGGATGAAATTGATCGGATCGCAACTACTACCCAATTTAACCATAAAAACCTTTTGGACGGTACTACCGGAGCAATTGTATCCACAGACCGTAACAGTACCGAAGTGTTTATCGGTAGCGGCGTCTCAATGGTAGATCCCAGAAAAGGCGTAACTAGCAGAAGTAGTGAATACCACTTAGAGATTACTGCCCTCCCCGGTCAAGCTCAAATTCAATTAAGTAATATTTTAATGACAAGATCAGATGGAACGATTCCCAGTCAAATTGCGACCCTTGATACCAAACTAAAAGACATTGATCAATTCTGGGACAATAGTGGTTTATGTCTCCTCAATAACCCTCAACCGATTACATTGCTTCAGGGCGATGGAAAACAAGCAATAGTTTATTTATTTGGTGAAGACACTTTACAACAAACAATTGACAAGTTTAATGACGCTATCGCAAACCAGCTAGGCCAAGGAGCATACGTTGATCCCGGTGATCTTAATCAATTCGTATCATTTGTAGAGACGGCCGATTTAGTGGGAACAGAAACAGTCGCCGGTACCCTTGTATTTAGAACGGCAATAGCCGGTCGTACCGGCGAAATAAGGGTTGCCTCCGGAGAACAAATTATTAATGCTTTTGGATTATCAGATATTCAAAAGTCGTCCCGAAGCCAATTTATTATTAATGCCACTGATGTCCAAGGCAATATCATAGTTAATAATGAAGTTATTACTGATAATGTTTTATCGGGAGTGCTCCACCCCAATATTGATGTTAAATTTGATGTCAATGCCAATGTCACAGTTACTTTTGACAACGTCAATAAACAATTCGTATTAACTGGTGACTCTACAAATCCATACGAAACCAAGATTCGTTATAGCGATAACTCGTTGAACTTTCAAATAGGTCCCAATGAGATGCATTTAATGTATGCTGCAGTAGGAAATATGGATAGCGAAGCGCTGGGAGTTAATCGGGTAATTGCTACCGATAAGGTATCTGCCGGCCAGTCTATTACAATTATTGATATTGCCATTAGTAAAGTTTCTACCCAACGCGCCAGTCTCGGAGCAGTTCAGAACCGATTGGAACATACCATCAACAATCTAGGAGTTGCCGGCGAAAACTTAACCGCTTCCGAATCCCGGATTAGGGACACGGACATGGCCGGAGAAATGATGGAATATGTTAAATATCAAACTTTAATGCAATCAAGCCAGGTAATGCTCGCTCAAGCCAATCAGAGTCCGGAGTCGGTATTAAGTTTAATAAGTGGTTGATACGTTAGTTTTTAATCAAAAAAGAACCTGGTTTAATTAAGCCGGGTTCTTTTCTTAATCTTATTTCAACTTTCTTATTCCGCTAAAAATACATGGCTCCCGATTCGGGCAGTGACCCTTAGATTAGCCGAATTGAAAAATCTAAGACCTTCTTCCGAGGAAGTGTCGGGATTATAAAAATACAACGCGCCTTTACTGGTGTCTAATCCATTAATCGCTTCTACTACTGCTTTACGGCATGACTCGCCTGGTTGAATATAAGACAATTTGGGAACGCTGCTAAATTGGTTTTCTTGATAGATTACTCCCCTGACCGAATCCGGAAACTTATAACTTCGCATTCGATTTAAAACAACCGCCGCAACGGCTACTTGTCCTTCATAAGGTTCCCCTCCGGCCTCAGCCGCGACCAATCTAACCAACAGGTCAAAATCAGCCTCGCTAATACTATCGGGAACCCTTACCCGGGATCCGCTTTGACCGGGGATTCTAAAATTAAGCGATATGCTGATAATCGGATCCAATGCTTCGGAATCCGAATCATTGACGATTGTGCTTCCTACCGCCCGCCCTTCGATTATTATCGAAGTTCCTCCGCGTTCTTTACTGAGATTAATTTCAACTCCGGTGATCAGTTCGATCTTTTCTTCGAAGTCAAATTCAGGAGCAGTTTCATTTAATAAATCTCGAAAACCAATTCCCACATAGGAACCTACCCGTGAACCACTACTTTGTCGATAAGTCAAACCGGCCGATAAATCTTTATCTTCCCATTGATAAATACCTCGGGCCGTCCATCGCTCCGATAAATAATAGTTTAATCGTAAAGCGGCAGCCGATAAATTGTCGTCCTGATATTGCCATTCCAGCCCAGCGTTAACTGTAGCTAAAACCGATGGTTGTATAATAAATAATAGAATTACCGTAACTAACAAAATTATAGCAAATTGTTTATACAATTTTACCTCCAACAAGAGAAAAAATAACGTTCACCATATTATTCGGTTAGTTTCGCGAAATTCCT
This sequence comes from Bacillota bacterium, assembly GCA_023435565.1. Lineage (GTDB taxonomy): Bacteria > Bacillota > UBA4882 > UBA8346 > UBA8346 > JAAYHS01. The sequence continues at coordinate 70,668 of JAEYRN010000014.1, forward strand.
AAGCCTAAAAAGAACAAAAAATGAAAAAACCGTCCAACTTGACGGTCAGTAAGAAATTCTCATGATTTATAAACTTTACCTATTTTCTTCTATTACAACCATTAAAACTTAACCGGAGAATCACCTAAATAATTCCTCCTCCAGCATTGCCGCTAATAAGTGATAAATGGGAAGATGATATTCTTGGATTCGGTATGTTTTATCAGCCGGCGCTTGAATGGTAACGGTGCAAAGGTCTTTTAACAATCCGCCCGAAATTCCGGTTAACCCGATTGTTTGTAAGCCGAGTGATTTAGCAACTATTACAGCCCGGATAACATTAATAGATGAACCTGAAGTACTAATCGCTAGTAATGCATCACCGGCAGTTCCGTACCCAAGCACTTGTTCCGCAAATATTAGTTCAAAAGAAAGGTCATTACAAATGGCCGAGATTAGGGTAGCATTGCTCGACAACGGAATTACCGGAAGGTTCTCTTGAAGTTGATCCACCCATTCGCTTGCCCCGCCTATTTTTTTAATTTCATTTGCCAGAGCATCGGATAAGGGTCTTTTTTTTAAGAAACCTTTCATCAACTCCCCGCTGATATGTTCAGCGTCAGACGCACTTCCGCCATTACCGCATACCAACAATTTTCCTTTTTGGGTAAAGATTTGTTTGAGGATAAAGAAAGCTTTTTTAATCTGTTCCATGCAAGAAATGATATTGGGATAATGTTCTAACAAATTAGCAATTAGCCGTTGACAACCTTCCGAAAGTTCCCGATTATCAGTCTCCATCTTATCACTCCGTTTCATATTCTCTAATAGAATATGATAAACGGTGGTTTTCGGGAATCAGAGATTCTTTTCCCGCTTTGAAATGGCTATTACCAACCTTTCATACAATTCAAACTGAAGATAATGATATACTCTGGTTATTAAAAATCGGGGGTATCGGGATTCAGCTAATAAAAATTCGAGCAATTGTTTTTGGTCTGAAAGATTGGGATAGAGCATTCCCTTTCTTGCCTTTGCCAATCTTAACCAGCCGAAATTGGAGTAATCATCGACTGTAACAACCTTATTATTAATAGTATAGCCCATAGCGAACTTAACCTCAACCTCGCAGCTTTCTTCCGGCAGTAATCCAATTGACAGTCGAAAACTCCCATAATAATCCCGATAAGGTTTGACAGGATTAAGCCCAAATTTCCGCTCAATTATTTTCGAACTTGAACTGGTTGCTATCTCTACCAATCCGGCATTGGCCTGTTCGGCTTTGGAAGCTATTATACGATACCCTTCAAGGATTGGTTCTGTATAGCTATACCAACTCTTTGGTTTGATAAGCCAATCCATTATTTTAAAATACAAAGAATCGTTCATAAGAACACCTTGCCTATAGAAATTAGAAGCCATAATATAGAAGATTGAAGTTTACTCCAAAGCTTTACAAGCGCCTCTGTATCTTGTTTTCTGATTACTTTCTTCCGTATTTAAGATACATTTTGTGTAATGCTCCTCCCCTATCTCGACCATTGGCGGTTCTTGATAATAGCAGATATCCTTGGCAGAGGGGCAACGCTGTGCGAAACAACAACCTAAAACATTATCAACGCTAGTGCCTACTTCTCCCTTTAATATCATCCTTTTTCGGGGATGATCAGGATCAGGAACTGGAATTGCCGCTAGTAAAGCTCTAGTATAAGGATGCGCCGGGTTTTGAAATAATTGTTGGCTCTGAGCCAGTTCAACAATTTGTCCCAGGTACATTACGGCAATCCGGTCTGAAATATGTTTGACTACAGCCAAATCATGAGCGATAAAAAGATACGCCATTCCTAATTGACTGCGAAGTTCGATCAAAAGGTTGATTATTTGGGCCTGAATCGATACATCAAGGGCTGAAACCACTTCATCACAGACCAGTAAAGCCGGATTCATAATAATTGAACGGGCAATTGCCAACCTTTGACGTTGGCCCCCCGAAAACTCATGAGGATAACGGTAAAGAATCTCCGATGTCAGCCCTACCCGTTCCAATACTTCAACTACATAGTCTTTCTTTTGGGACTTGCTCTTTATTAAACCATGTTCAACTAATCCTTCTCCAACTATATCTAATACCACCCAACGCGGATTGAGTGAGGAATATGGGTCCTGAAAGATAATTTGAAATTTTGGGCGAAGTTTTCGCAGTTCCCCTCGGGTTAACCGGGTTAATTCAATGCCTTGAAATATTACTGAACCTCCGGTAGGTTCAATCAATCTAAGAATACTCCGGCCGACAGTGGTTTTACCACAGCCTGACTCACCTACTAGACCCAAGGTTTCACCGGATTTAATAGAAAAACTGACCCGGTCCACGGCCTTTACTCGATTTTGTACCCGACCCAATAATCCGGAGCGGATTGGAAAATCTTTTTGGAGGTTAGTTACTTCAAGTAATTTGGGCATGACACACCTCGTTAAATTCAAACATTCTTGAAAAAAGATTCTAAAATAACGACTGTATTCTATCTCCAATCTTCTAAACCAAGTACCTCCAACAACTCACCCGGTGTCCTGGGGAGACTTCAATTTCAAAAGGGTATTCACGCCTACAACATTCCATTGCTCGAGGGCAGCGTGGTTCAAAATAACAACCGGAAGGTAAATGAAGCGGATCCGGAATCATTCCGGGTATTGCAACCAACGGCTCCTCTTGATTATGTTTGGGAATTGATGCCAGCAGACCTACCGTATAGGGATGCAGTGGATTATTAAAAAGTTCCCGCACAGGCGCCCATTCCACAATCTTTCCAGCGTACATTACGGCCACCTGATGAGCGTTTCCAGCCACAATTCCTAAATTATGCGTTATCAGTAACACTGACATTTTGCTCTCTATCTGCAATTCAGATATTAAGTCTAAGATTTGAGCCTGAATTGTTACATCTAAAGCAGTAGTCGGTTCATCCGCAATTACTAATCGAGGTTGACAGATTAAGGCCATGGCAATCATCGCCCGTTGACGCATCCCTCCGGAAAGTTCGTGAGGGAATGATTCATAACTTCGTTCCGGATCGGATATTCCAACCCGGTTTAACATCTCCAGTACCCGCTCCCGTATTTGAAACGGATTTAGTTCGGTATGAATATTTAAAACTTCACTAATTTGAGGACCAATTTTTTGAACCGGATTAAAACTGGTCAAAGGTTCTTGAAAAATCGTACTAATCTCACGGCCCCGGATACTTATTAATTCCGGAAGGGGTAGCTTTAATAAATCCCGCTCCTGCCAGAGAGCTATTCCATCAACAATTTCACCAGGCGGAGCCGGAATCAATCTTAATAACGAAAGGGCGGTAACTGATTTCCCACAACCGGACTCTCCCACTAAACCAAGAGTCTCACCAATATTTAGATTAAACGATACACCGTCCACCGCTCTGACGATACCGGCTTCAGTATTAAAATTAACCTTTAAATTTGATACTTGCAGGAGTGTTTTAGTCATTCTCTACTCCATCCTCTGATATTCTCTAGGATCAAAAGCTTCGCGTATTCCTTCTCCAACAAATGCAATTAACAGGAGAACACCGAACAAAGCTAACGCAGGATAGATAGATAACCAATATGAACTAAGATTGCCCATGCCTTGACGCATCAACTCTCCCCAGCTTGGAGTGGGAGCGGGTAAGCCAAAACCTAAAAAATCCAAGGCTGATAAAGAAAAAATCGCGCCAATCAGATCAAAAGGCAAAAAAGTGATAATCGGGGTCAAAGCATTCGGCAAAATATGGCGAAACATGATTTTCCAATCTTTAACCCCCAGCGCCCTTGCCGCCTCGACATATTGCGCTTCACGTAATTTGAGATATTCCGACCGGATGAAAAAAGAAATGCCAATCCAATCGAATATCGTAAAAATAATTAGTAAAATCCAAAAACTGGTCCCCAAGGAACTACCGATAATAATTACAATATAAAGAAATGGAAGCGCCGAGATAATCTCGATTAACCGTTGCACAGTAAGGTCAAACCAGCCGCTTAGATAACCTTGGAGCGCACCAATCAAAACCCCTAAACCAATACTGGAAATAGTTATTAAAAGGGCGAAACTAAAACTGATCCGGTAACCATAAAGTAACCGGGTTAGGATATCCCGGCCCCGATCATCGGTGCCAAGCCAATTCTTTAATGTTGGTGGTGTCGGCGGATAACCCGGCAATTCAAGGAGAGATTCGTTATAGCCGTATGGTATCGGTGGGAAAATCATAAAATTACCTTTGTTCTGACGAAATGAAGATGAATCTTTCAATTGTTTATAGTTTGGAATATCGGTTACTCCCAGCCCGAAATTATCTCCGGAATAAAACCGAATTACTGGAAAGAATAGCTTTTCCTCGTATTTAACGACCAATGGTTTATCATTAGCTAAAAAATTGGCGAACAAGGAAATGATATAAAGACCGATTAAGATCCAAAATGAAACATAAGCCCGTTTCATTCGTTTAAATTTCTGTAAGCGCCGTAGGGTTACGGGGGAGAGCTGCATCAGGTCAATCCTCCATATTGTTTCATTCTCAAATAGCAGGATTCTTACACCTTGTAGCCGGAGGTCTTCAGCCTCCGGTCGGCATCTATTTTAAACAGCAAAAAAGTTTAGTTACAATTGTCAAACTGGGTTTCTTATATCAGATATTTTTTAAACCCTTGCACTTCATTAACTTTATAACCTAATGATTCATAGAATTTATGCGCATCTTTTCTTTGAAATCCTGAAACAAACATCGTGTAGTAACAGTTTTTCTCCTTAGCGATCTTTTCAATCTCAAACATTAGTTCTTTCCCAATACCTTGGCCTCTCAATTTATTCGATACTATAACATTCTCAATTACCATAAATGGTCGACATTCACCAACAAGGTCGTGGCAGATTATACCCATTAAAGAACCAACTAATTTTCCATTATATTTAGCCCCAAGAACAAAATAGTCTTCGTTTTTTTCCATCCATTTAAAGTTGTTAACCATTTTATCAATGTCACTCTTTTTCCCGGATAGTTCCTCAAAAAGCAATGATAAATCCGGAAGGTCATTACATTTAATTACTATAATCTCTACCATTTACACCTTCCAAAATCCACTCATTTAAATTTAATTCTCGGGTCGACCATTGCCAAGCAAAAGTCGGAAATGATCCTACCCAATAGTACCAAAAGGCTCGAAATTACGATTAGTCCTAAGGCTACCGGATAATCCCGATTAACAATTGATTCATAACCCAATAATCCCATTCCGTCAATGGTAAAAATAGTCTCAATTAACATAGAACCAGATAAAACAACTCCAATAATCATACCAATATTAGTAGCGATTGGAATTAAGGCATTACGTAAAGCGTGTTTAAAGACAGCTTGATGATAGGTGAGCCCCTTGGCTAAGGCAGTCCTAACATAGTCTTGATTTAACTGTTCCATCAGGGAATTCTTCATCAACAGCGTCAAAGAGGCAAAGCCTCCGATAGTGTAACAGAGTAATGGTAAAAACATATGGCTGATATAATCGACTATTTTGCCAAGAAACGATAGCTCCTCAAAGTAATCGGAGACCACGCCGCTAATGGGAAAAATGTCCCAAAAACTTCCCCCGCCGAAAAGGACGATTAAGATCAAGCCTAATACAAAAGAAGGAACCGCATAACCCATAAATATCAAAATACTGGTCCAATTATCAAACGGTTTTGTATGCTCCAACGTTTTCCTGATTCCCAACGGAATGCAAACCAAGTAAGTCAAGAACATCCCCACAAGACCGAAGGTCAACGAGACCGGGAATCGGCTCGCAATCACTTGGAGGACGGGTTTTTGATAAGCATAAGAGATCCCAAAATCCAGTCTCACAATCTTGCCCAACCAGGATAAATACCTTGTCAATAGCGGTTTATCAAATCCATAGAACTTTTTAATATTTTCCAATTCTTCCTGGGTCATCGATGCCATTGAAGCAGCATTGCCACCGGATTCTCTTGAAGCATGTTTTATTTTTTGAATCGCTTGTTCTACCGGCCCGCCCGGAACGACTTGCATTACTAAAAAGCAAGCGATGGTGATCCCGATAAGAGTTGGAAATACCAATAAAAGCCTTTTTAAAAAGTAAGCCCGCATTAATAATCTCCTTAGAGAATATCTATTCTACTATTTACTAGCCTCTTTATCATAGTATACTTCAGGTGGTACTGGAGGTAACGATTTCCTTTTATTGACAGCTTCTCGATATTCTTTATATTTTACCAGGTCAAAACGCCAATATTTTACACTTCCGGTAAAGTATTTCGGAAATACAGTCTTGGGCATTGAAAAAACATTTTTATACATTATCGGAGCATGATCGATTCCCCAAAATAATAGATAAGGTGTATCTTTATAAAGGATGCGATCAATCTTTTTAATAATCTGATTCCGTTGGTTAGTATCATATATTGGGGCTAAAGAATCAATCAGTTGATCTACTTCAGGATTGGAATAACCACATAGATTACTTCCACCGATTTCATTCAAATGCTTTGAGTGCCATAATTGGGCCGGATCCGGAAAATAGTCATTGCTCCAAAAGATTACTACTGCATCAAATTTATACTCATCCATTTTTTTAATTAAAGTTGCCCATGACAGTAACTCTAAGTTGACTTTAACACCTGCCTGTTTACAATTGTCGGCAAAAATTGTCAAGTGTTTTTCATAGGCGTCTGAAGCATATGAAATTGCAAACTCTAGCCGTTGACCTTTTGAATTAATTAGAAATCCATCTTTATCCAAATGGTCAAATCCTGCTTCTTTTAGAAGTTGTCTTGCTTTAACAGGATCATAATTAATAATCTCATTAATATGATTACTATCTGGTAATGAAAAATACGATGAAAGCGGTTTAAATTGGTTATAATCAAGTTTTTCCAACATTGTTTTACGGTCCAACAAGTAAAAAAGCGCTTGGCGTACCTTTAAATTATTTAATAACGGATTTCGCAAATTGAGAGCTATACCCCCAAACCCCCGTGGTAAATAATTATAAATTTTTTGTTTAACTATCCAATTTTTCTTGAAAGGCTCGGAATCCGTCTCTGTAACCCAACGTTTACCGGAAGCTGTGGTAAAGATATCGAAATCTCCCTTTTTAAAAGCTTCAAATGCTACGTTCTCATCTCTGATAATTTTATATTTTATACGACTAAAATTAAATGTCCCTTGATGCCCAGTTAATTGGTCCGCCCAATAGTCTTTTCTTCTTGACAAAACATAATATCTACCTTCTTTAACTTCCGACAAAATATACGGCCCACTAGCTCCTGGCAAACTCATATTAAAGTCCTTATTAAAATCCTTATTTTCATATAAGTGCTTTGGAATGATAAAAAAGTCTCTAGCAAAAGTTTCTAAATATTTAAAATGGGGTGTTTTAGCAGAAAATTTTATTGTATCCTTATCAAGAATCTCCGGTGGATTAAAGCGTCCCATATAAAGCCGCATAACCGATGTCATATTTTGGGAATTCATTATAGTATCATACGTAAACTTAACATCCTGAACAGTAATGGGTTTACCATCGGACCATTTAGCCCTGGAGTCAATTTTAAAAGTAAAAGCTTTTTTATCGGAAGAAACTATCATTGATTCTGCAATTAACGGCCGATACTCTAAAGTATTTGGGTCAAGTTCTATTAATGTGTCATAAACTAATCTGAAGACCGCAGTTGCGTCGAGTGCCGGATTTACATAAGCATTAAAAGACTTTGGAAATTCAGTATCATGAAGAGTCAATTGCCCCGGAACATCTCCGGACCCACTACCGGTTTTACTATTTTGGTTCGATATATAAATAATACCGCCTATCAAAGCTACTAAACCAATTATTATCATAATACTTCTCTTATATTTCACTCGAACACCCCCGAAAATCTTTTTTTGCACTATTCGACATCTCGCTTTAAAACCCTGTTAAAAAACAGTCCATAAAATTATGGTATAAAGCAAAAAGGTTATAAAAGTATATCGGATTGTTTCTAATACTATGATAAAATGAAGATATTATAAACCCCTTTTATATATCGTTTATACGAAGGAGTATCCATGGAAACAAAATTGCTATCTTACATTAAAAGAGTCCAAGCCATCGCTTTAAACGGCTTGGCCTATTCGACCAACAGTTATGATTTGGAACGTTATGAAGAACTGAAACAAATTAGCTTTCAGATCCTGGCGGAGCTTTCGGGAACGGAGTTAACCAAAATCCAAGAGTTGTTCGCAACAGAAACCGGATACCAAACTCCCAAAGTCGATGTTCGGGCGATTGTTATCAAAGAAGATAAGATACTAATGGTCCGAGAAAAAATCGACAATTGCTGGTCCCTCCCCGGTGGTTGGGCGGATGTAGGTTATAGCCCCGGCGAGGTTGTAACTAAAGAAGTCTGGGAAGAAACCGGTCTCCAAGTGAAACCAACCAGACTAATCGGAGTTTTAGATAAAAAATTCCATCCCCACCCACCATCGCCATATCATGTCTATAAAATTTTTATTCAATGTGAGATAACCGGCGGAAAGCTTCAACCGGGAATGGAGACCAGCGATGTCCGCTTTTTCGCAAAAGAAAACCTGCCCGAACTTTCTACGGACAGGATCACCGAACCTCAAATTAATTTGGTTTTTAAACACCTGAATAATTCTAATCCCTTTTTTGACTAAGATAATGGGACAAAAGTCATTAAAACAATCTCAATCTTAAACAATTATCTTTTACGAAATCAAATTGATTAATCTCGCGAAGCGCCTCCTCCATTGCCTGCTCTGATGCTTCATGAGTCAATAGCACAATCGGTACATAATTCTCTTTCTCATGGGTCTCCAACTGGACCATCGAGGAGATTGATATTCCTTTATCGCCTAAAACTCCCGCTATTTTGGAAAGGACCCCCGGTTTATCAAAGGTGAAAAATCTAAGATAGAAACGGTTCTTAATCTCACTTAGGGGCACCATTTCCATGCCTTGCTCGGGGTCAATAGTCCGGTTGCAAAATTGTTCGCCTTCTTTTAATAACAAATCTCGGGATAAATCGACGATATCACTAACAATCGCGCTACCAGTCGGACGTTCACCGGCACCCGGTCCATAGAACATGGTGTTGCCGACGAAATCACCCTTAACAAATACTGCATTCAACTCATTATTAACAGCTGCTAACAGGTGGGTATTGGGTATTAAAGTCGGATGAACCCTTAAGTCCAAACCATTCGTCAAAGCACGGAACACAGCCAACAGTTTAATAGTAAATCCGAAACTTTTTGCAAAATTGATGTCTAACTTAGTGATGGCTGTAATTCCTTCAACATATAAACTCTTAAAGTTCAACATGCTTGAAGTAGCCAATGAGCCTAATATCGTTAACTTATGGGCCGCATCGCCGCCACCCACATCCAGAGTCGGGTCCGCTTCGGCAAAACCCTTAGCTTGAGCTTCTTTTAAGGCTTGGTCAAATTCAAGTTCCTCTTGGTGCATCCGGGTTAGTATGTAATTGGAAGTCCCGTTTAAAATACCATAAATACTTTCGATTTTATTAGCGACCAATCCTTCGCGAAGCCCTTTGATAATCGGAATTCCTCCTCCGACACTAGCTTCAAAGAGAAGATCCACTCCGTTTTCCTTGGCGATTTTAAATAATTCACGTCCACGGGTGGCTATTAAAGCCTTATTTGCGGTTACAACATGTTTACGGTTGCGTAAGGCCTGGTTGATGAAACTAAAGGCCGGTTCATAGCCGCCAATGGTCTCTACCACAATGTCAATTTCCGGATCGGCAATCAACTGGTTAGCATCACTCAGGCATTGAACTCCTTCTAAATTCAAATCACGATTAGTGCTCCAGTTAACATCGGCAATTGCCTTTAATTTAAAAGTCAAAGCCGACCGGGTCTTTAATAGCGCCTGTTGAGTTAATAATATTCTGGCTACACCAGTCCCAACCGTACCTAATCCTAAAATACCAATGTTTACTTCATGATCGTTCATTTAAATCACCAGCCTTTTTTATAAAATGGGGAAGATAGAATGCAGAATCTAAAATAAAAAAAGCCTTTAATCCTTATTAAAAGGACGAAAGACTACTCTTCCGCGGTTCCACCTTTCTTGGTTTGACGACCCGACTTTCAACGGATAACGGCCGTTACCGGATTGCCCTAATGTTTTTTAATTTCGGACAACCACTCCAGGGTGGTACTATGCGGTCGGTTATAAGGAAAGCTTTCAGCCGGTGACTTTCCCTCTCTGATAACCATAATCCGGATAACAAGTCCCTGTCATCGCTTTATTTTTAATAATATATCACTCACATCTAAAAAAGTCAACATACAGTTTCTAATTCAAGTATTCACAAGAAACATCTATATTCCGTTTGAAAATAAATTCTTTTTTACCAAGCTCAGGCACTTCGATTGAGGCCTTCATGATCATTTTCATTTGGGATGCATAACCAAGCAAAGTATCCGGATTTAAAATACTATTACCTACACAGCTGATATCAACTTCCGGTTCCGTTGTTACCTGAGGGACACCTTTCATAATGATCTCGGAAAAAAACCTTTTAAGATTAGATGAGCTTAAATCATAATCGATCTGAATCAAGATGCAAGGAACGGAACCAATAACCGTTTTCTCTTTAAACTGAAACGCAACAGATACATCGCTGGTTTCTCCGTTTGGTAAGGGGATCTTAACTGAGGTATTCCAGACATCGCCCAACCGAAAACTTTTACCGTTAAAATTCTCAACCGAAGCTTTCCAACCATTTTTCAAACGTTGAGCCACCGCTTCTTTAGTAAAATGTTCCTTATATTTTCGATAATGTTTTGAAGGGATTGTTTTTAGCTTTTTTTCAAAATTATCCAAGCCTTTAAATCCCGTAATTACCCCATTGGAATCCAAAATAGTGGCAAACTCTACCCCCTCCAATGCAGAGAGCGCTTCTCCCCCGGCTGGGTCTTCATAATCATCAACCTGATACTGTAAGATTAAATAATTAATTAGGTATCCGTTTGAACTCTTATTAATTTGAGTCCTGATTTTAATCTCTTCATCGTAGAATTGCTGATTCATTGTTTCAACTTCGACAAAATCAGTGATTTTTGTTGTTTCAATAAAAGTTATTCCATCTGAAGGATTAAACTGAAACTTGAATTCTTCAGTAGGCAGATCAAGAGGTACCTGGGTCTCAGCTAGACTAGACGAAGGCTTTTGAAAATCGACAAAATCGCTTTTACTGGCAATCCGTTCCTGGATTGATACTACTTTATTACCATCCAATGCGGAATAATAAAAGAAAGCGGAGCCATTAAACCTAATTTGTTCATTGCCGCCGGTAATAATACCGTCAAAGGGTCTTCCTTCTTGATTATCCAGTACCACCAACCATTTATTACCTTGTCTCGCACTATAGACCAAATTTTTCCCATCCGGACTAAAGGTTAAACTGTTTAAACCAATATCATCGTAATACCTTCCCGCCAATCCGTCTACTACTACCGTCCATGTTCCATCGTCGGTTTTAGCGGTATAAGCCAATCTGGAACCTCTATTACTAAATAAAAGCGAACCTTTTCCAATGTTCGAATATCCGTCCTGCTCAACACCATCCAATATTACCAACCAATTTGTCCCGTTATAAGCCGCATATGCCATACTCCGTCCATTGTAATTAAATACCGGCGGCGTTTCCATAACCTCAACATATGGTTTACCTTCCACTCCATCGAAGACTACGAACTTGGTTTCCTGAAGCTGAGCTGCGAATGCTATTTTTCCGCTATCGGGAGTAAAGGATAACTGTTTGCTAATAATCCGGTCATAAGCCTTACTTACCTGGTGATTAACTACAATGAATTCCCGACCTTGGTCTACAGCAATATATCCAATCTGTTGGATGTCAGGACTGAACACTAGGCTCTCGGGTTTTACCATTGCAAAAGGGGGTCCTTCGACATCATCGACTAAGACACTAAAAAAACTATCGATTCGGACCACCGCAGCTATCCTATTACCGTCCTGACTAAATTTTAAAGATGAAATCTCATCATAGGCTTTGCCTTCATGCCCATTGACAACCAGAATCCACTTATCGGCAATACGCGCCGTATATGCCAGAGATTGGCTGTCCGGGCTAAAACTTAATAGACTTGAGCCTATCTCTTCATAAGCTTTTTCTTCGCTAGCTTCGGTAACCACTAACCACTTGTCCCCAGTTTTAGCCACATAGGCATAATGGTTACTATCAGAGCTAATTGAAAAGGAACTATCGATAATCCGGTCGTACCCTTTACCTTCAACTCCATCATAAACTAGAAAATATCGGTTGTCACGTTTAGCGATATAAGCTAAATGATTACCATCCGGGGTAAAACATAAATTAGCGATATCTTCATAACTACGATGTTCTTTGCCGTCAACAATTACTTTAAATCTCTTTTTATCATTAATAATATAGGCGTAACGCATACCATTGGAACTAATTTTAAATGAATCGGGGACTAAAGATTGATCAATGGATACCAAAGGTTCTTCCAAAAAAACCCGATAGGAAAAATCACCAGCAAAGACACATGGTAATAGAATTAGTAAAAATAATAACCCTACAACTAAACGGCGACAGGTCATAGCACGACCCCCAAATTTCTGTGATCCGATTCAATAATTCTAGTATCAGTATTGATTTATAATTTATAAAAGAGAGAATTTCATAATTTAGAATTTTAGCTTCAGTTTACAATATATTGATAGATACATCTGGGTTTGTCACTATATATTGTGACTGAAGGGTCAACTAAGGTAATTATGCAATTCTCATAAATAAATAAACAACTAACAAAAACAAAAAAATATTAAAACTCCAAATTAATTTGGCTTTCTTAGAGTCAGCTTTGAACTTTTTTTCAATTTCGCTAGTAAATCCATCAATTTTTTTGGAAAAAGAATTAATTTTTTTCTCAAAAACAGTAGTTTGGTTGGCTTGACGGTCAATACGGTCGGATAAATGTAAAAACCGTTCCCCTAACTCATTAAGTTGTTGGTGGAGATTTTTTTGTTCAGTACCGATCTCTTTACGAAAACTAACCAAATCTCGGTCAATTGCGATCGATAGTTCTCGCATACCTGTAACCAAACGGGCTACATCAAGTTTTGTCGCCGAGCGTCCCTGTAGTTCCGTTTGAGTTTGAGCAATAATCTCCTTCATCTTTTGATTCATCCTTTCTTTCAACTTAATCTGAGTTTCCTGTTTCGCCGCTCTGGCTTTTAGCTTTGATAATTCAATCATATATTCAGCCATTAACAACCGTTCCGAAGCGAGAAAAGTCTCATAAGTTGAAAATGGGGCCAGTAATTCTTCGGTTAACTCTTGTTTACATTCTTTCAGCCTTTTTCTTATGGTATAAGCATCGTAACCGCCTTTGACGGTTCGAAAAATCGCTCCTATAAACATTTAATTACTTCGCTTTCTGCCTATTTTATTGTTAAGCTACAAGGACAATCATGACCATGAGTATGCCTTATATTCAATCTTGCTTGTTTAGAAGCGAACTGTATGACCCTTTCTCTTTCATAAGCTCAATGAGTGGTATTATTGTTTCGGGAGGGGCTTCTTCCTTTAATAATTCCCGCAAACGCAATTTAGCGTCAATTTGGGTAGATATCTCTTCCAACTCATTCCTCAAATCATCATTTAACCATTCCACCATTTTGCCAACAGCTTTTCCTACCAACATCGAAAGACCAAGGTTCGCGACACCATCCACTAAATCGACGACATTGATCGCTTCAGTAGAAAGATGGGTTGCGGCAGCCAATTTCTGCCCCAAATCAATTGATTCGGCTAGATCTCCGGTAAGTTCCGAAAGACTGAGACCAGCCATTTTAAAACCGGCTTCCGCAATGAAAGTAATAGTGCAAATCCGATCAATTAACGAAAAAGAAGCACGGATAAAGCGGTCGGCATTAGTCCAAATTCCTTGTTGTAAACGACCTTCTTTTCTTAGTTTGGCAAAATATTGCAACCCATTGACGGAAATCAATAATGGATTATCACTGTATAATCCAAAGGCAATTCCTAAAACCAAACAGGCTGAATAAATTTTTGGGTTCTTATGAAAAAAGGACATTATTGCAGCTTCAGTACCTAATTCGGCTACATCGGTAATATTGGCGGAAAGCCACTCAATCGCCACACTGGGAGGCATCCCGGTAACTCGTTGTAAGGCTTCGGCGAATGGTAAAGGCAGACCTTGGGGAGACAAAAAATCTTTGGTCATCTCTTCAAACCAATGATTAATCCCAGATACATCATCAATTTCATACTCTTCTAAAACATTCTGTAATTGATGGCCGGAACTAGTCACTCCTTTAAACCGGACTATTGAAAAGGCATCACTGCTTGTTTCTATGACCCCAAAATCCCCGTATTTAGTTTCCATGTTATTGATAAACGATAAAATTGAAGACATCCGTGCCCCTCATATAAAAAATATCAAAAAATCCAAATAATACAATTCTAGCTTAAATATGATTATTCCTGCCAATCCGGAAAAAACTGTGATCAGTATGAGTGAAAAGTAAGCAATAAAACAACAATTAATGTTTAGGTTATTTGATTATCCGAAGCCGGTTGCGTCTGTTTTTTGGATAACGGTCCCCCCGCCGCCAATTTCGATAATGAAGTCCTCGTCCCAGTCGGCCTGTGTCTCCAAAAAGATAAACCATAATAATACCGCTGACAGCAGCCAAAGCCATCAACAAATTAACTTGCAAGTAATTAAAAAAAGTAATTCCAGCGTCAATCCAAGCCAACCAAAATGCTTTGAGCGGAATAACCCCCCAGAACATAACTTCTCTTTCAGGATAAACTCTTGCCCATGCCCAAGTTATTCCGACTAAAGGAAGCCAAAGTCCCGTGATGGAAAAACTGGGTATTTGGGTAATAAATGATGCTAAGGCCATTGCTCCACCGGTTATCAATGTAACTAATATAAAGAAAAAACCATAAATTCTGGTCCCCCAAGTTCTTTCCAAACTACCGCCGACAAACCAAAGCCAAAGACCTGAGAATACCAATGACAAAAAATCAAGGTTTACTAAAGGATAGGTCAAAAAAGTCCAGAAAAACCCGGGTAGGTTTGTCGGAACCAACTCAAGTAAACTTTTGAGATTAATAATATTTAAACTTGCAAGCAATAAATTAAATATAAAGTTCAAGCCCGATAATACCAAAATTGTTTTGGTAAAAGGAATAGCCCCTTCCTTAATAAACCTAAAAAATTTGGATAAATAGTAATTCACCGGCGCTTCCTCCCGTTTTAAGTTATATCAATTATCATTGATTCTCCAGGAACTTATTTTTCCCCTTCAGTTTCAAAAAATAGGTCGATTATAAAAAAAAGGCCAAATGATGGCCTTTTTTATCAAACAAGTAAATCTTCATATCTAAAGATACATATCTATACTATTTCCCAAATGCGCTGGATTTACCGACGCTCCGGCCAGATCTTCAACTAAATTTTGAGCAGTTTGGACCTGAGATTCCATGGCCATTTTAAGTAAGCCTGTTTGGACCGCGTTCTGAACTTGGTTCATTTGTAAAGCGGTATAAATATTGGCTACACCCATTACATCCATCTTTCTCATCTCCTTGCCTAAAACTCTTTACAAGCGTATTTCATAATCATTATTAATTCATATAGTTGGTTTAGAATTAAAAATCATGAGACGCTTATAATATGAAATCGGCAAAATAGATGAAATACTTTAGATGTGTATTCAGCAATTTAGGATGCATTCGACGAGGTATCGATACTTATTTCCTTCCCTAAACGTTCTTCAATTAAATGGGTGGCATGATGTACTTGTTCTTTAATGGCCTGTCCAATAGCGTTTGAAGCGACCGAATCCATTTTAATTGGTTCATCGGTAGCGATATCAATATTAATAAATAAATTAAGCTTAGCGATATCGTCGGAAGTAACTCCGGAAAAAAATTCTTCAACCTGGTCCTGGGTCAAAATTCGGCAAGCCAAATTTACTTTTAAACTGCCTTCCCGAAAATAAACAGTGACCCCAAGGTCATTAATTTCCATTAAGCTATGACTGCTAATATAATTTCCGGTCCAGGAAAAAGCCAGCTGTGAAAATTCTTGAAAAGAGGCAATAGGGTAAAGATAACGCCCTTGGACACCAATGCTCAAAATTTCCTTAGGAATAATTTGTTTCGAAATAATTTTAAGATTTGTTTCCAAAGCTTTGATAAATTGATGGTAATCCGGACAAGCATCTACCCCAAAAAAAATCTTTCGGGGAGATATTTTAATCTCAATTCCAGTAGCTAATTCAGGGTTTTCTTTCAGAATTAATTCATCCTGATCTTCCTGAACTACTACAAATTCTTTCCGAAATTCCTCAGCTAAGTCCTTCAAACTGTCGACCGATTCCATTAAGGACGACCGGACTTCGGCATACATTCTCAAATTTGAATGCCGCTTAAGTTTGGGCATGTAATGTCTTTCCTCCTGAGTTTTCACTTGATCGTACAGGAACAAACATGCCAATTCAAATCATTGCCATTCTACGGTTGCCGGAGGCTTACTGGTTATATCGTAAAGAATCAAATCAATTTCCGGAAAACCGTTCTCAATTTCGGCAACCAATTCGGAAATGATATCTTTGGATATATCTTTTCCAATGCTTGCGGGACGACCGGTCATAAAATCACTAGTAATAATGGTACGAATCGCCACTGAATAGCGGCGGCTAATTCCGACAGGCAATAAAACTGCAAATACTTGGCTTATCGGTTTTCGATTCAATTTTTTAACTACCATATGGTCTAATTCCCGAAGCAAACCTACATTTTCTTTATTCAAATACATTTGATAGGTTTTTAATTCTCCAGATAATTCTTGGCGATTTAAACAATAGGCTACCCGGTTAATAAAATCAACCCGGTTTGGCAGATTGGTCCCAATCCGATAGATTTCATTCCAATCAAATTCCATGCCTTTCCCAGCGACTAGGGCTAAATTACGATAACTGCGGCAATCGCCTTGAACACCTACCGATTTGATAGGAATCGCCTGCCCTTGATATGATGAAGTGAGCCCCTTTAGGACATCTTGAAAACGTTTTTCCTGATCGGATTTTATAGAGTCTGAACCTTCGTTACAAATAACTCTAATTGCCAATCCCGGCCCTGGAAAAGGCTGCCGTGAAGCGATACTTTCATCAATTCCCAAGGCCCGTGCCACTTGACGTACTTCATCCTTATGCCAGTCCCAATTTGTCTCTATCACCAGACCTTTTTCTCTGGCACGGCGAACAATATCCACATCGTTATGGTGGGTTTTAATCCGATGGGCGTAACCGGACACATCCGGATTACCGCTCTCAATTAAATCGGGGCGGAGAGTCCCTTGGGCCCAAAATGTTTTATCGAAATCAAGATTAAGACCGGCGGCGGTACGTTTGACTACTTTGATGAAGACTTCGCCGATAATATTCCTTTTCTCCTCTGGATCGACCACCTTGGTCAGGGGACCGATTTGTTTGCCATTAACCTCGAGGACACTGTCAAAGAAATCCTCAGCGGCATTTTCACGAATCAAATGTATTAATCCCATTTGGCGCAGATTATCACAAACCAAGTCACTTTCGTTCTTACGCATAAATCCATGGTCAATATGGATTGCATATACATTCTCCGGATTTAAAGCTTTAACCAACAAAGCGGCACTGACTGCCGAATCCACTCCACCACTTACCAAGACCAGAATTTTTTCATCTTTAACTTTTTCCTTTATCTTTTCAATAGCGGTTTGGATTCTATCTTCCAACAGATAATTTCCATGCAAACCACAGATTTTAAACAGGAAGTTTTCCATCATTTGTTTACCATTTGTAGTTAAATCAACTTCAGGATGAAATTGGACCCCATATATTTTGAGGTCGGGATTGAATATCGCGGCATAAACTTCATCCGAACGGGCCCCAACTAAAAAACCCGGGGCAAGTTCCTTGACGGAGTCACCATGGCTCATTAATACTTGTTGCTCCGGTTCAAGACCGTTAAAGAGCGAACAGCCCGGATCTACTTCTATCCCGGTTTCGCCATACTCGGTTTTTAAACCGGGTAGAACTACACCGCCAAAATGCTTGTTGATTAATTGCATTCCATAACAAATTCCAAGCATCGGTATATTTAAATTAAATAATTCCGGATCATACTCTAATGAATGCTCCGCCCAAACGCTTCCTGGCCCTCCTGAAAAAATAATCCCACGATATTCCTTTAAATCGGCCGCGGAAACACTAATTGGGAAAATATCCGATTTCACAGACATTTCCCGTACTTTCCTATCAATTACTTTGGTATATTGGCCCCCGCAGTCGAGAATAGCTATCTTTTCCAAATCCATCCGATTCCACCCCGTATATAGTTCATAATATTATTCGGCAATAATTGTTGAAAAACTAAAGCCTTCTATAAAAAATCAGTTGAGATTTAAAAAAGCCCAACGATCCTGCCGTCCGGAAGCAGAGCAATTTTTTCGGCAGCCGGATGATCCGGTAGACCGGGCATTGTTAAAATATTCCCGGCAATTGCCACAATGAAACCAGCCCCCGCCATTATCCGGACTTCCCTCACATTCAATCGCCAGCCGGAAGGAGCTCCTTTTAAGTTTGGATCATCGGAAAAAGACATCTGGGTCTTAGCTATGCAAACAGGAAGTTTGGTATATCCCTGTCGTTCCAAGGAGGTGATTGTCCTTTCCGCTTCCGGGGAGTAGTCAACTCCAACCGCTCCATAAACCCTGGTGGCGACAGTCTCTATTTTTTGTTTAACCGAAATTTCATTGGAATAAAGGGGTTTAAATTGACTGGTCTCCTGTTCTAAAGTTTCCAAGACTCCGGTTGCCAGCTCAATACCTCCTGAGCTTCCTTTGGCTACTACTTCCGATATTTCCGCTCTAATTCCTTTTTCTTTACAAAAATCCATAACTATATTCAATTCGGAATCGGTATCAGAAGGGAAACGGTTAACGGCTACTACTACCGGCAGTTGATAAACTTGGCGAAGATTCGCCAAATGCCGTTCTAAATTGGAAAGTCCAAGTTTTAAGGCGGTAGTGTTTCCCATATTCAAGTCCTTCTTTTCAACACCGCCGTGAAATTTTAGAGCCCTAACCGAAACCACCAAAACTGCAAGATCAGGCCGAAGGCCGGTAGCCGGACTAACAATATCAAAAAACTTTTCAGCGCCAAGATCGGCGCCAAATCCTCCTTCGGTGATTATAAAGTCCGCTAGTTTCATAGCCATTTTAGTTGCAATAATCGAATTGTTGCCATGGGCGATATTGGCAAATGGCCCTCCGTGAACTAAAACCGGATCTCCCTCAATGGTTTGGACCAAGTTGGGTTTAATAGCATCTTTTAATAAAACAGTCATTGCCCCAACAACTTTTAAGTCGCCGGCGAAGACCGGCTGATTTTGAAAATTATAACCGATCATAATCTTGCCTAATCTTGTTTTTAAATCTTCCAGATCAGATGCAAGACATAAAATCGCCATTATTTCGGAGGCGACGGAGATGTCAAAACCGGTTTCACGAACTATACCGTCGCCTTTTTTACCCAAACCGACAATGACGTTCCTTAATTGGCGGTCGGATATATCCATTACCCGACGCCATAAAATCCTTTTAGGATCAAGTTGAAGTTCATTTCCGTGCATAATATGATTATCAATTATTGCCGCTAATAGATTATGAGCGGCAGTTATAGCGTGAATATCACCAGTAAAATGAAGGTTAATTTCGTCCATCGGCAAGATCTGGGAATATCCGCCTCCGGTTGCGCCGCCTTTTACTCCAAACACCGGTCCCAAAGAAGGTTCGCGTAAGCAAAGACATACTTTTCGATTAAGTTTACCCAGGGCTTGGGTCAATCCGATAGCGGTGGTTGTCTTCCCTTCTCCTGCTGGAGTTGGCGTAATAGCGGTAATATATATTAATTTTCCATTTGGTAAATCTTTTAATTGTGAAGCTAATCTCAAATCAATTTTGGCTTTATACTTTCCGTATAATTCCAAGTATTCCTCGGGGATGTTCAACTTTGCTGAGATCTCCCCAATTGGTTTTGGCTTACAAGCGGATGCGATTTCGATATCGGAAAGCATTTTGAAATAATATCCTCCTTGCCGTCAGTTGATTTTCTCCATTATACCAGATTTAGCTCTTGAAAAACAATAGTATTAGCTTTTAGCTATTGGATATCGGCTATATAAACTCTGGCTTCAAATTGAGATTTTGGTTTTTCAACTAAATAAATAAACAGTTAAATGTCGAATTAGGATAAAAATATACTTCAGTAAATTACCGAACGAACCGAATTTTATAATGAGAAGATATACAGGTAGGAAAGGGTTTAAAAAAATTATCAAAATTAATCTCTTTTTTATTGTAGGAATTTTAAAATCCAACGTCGAATATTAATTATATTAACATACGAAAGGTGTGTTTAACTTGGCTAACATTAAGCCCGAAGATATAAAAGAAACCGTTGAGGTCCCAACTGCTGATTCAGCTAAGTACGTAGATTTGGGATGGGTTGTTATAGATTCTTACAAGATGGACAATAAGGATTTTACCGTTTTAGCTTGGGCAAAAGACGCGAATCCCGTTAAACCTTAATATTAAATTAACATTAATCCTTACCTTCAATCAACCTGGAGCTTTTTCTAGGTTGTTTTTGTTTTTCGTTATTATTTAGTTTTTAAATGTGGAACTATAAAAATCTGTCAACGTTAATTTATTTATTCTTTTAGGGAGGACGTTTAATAATGAATTACATATTGGCAATTTTTTTAGTTGGTTTGGTGGTTTTAGCGCATGAATTCGGCCACTTTTTAGCCGCTAAACTAGTGGCGATACCGGTTGAATGTTTCTCCATCGGATTCGGTCCAAAATTATTGAGTTTTTACAAAGGAAATACTGAATACCGTATTTCGCTATTTCCCATCGGTGGGTATTTGCTTCCAGAAGTAAAGGATGAAACAGAATTCTTCAAATTACCTGTTGTTAAAAGAATTGTTTTGGCTGTCGGCGGGCCAATTGCCAGTATAGTCTTGACCATTATTTGTTTTTCCTTTTTAAATGTTTTTAGTTCAGGATTGAACTTTGACGGATTATTAATAAAACCATTATTTCAGACCGGCAGAATAGCCTCGGCAATGTTTAACGCTTTTCTCCACGCATTGGGCCAACCGGATCAGCTCTCAAGTGCCGTTGGTTTAATTGCTCAAGGCGGCCGTTTTATTAACTCTAACCCTTTAAATTGGTTATTATATACCGCATCGATAAGTCTTAACTTGGGTATGATTAATCTAGTGCCTTTACCGGTGTTGGATGGCGGCAAAATTATTCTTTATTCCATTGAGAAACTCCATCCGAAGATGGTTCGGCTCCATTATCCTTTAGCATTAGCAGGATGGATTTTTATTATAGGATTAACAATTTATGTTACTGTGATTGATATCGGGAGATTATTCTAAGACAAACTTCTTTTTACAATATTTAGTTCCTAACCTTAAGAATGTAAATCAGGCGGTTTCATAATTATAAATTTCTTCATTTGATCCAAATGCAAAAGAGCTTCATTTCATTTAACGAAGCTCTCTATTTGTTAATTATTATAGAAACTATTTAAAAAAATTTGATTAACTTGCCCCAGCCGCTTTTACCTCGTTAATAATTTCTTCAGCCCGGTCCAACTGATTAGGAAATAAATTAAGAGGAACATACTCTTTCCCCACCGCTTTAGATACAATGTAACGAGCGCAATTATTAAAATCTCCCTTACAGAGTTTGCGTTTAATCATTTCCGCGGTAACAGGCATATTAGCCATTCTGGAATTAAAAAACGGGCATCCTGCCAGATTTTCGCATTCAGCCATAAATTTCCCTCCTAAAAAATATAAATAAATATAATATTTGTTATTGTCTATATATATGATATTCCTTACAAAAAACCAAGTCAAGTAAAAAATGGAATTTTCTAAATTTTTTCCAAAATTTTAAATAGTAGATAAAAAATACTTGAAAGCTATTAAAGTACATGGTAAAATATGGTTGTGTTTTTACGAAAGAAGGTTACTTAATGTCAACCAAAAACCAACAAGTATTTGTACACAATCTCATCGACTATAACGATTTAAAGCAACTCAAAAAAAAGAAGGATACAGCGGAAATCGTGCGCTTTGTCGCGCAACAGATCTGCCAAGACTGTATCGATGAGTGCCACAAAATAAAATCGCGTTTGGAAAATCAGTAAACTAAGCATTCACGCAAGTTCCAATTAGCTCAAAAAAAACAACCCGATGTTGAGGTTTTCAACATCTTTTTTTATTGATTAATTCCCCCTTTTTCATTTGTTCATATTTCCTTTACGGATTTGGCCATTTGGATAACTGTCTCCAATTGATTGAGATAATCCTGAAAAGCTTTTCTGCCTTTTTCGGTAATCAGCCATATAGTGAGGGGTTTTTTACCTTTATAACCTTTAATAATATTGTAAACCGTAAAAATATTTTTGGTTGACAATCATTTCATTTTCAAATAAAATATTCCCGAATCAACTCCTAAATAACAATCTTAATTAAATCGACATTTATAAAGGAGCATCTGCCATGAATCAATCGAATCTCCGCAAACTAGTCTTTACCTCTCTGTTCACGGCATTAATCGTAATCGGAGGCTATCTTAGCTTTCCGATCCCTTTTAGTCCGATACCTATCGTTTTATCCGATTTCTTTTTAATGTTAGCCGGTTTATGTTTGGGAACATCAGGAGCCACCAGTATGGGACTCTTCCTTTTCCTGGGTGCAATCGGATTACCGGTGTTTACCGGGGGTAAAGCGGGGCTTGCGGTTTTTATCGGTCCCACCGGCGGTTTTCTACTGGGATACTTGATTGGCGTTTATGTATTAGGGCTAATTTCCGGAAAGGGGAAACCCTCGCTTTTAAAAGACCTAATCGGATTGGTCGCCGCCAATCTAATTATTTTCGGTTCCGGGGTCCCCTGGCTTAAGCTGTTACTAAAAGTAAGCTGGAGCAAGGCGTTGGCCCTTGGACTAATACCTTTTATGATCGGTAATATTGTTAAAATAATCGCCGCCTTGGCGGTAATTCAAGTAATCAGGCCATTTTTAGGAGAATTTTTAGGAAAACCAGCTACGAGAGCAATCCAATGAATATTCTTGAAATTCGCCATTTGACACACGTTTTCGCTAACGGCAACAAAGCCCTTGACGATATCAATCTTTCCTTTCGTTCAGGAGAATTTACGATTATCGCCGGACCCAACGGTTCCGGAAAAACCGTATTGATCAAACATTTCAACGGCCTTTTGCGGCCCACTAAGGGAGAAGTGTTCCTGGAAGGGGAGCCAATCAATAAAGATATAACAAATGCCCGTAAAAAAGTGGGCCTGATCTTTCAAAACTCCGATAGTCAAATTGTCGCTCAAACAGTCGCCGAAGATGTGGCTTTCGGGCCCGAAAACTTAAAACTACCCCGGAGGGAAGTTGAGGTCCGCGTTAATGAAGCATTGGCAACGGTTGGATTAGGAGCTATCGCCGACCAACAGCCCCATGCGCTTTCCGGAGGCCAAAAAAAACGGCTGGCCATAGCTGGAGTACTGGCCATGAAACCGGAGTTGATCATTTTTGATGAGCCATTTATCGGGTTGGATTATCCGGGTACTCTCCAGGTACTGAGAGAAATCGTCTCCCTGCACCGTGACGGGCATACCATTATTTTAGTAACTCATGAGCTGGAAAAAGTGCTGGCACATGCCAACCGGCTTATCATTATCGAAAAAGGACGGATCATTAAAGACGGCGCTCCCGGCGAATTAATTAATGAAGTCGAAGCCTACGGTATTAAAAGACCCTATGGAAAAGACGGTAAAGTAGAGAAAATGACATGGCTGAATTAAATATTTTTCATTATCTGCCTTTAAAATCGTTTATTCACTTGCTTGACAGCCGGATCAAATTAATCTGTATGATCTGCTTTTGCACTGTAATAACCGCTTCAGTAAACGTTATTGACCTAACGATCCTGACCTGTGTTTTGTTTGTTGCGCTGTTTGGGGCCGGGTTGCCTGTTAAGAAACTATTCTCCGAAATAAGGTATTTTCTCTTTTTGATTAGCATGATCATTATCGTCCATTCACTCAGCATTCCGGGCGCTCCGATGACTATTATACCAATACCCGGTCTCACACGGGAGGGCTTGCGTTCCGGTTTGTTTTTCGGTTGGCGGATTACCTTGATCATCTTGGCATCGGTGATTTTAACGGGGACTACTTCGCTGGTAACTTTAAAAAACGCGATCGAATGGTTCCTCCGCCCTATTCCATTTATCAAAGAAAAACGAGTCGGAACCATGTTCAGTCTGACCTTTGTTCTGATTCCGCTTATTTTCGATCAAGCTTCGGAAATAATGGATGCTCAAAAATCCCGGTGCATCGAGGGGAAGAAGGACCCAATCCGGCGTATTACTTTTCTTGTTTTTCCTCTGTTACTCCAAACATTCCGGCGCGCTGACGAGATGGTCTGCGCTATGGAGTCACGTTGTTATTCCGAGGACCGAACCCCGGCGGAGTTTAAAACCGGTTTAGGGGATTGGCTGGTATTAAGCTTTACACTATTAATTTGCACGTTCGTCTTCTTCACGCCTTTATAAAAAATCCGAAGGAGCTTCCTATGCAAGTATCAACCACACTTTCCATCCCGGAGATTAATGAGTTATTGAAACTGCCGCTTTTAGAGCTAATCTCTTTAGCCAATCAAAGCCGGGCCGAGATTTTCGGTTCTAACTTTGAATTATGCAGCATTATCAATGCCAAATCGGGTCTTTGCAGCCAAGATTGTATATTTCAAGGGCTGGTATTTATGGCTAACGGAATGTTTACCGGTGGTTATCTGACCATGAACGGTCGGGAGGTTGAAGAAGACCAAAGGCTGGTTGAAGAAGTTATAAGGGCTTGGCAGAATTAATATTAAGAGAGAATTCCACCCAGTAAAATGTAAAGAAGATATAATCCGATGGTGATTAAATAGAGAAAATATGGACAATCTTGAGGATAATATAATATACTTAAGATAAATTATTTTGATATGGGTGATCTCACGTTGACGATACAACAGTTTTCCAAACCAATCGACCAAATCGCCGAAAACTTCGGTATTGAGTTTCTGGTCTACTTTGGCAGCTTTCAAACAGAATACTATCACTCGGAAAGTGATATCGATATCGCATTTTTAACTACTCGTCCTTTATCTATCGATGAAAAAACTGAACTACTTGAAGAGTTAATTTTATATCACCGCAAGAGCGAGATTGACTTGGTGGACCTCCGGACCGCCGAACCCATATTCCGGTATGAAGTGGCCCGTTCGGGCAGAGTTCTTTATGAAAGGGAAACCGGGCTTTTTGAAAGGTACGGCCTCTTTTATATTAAACAATGTTATGAACTGAAGGCGGTTTTGGAGGCGGAAATGCAAAAAATAGGCAAATTTATTCAGGAAGTGACTGATCATGGTTAATAACATGGTAATCTGTATTAAACTCAAACAATTGGCCTCATATTATCAAGAGTTAGAACAGATTGCCTCAGGTTTGACTTTCGAAAATTACCAAAACCAAATAATGATTAAACGCGCGATTGAAAGGGACATTCAATTGATTGTGGAATGTGCGACCGACATCAACAATATGATTTTAAAACAGTTATCCAAAGGTCCGGCCAAGGATTATTTCAATTCTTTCATTGATCTGGCCGATAATCAAGTAATTGAAACAGACTTTGCCTTAAAACTAGCCCCATCCACCGGGTTAAGAAACATTTTAGTCCATGAATATGAAAAAATCGATGATCGGATAGTATTTAAGTCCATTACTAATGTTCTGATTTATTACCGTCAATATCTGCAAATTATCGCCGAATATTTGGGTTGTAGCTAATGTCTTTCTTGAATTATCACTAAAATAAGATCAATAGGGAACTGTCCCTAAGCCCAATAGAATTATTCCCATTTTCCCCAGACCTCCGGCTTGTATCCTATGGTTGCTTTAACCCCATTCCGAACAATCGGGGTCTTCAAAAGCAACGGGTCGTTTAATAACTCATCTTCCAAATTATGAACTAAATATTTTAAATTCCGTTTCTGATACTGTTTGCCTTCCCGATCAACCAAATCCTCCAACCCGCCCACAGCCGCCTTGACGCTGTTCAGCTCCCCCTTACTCATTCCTTTTTCGGCAAGGTTGATGAATTGAAACTTGATGGCACGTTCTTTAAAATACCGCTCCGCTTTGCGGGTCTCCTGGCATTTCTTGGTTCCGAAGATTTGGATGTTCATGGTGAAGGTTCCTTTCGGTTGGAATGTTGAATAATCAAAACTAAGCGCCTGCTTTCTTATATTTCTAACCGCGACCTACCGCCGGGAACCGAACCTTTAGTTGGAGTTATCCCATTTCCGCTTGGATCGGCTTCATTTTAATATTAGTCGCAAAACATTTTTAATCTTTAGTTCTATGGGAATTTTTAATTCCACCATTATCACCATTTCATAATAATTTCCAACAGCAATTATATCCCCTAAAGGTTCAACTTCATTAATAAGATCCTCCGGTTCGCCGGTGGCGGGTAGTGGCGGTGGAAGCTACTCTCATAATCAGGCGCTTCAATTTCCCAAAATTTCATACTTTTACACTAGCATATAACTTATACATAATCAATTTCAATACAAACTTTTATTGGTTTAGATAATTTATATTTTTTAAACCCTTCAGTTTTTTCAATCATTTCTTTCCATTTTGTTATACTTTCTTCTTTTGTGTCTTCCAACCAATATTTCATCCAATATATAAACTCTTTTCTATCTATTTCATAGTCAGGTTGATAGTATATCGTTAGTATTATTTGTTTCAATCCAAATTTTTGTATTTGTCTAATGAATATTATTTGAAATGTTTCATTATTATCATCCTTAAAATTTCCATATGAAAAATTCATCATATCATTTTGGTCAATTCTTTTTATACCCTTTATATTAATTTCCTTATAGAAGGAGATAAATTCAATTAATACATTTTCAGCATTTAAATTATCAACATTTATGATATTTATCTTGTTTTCCAAATATTCTTTTGCTTTGTCAAAGGATATTTCCATTTTATTATACCTTTTGCAAGAAGTTAATAATAGTAATGATGCTAGAACAACAAATGTAAATTTGTACATTTTATCACCTTTCGAAGTTTCCTGAAGGCTAAATTTGAGATAATCCCACATTCCTTTTTTGTGTTCCATTGTGCATTTATGCACCCATGATCAGTAACGCTGTTATATGATGTTACGTCGGCCCCTAATTTTAAGGTTGGCTATGGAGTGACAACCTCTTTCAAATCTTTATTTAAGTATAGTTTGTATTATTACACTATTCCATGACGTAATATTATTTATTACAACTTCTTTGGCAATATTAAACTTTTCGTTTCCTAATACTAATAAACCATTTTCATAATTAAAATCATACCAATAGTCTTCAAAAATATGATATCTTTTTTGTTTAATATCAATAATTATTGTCTTTCTTTCGTATATTTTCGACATCCATGAACAAACAATATAGTTTTGTTCAACTGGAAATAAAAACATACATCCCCAAAAATACCCCTGGATAATAACCCCATCGATTTTCATTTGATGGTAAGAATCCCCATGAGGCGGCTCACCAAGATAATTTAACTCAATGAGATGATTACTCTTTTTTAACTTAATAAGGTAATCATCCATCCCAAGCCAAATTGACTTATTATCTTCAAAAAGGTCTATAATCTCTGCCATAGTTTAAAGCTTCACTTCCTTTATAAAGACTTTAGTCCCATTAGAATTTAAATAAGAAAATTTGGCCTTATAATGGGAGTCAGTATTGCATATAACGCTGTGTTATGCACGTCCCAAACCCGGGGAGCAGTATTCATTTTCACGCCGAAAGAATTGGGATGTTTGACTGATCAGTTTAATTTAAGGCTATATTTTTAATAACGGTTGATCTAAGATATCGATTTAACAGCTATGCTGCATAAAGCGAGGCAATATTAAAGCTTTTGTTCACCAAAATTTGAATTTTAAATGTTAAGAAAATTCTATTTCTTTTTTTCTTCTTTAGCAATTCTCAAGTATAGAAAGCATGGGTAAAGAAACATCAGGGTAAATAGAGTGTTCATCAGGGTTTCACCAAATAAATTCGAAATTGTGGGTGACTCTCTCTGGTTGTAATTGACATAGCTCATTACAGGGTCATTAACTCCAGAGAGAGCGTTTAATAACGATTAATATAATTTATTAGGACAATAAAATATAGTGCCCATAAAGCTAATAGAGCAAAAACTTTTTTCTTAACCTTAAAAACATTCTGATTTAATAATTTGTTTAAATCTCCCATTATAAAGAAAATCCAAAAGTAAAAGTAGATTGTACTGGTAATTACGGTTAATAGTTAGGTAATAAATGGTGCTCTTAGTCCATCTTCTCTACTCCGGACGTTAAATCAACCTATCAATCAGGCAACATAGGCTTATTTGAAATCACAGTCATCCCCTCTCCGCCTACGGGTAGGGGACTAAGGGGTGAGGCGGTGAGGCCGCCCCTACTCCACCTCATACCCCGCCTTTTTCAGCAGCGTTACAATTCCTCTATCGCCAACCAGATGGCTGGAACCGACAATTACAAAATAGTCCTCGCTTTGGCCGAGATAATCCTTAATCTTGGCAGTCATTGATACATTCCGTTGGAAATAAAGTTTTTCAAAGTATTCCCGTTGACTTTGGTCTTCGCTGCCTACCATGGTAAGCTTTTCTAATTGTTGCATATCTTGATTTTTCCAGCTGTCGATTATGGCTCCCATCTCCTTTTCCATGGAAGAAAGCGAAAGTAAGGTTGTGGCCAAAAACAAATTACCGTCAATGCTATCGAAAAGCTTGACTTGTTCCTCAAACGACTCCAACTCCAAAATCTTTTTAACACCGGCTTTATCCAGAAAATAGTTTTCGGTGCCGCTGTTGGCTACATAACCGATTGACATCATTTTTAAAGTGGTTAAAGTAGAAGCTACCACCCATGGTTTAAAACGATCCATTTTACTCATGGGCACCCCGTAACTTAACAGATTGGTTTCTAAGGCGCTATAAAGGTCTTTGGTTAATACGTCCTGCAAAGTTTTATTCTCCGGCAGATAAGCGTAGGAATCTAAATTTTGGGTTTTTTCATTGAATTCCGGGGACTTAGTATTTACTTCCACCACAATATTATTGGTCTTGGAAAAAGCGGTTTCAATCCGGTCGGGAAAAGGATAAAAACTATTGTTGCCGATATGGATCGAACCCATTATATAAACGGTATTGGTTTTGCCTTTCACGGTAAAAAACATATATTTAAGATCATTTTGGACAACCGGCGTTTTATCTTGTTCCAAGGAACTTGGAACAGTAGACCATAAGGGGGCCCAATCGGTTTTTGCCGCTTTGTCGTAAAATAGGGCCTTTTGGGCTACGCCGCTGAATTCACTGAATTGATTCGGAAACAAGGAGTCCAGACTCCAGAAAGTTAACCGTACTGCATATCCATTGTTTAGGACCACATAATCGACAAAGCGGATTGGAAGATTATTCGCTTTGGTTAGATAGATGACGGTGGCGTTATTGTGAGCTTCCGAATAGGTGATTGAAACAAGCTCGATGCCGGAGCTGTTAAGTGTGGCTTCAAATAGGCTCATATATTCGTCGATGCTTGCCGCATATTTTTCAATTATTAATCTGGTAAAAGCGCTTTGATTTTTTTTCATCCCTAAAAATAAGGGTGAATCATTTTTATCCTTTTTATTTTTAAGCAGCTTTTTAAAAAAATCCGGCGCGTTTTTATCATCGGTAAAAATCTCCCACTCCCCGGAGATATCGACGGCAATACCAATGTCTTTATTGTAATATCTTAAATCTTTGGGATTCGTCTCCTTGGCTTGAACGGTTAAACCCAGTAATAGCACTGCTAAAATTGCGAATAGTATTTTTTTCATAAATTTTCCTCCATAAATTTAAATAGAAATAGAAAATACTTCTGACATAATGATTCTAGGGGATGGTAATAATTCCTTTTTTTGGAGTCAACAATTGCGGGGTTTTCCTTGCAGGACGTTCTTAGGAGTTCCGGAAAAGCAGAATTAATCGAATTTCACGGATGACTAACTCAACTTTATATTCCGAAAAAACTGAGTCATTAAAACATAATTTTTATATTTATATTACCTTACATGAACTCCTTTAATAGGGCTTTTCCGGCTAAATTACGCCAACTGGCTATAAAAATGAAAGCTTTAAAACCTACCATCCAAAGTAATTATAGGTTTTTAAAACATCTATGTAAATGTGATTATTGTCATTAGAAAAAATGACATTTGTCATAGTTAAAAAAACCGTTACGAGTTATGCGTAGCGCGTTACGCGTAAAAACCTGATCACTTATTACAGTAGAGTAAGGGGCAAGAGTTATACTGCCCCTTTACTCTACTGATCTTTCTCCGCACCTCTGAGTCTCTATGACTAACGATTAATACTAAATTGTTAGTCTGTAACCAACCAAATCCAATTAAAATATATTGGTTATAATTTTATATTTTGGAAATATTATAAAGCAAAACTTGCTTCAATAATGAATCTATATTAAAATGGAGGTGAGGAAGTGATTAAAATGAGTATTTTATGGGATGAGAAAAATAGTACGGATTTAAGTTCCGAAGATATGCAAAAAAGATTATCTAAGATTATCACGGACTATCAAAAAGAAATCCCATCCAGTTCTGATGCGGCATCGATCTTTGTCGGCCTAGCAACCGGATCAGATAAAGAACTACTACATATTTTGATCAACCTGCCTTCGGAGATTCGTTTAAAATTACTGGAATATATTCAAAGTTGTCTTTTTAAAGAAGTAAACCCGAAAAAACCGTCACTTAAAAAACTTCTACTCACCTCCCCCCATAAAGACTTGGAAATTCCTATTCATCGTTCTACCGAAACCGGAAGGGAAATTCAGGGATGGGATTTTTAATTGATACTTGCCTGATTTCGGAATTAAGACGTCCCACTCCATCCGAATCAGTTAGGGCCTGGTTTCAAATCTGTGAAGAAAGTAATCTTTTTATCAGCGCATTATCTATTGGTGAGATTAAATATGGAATTCAACGTCTACCCGATGGAAGTAAAAAAGATGATCTTCAAACATGGTTTAATCAAATAGTTGATTCCTTTTCAAATCGAATCTTACCGGTTAATGAACAGATATGCATTTCTTGGGCTTTAATGAAAGCCGCAGCGGAAAGTAAAGGATTTCAATTGCCGGTTATTGACGGTTTATTGGCTGCAACAGCAAAAGAACATAATTTAGTTTTTGTCACTCGCAATACAAAAGATTTTGAACTGACAAATATTAATATGATTAATCCTTGGAATAAATAAATCCTTAAGCCTTATACTATTAGCCCTGTTGTATCCGAAGCCTTACGTTCATGCGTAGGGTACTGTCATAGGAGCAATGGGGCTTTTAGTCTTATCCATACTGCGTTACGCAGAAAACCTTTTGTCTAACCTCCAGTACTTCTATGTCTCTGTGGCTAAAAAGATTTTAAAACTCTACCATGAAAACCCGAACTTGCGTAAACCCACCCCTCTCATGTATAATAAATGATTGTTGATATTTTAACGGAGGGTTTGCCATGTCATCAATCGTGGATCTCTTAAAAACCGAAGTCAACCGTCGCCGGACCTTTGCGATCATCTCCCACCCCGACGCCGGTAAAACCACTTTAACCGAAAAATTGCTCCTCTACGGAGGCGCCATTCACCTGGCCGGTTCGGTCAAGGCCCGCAAGACCCAGCGC
Organism: Bacillota bacterium; assembly: GCA_023435565.1. Lineage (GTDB taxonomy): Bacteria > Bacillota > UBA4882 > UBA8346 > UBA8346 > JAAYHS01. The sequence continues at coordinate 102,715 of JAEYRN010000014.1, forward strand.
CATGCTGTATCCGATTGGATGGAGATCGAAAAACAACGGGGGATCTCGGTAACTTCCAGCGCTCTCCAATTCGAATATAACGGGTATAAAATTAACATTCTGGACACTCCCGGCCACCAGGATTTCAGTGAAGACACCTACCGGACCCTGATGGCGGCCGATAGCGCCGTGATGTTAATCGACGTCGCCAAAGGCGTGGAGGCCCAGACCATCAAGCTCTTTAAAGTCTGTAAACAACGGGGTATCCCCGTCTTTACCTTTATCAATAAACTGGACCGGCATGGCAAAGGCCCTTTTGAATTAATGGAAGAAATCGAAAAAGTGCTGGGAATTGTTTCATACCCGATGAACTGGCCGATTGGGATCAATGGGGAATATAAGGGTGTATACAACCGTAGGCAAGCCCAGATCGAATTATTTCAAAACGACGGTTCTCATGGCCAATGGGTCTTACAGTCGACCATCGGCAGTGCTGGCGATCCGGCTTTTACTGAAATTCTGGGTCAGGATGTCCATGAGGCCCTTTGCAATGATATTGAACTTTTAGATACCGCCGGGGAACAGTTCGACCTCGCGAAAGTGCTTCACGGCGAATTGACTCCCATGTTCTTCGGCAGCGCTATGACAAATTTCGGGGTCCGACCCTTTTTGGAGGAATATTTACAGCTGGCCCCACCGCCTCTCGCCCGAAAAACAGACAGTGGTGAAATCCAACCGGATTCGGAGAACTTCTCGGCATTCGTCTTTAAGATTCAGGCGAACATGAACCCGGCCCACCGGGACCGGCTGGCTTTTATCCGGATTTGTTCCGGTGTTTTTAGCAAAGGAATGACCGTTCACCACGTCCAAACCGGTAAACCGCTCAAGCTTGCCCAACCGCAACAATTTATGGCCCAGGACCGAGAGATGGTTGAGGTAGCTTACCCCGGAGATATCATCGGATTATTTGACCCAGGTGTATTTACCATCGGTGATACCCTCTGTGTTGATAATAATAAGCTAAAGTTTGAAGACTTTCCGGTCTTCCCGCCGGAACAATTCGCCCGGGTCCAACCCACCGACACCATGCGTCGGAAGCAATTTATCAAGGGAATAACCCAACTGACCCAGGAAGGCGCGGTTCAACTTTTTAAACAACCGGACAGCGGTTTTGAATCCTTTATAGTCGGTGTGGTCGGGACCCTACAATTCGATGTGTTGCGTTACCGGCTCCAAGGGGAATATGGCGTGGATATACAAATGCAACCCTTGAATTACGTGATGGCCCGCTGGTTGGTTGGGGAAGGAATCACTGCTAAGTCAAAAATCGACCTCCAGGGAGACTTGCTGCTGGAGGATGGTCAAGGTCAGCCGGTCGCCCTTTTCCGGAGCGAATGGGCTTTTAGATATGTAATGGAGAAAAATCCGAAGGTTCAGTTTTTGGCGGCTCCAAAACGGGAAATTAATTGACTAAACCTTCCACGGGAGGGATATATTACTAAACTATTCTCTTATAAATACTAATACTAACGAACTTCCAATAAACAATAATAACGAATAAGTCTCAAAAAAACAACGATAATCAATAAATCGGAGTATCATTGAACTAACAATTACAGTTATTAATAATATTATTCCGTTAAATAAAATTGATGTGCCTAAAATATCTCTAATTGTGGCCGGCTTCCATTCGCCGGTTTGCCGCTTGGTCGCATGCATATAAAATTTCTTATCATGGGCCCCAACCCAGTGAAACCGTTGACTGATATCATCGCCCCCGGTATTAAACAATTTCCTGATTCTAATCAGCAACCAAAGGTTAAGGATAATATCCATCACAATTAACACCCGTTTCCAACCTTCGGGAAGCAATGGTTTAGCCTCCTTGGCAGGAACCGTAATCGGTTTGGCAGTTTGTTGAGACTGTTCCGAATTTACCACCACCGATTGGCGTTGGATGCTGTTTGAATCGGGGTCATGCCGCTCAACTTCTTCGATCCTTGTCAGTTGCTGCGGCGGTTGCCGATGGACGATATTACCGCGCCTGAAATTGAGCATCACGACGCTTGTGATAACAGCAAAAATAAAAATAAATAGGATGGCTTTTCCCAAGTTACAGACCTCCTTCAGTCCCGGAAAAATATTTTCTCTGTGTCTCCGAGTCCCTGTAGTAAATAATTAATTTGCCAGGGAGACACTGAGACACAGAGCAAGATTTTTATTATTTATTCGCGGTAAACCCTAATTTCCCTGTTAAATTGGAATATTTTACATGACGTTTTATACTAAACTATTGTTTTACAATATCATAAGTTCCATTTCCAAAAAAGGCGTCAATAAAAGTACCTTTTAGATGACTATTAACAAACGAGTCATAAGTACCTATAACGCTATAAACTTCCGAATTATACTCATAAGAAAATGAGAAGCCTTTATTGTCACTTATTCCATTGATGTTAACCGTACCAATGTCCGGATATTCAATAGTACCGGTAATTAGCCCGTCCATTCCAATAGTGCAATTCCCAATACCATTTTTACCGCCTGCCGTCCAATTACCTTCCCAAACTCCTGCATACTGGTTAACTGTCCGTGTAGTAAGGGTAAATACCATGTCATATTCCTTACCGTTATATTGATGTTTTGTTGTACCTGTTAAAACACCGTTTTTAAGGTTAAATGCACCGTTGAGAGTGACATTATCTGCTCCGGAAAACCGATAGGTTGCCGAGAAAGTGCCATTTTGCTCAACAATCCCGGTAATAACAGCCAGTTCCGCCTCTTCGGGGCTATATAACTTTCCACTTAAGTTTCCACTGTCACTGATTGTGATAATTTCTCTACCGGTTGAAAATAACGCTGGAATAGCCCAAGTTCCTTGCCATTCGCCCACATATGCATTATTTGAATCCTTTGGAGAGCCTGAACCGCCGCAACCGGTTATTGTAACAATAATCATCGTAGCCAACAAAAGCATTAAACAAATTTTTTTCAATCAAAACCCCTTCTTTCCGTATTTTCTTTCCATAACCTATTTATTATCATAACTATTAAGATCAATGATTAACATGATAAAAACCTCATAAAAAAATAACACCTTGCGGTGCTATGGTTCATTACAACTCTTTCTGACAAAAACAACAATTGCGATATTGCTGAAAGTACTCTTTTGCCTTCGTTCCGCAATCCAGACAAACAAAAAGAGTGGTATCCCGGTATGGAACCACCCCTCCTCTATACATAGTTCAGAAAACATCACGTTCTGGATTTATTATAAATTATTTCAGCAGTTTGTTTAGCAAGATTTGATAAAATTGAAGCTTCATTTCTCATTTCATTCATATCTTTTGTTGAAACACTATACTTTTCTCTTAAATCCTTCTCAGCCAAATCAAGGATAGCGGATTCATTAATACCAGCTTGACCAAATCTTCGATTGACAACAAGTTGCATTTCTAAGTGTTTTGTCACAAGATCAAAATATGCCTCCTTAACTTTGTTTTTATCTGGAAGGCAACTGGAGTCAGCGCCTTTTTCAATAAGAAATTGGATAATATCTTCATGGTTGTTAACATACGCAAGGCTCAAAGGATTATCCCCATTTTCATTTTTCCTATTAACATCGGCTCCTTTAGTAATAAGGAGTTCGATTATTTTTTTGTTTCCATTGGTCGAAGCTAAGATTAACGGTGTATTCCCCCTACTATTATTTGCATTGACATCAGCTCCATGGTTCAATAGGAGTTTTATAATTTCCAAACTTCCATTATTAGCAGCCAGTAATATCGGGTTCCATCCATCTTTTGTCGCAAGATTTACGTCGGCTCCATTTTTAATTAAATAATCAACAATTTGCAAAATTCCTTTCTCGACTGCGCAATACAATGGGGTTGCCCCATTATTGTTCCTGGAATTAACATCAGCTCCGTAAACCAATAGTAACTTAACGATTTCTAAATCCCCATTATTGGCAGCTAGTAATATCGGGTTCCAATTATCGGTTGTTTTAAGGGTTATATCAGCTCCTTGATTTAATAGAAATTCTACGATTTCTAAATTTTCATTATTAGCAGCCAACAAAATCGGAGACCACCCTTTGTTAAAATGAGATTTTGCGTCTGGTGCCGTATTTACATTTATCCCTTTTTCCACTAATAATTTCACCGTCTTTAAATGCCCAAACCTGGAAGCAACCAACAAAGCCTCATTGTCATTTGGAGCAATCTCCCGAATATTTGCCCCGTATTCCAAAAGCAACTTGACGATTTTATGATGTTGATGCCGAACAGCCAACTGAAGCGGTGTCATTCCAAACCAGTTTTTCTGGTGGAGGTGCGCTTTATTTTCTAATAATAATTTTGCAATTTCTAAATAGCCTTTTTCAGAAGTATCCATTAAGGCTGTATATCCTAATATTCTTTTTTGATTTAAAGCTGCGCCTTTTTCAATCAAACACTTTACTATTTCGATATGGCCTGCCTGGGAAGCAATCATCAAAGGAGTAAGCCCTAGATTATTGAAATTTCCGAAATTCACTTTTGCGCCATTATCAAGCAAAAAAGCCGTCAGTTCCAAACTGCCATGTTCACAAACAATCATCAAAGGAGTCCAACCGCCATATTGTTTTGCATTTATGTTTGCACCCGCTTCGATCAACAATGAGGCAATCTCCAAATTACCATTAAAAACGGCATGATAAAGCGGAGAAGATTTCGCTCGATTCCTAGCATTTACATTCGCACCTTTAGCGATTAACGCTTTAGCAATCTCGAGATATCCTTTTTGTGAACAGATAGATAACGGCGTTCTTCCATCTTTTAACCGGGTATTAACATCCGCTCCGTGTTCAATCAATAGTTGAGCGATTTTAAGGTAATTCTTGGATGAAGACTCACTCAATAAACAAAAAAGCAGCGGGGATATGAGTCTTTTTTCACTACTTTCGTAAACCATAACATTTAACTTTGCCCCATATTCGACGAGTAACTCCACGATATCCAAAAAACCATTATATAAGGCATGAGATAACAAACTGGTAGATTTATTCAAAATGTCTCTATGATACTTAGTATTAGGATCGGCTCCGTTTTTCAATAGCCATTTTACCAGTTCAACATTATGATGATACATGGCATAATTTATCGGGAGCCATTTATTCATATATTGAGCATCATAAAAAGCGGCATTCAAATTAACACCATTCTTCTTTAGTTCATCTAATTGCTCAAATTTATTTTGCTTTACAGCCTTATTGATGACTGTACTTAATTCCAATTGTTTTGACATTTAAAACCCTCCATCTTTTTCATCCCTTTTTTCGTGACTGCATCGCTTCACCCCAATAGTTTTTCCTACTTTTTACCGAGACTAACTTAAAATCGGGTAACAACAGACCACTCAATGATTTTCCGAAACAACAGCCGGTATCAATTAAAAAAACACTATCATCGACCACCACCGGTTTACCCTCTTTCGAATAATCGTGGTGCCCGGCAATGACTGGTTTAGCGCCATCATGTATTTTATACCATGGTTGACTGGATTTTCGTTTCAAACGAGCTTCACCCGACAAAGAACCCACTAAAATCGCTTCCGACTGCTTATCCAGTGGAATTCCCGGTTCAAGCATTCCATGTATGAGAATTGCCTCCGGCAGTTCTAGAAATAGAGGCAAATCGGCCATAAAGTCGATTGCTTCCCTGTAAGTTTCCCTAAATTGTTGTCTGGTCAAGATTTGGCTAATTGACGGTTCAGTTAATCCCCGATATGAAAGAAGATGTTTTCTCTCATGATTGCCCATTAGAGAACAAGCCCTGGGATGATTTTTAAAAAAAAGATATACTGCCGGAGAATCCGGTCCTCGGTCGAACAAATCACCCAAAGCAATAATCCGGTCATTTTCCGTTAACCCCGCCTGGTCTATCAAATCAACCATTTCATTGAAACAACCGTGAATATCACCGATGACTAAAGTTTTCAAAGTAATATTCCTAATCCTTTTGAGTTTGTTAGATTTCCATAAATGCGCCCCGGCATGCTAAACAGGCCTTACCGCCATTATAATGGGTGGGAGCGTAATTCAACAAACATTCCATGCAATAAGTATTACCGCAGCTTTGACACTTGAAAGCCCTCTTTTTCTGGACTTCATTATATGTATTCTGAATAGCGGTCGCCGAACTATTATAGGCGTCATATCCGCTAAATACACCGCTTACCTTGAACCGATCCACATTATAAGGGTCTACTTCAATTGAGTGTTTTTCGGCCAATTCTTTAATGAATTCTTGTTTGGTTAAGAGGATTTTACCACAATTTTGACAGTTTCCCATTTAGAATTCTCCTTTCATATTTGTCATTTATCTTTTTTCTCATAACTCCAATAGGAATTACAATAAGGACATCTTTCCCCTGCTCGAGAATAGAACGGAACGCTCCTTCCACATTGACTACATGTTTTACCCGAAAAAGAGAATCCGGTAGATGTTTCAGAAATCTTAAACGGGTGGTCGGCCCTTTTTAAAAAAAGTAACAATAATGGTATAAAGTAAAATACGCCCAAAGCCCACCAGAGTTTGGAACGTTTTAGAGAATCCGCCAGTTTGACAATGCAAAAAATAACGAAACTAATAATCCCGATTTGAATAATTTGGACCATAGTCATAACCGGCAAGGATTTCATTATTGCCAGATATGTTTCTTTAGCCAACATACCAAATAATAATAGTCCTCCACTGAAAAACAAAAATATAAAATAAGCCCACCCTAACATGATTCGGTTTTTCTTAATTTGATCATCAGACATGCCGTTCACCCTTTCTATCCTGGTTCTGTTTAAATATCAATCCTTGTATCAAGCCAATTTACTACTTCTTTGATTTGGTTGAACCGACTTTCATCCTCCGATGTGGCTAGATTCAAAAAATCGACCAAATATTTTCTGGCTTCGGCGAACCGCCCCATTTTAAGGCAGGCGATTCCGCAATCGTGATTAATGATTTGATAAACCGGTTTTATATCCGGATCTGCCGTAGCATAAACCGTCGATGTTATCTGTTGGACATCGCCGGGGTCAATTGTCAAAGCCCGCTCGTAATCGGCAATCGCTTCTTCCAATCTACCCCTGGCTGCCAAAAAACTGGCGCGGAAGAAGTAAGCTAAAATATAATGCGGATTTATTAAAATAGCTCTATTATAGTACTCCATGGCTTCATCAGGGCGGTCTGGATTTTTTTCATAAATTGTTCCCAGATTGGCATAGGCAATCGCATCTCTGGGGTTTAACTCAACCGCCTTCCGATAGTCTTCCAACGCCTGCCGATAGTTGCCTAACTTCTGATACGCCGCGCCCCGGTTAGTATAAGCTTCCCAAAAACCAAGTTCGATTGCCATATTAAAATCCACTAAAGCCTTGTCATTCAATTCATTTCGTAGATAATAGAGGCCGCGGTTATAATAGGCAATTGCATATTTGGGATCCAGTACTATTGCTCGATTATAATTGTGAATGGCCCGTTCATCCTCGCCAAGATTATTGTAAATATTGGCGCATAAACAATACGCTTCGGGCCGTTCCGGATGCTGCAAGATTGCTTGATTATAATCCTGGAGAGCCCGAGTAGTTTCACCCATTTCATCAAGGACTGTCCCGCGAAAGATCAAATGATAGTAATTATCTTCATCATAATCATAGTTGTTATTTTCTAAAATATTATTAAAACAAGTCAACGCTTCCTGAAAACGGCCTAAACTATAAAGCGAAACTCCTTTTTGAGTAATCTCATAAAGGTCCGGTTGTTTTATTTGATTTTGCTTATAATGATTAAGTTCTTCTCCGGTAATGTTATGATAAAGGGATCTTAGTTCAGTCTCAATCATATAAAAATCTTGATAGCGCTCAATCGGTTTTTTGGATAAACATTTTAGAATAAGCTTATTCAATGTATCCGGGCAAACGGGATTGATGGTTATTGGTTCTGGAGGTGTATCTTCCAAATGTTTCTTTTGCAAGTAACCTCTTCGTTCGATTGGTTGGAGCCCGTTTGGAGCCATGAAAGGAGGGTGGCCGCAAACCATCTCATAAAGCATACACCCGAAGGCATAAATATCAGCGCGGCTGTCAACGCCAGCCAAACCCCAAAATTGTTCCGGGGCCATATATTCCGGCGTACCGTATCCAATACTCAGGCTTTTTTCATCAAAAACCTTGGTCAGTCCAAAATCTGTAATTTTAACAACCCTGTTTCTAGTAATGAGAATATTGTGGGGTTTAAGATCCTGGTGAACAAATAACTGACTCATTCCTTCAAACACTTTTCCGGCATAAACCATACCTTGGCATATCTGAACGGCAAAATCCAAAATCTGTCTTAAGTTTAAACCGCTTCTTCGGATCCGTTCGTCAAGATCTAACCCATAAAAATCGTCACCGGAGATATATTCTAAGACGAGGTAAGGCCGGAACATGATGATTTCGACCCGGTAAGCCCGGACTATATTCAAATGCCGCCCAAGATGAATCCAGGCGCTCGCTTCATTGACAAACCGTTCGATTGAACGATTGTCCATTAAATATTTATTTTGAAAGGTTTTTAGCGCTACCGGGGCATTGTCTTGATGGTCGTAGCAGAGGAAGATAATCCCCATACCGCCCTTTTTGATATTATAAACCTGATACCGACCATCAATTAATTGCCCGATTTGCATTTGTTCCGACATTTGAATGTCTCTCCTTGACTCGGACGTCATTATCGATATTTAATTTCAAAAAAAGAAGCAGAATCTGATCATCCCGGTACAACCCAATGGATCCGGCATTACAATCGGAACCAAACGAAAGTTTTTCCCTGTTTGAGCAGCAAGTACATTGGTATTCATTACCTTTAAACTTTATTTATCATTTTAAATAGCTAGGGCCTCGGTTTCCATGAAAAAAAGCTAATAAAAAAATAACATCCTGTAAATCGGTGTTATTTTAATTTATAACCACTTTTCGGCACTGTCTTAATAATATCGTTGCTTCCCAATTCATAGCGTAAACGCCTAATCAATGAGGCAACCTCCTCGCTTCCCCTCAAAACTCCATCCTCCCCGGGCCAAATAGTTTCAATAATCGCTTGATGACTGACGATCTCGCCACGATTATCATAAAGGAGTCTAAAAAGAATATATGACTGGTTTGACAGATATACTTCCCTGCCTTCAACCGAAACCAGCTTCTTTTTCTCATCAAGTATGATTTCAATAGTATTAGAAGCGATGGGCATAGTATCTCCAGGTTGAGCCCCCCAATTAAAAGTCATTAGCACTCGACCACCGGCTAAACTAATCCTATTACCGTGTTTTAATTCATATAATTCATCCTTCCCCAACCGGGGACCACCGTCAATTATTTTTGTACCGTTTCGGGAAATATCTTGGATAAAATAACGACCGTCTTTAACAAAGATTTCGGCATGGCTGCGGGATATCGACTGATCGCTAAAAGCCAAATCGGGGTGGTGATTATTCCAAACCCGACCAATTAAGATTTTATTACGGAGCAATGGAAATACTTCTTGAGGTTGGTAAGGCTCCCCTTTTTCAATTATCAAGTAGGCGGTACCGTTTTTCAATATAAGCCCCTAATCATTAATAATTGTGAGGAAAATAATAAATTCGTAAATCGTTGAATATTTTGTAATATAATTATTCACCAAATTTTTTAGGTTTCCTTTCCGGTAAAGATAAAGATCTTTTATTTACCTAAAAGAAACCAGCCGTTTTGTGCGACCTTTAGATGAAAACCAAGGGTGCAGAGCAATTCTAGAGAACTGTCCTTTAAAAAAAACGACCCGCTAATCGTGGGTCGAGAAATTTTAGATAAATCTATTGGTTAAGTAAATTAATTCTATGTCATTATAAGCACTGAAATTCCCGGCCTATTATAAAGTAAATCCCGATGTCGCCATGGTAACCTCGACAGTTTTACCGTCTCTTACGTTATAGGCGAAGACAACCCAATAATAATATTTATCAGGTATTAGGGAAGTATCAAATGTTATTATCGTCTTTGATAAAAGTTCTGTTCCACTGTCCCAAACACGGTTTTGTAAATTCTCGTCGGAATAGATTCCGACTTTATATCCGCTTGCCCCGCCAACTGGAGTCCATGAAAGTTCTCGCGAACCATCAGCATAATTATTAGGATTTGGAAGGACTTCCAATTGGATCCCAATTGAAACCGTAATCGCCGGATATTCCTTGATATATTTACCGTTATACGCGATTACTTTGAATTGATACTGTCCCGGTTTTAGGTTGCATTCGCTCAATTCATCGCCGAGATCCAGATAAGCTATAGTGGTATTATTCGGGTCATTGGGATTATCGATTCGCGAGTCCCAGACTTCCTTGTTTTGACTGCCGTCTCCCAGGAAGTAAGCCTTGTAATAGACAACTCCGTTCAGGGGTTCCCAATCCAAATAGATAAATTTGATGCTGTTTAACCAAACATTTGTAGTTGGATCGATACCAAATGTCCTAAAACCGGTGTCAGAATAAACCGGGTTAGTTGCAAAAACGAAAGGCTCGGCGGCTAGTAATCTTTTTAGTGTGATCTCCTTCATCGCTAATGAGACTGAAGCCGTTGATAACCTTGATGAACTCGGAAAAAAAGCTGTTTCACTTTTGGCAACGACTCCGAACCCTGCTTTCCATACCGGATTACCGGTAATAGGGTTATCATCATTCTTTTTTTTTCCTCCGCCCCCGCCGCAACCGGCCAAACTCAAAATAAGGATTATGGTTAATAAAAATTTTTCTATCTTCATTAGTCTTTCCTCCTAGAAAAAGATGGGTTTCAGATCTGCCGTAGTCTTAACCAACTCGGTCTCAACCGCATTTTCCAAACTATTTTTAATCGCTACCACTCGGAAACGATAACTGGTTTTGGCTGTTAAACGCATTACCGGGTATTGGAACTTTTTAGTGTTATCGCTTAGATTAATCGTTGCTGCTTCCGTACGCTGCAAATTGCCGTCGGCGTCAAGAATTTCAATCCGGTAAGTGGTATCAGCCGCTATTGTCCAGCGCAATTGGACCTCGCTGGAGGAGATAACACTCCAACTCAAGTCCATTGGGACATCCGGGAGATTAGGCACATTAACCGGAGCTGAACTGACCAAATTGGATGTGCCTGTTTTGTTTTTAGCTCGGATTAAGAAAGTGTGCGGACCTGGCATTGCATTCCGATAGCAGTATGTTGTTTGATTGGTAGTTAAAGTCTTTATCAAATTAGATTCATTATCACAGTAAACAAGGTACTCATCTTCGTTAGTGGCTTTATCCGTCCAACTCAAGGTAACGTTCCTACCGGTTAGAGCGCAAGTTAAGTCTTCCGGATCTTCCGGCCGTCCGCTAAGGCAGGGAACGGCTTTAGTACATACCTTGGGACTGTAGTTTCTAGAAGCGTCATAAGTAAAAATGGCGTAATAATAGATATTTCCATTCTCCAAACCAGTATCGTTGATTGAAGATGTCATGTCATCGTGAACTAACGTTCCGTCGCTAGGATCGGCAGGTGTTACACCATACTTTCGCACAACCCGGTATCCGGCAGCCGCGGTATGACCGGCATCGGGCGCAGGACTGCTCCAAGTTAAACTAATCGCTTTATCGCCAGATATAACAATATCGATTGATACGGCATACGGTGAATAGCCGTCACCGGTTCCCAAATAAGTCACCCGGAGTTTTGGCCGATTGGCAGAATTCGCTGCGGTAGCGCCGTAAAACTCAACCAGTTCTCCAACGTCCCAGGTCGAATCAACGGTTGTTGGATCGTCAAGAGTGATATATAATCCTTGGTTCCGGCTTCTATCCTTCACCCAGGCTTTTACAGCCTCGCTGACATCAAGCCGAACGCAATCATATGCGCCTTCTGCGAAAGCTTTGGGAATGAACTCGAAGTAATCTAAAAGTTTAATGCTGCTTGAAACCGAACTATCAGTACCACTACTTCTCCAGGGAATATCCCTTCCCAAGCGGTGATCCCGGTATTTGAAATCAAGCCCGTTCCGAAGTCCTTCGCTGGAATCGTAAACGAAATAAGGTTTACCCAAACTGTCGGTATCGTTTATTTGATAGACGGAAATCTTTCTGGGCTTTGTTTGATCGCCACTGATATTTTTGATCTTCAGCACCAATTCGGCCCGGTCAACTTTAGCGTCACCGGGGATCTGGCCTGTTTTTGTTCCCGCTTCCCCAATGATGCCCGGATTAAACAGCCAAAGATCCGCCGGACTGCCGCTCGGCCCTTTGCCCAAATGTAAGGAACTATCGTTCCAGACCGTCCGAAGCGCATTCCGGTAACTTTCAGCAGTGTACCAATTATTATCAATATCCGATCCGGATGTTCCGCCGCTGCTGCCTGAACCACCAATAATCAACATCTCTTTCCCCTGGGGCAGATCGTCAATAATATGTATATCATTTGCCGAGGTGGTGCTGATGTCGTAATCGTTGGATATTTCCGTTCCCCTTATTGTAAGTCCCATATCGGCATCCCCGCCTAAGCTCCCGGTAATCCTAAAGATGCAATTGGTACTATCCACATAATTTATGCTGCCGCTAATTATCCTTAAATCCGGGGCACCCGTAAGCACAAAATTACCGGCCTCGAATGAACTGTCTTTTAGAGTGGTTCCGGTTAAAGAAACCCGAATATCGGTATTCGCCAGATTGGTTTCAGTTAAGATTCCAGCCAACAAAGTCAAAGTAACCGGATTTAAATTTATGGCGCCGGTGGTCTGTAATGCCGACATCGGATTCCCAGCCCGGTCGTAAAGGGATGTCCCGTTTACCGGTTCTATAACTACGGTTTCCACCCCGCTCGGATTTCCGTCAATCAAAAGAAATACCCGGATCTTAATTTCTCCACCAGTCAAAGCCGCCGCTGATGCCTCAACTTCACTGTTTGGCTTCTTGACGGAAATAATCGAGGCTCCGGTGGCGGTCCCGCCATTCTGAACAAATGCTAAACTAAATTGAGTTTCGGTTGCCGCTCCGTTCCCGGTACTTGTCCCATATATTCCCTCGCTTAAAACAACATCGATATATTTGTTACTGGCAACCAAGGTCTCGGAGGTAATCGTAGGAGCGGTGTTATCGACTGTTAAAACTGCAACGGAAGCCGTCGAAACATTTCCTGCCGCATCTATGACGTATAGGTAATAATTTCCTTCGTTGGCAGGTGCGCTGATGGATTCTGCCGTGCCTCCCGCGGTGGTCATTGCCGCTCCAATAGTGAAATCAGAGGCTTGATTTTTCCCGGCAACCGCAAACCAGACCGAACCGCCTGTTTCACCCGCGCTACCAATGGTTACTATGGCGCCGCCTTTCTTAATCATACTTGTATGGAATACCGTATCCTGATTAGCAGGTTTGATACTATCAACTTTAACGCCTGGTGTATCTACTTCCAAAAAAACCAGTGACGCATTCAAATTAGTAACTGCATCCCGAATCGAACTTAAAGCCGGAATGGTAATACTACCTAAAGCAACGCCGTCACGGTCCTCCTGACCTGCACTAATCGTATATCGAAACACTAACGCGGTCGATGTCGATGCTCCGGAGTTATAAGTAGCCGACACGGTTCCACCGGTATTTAATGAAACCGGTATATACGGCGATCCGCCGGAAGTATTTACCATAACAGGACGGTCAAAAGTAAAAGTGATATCCAGATTATCACCGGATTTGTAATATTTAGCCGGAGCGGTAACCGATGAAACACCGGCAGTAGGAGTGTAAACAATCTCAAGATAGGGTGCATATTGGGGGTCATCTTTGGAGTTAATCGCGATATCGTTATCTCCTTCAGTAGCCCCTTGGATGATAATCGTTACATATTTATCGGTGGCGATATGGTTACTGAAGAAACCGGTGATATCGAAGTTTACCCAAGAATTTTTAGCGATTGGGCTGGAAATCCTGGGGGCAATCGCCGATCCGGTGGTTGACGGAAAGGTTGTATCCGTGTCCAACCAATTATCAATATTAGATGCGTATAAATCAATGAAAGGAGAACCATCCTGTGAAGGAGTGCTTGTACTTACTGAATCGGCCGGATTATGCAGATATAGTTTTGTACTGGAGATGTTTCCGTTAATGAAACAGGCATCGAATTTTAAAGCGGTCCGCATATTAGGACAATCGGAACTCACATAATTACCGGTCCAGGCTACAATCTGGGGTGAAAAACTTCCTTCATCCTTTTGCGACATTCCATGATTATCGCGGTTATTCTCGAGAACGGCTTTGGTTCTAATTTTACCATCCGCATAAATCCGGTTAACAGTAAGGATATATGTTTTAATTATAGCGCTCCGCTCGGCGATCACAGCGATTCGGACCGTGTTATCGCCTTCGTTAAGGTTAACCGTTACCGATGATCCGCTGGTTACATCATTGTCGTACACCTTGATAATTGCGTTGGAAGCGGCGGTTATTGGTGTAATCTCAATACTATTTACTGTATTTTGCTCTAATACGCCATATTTACAGAGATCACTAGAAAACCCCGGCATCAACACCCCGGTGTTTAATGTCAATGCGCTCAAATCGGCGGCATCAGCCGACATAGTAAATGTAGTGTCATACCTCTTGACTTCAATTTGTTTATGAGCCCATAGTCCCTCTTGCCATGCAGCATATAATTCACCATTAAATACGGCCAGTACCGGATAGTCCGCGTTCCGGGTTGGATCCATGTTCAGACCGCTTTGCCCTCCGCCGGTGCTAACACCGTTACCGTCGACAAAAGCCCACGAAGTCCCGCCGCTATATTTTTTAACACGAATTTGTGCGATACTCTCGGAATTACTTTCAAACCAGGTTGTATATAATTGGTTGTTACGAACAATAAACTTTGGTGCCCACCCACTTTGGGCAGCATTCAAGTTTAGACCGTTTACGGCGCCACCGTCTACCAAAGACCATGAAGCACCGTTGAAGGATTTAACCCGGATTTGACTTTTGGGCTCACCGGTCCCTCCTCCTTCGCACCAGGTAGCATAAAGAACACTGTTAAAGCTAATCAACGATGGCATATGAGCATTAATAGTGTTATCATAGTTCAGATAACCGGAAATGCCATCCACCAAAGTCCAAGTATTATCTGTACTATTATATTTTTTGACATGAATCAAATAAGTAATCTTTTTGCTTCCGTCTCCTTCTTCCCAACATAGATACAACGTATTATCATGGACTGTCAGTTTAGGAAAAGAGCCGTTTAAATAAGGACTGACATTTAACCCATTCGTACTGTTTCCATCGATAAACACCCAACTTGTACCGCCGGTATATTTTGCGACCCGAATCTGATAGTAAGATCCATTGGATTCGCACCATGTCGCATATAATGTTCCATCATATACCATAAGATTTGGATATAATGGGCTACTGCTAAAACGAAGCCCTGTAGGGTTTGTGCTTCCTCCCGGATCAATAAAAGACCACGTTCCCCCCGAATATTTTTTAACGCGAATTGAAATCCCGGCAGCGCCGCCACTATTCTCAGTCCAGGCCGCATATAACGTCCCTCCGTCGAGGGCTAAAGAAACGTTCCCGGTTGCGGCGATAGTTGGGTTATAGTCCAATCCAGCTCCTCCGTCGATTCTGCTCCATAACGCGCCATCGTATTTTTTAACGATGATGTGTCCGCTTTCCTGCCATGCCATGTACATCGCCGTATCATTACCGATCAGCACCGGATTGGTTGCGTTTTTGGCAAAGTCAATATTGTGATTTGCCGGAAACACCGGAAACCCGGTCCCGTTCACCCAACCTGCCCCATAAGCGGCTATGGATAATGACAGAGTTCCAATAAGTACAATAAAGCAAGTCATTAATATAGAGATATTTCGTCTCATTTTTCTTGCTCCTTTCAACCAAAAAAAACTTTCTTACCGCTGTTTAACATTGTATCGTCGCTTTAATATGAATTGATGGAATAAAATATATCTAAAATATTCCAAAGAGAATCTATCCCCGGAAAATATATTAGCTGCCAAAAAAATTTATAGTAAGAGTATAATTTCTGGAATCGTTTCCAATTGCCGATGTAACATATAGTGGGATTACAGTAACTCCGACAGATATGTCAAAAGTCACCGGTGTATCAATTGGTACCCCTCCATGATTAATTTGGGGAATACCTCCATCCCTATCAACCGTAGCCGTAACGGTAATCTCCGAGGTATTAATATTTCCTTCATAGTGGAGAATATTTTTATTAAATGGTGAGGGAGTAAGTGGAACCAAAGTTCTACCGGATTTAACTACCAGATTGGTTAAATACGGACTACTTGCTCTGGTTACACTGATAACATAATTCTGCGGGTCTCCAATATACGGAGTTACTTCCACGGTGATAGGAGTAGTCACACCCGGATTTAAACTAACCGGCTTAGAAGGATCTCCGCTAGTTGCAGGAACGCCATTAACCTTAATCGAAGCCCGGCTGTCCTCGGCGGTAGCCGTTACCGTAATAGTCGATGAATCATATCCCACACTCGCCGTATAATTGTTAGTCGTGCTTCCAAACGGCTGTTCCAGCGTCCCGGCGCTTATTGATAGACCGGTCAGTTTAGCGCTGGTGGGGTCGGCTGCATAAACCTCCAGATCAACGATGGAAGCGAAATTAGTATTGCACCGTAAACCTTTCGTCACATATACCCTGACAAATCTAACCTTCCAAGGTTTTTCAAGAGTCCGGTCGGTTTGGCTCGCCGAATTGTTTACCACCGAATCCAGATCCCACCAATAATCCTCTCTATGTAAAAATTTATCATCTTGCCAGTAATAATAATTAGATCCTTGCAGTTTATAATCACACAGGTTATAGTCGGTCTTCCAGCCCGCCGAACCCATCTGCTTAACTACCCAGCGGTTAACCCAAAACTCCGCCCCCAAATCCACCACTAGCCAAACAGGCGCAGGCTCGCCATATGATGGGATGGGTGATGATCCCACCCAGCGGCTGATTGGCGCCAAGACTCCGTCAACCGCTTTAGACGGTACGTATGGTTCGATGTAATGGCTGGCTTTAGCATGTTTATTTAGAGCGATATTGGTCGACATTGATTGATCATCCTTTCCGAAACTTAATCATAATCTTCCCATTTGCCCGGATAAAGACCGGAGTTGCATATGTAATACTCCATACCGGGTTGAGGTTCCGTGCCCTTTAAATTGGGTAAAGCAAAAGTAGTTATACCGTCACCGCCGAATTTGGTACTTATTAATGAAAACAAAGGCGGATACTGTTGTAGGGGAAGCTTTCGGCCGTCACAAAGCAGCCATCCTTGGGGAACTGAATTATTAGAAAATAATACGATTTGTCCCAAATAATATAAATCGTCAGCCATTATGTCATCCTCCCAGGTAGATTCTTTTCAAATATGATCGTTTAAATAGATACAACCACATTATTGTTACATATGATTCACGAAAAAATGTTAAAGCCCATTATTTTAGTGAACCATATTAAATCAATGACTAATGTCATTGTATATTGATCACCCATTTGTTCATTTTTCCGAAATGCAAATATAATAACTCATCTTGATATGTGGTGCAGCCTGCGTCAGATCAGGCAAGGCAAAAGTGTTTACGCCGTCACCGCCGAATTTGTTGCCAATCACCGCAAACAAATCCCGATGCTCCTGGATGGAAAGTTGTTGGCCGTTGCAAAGCAGCCAATTATCCTGAAAACCACCCGAGAGAAAAGTATAGGGAAATAAAACGATTTGACCAATCTCATAGTCCATGATTCAATCCTCCTTCTAGGTCACTTCATCAGAAACAGCCACTTTTACTTGACATAGGGCGGCGTAATTCCTTCCACGGCGATATAGTAATGCATACCTTTTAGCGGCAATGCTTTTTGTAGATCCGGCAGACCAAAGGCGACCCTGCCATCTCCGCCGAATTTGGTACCCAGCACTCTAAATAATTCCGGACATTGTTTGATTGCCAGTTGCCGCCCATCACAAGCGAGCCAGCCCTTTGGCGCATAATCGACTGCAAACAATTGAATTTCGCCAATTAAATTATCCATGTATTGACCTCCTTTTGTTTTAATTCCTCATTATTTCATATTCATCGCCCTGAATTAAGCTCCACGGCGATCAGCTCCTGCAGCTCGTCGACGGTAGCCACTGTCCTGGGCTCGCCAAAGATCAGCACCACCTTATTTTGAGCTAGACTCAACCCCAACACCAGTGGTCCCGGCTGATCGGTCAGATAAGCATAAAGCGCTCCCAGCCCAATCTGGTCAAAATCAAATAAGACAACCGCAGGCGGGTCGGGATCCTTTGCCTGTAAAGCAGGTTTTACTTCCCCATCCCTTCTCACTTCCAAACCGGTGTCTTTTTGAAGACGGGCGGCAATGCAGTCCATAAATAAAGCCCCGCCTTTCAGCATGATGACTGGTTTTTTTGCCATAGCCGTTGGGCCTCCTTTAAAAACGGTTTCAGTATAGCAAAAAAATTCCAAAAAAATAACTATACTTTTCGAAAAAAAAGTATAGTCTTAATGTTTTAAAGTAGTCAGGTGCAGAAGCTCGATGATTATTATTTCACACTTCACACTTCACCCTTCTCCTTTCAAACTTCAATCTATTCCCATCTTCCTGACATAAGCCTCTACTTCGGAACGTTTTTTCAAATGCAGCTTATCCAAAATCTCCCGCATATGAAATTTAACAGTACTCTCACTTAAAAATAATTTCTTACCGATCTCCCGGTAGGTCCAGCCCTGGGCCACCATCACCAACACCTGGGCCTGTCTTGGAGTAAGATCTGAAGTTTCTTTAGTAACGGCAATTTCGTTCTTATATTGAGCAAGTTTATTTTCCGCGCTTAATTCATCTAATACCCGGACGGCTAATTGCTCGGATGGTTTAGACTCGCCCTGAATAATAGTGGTTAACTCGGCAATCAATTCCTCCGCTCCCAATCCTTTCAATAAATAACCGGTTGCGCCGCTTTTGATTGCTTCAAAAAGGTCCTTTTCCCGATCCGACATAGTCAGTATCACGATCTTAATCTCCGAGAACTCCGCCTTGATTAGCCGCGTAGCCATTAGACCATCGTAATCCGGCATTTGAAGATCCATCAAAACCAAATCCGGCTGAAAAACACGGGTTTTCTCCAAAGCCTCCCATCCATCTTTCGCCGTAGCCACAACCTGAAAGCCTTTGGAAACCAATAAATTATTAAGACCATCTAAGAATAAAGCATGATCATCCACCAGTATAAGTTTAGTTTGTCCTGTTGCCCTTTGTTCAGGCGCTTCAGACATTACAGCGACCGACTGAAATATTAATATATCATTATTGCTCGAAGACGGAAGATTAATCATTATCTGCGTCCCTTTTCCAGGGGTTGATTGAATTTGGAGATCTCCTCCCACACTAGCGGCGCGTTCCTGCATGATTCCTTGTCCGAAACGCTTTCCCTCCGGCAACTTGGCATGGTCAAAACCAATACCGTTATCGTTGACCACTACTTGGACATTTGAGCCGTTTTTCTGAAAATCAATAGTGATTTGCTTGGCTCGGGCATGTTTGCGTACGTTGACACAGGCTTCCTGAATAATCCGAAACAGTTGAGCCTGGACCGGAAGAGCCAACTCCCCGTCATCCAATCCGGCCGGATTATTAACCATAACATTAATATCAAAATTGGCTGTAAAATTTGCCGCATACTGTTCCAAAGTTTTAAAAAAGCCGTCCTTAAAAAGCAGGCTGG
This sequence comes from Bacillota bacterium, assembly GCA_023435565.1. Taxonomy (GTDB): domain Bacteria; phylum Bacillota; class UBA4882; order UBA8346; family UBA8346; genus JAAYHS01. Next base: position 122,493 of record JAEYRN010000014.1, read on the forward strand.
ACTTGATCCCGTAGATAAACTCCCTTATTTCGGCATTGGATTCATTAATTACCTGGGATAAATTAAATAAACGGCTATCCGCTTCGACGATTTTGCCTTCACCGAGCTGATCCCGAATGGCTTGAATTTGGATATTCATATATCCCATTACCTGCCCCAGACTGTCATGGAGTTCCCTGGCCAACCGTTCCCGTTCCTCAAGTGTGGCTGCTAATTGTTGTTGTTTTAAAATTTCATCCTGAGCTACCTTAACTTCAGTAATGTTGTGGAGTAAAAGCAGATGACCATTAATTTTATGACGTCCATCGAGAACAGGCCACCAACGGGTTTCGTAATATTCGGTCTTCTTATCGCCTTGCTGTAACAGAATTTCTTGTTTCCCACTAGAAGTACGCTGAAACAATTCGCAGAATTTCGGGCCGAAGATCTCTGCTACCGTTTTACCGATTGTATCGTTAGTAGCAGTGGCGCCGATGATCCGGAGGGCTGCCGGATTGAACCTGGCCAATCGTCCGACCCGGTCAAAGACGAGCATCCCATCGCCCATACTCTGGATAACCATTGACTGGCTGGCCTGCAAACGGTCGAAAAGTTCAAAACGGAACATCCCCCAAGCATAGAAGATGCCACAGATAGAAAAAAGTACTGGAGCGATATCATACTTAAGGGGCATTAATCGTAGAGTATGAGCTAGGTTGACCGAATAAGGAAGAACCGCCCCGAGTATCAATATTAAGACTTGCCAGCGATAACGCCAAACTTGAATCAACGCCCGGATATAAATCAAAAAACCCACCGCTGCCACTGGATAAATAAAAGCGGAATGGACCCAAATCCAGGGCCCGAATGTCTTACCTATAACTGGGAAAGGACCACTAATATCCAGATGGACATCTTGCCGGAGCAGACCATGCCATTGATTGGTCCAGGCCACGATTACTGTCAATACCGGAATAATCAACAGTAAAATATATCGGCGCCGGGTCAGCCACCAGCCTCTCCCGGTGAATTGCAAGGCCATGATTAGCCAGCTGATAACGAGTGAATTGTAAGCAATGTATTGCACATTAGCCCAAAAAAGCTTAGTTGGAAGATCGAGCCCCATCATTTCTAGGGCATTGGCACCAGACCAGAGCGCCGAAGTGCACATCAGGGCAATAAAAGCTTTAGCTCCGGGAACGGAACGGCGCGGCCAGGCAAAGCCTATAACAGCTAATGATAGCAAAAATGAAGCGAATACGATATATGCATAAGGTATTAACTGATAATGACTTAAAGAGATTTTATTTCACCTCTTTATCTTTCAATCATATTAATAATCTCATCAATGGTGATCTCGCACAGGCTGTCCCAGACCAGAGTATTACCATGCTCAACCCGGACGGCCTTGAACCGCTCCGGATCGACCAGTTCATTGAAACGTACGGCCTGCAGCCGTGGTCCCATGTCGTAGATGATTTGATGGCGGTTATTGAGGGTTATGGTTAAAGTATAATCATCGTTGGGAATCACTTTAACAATTTTAGACATAAGTGACCTCCTCTTTTTAATGAAGGCTGTGCCATTCCAAGCCGGTGGAATTCGGGAGCTGGAAGCCAGGGGCTTTCCTATTTAGTGCTACCTAGAAAACACAATAAAACCGATACATCGTAAACTTGGGTGTAGACCTGATTCCTGTCTCCTGTTCAAAAATTAAATCCTGCCATAATTCCCCCCCTAAATATTAAAGCGACACCGGTATACTCTCAAAAGTCGGATCAGCCGGTAAATTTCCTACCGGATGGAAAAATACCTGCAAATTAAATGTATCCGGTTCAAAAACGATAATCTGCTGCGTTTCTGAATCCAGCTCTTTATTATATAAATCCCCATCCGATTTCAAGCTGGGACCGTCTCCTCCATCATAGGATATATAATTCTTGAGATCGTTTAGCGTAACTTTGTAGCCTATGGGATCCATAATTACATTTATTAAAATACCGGAAGTCAACTTACTCCACCTGGCAGTATTAGCTTGTTCACCAGTATGAATATTTGTATTCCCATTTAAAATGAATGAATTAACACAACCAACAAATACATTACTACCATACGTTGTATTAAAATCACCTATTCCCGGATTTAATGCCGATAAAGCGGTCCTTACCTGCCGAAAAGGGGTTGATATATTATTCTCTACTACCTCACTATTGGTGGAATTGGCTAAAAAAATCAAATGCGAGAACGCATAAGGATTACTGGCGGAAGTCATATAATTGGCCACCTTATCCATTGTGGAACAATTCTCCAACGCATAACGGAGATCCAACGGATAAGAGCGTTTCCCACTGGCGCTATATGGACTACCGGTGGAAGAATCCAAGATGGCGGCAAATACTTTATCATTGTTGAATCCGGACAATACTCCCATAAAACCGAGATAGCCGATGGTGCAGATCGATTTGGCGCCGTTTTTGAAGGTCATCACTGCCTGTAACTTAGCCATTTGGTTCTGGGAACCCTGATACCAGTCTAAAACTCGGCCGACCATGGTTTTTCCGGTCGCCGAAAGATTACCGAATATAGCCATCGCGGCGCATTGGGTCTCTCTTGCGACATCCGGGATTAAATTTAGGAAATAAATTTCAGTGGGGGATAATTTCCCGTCCCCTCTGCCGTTAACGGCGCCGTCCGAAAGGTTCGAGGCCATCCCGTCGATTTCGTCGCGGTATTCTTGCGGGATTTGCGGCTTAATCAGTTCAGTCCTATTCATAAATACCTGATAAGTAGCATCATCCCGGCTTATTTCCGCAAGATAGGAATCTAGTAACGAGACGCAGTCCGGTACAGTTTGTAATATTTTTCTGCCGTATTCGGCGCCCATATTGTAATGACTGATATTATTGAAATTTAAAACGACTTCGTAATGAGACCCTTTAGTGGTAATCGTAACATGGTCGTCTCCGGGTGACTTCTTTGACTTCCCCCCTCCACAGCCAACCAGGCAAAATATATATGCCAATAATAAAAAAGATACCGCAATAATTTTGTTTTTGCTGATATTGAAAAACATAATCGCTTCCTCCTTATTGTTTTTTTATAGCTCTTTTCGGATTTGTCTTTACCTTTCAATCATATTAATAATCTCATCAATCGTGATCTCACACAGGCTGTCCCAAACCAGGGTGTTTTCATACTCCACCCGGACTTCCTTAAACCGCTCCAGATCCCTCAACCCGCTGAAACGTATAGTCTCTAGTCGCGACCTCATATCGTAAACGATTTGATGGTGGTTGTTAAGCACTATGGTTAAAGTATAATCGTCATTGGGAATTACCTTGACAATTTTAGACATAAGGAACCCTCCTCTTTTAAATGAAGGCCTTAGCATTCAAGCTCTTCGGCAGTATCTCATCCATGCGCTGCCGGTCTTGAACCATCCTAGTTCTGGTCTTTTTGCATCGGCAAATTGATGGTACCCTAATTGCTTCGAAGTCTCAAAAACTGCAGAACAGGCCTTCTTGGGGCTGTTGCAAAATAACTTTTTGTCGTTCTGTCCACCCAGGGTTAAAGAGCCCTGTGCCAAAAAGAAACATATAAAAATAGAGAATGAATGAGCAAGGTAATGAATTTAAAAAAATCTTATTAATTACCCAAGGATTCCTTAATTAATGCAGATTTTATGATCTATGTTCTCTAAAGCATTTTTTGTACCTTGATAATCTTTATATTTATGCCAAATGCGCTTGATATTGTAAATCAAACAAGCCAAAGCAAATTCGCTACTACAAGACTTCAGCCCTTTACGGAAATGTTGCTGAAAGTTTTGTTGTTGCTTTATCTGTCCGAAAACTGGTTCTGACAATTCCTTACGATGACTGAATATTTCCTTGGCTTGATCAGTTTGGAACTTTACTCGCATATTTTCACGAAGTGAATCATGCTGATCCCGCTCTATTGTGCGTTTACCTGTTTTAGATTTTATACAACCAGAGCGGTGGGAACAACCGGTACAATCGCCCCAGTACTGTCTGACTATAATATCTTTTCGTTTCTTTCTAGTAGAACGATATGTTAATTTACGGTTTCCAGGACAAATATACAAGTCATGCTCTTCATCATAGAAAAATTTATCTTTATGGTATTCACCTATTTCTAGAACAGGGCAAATATAGGCATCAATAGAGCTATCAATACTTGCAAGATTTTTCCCTGAAAAATATCCTTTATCAGCAATAAAAGCTTCTGGATTTTGACCCGTATTCGCTTTACTTTCTTCGAGCATTAATGGGAGTAGTTCGACATCACAGGCATCCTGACTAGTGTTATAGGCTACGATGACTCGTTCTTTCTCATCAACCATCGCTTGATGGTTGTAGCATTGTTGATAACCATTACGGCTGGTTTTCATTAACCGAGAATCTGGGTCTGCAAAATTATAGCGTTCATCCGGTTGAAGTTTTTCACCGTTTGCTTCGGCTCTAGCTTTCAGTTCTGTTAAGGCTTGTTCCAATTTTTCAAGACGTTTCTGTTTATAACTAATATCTTTTGGAAGTTCATCGGGAGTTGATTCTCCATATTGAGCATTTTCAGATTGATCATTTGCTTTAACTTCGCCTATTGCTTGTTCAATCTCAGTTTTAAGTTCGGTAATTCTTTTTTGAATGACTTCGGCTTTAATTGAACCACCCTTAAAAGCATTAGCTTTTATCTTTGTTCCATCTAAACTGAATTGACCGAAACTAACCATTTCAAGCGCAATGCATAGTTGGAGAACTTGCAAAAACAAATTTTTGACTTCATTCTCGTTAACTTTGAGAAATCGAGCAACGGTTCTCCATGAAGGCTTCTCACCACCACAGAGCATGATGCCGCCAATGTCTTTTCGAGCTAGTCGGGCAATCTTTCTTGAACTTCGATTCCCGGTAGCTACACCATAGAAGATTAGTTTTAGCAGTAGTTTGGGATGAAAGCCATCGCAACCTTTGTTGCTGTATTTTTGGGTGATTATCGAAACATCAATTCGGTCGACAACCTCCATGATTATCCAGGAGATGTCGTCGTCTGGTATCAGATCACCAACTCTTTGTGGTAGTAAAAAAGCTGGATCGCTTTGATAAAACTTAAATCGGGCCATGATAACCTCCAATAGCTTATTGCTATTGAATATATTGGCTATTTGGATATGTTTCCCTCCGAATTTAAGTAATTATTTATTATACTTTCTATTTATTTTGGCACAGGGCTCTAAAACCCTGGGCTAAGCTTAAAAATCATTCTAAAGCCCGTTAAACGGGCTCGGAAATACTTCGAAGTACTAACCTAGCCCCATTTATGGGGCTTGAGAAAGATTTTAAGAGCCTAGCCAGGTCCTTTAGTGCCTGGGAGATGAAGGCATTTTTTTGTTTTTGATTTTGCGACAGCCCCAAGCAAGTTGGGGTGAGTTCGTCTACAGATCAGCTTTTATTGTTGTTCACATCACTTCTATTAAAAAAACTTAATGGACATGAACGAAAATGGACTTAGCCGTTTCATCCTTTGTTCCATCCGATATAGCCACTGCCGTTCCATTTTTCCAATATTTTGCAACACCCTTTGTTCCATCGAACTCAGATCCGACAGCATAGACATCGCTGCCTGAAACATAAATTGAAGCAGCTTCGGATGCATGTGCTCCATTGCCCAGAGGAATTGCTGTCCCATTTTTCCAGCATTTAGCAACATGTATTGTGCCATTGGACTCACTTCCGGCAACATAGACATCGCTACCTGAAACATAAATAGAATAAGCATAAGCATCCTGTATTCCATCGGTCAGATTTACCGATGCTCCGTTTTTCCAATATTTAGCAACTTTTTTTGTCCCATTACTCTCTTCACCCGCTATATAAACATCACTGCCGGAAACATAAATAGAACGAGAATAGGCATCCAGTATTCCATCGTTTACCGCTGTTCCATTTTTCCAATATTTAGCAACACTTTTTGTCCCATTGGACTCATATCCGGCAACATAGACATCAATGCCGTAAACATAAATAGAACGAGCTCTAGCATTCTGTGTTCCATTGGTCAGCTCTACCGCTGTTCCGTTTCTCCAATATTTTGCAACATCTTTTGTCTCATTGGACTCATATCCGGCAACATAAACATCCTTGCCCGAAACAAAAATAGAATCAGCTATGGCATTCTGGGTTCCATTGGTCAGATTTACCGCTACTCCATTTTTCCAATATTTGGCAACTAATTTTGTCCCATTGGACTCATATCCTGCAACATAAACATCAATACCAGAAACATAAATCGAATAAGCTTTGGCTTCCTGTGTTCCATCGGTCAGAATTACCGCTGTTCCATTTTTCCAGTATTTAGCAATAGTAGGCATACCGGTCCCTTCATATCCGGCGACATAGACATCCGTAGTCCGTGTGGGGCTATGCCCACTTCCGCCCCCGCATCCGGAAAGGACTACCATGGTAAGCAGTAGAACACTTGCTAGAACCAAAAAAATAGATTTTTTCATTTGAAACCACTCCTTTTTTTATGTTGCTTGGGAATAACCCTATTTTAATACTGCACATCAGTTCACAGCTCTCTGCATTAACAAATTTGCAAAGCTTTGTTTACACCCCCGGCTACTGACTCCTGTATGCTGACTTACACCCTAAAAAAAAAACCCCACCATTAAAAATCATAGCAGAGTTTCTCAAATTTTCATATTATCGCATACGATACATTTTTAGGTCAACTTCAACTCCACCGCCTTTTTTACAGCTGCCGCCCGTCCATCCACCTCTAATTTCCGGTAGATCGAAGTGATATTTTTTCTGACCGTGATCTCTGCGATATACAGCCCGGCGGCAATCTCCCGATTGGTTTGCCCATGGGCTACCAACTGCAAGATTTCCCGTTCACGCTCGGTAAGTTCTCCGGCGGTTGTTTTCTCACTATTAAAAAGCTTCATGTTAGTATAATACCGGTCTGCTTCCCTTATCAGCCTGTCCAAATATTCATCGTTTCCGGACTCCTTTAGCATGGCTTTCAAAATATCCAGAATATAAAAACAGTACTCGGCAAATGGTAAAATAATCCCGTCAGCCCTGCCGATTTCAATGGCCGGAACTATTGCTGTCTTTGCTTTCTCTAATCCATAGAGCTTATACTGAGCGACGGCGTCAAGGATATAGACGTGTAAATAGCCCATGAGATTGTTAAACATCGATAAAAGCTGCTGCATCTCTTCGCAGAGCACTTCTAATTTCAGATAATTCCCTTCTAGTAACAGGTATTTGGCATAAATAATATAGTTAAAGGCCATCCCCTGGAATAGTATTTCACTTTGTTGCATATCACCGGAGCTAAGCCACCCGGCAAAACTTTGCGGTTCACCTATGATACCGCCGATGTACCCGGCGCATAAATCAACGGCGCTACCCAAGATGGGGCTGTTATATCCCATGGCTTCAGCCTTTAGATTATAGATTATCTCCAGCGCTTCGCCAAATTTACCCTGGGCTGCATACAATCTGGCTAAGGTTAGATTGGCACAGATGATAATGGAAAGCTGATCCATGGTTTCCGCTTTGTAAATGGTCTTACGGGCATATGGTTCAACCAACTTAAAATCAGCCGTTTCCAGATAATATTCCGCTTGTAACAAGTAGTGGGAACCCGTGCCGCAGCCGTTGGAAATATCACTGTAGTACGGAAATGTTTCACCCATGTATTCCATAGTCCACCGCAATTTTCCCTTTTCCCGATAATATAGATAGAGCAGATGGGGTGAGCCGAAGGTAAACATCATATCCTTATTGGCAATGATGGAACTGCCGTTAAGCAGTTCACGCGCTTTCTTATGGTTTTCATGCATTTTCCGGCCGTCATTAAAAAAAACCACACTTCTGGAAAATTCAATCTCACCTAAAATGCGCTTTTTTAATTCCGGAGATATATCGGAATTATCCTGATAATACCCTTCAATTTGCTGAAGAAGATTCGCGCCGCCCTCCATATCGATATCGGTAAGATAAAAATCGGCATAGGTCACATAGCCGATTGGGTGACGGTACTTCACCTCTTCCGGGATTTGCTCGAACAACTCCACGATAGCTCGGGGGTATCGGTCAATCTCTTTGGTGATACCGGTCTTTTCAAACTCCTCCAAAATCAGGTCATATTCCCCAGCCTTTAAAAATTCTTTGAATCCCAACAATAAATCGCCATTTTGAATGTGCCATTCAGCGGCGCGCTTGTATAGTTTTTGGAGTTCTACCCGATCAAGTTGCTCCTCCAATTCCTTTCTCAAATAGCCGCGGAAAATGTGGTGCATTTTGTAGATTCCGGTTCTTTCGTCGTAACGGATTAATGAATTGTTCTCGCTTAGCCGGTGAATCATTCTCGCGGTTGCCGTATCGCTTGTTAAATAAATGGCTTGCTTGGGTGTAAAGCTGTCAAAGATACAAAGAGAGAGCAAAAGTCGGACTTCGGCAGGTTGGTAGCGCGATATGACTGCGGTTTCAATCAAACTTTCAATACTGCTTCCCGGCTCCAAACTGCCGGTTTCGCAGTATCTTTGGATGATTAGATAAACGACCGTAATCCAACCCTCGGAAATACTATGAATTTGTCCGGAAATATCTTCAGAAATATCTTGTCCGAATAACTTAAAGTAATCTTTTATTTCCCGCTTGGATAACTGAAATAAGTCGTTCTTTAACAAGCAGCAATATCCCTTGAGCCGCAATTCTTCAATATTCAGATCCGGCCTGGTTCTGGAGATAATCACCAGATGCAATCCGCTAATCTCCGACCGGACGAGCCTTTCCATCAGTTGATCCAGTTTCGGGGAATGTGCCAAGTAATAATCATCGATTACCAGCACAATGTTGGTAGCATAAGCGTAATCGGCAATAATCCCGATTACCCTGTCCCGTTGCGGCACATCAATCGGGAACCCCAAATCATTAAGTTGGTTACCAAGAGCCGGCTCGGTTTTGGCAAGTTGCCGGGTCAAGGAATCCCAAATATATTGAGGAGAATCTTCCTCATCCTCCACGAAAAGCCAGGCGTAATTGGCCTTCGCCTCTTCGAGAAAGTTTTTGACAGAAGTGGTTTTGCCGTAACCCATCGCCGCTACCACCACAGTTAACGGATAGTTAAAAATATTTTGAAGCTGGGCTTCGATCCCTTCTCGCTTTAAAATGGGTTGGTTCATTCGAATATTTTACCTTTTCCACTTTTTGCCGAATTTTGCCTGTTTTTATTATATCATTATGTATCTTGCCGATAAAGACAAAAAGACAACCAAAAAATACCCGCTGGACTGCTAATAAATATTGGCTAATTCAGACAATTTGAGTCACCCCTTCTCTCTATAAAAAAAGGGGATGCTGCAAAAATTCCTATTTTGCATCAACCCCGATATTTTAATATGTTTTAAAACCCATTAAACCTCCAATTCAGTATCAAGATTGGTCGCCGCCTGATCACTTATAATATTAATCTTCGCTTCTTTCAACCTCCGGTCCAACTCCTGGCCGGATGGAGAACTCCGTAACAATTTTTCCTCGTTCCGGTTATACAGAGCTTCGTTAATAATGCTGTTTTTATTTAATGAAATGACCTGGGCAGCCAAACCCCTCGCTCTTAAGGAATGAAAACCCGCGTGGGAATAATTACCCTGGTTATATAATTGTTTGGCGTAAAGCTGGTGACCTATTGTTATTCCTAATCCGTCATACTTTTTCCCTTCTGTAGCAAAGCGTTGAGCAGTCCGAATAATCGCAGCCGATCGGTTAATTAAATTAGCGGCCTCGACTTTACTCAGTGAATCGGCGGATAATACCGAAATACCGGTTAAAATGAATACCATACAGACTAAAATAGCATAATGTAATTTTTTCATGACACCCGCACCCTCCATTGGTCAGGTTAACAATTCAATGATAACATTCAAAAATAAAAAAACAATAAAATTTGATAAACTTTATCCATTTTTTAGAGGTAATGAAAAACGAACACCAAATCCTCTTCCGTTGACTAAGTAAGCCTGGATCTCTCCTCCATGACTCTCAATAATTCTTTGGCAAATAGCTAAGCCAAGACCGCTCCCGCCTTTGGAGCGCGCCCGTGATTTTTCGACCCGGTAAAATTTTTCAAAGATTACTGCTAATTCTTCGTTCGGAACTCCAGGGCCATCATCCTCTACCGTAAACCAGGCGTAACCATCGCTGGCCATGCATTTCATAGTAATTTTCTTTAAATTGACGGCATACTTCATTGAATTATTAACCAAGTTGGCAAAAACCCGTTTGATTTTTTGACGGTCAATTTCAACCCGCAATTCTTCGATGTTAGTAAAATTACTATCAAAAACGATATTTTTTTCTTCCAGTTCACAGCGGTATTCATCTTCAAGATCTCTTAAAAACTGCGCCAAGTTAATATCTTCTTTTTTGCCGTTTTCCTCAAGATCGCTAAGAGCGTAATCGTTAAATTCGGCAATCAATTCTTGAATATCTTGGGCTTTTTGAAATACGATCCTAAGATATTCCCCTTGTTTCTCATTCGGTATTTTATGTGATATCAGCCTTTCTACAAAACCGATAATCGAAGTCAAAGGGGTTTTTAAATCATGGGAAATCGAGGCGATCATCTCGTTTTGCTGCCGATAAGACGCAGCCAACCGTTTTTGCATCTCGGCAAACTTTCGAGTCAAATCCCCCAGTTCATCTTTTCTTTTTTTTACGCCGATCTGCATTTGATTTTTAAAAGAACGATAGTTTACCGATTCTAGTCCTCTATTTAGTGATGTCAAAGGCCGGACTAGAAAGAAATGCAGATAAATTATTAACAGCACACTAAAAACTATTAATAAAACTAAAGCAACCCAACCAATTTGGCGGACCGAATTTAACTTGCTAAAGTTACCAATTAGAAAAGGAGAGGTTAACTCCACGACATAAATAGCGTCCCGGTTTACTACAGTAAACCCTTTTAATTCCAAACTTAATCCATGGCTCTTCCTTCGGTCGGCTACCCAAATTTTATTTCCATCTACATCATAAACGGTAATTTTTAAATCCTTACGGAGTGACTCTTTATCCAAATATTCGGCTATTTTATGCCGGTCCGGATAGTATTTTTTGATATGAACTGAAATCTCCTCATTGATCCCAAAGAGATGATCTTTGAACACATCAAAATCCAGCCCAAGGTTCTCCATAAGAAATAGGCGGTAATAAAAGATTAAAATTGAGATAAAGAAAAAAAAACCAATAAAATAACCAACGGTAGTTTATAACGAAGGCTTAATTTCATTCCTTTTCTCCCGTGAATTTATAGCCGACTCCCCAGACCGTTTTGATATAATCGTTATCCGGGCCGATTTTATTGCGAAGGTTTTTAATATGTACTGTGACCGTATTCAAGTCGCAATAATCGCTACCAACACCCCAGATAGCATCATAAATCTGTTCCCGACTCAAGACCAAATTTTTATTTTCAATTAAATAGAGCAAGATTTGAAACTCTTTGGTCGATAGGTTGAGCTTCCGGCCGTTTTTAAATACTTCGTATTTATCTTTATGAATTGTAATATCATCAAAACCTAAAACGGTTTCATCTTTTATAGCTTTATTGTTCCTTTTCTCGCGCCGTAGATGAGCTTTGACCCTAGCGACCAATTCATTGACACTAAATGGTTTGGTGAGGTAATCATCGGCGCCGACTTCCAATCCAACCACTTTATCTATCTCCCGACTCTTAGCGCTTAGTAGAATGATTGGTATCAAAATCTCATTCCTGACTCTCCGGCAGACCTCCAAACCATCCATTTCGGGCATCATCACATCTAAGATTATTAATGAGACATCCGAACGGTCCAAATGCTCTAAAACTTGTTTTCCGTCATAAGCAGATAAAACTTCATAACCTTCATCTTCAAGGCTGTCGCCGATTAACCTCACGATCTCCGGATCATCATCGGCCACTAATATTTTCAATGCAATACCCAAGCTCCATCTTCCCTTACAAATTAAAATGAAATATTTAAAATTCGACCTTTACATTAACATATATGTTGCAATAATTTACTTATTATAAAAACAATTCTATTACTTATATTCGGTACATTATAATAGAAATCCTACTGTAAACTGTTGAGTAATATTTAAAGAAATAAAAAATAATAAATTCAGTACCTTCTTTATTTATCCAATATTAATTTCATTTTTGCAGCAGTATCTGTTTCCGGTAAGGGGACATGTACAAATAATCTCAAACCTGAATTATCGGGAACATCAAAACAACTGCTTTCAAAATCTAATTTTCCCGGTAGAGTAGAGAAAGGCACGGATGCCTTCCCCCCTCGTCAAACCGTACGTGCGGTTTTCCCGCATACGGCTTTCCAACAAACTTCATCTCAAGGCATTCGCAAGTTTCACCGAAGGTGCTTTTGCC
>JAEYRN010000068.1 GCA_023435565.1 Bacillota bacterium
CGAACGAGCCTTCAACATCACGGGTTGAATACGGTCTTAGTACAGAATATGGTTCTTCGCTTATATCAAGCGCCCAACCAATTACCGAGCATAACATCACCCTAACCGGATTAATTCCGGGGAGCCAGTACTATTTCCGGATCATCGCCACTGATGCAGCGGGTAATACTAGTACCGCAGACGGTTCCTTCGGTACTTTGACGGACCAAAATAAGGATGATGGATTAGTTGCCTATTGGAAATTTGATGAAGGCGGTTTGAATACTGTGAAGGATTCCGTGGGAAATAATACGGGAACAATTGCGGAACCGATCCAGTGGGTCGCCGGGCATCAGGGGTCCGGGGTTTTATTGAACAAAAATTATGTCGATCTTGGCTTGGATGACTTCGGATTAACGAATGAACTGACGATTAGCGCTTGGATAAAGGTTAACGGTGATACCGGGAGCAACCAAGTCATAATTCAACGGGGACAATATGTTTATCCTTTTATGCTCTCTTTGGAACCTCGTAATAACGGTTGGCTGATTAAAGGCGGTGTTCGAGGGAACGATAGTCCCACTCACAATACGACTCTTTACACTCCGGATGTCGAAAAATATATTAGCGCAAATCAATGGTACCATATAGTAATGACTTATCAAAACGGAACTTTAGTGGTTTATCTGGATGGTAATGAGTATGCTCGTAATCACAGCGCCGTTAGCGATTTTAATTTCGGTTTTCACGCTTCCAATACATACATCGGCGCTGCACCAGTACAGGCAAGCACCAACTTTTTTAACGGGGTGATTGATGAGGTCCGAATTTATAACAGGGGACTGTCCGCGGATGAAGTGGGCAGAATTTATAAAAGTATAGAATAAACAATATCGTATTTAATAAAAAATCACCAGGTCGGCCGGCTTGGTGATTTTTTTTTATTAGCCCCTTAACTGTGTTGTGTTCATAATCACATAATCACAAAATAGGAATTTAAAAACCAATTGATTAATTTAATACCAAAGTATGAATCAAATCATTCCGGAGTATCATTGCTTTTTCTATTGAAGTAATCTATGTTAAAACAGAAATTAAACAGATGAATGTTCCTCACATAGTGTTTAAATGACAAAAGTCATCGTAAAAATGACAAAAATCATAGCGTAAATGACATTTTTCATATTTACAAGTCGAAAACAAGAATTATATCATATTTTTATTGAAACCTATTAATACAAAATCCCATTTATTAAAAAAATTACCATTGATTAGGAGGAAACCATCGATGAAGAAACGGCCGTATATTCTAGTGCCTTTTTTACTAGTATTGATCCTATCTTTCACGTTTTTCGTCTCGGCGGATGAGGTCTTAATCAAAATTAATTTCCAGCCTGAGTCATTCGAAACTCCGGCGGGTTATCTTTCCGATACGGGTAAGATAATCTCCGGTCAAGCCGAATATGTATATGGTTGGAATAAGGACCATACTGAAGTGGTCCGTGAACGAAATCAAAATCAGAATAAACTGATAGATACTGTTGCCCACTTTCATTCCGGCGGGATTTGGGAAATCCAACTGGCAACGGGAGATTATGATGTTACCGTCAGTATAGGCGATTCTTTTTCCGCTACCCATACAATTAATGTTGAGAATATTAATTACTGGAAAGATATAACACTAAGTTCAGGACAATTTCTCCAAGTCACAAAACGAGTCCGGGTGGAAGACGGCAGATTAACCGTTGACGCCGGGACTTCTCCGGAGAAACAAACTAGGATTAATTATATTGAAATAAAAACAGCCGACACTTCGGACAATCAAGCTCCGGTCGTGGAAGCCGGCGCCGACCAATATGTTTTTCTTCCCCAAACTTCGGTTGATTTAAATGGAACCGTTACCGATGATGAAAAGCCGGTTCCAAAACAATTGACCTATAAATGGGAGTTAATCGGCGGGCCTGGGGAAGCGGTATTCACCGATTCAACAAGCGGCAAAACAAAGGTAACTTTCTTAACCGCAGGATCCTATATCCTTGAACTTACTGCTTCCGATGGGGAAAAAACCGCTTCGGATAATGTTACAGTAATTTTAATCGACCCTGAAAAACCACTATCCGTTAATTTCCAAACCAGGGATGTTAAAACTCCATTCGGATTTATCGCGGATTGCGGCGAAACCTTCAGTGTTCGCAATGACTACGCCTATGGTTGGAATAAGGATCATTCAGGTTTAGTCAGAAAACGAAATGAAACAGAAGACCAAACTTTGGATACGGTGTGCCATTTTTTAAAAGGTGGCAAGTGGGAAGCTGCTTTGCCGTACGGCCAGTACGAAGTAACCGTAAGTATCGGAGATACATTCCCCAGTAAATACACTATTAATGTCGAGGGAATAAACTACTGGACCGACCTTGACTTAACCGCCGGGCAATATCGGCAACTGACAAAGATAATTACTGTTAGTGATGGCTTATTAACCGTGGATTCCGGCCAATCGGAATCTAAAGCCACCCGGATTAATTACCTGAAAATCTCTAAACCCGGGGTCAATAAAGCCCCGTTGGTAGACGCCGGAACCGACCAAGCAATCTTCTGGCCTGAAACCAACATCAAGCTAACCGGTACGGTCTCCGATGATAATTTACCGGCGTCAAGCGACTTAACTGTCTTCTGGGAAAAAGTCGCCGGACCCGGCGCTGTGACTTTCAGCGACGCCACCAAACCCGAAACCACGGTGGAATTCAGTGCGCCAGGAACCTACACCCTTTCATTAACAGCCAATGACAGTGAAAAGACCACCAAAGACACGGTTGCCATAACCGTCATTGATTCCGGTAAACCTATTTATATCAACTTCCAGCCCAAGGATGCCGACACTCCGGCGGGATACTTACCCGATTACGGTGAAAAATACTTCGGTAAAAACGGCCAAGAATACGGCTGGAAACAAGATCATACCGTATTGACCAGGGAACGAAATCAAAATAAAGATCAAAGATTGGATACAATCTGTCACTTAAATGCGGACAGCGTTTGGGAGATCGCCTTAAAAAACGGAGACTATGAAATAACGGTCAGCGTCGGAGATACTTTTGAAAGTACTTATACTTTAGAAGTCGAAGGGCTTACGCTTTTTGACGGCCAAAGCATCCCGGCCAACCAAAACCTTACCAAAAAAGAAAAAGTCCACGTCGCAGATGGGAAATTAACACTTACGGCAGCCAAATCACAAAACATGGCAACCCGGATCAATTATCTGGAGATCACCAGTCAATCCCCGGACGTGAATAAAAAGCCCGTATTGTCGGCCGGAAAGACACAAGGACTTCTTCTGCCTAAAAACGCCTTAACCTTACAAGGCAGCGTTACCGACGACAGTTTACCTGAAAATATCAAGACCAAATGGGAAGTATTGAGCGGTCCCGGAACGGTAATATTTGAGAATGCACAAGCAGCAATGACCAAAGCGACATTTGGCAGATCGGGAACTTATACCCTGCAACTGTCGGCAAATGACGGCGAATATACCACCACTGATACAGTTGAAATTAGTGTTTTCGATAGCTCGCAACCGTTGCTTATCAATTTTCAACCTGAAAGTTCTACAGTTCCCTCGGGCTACCTCCCGGATAACGGAAAAGATTTTGCCTATCAAAACGGTTATAACTACGGTTGGAACCAAGATCATACTGCGATGGTCCGTAAACGAAACAGCAACTCCGACGAACGGCTGGATACGGTATGTCACTTCTTAAACAATGGAGAATGGAATATCGCCGTACCCAACGGTATCTATGAAGTAATGGTAGGAATTGGCGACAGTTATCAAAACACCGTCACTTTGAATGTGGAAGGGATTAACTACTGGGAACAACTACAACTGGAACCCGGCAAGCACCTCAATGTGAAAAAGCAGGTAATAGTAGAAGATAACCGGCTTACCCTCAGTTCAATTGAGGCCGCCAATATGGATGCTAGGACTAGGATCAACTATCTGGAGATCAGCGCCGTAATGGATACGGAAAGTCCAAAAGTTACTGAGTTTTCATTATTAAGCAAAACTTTCACCAATTCCAGGGAAGTCTCACTTAAGGCAGCTGGTACTGATAATACCGGTATCGCCGGATGGCTCATTACCTTAGAACCGGTGCAACCCGACTATCAAACTCTCGGATGGCTCTGCCAACAACCGGATTCTTACATCCTGCCTCAGGTATCCGGTATCTATAATCTCTATCTTTGGGTCATTGACAGGCAAGGTAATGTCAGCGGTGAATTTACACCTATAACTGTCGAACTTGACTACGACCCGCCAGTCGTAACAGGCAGTTTGACATCCTCCGCCATTACTAATAAAACCCTTGTTAACCTGTCGCTTGAGGCAAACGATAACAAAGGGGTCACAGGATGGTTATGTACTTTGACCGATCAAATTCCAACGGACAACGACTCCGGTTGGATGACTGAAAAACCGATTAGTTATACGCTTCCCGATGATAACGGCAAGTATACGCTCTTTATTTGGGCTAAGGATGGGGTGGGTAATATCAGTAGTCCTCTCGTGTTGGAAGTGGAACTTGATAAAATACCGCCGGAAATCATCCGCTTTGAGACTAAAACTCAGAATACTAATAAAATGTTAGTACCATTAGTAATTGAAGTAGCCAATAACGCTAATGTTACAGGTTGGCAAGTCGGATGCACTAGTATCATAAGTAATCAAGTAATACTTACTCCTTCCCAAGAATGGCTGACAAGTGCTCCAACCGAGTTTACACTACCGGATGAGGATTGTTCCTATAAGCTTTTCCTTTGGATTAAAGATAAAGCCGGGAATTTGAGTTATGCAACTTATAATGTGATGCTTGACAGGGTTGCTCCGGAAGCACCGCAGGTAACCGGAACGACACCTACTAATAATCAGACCCCTACTTGGAACTGGAATATACCTACCGATGCGGTTAATATCCGTTACCGGTTAGATGACGGTGATTGGGTAGATATTGGCGGGAGCAATGTTACTTCATTTACTCCGGAGAATAATTTATCCGATGGCGAACATAAGCTTGAGGTTCAGGCGGGTGATAATGTCGAAAATTGGTCTGTTTCGGGCAGTTTTACTATTGTTATCGATAGTACTCCTCCGGAAGCGCCGCGAGTAACCGGAACGGCAAATACTACTACTGCTACCTGGAACTGGAATATACCGGCTGATGCGGTAAATATTCGCTACCGGGTTGACGGGAGAGACTGGGTGGTTACCGATGACATTAAAGTGACTTCCTATGCTCCAACCTACTTGATTACAGGAAAGCACACTCTGGAAGTTCAAGCCGCAGATAACGCAGGTAATTGGTCCAAATCCGGAAGTAGTTCAGTTGAAATTATTCCAGATTTCAGCCTTTTTGGTTATGCCGCCTTAAATGGCAGTACGGTAGGTGGTAGCAATCTTGGTTCCTTGACAGTCTGGGAAGCCGTTCACACAGTTGCGTATATACAACATTATCTTGAATTCAGTCATGAATTAAAAGGAATGTGTATTTATATATATGGAAAGCTTACATCTCAAGATGCAAGTGGTTTAAATGAATTAATACTTAAGGGTGTGCATAACATTTCGATTATCGGCGTTGGTGAAAATGCTGAACTGAACGGTGTATGCCTAAAATTAAAAAGTGCTTATAATATAGTTATCCGTAATTTGAAGATTCACAATGAAAATGGCCCATGTATAATTATAGAGGGACCTTGCTCAAATATCTGGATCGATCACTGTGAATTCTCCAATAACTATATGGGCGCTGTCGAGACTGATCCAAGTCTGATCAATATTACAACCAATAGCGAATATATGACATTATCCTGGAATTATTTTCATGATTGCGGGAAAGCCGTTACTATAGGCGCCAACGACCCCTATAATTATTACCGGAAAATGACTATCCACCATAATTTCTTCAATAATTGCAGACATAAAACATTAAATTACCATTATGGAACTGGTCATATTTTTAATAACTATTTCTTTAACACATGCGGAATAAATTCGGCAAATGGGGCTAGGGTGTTGATTAATAGTAACTGCTTTGAAAATACAGCCAACCCCATTCAAACCTTGGATAGTTCAAACCCTGGTCTTTGGGATGTGAAGAACAATTTATTCATGGACTGTCTGGGGAATCAACCGGAAACATCAAGTTGCAAGTTTACACCAGAATATGTTTACATTCCGAGACTGATACCGGTTGAAGATGTAAAAAATGCTGTTACGCGATATTCCGGAACCGGAATTGTTAATTAATAATGGTAATTGACTGAATAATGGCTAAGGGATAAAGAGATTTTTAAGAAAGAAAGAGTTGTACTGATGAATATTTTTTCTAATAATTTTCCATATCTCACTTTGCAGGATTTAATCCGCGCTAATTCGGCAATCGATAACCGTGGCATCGGTTTCATTAATAGTGAAGCCGATGAAGTATTCGTTTCATTCAAGGAGCTTTATCAAAAAGCCCTTCAAGTATTGTATCGATTGCAAAGAAATGGGGTTGAGTCAGGAGATGAGCTGGTATTTCAGATCGAGGGCCTTCAGGAGTTTGTCATTCATTTTTGGGCCTGTATCTTGGGAAGTATCATTCCGGTACCGGTTACGGTTGGGAATTCGAATGAACATAAGCTGAAACTCTTTAATATCTGGAAAATTTTAAAGAAGCCTTATCTGGCTACGGATGCTAAAACAATGAATAAGTTGGAAGAGTTCGCCGCCGAACATGGGTTAAGTCCGGTTTATCGGAAGATGAGTTCGAGTGTTTACCTAACGGCAGAGATAAACAACTGCAGCGAAAAGGGGAACATTATCCCGTCAAAGCCAGGTGATACGGCATATATTCAATTTACCTCGGGGACGACCGGTGAACCTAAGGGAGTTATTCTGACTCATCAAAACTTAATAGTAACGGCGGTGGCAATTTATAACGGCTCCGCTATGTCGTCAGATGATACCTTATTATCATGGATGCCGCTAACTCATGATATGGGCCTTAACGGCTGCCACTTGGTCCCAATTTGGGGCCAATACAATCAATATTTGATGCCTACTTCGCTTTTTATCAGACACCCGGCTTTATGGCTTAAAAAAGCGGCTGAACATGGGGCCAGTATTCTTTCTTCATCCAATTTCGGCCTCAAGTATTTACTAATGAAGGTCAAAGCGGTTGACGCCCAAGAATGGGACCTTTCCCGGGTACGGTTGATCTTTAATGGCGCTGAACCTGTCTCAGCCAAACTATGTGATGAATTTCTCTTAAAGTTACATAAGTATCAATTGAAAAAGAATACCATGTTTACTGTTTACGGCATGGCCGAGGCCGGTTTGGCGGTTGCTTTTCCGCCTCCCGGAGAAGAGTTTGTCTCGATAAACATCAAAACCGATTCCATTGGAGTGGGAATGCCGGTAAAAGAAGCCGGAGCCGTTGAAAAGGGGATGAAATTTGTTGACTTGGGGTATCAGGTCCCCGGGTGTTCGGTAAGGATTTGTGATGTCCGGAATAATGTCCTTGGTGAGGGGAAAACCGGTCATATTCAAATTAGAGGCCTAAATGTAACTCCAGGTTATTATCAAAACCCAGTAGCCAATGAAACGATGTTCACCACGGATGGTTGGTTGAATACCGGAGATCTGGGATTTATGAACAAAGGACGGCTGGTTGTCATGGGAAGGGCAGCGGAGGTTGTTTCGGTTGAACAAAGATATATCTTCCCGCATGTGATTGAAAGAATTATCGAGGATATCGGGGAGCCCGAAATAGGTGAAACTGTTTTTGTCGGTTTCAATAATCCAAAGAACGGAAAAATGGAAACGTTGATGTTTGTTTCTTATAAAAAATCACTAGCAGAATTTATTATTGCAGGTAATAAGCTGAAGCAGTTTTTAAAGAAAAATATCGGCGTAGAAGTAACACAGATTATCCCAGTTAAAAAGATCCCCAAAACAACCAGTGGTAAAATTCAGCGATATAAATTAATTGAAAGCTATCAAAAGGGAGAGTATACTGATTTGATTGTCAAAATGAAAGAAATGAATCTGGGATTAATTAAACTAGATGTGAAAGCAAAAGAAATTGCGATTTAAAATTGTCGTATTAATAGGTATCATTGGGTAAAAAAAAGCCTCTTTGTGATTCCGGGATTCACAAAGAGGCTTTTTCAGACTGAAGTATTAGTTGAATCATTCCATTGTAGAATTGGAATTGGGATCCTTTGAGTGGATAATTAATGACAAATGTCATATATACAAAAAGAAAGAATTGGATTAAGGTAAAGGTAAGAAAATTTGTTTCAACCCAAACTTAGGGGGATATTTAAGATGGGGTTTTTAGAGGAAATAAATTTATTGTTAGTAGATGTATTTATAAAAGGCGGGTTTTTTTCTTGGATCGTGCTTGTTATTTCCGTCATTTATTTGATAGTTCGCAGCAAAGAAAATTATGCCGTAATGTTAGGGCTGATACCGGCGACTATTTTAGTACTGGCTGTAATCTTCTTCACGAACTGGATGGGAGTCAAATCAGATGAGATATTAGCTTCCGGTGGCCCGGGAAAATACTTTGGTGTCTTTTTATTGACTCTTCTAAAAATGATCATTATCGGTTTGGTATATTTCTTTGTAATATCGGTCCTAATTGGGCTAGCTTCGATCTTCTCCACGATTGATATAGTTAAATATATCCGAATGATTCAAACCGGGGAATTAAAATTATTTAGTGATTTACATACTCTTCGTTTTTTCCTTTCAATTCTCTTTATATGGGGGATGCTGGCTCTTTTTATCCGGTATGGCGCATCTAATTGGGTGGCAAGACAGCCGGTTAAAATAAAAAGCAGTCAAGTCGTTTCCATAAAAGACATGGAATTTTACAAGATACCATTCCAGCGGATTCTCCATAGGGGTGTTTTGACAAAGCCCCAAAAACTTCCGGTCGGTAAGCGGATGGTCCAATTTAAACCCGGTTTTGACTACGAAAAAACCAGCTTTTATATTAATGGAAATGTTCGTAAGGGATACATAGATGAAACTGTTACTTTTACTCTACAAAACAATAAAATTAAATTGGAACAAGATACTTACTCTCAATTTTATGAAGACGGAAACCCGGCTGAGGGTAGTTTGGCGGAGACCATCCATTGGTCGTTGAATAATTGGGAAACCCCACTAATTCTTGAGAAAGGAAACTCGGTCGCATTCTACCGGGATGGAAGTTTGCGAAAATTCCCGATGAACCAAAACTTAACCATAAAATTAGGCATAGGAAAAGTGCAGGTGCAAAAAACGGATCCGTGGTATTCGACGGAAATTTATCCGAATGGCAACTTAAAACGTTTCCGGGTGGCCGCTGAAACCCCGTTTAAGGTCGGTGAAAAAACAATGACTGTCCAATCCGGCTCCGAAGTCGAACTTTATGAAGACGGTTCCTTAAAAAGCGGTTTTTTTACGGAAACGTTCCCGATATACCTTAACGATGAACCGTTGCCAAGGCAGAAAGAAACAAAGTTGATCTTTTATCAAAATGGCAACTTAAAGGGATTAATCAACCCTTATAGCACCGCTTATTTTCGTCCGGAAGGTTCGGTTTTTTGTGAGACCAAATCAGGTGAGGAATTGACTTATAAAAACGAAACACTTTTCATTTCCAGTCAAGACGATCTTACTTTGCTGGGATTTAAAGATCAAGAGTATAAAAACATAGAGTTTATCGGGTTTAATTTTGCGGATTGCAGCTATCTTTTAGAGAAAAACCGGATTGAGCTGGATCTTGAATATGAAGAAGACAATCTGTTAATTTGTTTTGACTTTACAAATTACGAAGATAAAGAAGCAGCCCGGATACAATTTATCGAGCCGGTTACTTTCAAGTTTAATGGGAAACCATTCTCAGCCCGGCCGTTTGAATGGGTACAGTTGCAGTAGGATCACTTAAAAAAACAGCAATGTTTTCGAAATTTCAGCCTTAAGTTGAATCCTTATAAATAAAGTCGGAGGAAATATAAACAAATGGGGACTTTGCGGTTCTTCAAAATGAGACTTAGGATGTATGTTTTTTATTTAACATTTCTTTTTTTGCTGTTTTCTTCTTTTGCCGTACGGCATGTTATTCCTCAGCAATCAACTAGGGAGGACCCAATGAAATCTATGGAATGGATAATAACAGCTTCGGCCCGGGAAATGAAGGATTACATTAATTCACCGGTATTTGATCCTGCTTTGACGGATGAACATGGAGAATCCCTGCTTCATTATGCCGCCCGAAACCAAGACCCCGAAGTTGCAAAGCTATTGATGGAAGCCGGTGTAGAGTTTGAAAAAAGTGAGGCAGTAGGGGAATTTACGGCGGCTATGTATGCGACGGAAAACAGCAATGAAAAAATGCTGGAGCTTTTTCTGGACAAGGGTGTCTCACCCCGCCAGACCAGAATAAACATCTTTGACCACTCTCCCGGAAAAGGAACCAGCCTGCTGATGATCGCGGCAGAAAAC
>JAEYRN010000020.1 GCA_023435565.1 Bacillota bacterium
TGAATATGTTTAGCTGGATTACGGAAGCGAATATTCTTGAAGAGCCGGATGCGATAGTTCCGCAAGTCCGGATCTGTACGGGGGGCGTCGAGTAATTGGCGTCTCTACCGTGACGTTTTTCTATCCAGACGCCCGGAAAGCTGTGTCGCGGGACGTTATTGCCGGTCATCGTATAAAAAAGACTTATTTTGCCTACTCGGATAGCGGTTGTTTAGGGTCATCTCGTAGGTCCGCTTTAATCATCCACAAAAACCGGCATCGTGCCTAGCCATCATCCGTGATGGCTTTTTTGTTCGAAGTCCCCCGCCCGCCCGAAGCAGTACTGAAAGCGGATTCACCTGCCGCAAGTTAGGCCGTACCGTTGTTCGGCTTCTCCGGGCGGAGACAATGGGCGGCGGAGTTGTTCCCGATCCGGCTGGCCGGTTTCGATTTGGGGATAGGCGGCTAAGGAAAACGAAAAACCGCTAAAAGCCTTAACATGCAAGGGATTGAAGCGGTTATGGAACGTCACATATTTTTAAGGATAATCTCTTCCGGAGTGATAAGCGACTTAAACCGGGGTTATTTCACCCGTTTGATTTCCACTTGGACTTCTTTATCAAGTTCCTTAATCATCACCATAAGGTGCTGATGTTCCTGACGGTTTTGTTCGATATGGGTATCAAGTTTTTGTTCCACCCTTTCAACCCGTTGATCCATTCTATCAATTTTGTCATTGACTAACTGCAATCCTTCACCGAAAGTCCGGAACTGCGCCCGTAAATCTTCCAACAATACCGCTACTTTGTTATCATCCATCAAAAATCACTCCTTTGAGATTCGGTGACAATATTGTATCATAATTTCATTCCAGATAACAAAAAAACGCTCAAAACCCTTGATGTTTAAGTGATTAGAGCGTTTATGGAACGGCATATATCTTTGGATTTCATTCCAACAAAGTATTCATTTTTTGTGATAAAAGCCTTGATAACCCCTAAGATTACTCTTTGATCCTCACTATCCATTTGATCAACTTCAACAAAAGCTTCTAAAATCTCTTTGTTTCAAATTGTGGCGCTTAAGGCATTAGGGCTTCATTTTCAGAAACCAGATACTCAACTGGAACTTGAAAAAATTCGGCTAACTTTCTAAAGGCTTATATGCTCAATGGACTATTAAAGGCTGGAGTAAATTAAAATTTGCTAAATTTGACTTCTTGATTTAAATCGCTAATCATTTGACTTAACTGCTGGTGTTCGTATCGATTTTGCATTTTAAGAGCGTTAATTTCATCCTTAACTTCTTGTAATCCTTTATCTACTTTTTCTTCAACCCCGTCGAGCTTTTCGCCAAAAGTTCGGAATTGCGAGCGCATTTCCTCATCACAAACACCTCTTAAAAATGGCGTGTTTATATTTTATCACAAAAAATCCCTTGATGATCAAAAATACTTCACACGTTTAATTTAATCTAATCAATGTAAACTATTAGTTTACACATCGAAAGAACGTAATATATAAGGATTGACAATTTAAAAAGCATATAATAATATATTTAATATACAGCATACCCTGTAGGGTATCATTAGGAGGTCAAATCGATTTGGACAAAGGTAAACAGTTAATCCATCAATGGGTCTGGTTATTACTCCCGGCATTTTGTCTGCTGGGCCTATTTTTTCCTGCTATCGGAATGATTGCAATAGGTTGTATGATAGCTCCGATAATAATGGCATTTTTTAAAGGCCGAAGATGGTGTGGAGTCTATTGTCCGCGAGGAAGTTTTAATGACATTATACTTTCCAAAATATCCATGAAGAGACGGGCGCCGGCTTTATTAAGGAAAAGTTGGTTTAAGTTATTTTTCTTAATTTTACTGATGGGGGCTTTTGGGTTTCAATTAATCATGGCCCGGGAAAATATTAATAATATTGGAGAAGTTTTTGTCCGGATGGTTATAATAACTACCCTATTTACCATAGCTCTTGGGATTATTTATAACCAGAGAACTTGGTGTTTAATCTGTCCCATGGGGACCATGGCTCATTATGTGGCAAAAACGAAAACCATCGAAAATCGGATTGAGCATGTTACTTTTGACAAGGATAAATGTATTCATTGTAAAGTCTGCTCCAGAAATTGCCCTATCGCTATTGATGTTTATGGCCATTGGAAAGCAGGTAAGGTGATAGATGCCAATTGTATAAAATGTATGACTTGTGTTGGCAAATGTCCCAAAAAATCGTTGTATGTGGCTTAATGTTATTGACTTAGGGAACTAATCATACCACAAAGAATTCCCTCAATGATTTGAACGGCAGTTGGCTAACCATAGAAGCTACCAAAAATGCCATAATATGTTGGTGAATTATAGGTATAACAGAGTAAGCCCTGATCGGTTAGTTAGGGCTTTTTTGTTATAATCGAGGCCGTAAAATTTTAATTTCAAACAACAATGAAGAAATAAAAAAAATGAACAATTATTGCTTTCTAGTAAAACAATGTTATTATTTAAATTAATAATGTTTACCAAAAATCCGGGGAGCAATATGAACAAAGCGCAATTAATTATCGAAAAAAGCTTAACCTATGTTGAAAACCATTTAAAAGAAAAAATTGTATTGGAAGACATTGCGCTAAATGTGGGTGTTTCCAAATATCATTTACACCGGCTCTTCAAATCTTTAACCGGAGAAACCATTATTAGCTACGCTACCTCACGTAAACTAACCTCCAGTATTCGGGAACTCCTTGCAACCGATTTGAGAATTATTGATATTGCCCATGAGTACGGCTTTGAGTATGAACAATCATATATCCGGGCTTTTCAAAAAGAATACGGGTGCACTCCTTTAAAGATC
This sequence comes from Bacillota bacterium, assembly GCA_023435565.1. Lineage (GTDB taxonomy): Bacteria > Bacillota > UBA4882 > UBA8346 > UBA8346 > JAAYHS01. Next base: position 2,843 of record JAEYRN010000020.1, read on the forward strand.
CGTAACAGCGGTGAAGCCGTTCCCATAAAAGAGAAGATTATGATTAATGAAATTCTATCTGTTGAGGAAGCTATTACTTACCGACCCTTTTTTGTGATGAAACCCGCATTTCAATTAGTCGGTATCAGACATGAAATACCGTTAGGTTCCGATTATCTAATTCCTAATAAAGTTGGACGGGAGTTTTTTTATCAACACAGACCCTTGATTCAGAATATTGTCAATCCGGATGTTTATTTCGGCTATGTTAATTGGAGACAGGAGAAAAATAGCGGATATACCATATATGTTCCTTCGGTCCAGGTTGAAAAGGTTCACGATATTCCTAATGGAATGACGGTTATTTCGATACCTGACAATAAATATGTTGTCTTTCGGTTTGTCGGCTTCTTTCATCCGGAACAAGTTAATATTAAACATTTTGAACATTTACTGGAATACATGTATTCAAAATGGATTACCCAAGCCGGATATGATATTGCCGAGTGTTTTCATCTTGAACGTATCGATAACAACATCGCTAAAGATGATTATTGCGAAGTTGATTTGTATCAGCCAATTAAAGAAAGGGTTAACTGAATTCAGAATTGCATAATTCTTGATTTTAGCTTTGGCTCACAATATATTGATAGATACATCTGGGTTAATCACTATATATTGTGGCTAAAGAGTTAACTAAGGAAATTATGCAATTCCCTCACATATATATTGTAAATTTTGTCCTTATTTGTACCGATAAACATAGTAATGTAGTTTTAATAGTAAACGGAGGGGTTATTAATGAGATTATTATTAGCGATTTCCTTATCAATCTGTCTTGTATTATCAATTTCGGCCGTTGCTTCCGCCGAAGTAATTCGCATTACCCCCGAAGTAATGGACGCTGAGTTGGAAATGGGCGATTATTCAGAATCGGGAAACATTTATTCTTTAAGCGGCGAGTTAAATTTCGTGGCGGTCCGTGCCGGACTCGATTTGGGGTCTGGGGAGTTTGACGATATTGAATATACTATGACCGGTGTTCGAATCGGAACGGAGCTGCCATTGGTTCTTTTCAAGTTAATTGCCTTTGGCGGATATCAAAATTATAAGTTTGAATCTTCTGATTATGTGGATGCAGATATTAAAGGTACCGTCTTTGGCGTTGGTTTGGAACGTAAATTAAACAAATTCTTTTCCATACGAGGAGTTTTCACTTCATCCTTAGATATGGAAGCTGATGATGAAAAGATTGACTTTAGCGGCGTTAAGCTTGATTGTATCTTTACCACTGCTCCTTTGGTGGACTTTTTTGCCGGATACCGGAGTTTAAGATTTGAAAACGACGACAGCGAACTTGAGGTATCCGGGTTAGCAGCCGGGGTACGACTTGGTATATAATTAGGATAACCGAGGTGATTCCTTTGATTACTCAAAAGAAGGAACTGACTCAGGATCAACAAAATCAAATCGCCAAATGGAAAGCGGTTATTACTACATATGAACTAAAAGGGGAAGAATCCTTTTCGTCCGTAAAGATCCAGGAGTTATTGAATGAGATTCAAGATTTCATCAAATATGGTTTGCCGGATTATCTCTTTCAAGGTATAAAAAAAGTCACTGATGCTATTTTCGAAGCATCACAGGTTTTGGCCGAACCGGAAAAAAATGAAGAACATTACCAACAAGTCAGCCGTCATTTGTATCTCGCCATAAAGGAATTATCCGGCGAATAAGCGATTGGATAATATTAACGGGTAAATTTAATTTAAAAAAGACCAAGCTATAAAAAAACATTAACTTCTCAAAGAAAAAACAAGGACTTTTGATTTTAATATCCAGTTGTGCTTTGGAAAAGTTAACGAATGTTTGCAAAAACCGTTGGAAGATTGTTATTTGGTAAAACATGTGGTAAGATTAAACGGATAGAATTAGAAAAAAGGGGATCAAGATGAAAGAAAAAGTTTCCGAAGCGCTTAATCAGATCAGACCTTCCCTACAAGCTGACGGCGGTGACGTTGAACTGGTGAATGTAGTGGATGGTGTGGTCCAGGTACGATTAAAAGGCGCATGCGCCGGTTGTCCTATGTCGCAGATGACTTTGAAAAACGGGATTGAACGTTATTTAAAACAAGTTATTCCTGAAGTAAAAAGCGTTGAAGGTGTTTAACCGGGATTAGGTCGGGTTTAAGATTAACAATACCCTTGGAAACGAGGGTATTTTGCTTTTTTACGGGAAAATTCAACTAAAGCTATTATTCAAGTTAAAACGGGGAAGCTTTGTTGGCGTAAAGCTTCGTAGAGAATGATTCCAACCGAGTTAGCGAGATTTAAAGACCTGGCCTCCTGAGACATAGGAATTTTAATATTATGCTCCGGGTTCAATTTTAAGATTTCAGAAGGCAGGCCCCGGGTTTCCGGACCGAATACCAGAGAATCCTCAGGAAGGTAACAAATATCTGAATAAAAGCGCTGTGCTTTCGTGGTGGCGTAAAAAATTCGTTGTTCGGGGTATTGTGAAAGATAAGTATCGAAGTTTAAATGGCGTTTGATATTTACTAATTCCCAATAATCAAGCCCGGCCCGTTTTAAACGTTGATCATCCCAAAAAAAACCTAAGGGTTCGATCAGGTGCAGTTCCACCCGGGCCGCAGCGCAAAGCCGGGCTATGTTCCCGGTATTTTGTGGTATTTCCGGTTGATAGAGAACGATATGCATGTAAGACCTCCGTTAATTTGTAGTCGGAAGACAGGAGTCAGTATTGAGGGTTGGTTCTAAAGAGTAGCTTCCTAAAAAACCGTGCTCGTGCGCGTAATCGAAAGTTCATTTTGCTCAATTAAAAGACGATTACGATAACGAGCACCGCTTCATTGAGCACGAGCACGCAAAATAACTTGTTTTAGGTTAAATTTGTGGTACAATATTTTTATTATAGCACTGAAAACAACTGGGGGAAAGCGGGGTGGACCGTTTTCCTCTTTTTTGGAGGGAGAAATGGATTATCAAACTGCCGTACAATATATTCATGACTGTTCTAAATTTGGAATCAAGCTCGGTTTGGAACGAATTAGAGAGATATTAAAACGGCTCGGGAATCCCCAGGAGAAGTATAAAACCGTTCATATCGCCGGGACCAATGGTAAAGGTTCGACGGCTGTTTTTTATGACTATACACTCCGTGAGGCAGGTATGAAAGTTGGGCGGTTTACCTCTCCTCATTTAAGCAGTTACCGGGAGAGAATTACCATTAATGGAGAACCGATCCCGGAAGCCGATTTGGCTGAACTTGTAACCCAGCTGCAACCATTAGTTGAGTCAGTGGCTACGGATGGTTTCGGCCCTCCAACCGAATTTGAACTGGGAACGGCAGTAGCGCTGTTATATTTTGCCCGTCGGGAAGTTGATGTCGCCGTAGTCGAAGTGGGAATGGGCGGAAGATTTGACGCCACCAACGTTGTTACTCCGGTGCTTACGGTGATTACTCATATCGCGCTGGACCACCGGGAATATCTGGGTGATACTTTGCAAGAAATCGCCTTTGAAAAGGCAGGGATAATTAAACCCGGAATACCGGTGGTCATCGGAGTACAGGACCCGAATGTTGAAAAGTATTTGGCGGAGATCGCCGCCAGTCGGAATGCTCCTTTTTACTTGGCTGGTAATCTAAAAGTGGAACAGGCAACCATTAATGAAACAGGGAATTGTTTCAGTATTGATCATCCTCAATTTGGGCCCTTTACCGCCCGAACCGGTCTAGCCGGGAAGTATCAAATTACCAATTGTCTGAATCTTTTAGCCGGGATCGAATTTTTGTCCCGAGCTAAAATTTTTCTTAATCTAACAAGTGTCACTCAAGGTCTCTCAAAGGCAATTTGGCCGGGCCGTTTTGAGCCGATACCAGGATTTGGACATATAAAATTATACTTGGATGGTGCCCATAATCCTGATGGGGTACGGGCCTTAGCCGAGACACTAACTTCAATATACCCCGGGAAACGAGTTGATTTTTTAGTTGGTATTTTAAATAATCGGCCTTTGACGGAGATGGCTGCAATTTTAGCGCCGTTAGCCCGGCGGGTAATCGTAACTAGAGTTCCCGATCCCAAAAGTGCGTTAACCGGAGATCTGAATGAGGTATTTTCGAAACTGGGAGTGGAGACTGTTGTTGAGCCGGAACCGGAAAAGGCTGTAAAAAAATTATTAAAAACTGACAATGAACTAGCGGTGATCTGTGGTTCCCTTTATCTGATTGGGTATCTAAGAGAGAGGTTGGTTAATAATTTATAAATTTGTAACAATTAAATTAAGGAATTGCATAATTCATGATTTAAGCTTTGGCTAACAATATATTGATAGATACATCTGGGCTAGTCACTATATATTTTGGCCGAAGGATTTATTAAGGTAATTATGCAATTCCCTCAAATGATATTTACTTTCAGACTTTTTTTAGCTATATTCGTAATAATTGTTGATTCAAAATAAAGCGGCAGGAATTAAGCTATCTTTTATCCTGGTATGATATTCATCCAAAAGTATGAGAGAAACTCCCCCTATTTTCTTAATAAAAACCATACTTTTAGCAGATGTGAGATCCGGGGGAAATAGTGTAAATTACTAGTGAAGCAATCGATTGTATTGAGTCAAAAACATCTTTTTTTATATTCCTCCCTTTTTTATGAATTGTAAGCAGAATGGAATTTAATGGGACATGTTTATTTTAGGTTAAGTTTGGAAGAAAGTCTTGTTTAATAATTACCAATATGTTATTGTAAATTTCGGAAAAATTTATATTTTGAGGTAACCAATGAAAATTTTTAAAAAATCAGTACTTCTCTTATTGTTTGTCTTTATTTTTACAGGGGCATCTTTTGCCTGGTCGGACTGGCAATGCCTTAAAACGGAGCATTTCAAAGTCTACTATAAATCCGGTCATGAACTGGAAGCCAGACAAGTTTTGGAGACTTTGGAATATTACCGCCCTCAGGTTGAAAAGCTTTGCGGCAATGAAATTTTTGACTATCCGGTAGTTCTTGACGAAACGGGAATCATGGTTAATGGTTTCACCGATCCGGTTAATTCTTATGTGCACCTCTTTTTACATAAACCAGGGGCTTGGGCGGGAACCGAGAATTGGTGGTCTCTAGTCGGAGTGCACGAATACACACATGAGTTGAGTCTTTCCCATACCAGCGGAGTGCCGGGAGTTTTGACGAGTATTTTTGGCAATAGCATGTTTTTTATGCCTAATATGCTTACTCCGGGTTGGATAGCGGAAGGTATTACGGTTTATAGTGAATCACAGCTTACACCCTACCAAGGAAGATTAAATGATGGAATTTTTGACGCCTATATCGGGGCTAGGGTTGCGGATGGTAAGTTTCCGTCAATACTTGAAGCCACTTATTTGGATTCTGAGTATCCCTTCGGAGAAGGGCAGTATAATTACGGCGGTGAATTCTTCAACTATCTCGCTCAAACCTATGGTGAAGAAAAGTTTGCTCAATTTTTCGCTGAAAACGGCTCTGTAATGAACGTTCCATTTTTTCCAGCATTAAATATTGACCGTAGCGCTAAAATTGTATACGGTAAGTCTTTTCCCGAATTATGGGAAGAATGGCGGGGGTATGAGAATAATAGGTTTAAGGACTTTCAAATGGAAGGGCAACAAGTAACCAAAATAGGATGTAACGTTGCTAATCCACAAGTACATGGCAATAAATTATTCTATCAACAAAGTTATTATCGAAAAACCGGAGCTTTTAAGGGGTTTTATTTTGGTAATTTGGTTGAACGGGATTTAACTAATGGAAAAGAACGGAAAATCGTTACTGATACGGAATTTGCAACTCCTTATAAGATTAAAAACGGAAAATTGTATTATACTAAAATGTCTTTCAAAACTCATTTTGGCAACTCCTCTTGGAGAAGTTTTGGCGCATATGCTTGGCTCCAAGAGATTGATTTGAAAACCTCAAAAGAAAAAACTCTTTTAAAAGAAGAAATCCGTTCTTTTGCAGTATTGGATGACGGAAAGATAGTATATTCCAAAGATCGGGAGTCCGGGTTCGGCTCTGAAATATATCTTAAAGAACCTGGAGTTAAAAAACCAAAATTGCTGTACCAAACCGAATATCTGGTCGAAGAGCTGGAAGCCTCAAATGAACGGATGGTAGCTGTTGCCCGAAAAGACTGGGAAACTTTAAGTATTTACAATTTTGACCTTACAACGGGCCAATTTACTCCGCTTGTTCATACGCCTTATTTGGAATACGGTATTTCACTTCAAAACGATAAACTTTTTTTCAGCGCCAATTATCAGAAAATACATTCCAGCTTTTGTTATGACTTTACAACCGCCCAGATCCACCGGTTGACCGAAAAAGGCTTGGCTATTGATCCCTCTTATGATGAGGCCAACAATCAATTGTATTATGTGGGTATTAATTCGAACGGTTATGATATCTATAGTCAGGAAGCCACTTTTAAAGAGTTTGAACTGCCTGACAGTCCGGCAACAGTGCCGCCGATAATGACATTATCCGATAATCAGATCAGCCAGGGAGGTTATGGGTCAAATTTAAGATCCCTAGTTCCCCGGTTTTGGCTCCCCTTGGTTATCAGTGACGAAGAAAAGTACGGGTTGTATTTTGAAGGCGGCGACGATATTATGGATTTCCCTTGGTATGCCTGTACAATCGGTTATAATTCCAAAGAGGAAAAATACTTTGGAACGCTAGATATGGAGATAAATTATTTTGCTCCTTTCCATACCGCTATCAGCTATGATGATGAGGATGAAAGAACCGCTAAATTGACCATGGATTATCCTTTGTTTTCATTAATTGATATCGGCGTTTCGCTAGGTCTGGATCCTGATTATGATGGTGTAGAGACCGAACCATTTATCGGAATAGGTGATTTCTTTAGAGTAAGCGCTCCCAGGTCGGAACTGAAAAACGGAAAAGAACGCGAAGCTTTATATGGTCAATTAAAATACCGTCTATATCTGCCCGGTAATAACGAGTTAGAAATTCAAGCGAAATATATCGACGATATTGATAATCCGGATACGGTCTTCACGGAAATCCGAGGCTATGATGATGAACTTGAAGCTAAGAAAGGAAAAATCTATACTGTTGAGTATTCCCGGCCTCTTTGGAAGATTCGAAAGGGTTTTTGGAATCCCAATGTCTTTTTTGAGGATTTGACTTTATCGCTCTTTACCGATCGGGCGGAGCCGGATTCCGGCCCAAAACAGGAATCATGGGGTCTTGAGTTTCATTTGGAGACCAAGATGGCATATACGATTCCGATGGATTGGGGTTGCCGTTATGTTCGTAATGATGATGACGAATCTACGGTTGAACTTTTTATCAAGAGTATATTTGCTGAGGAATAAATTCTTTACCCAATAAAACCAGCGATATTTTCACTTTTATTAATTTGTCAAGCCATCCTTAGGGATGGTTTTTTTTTGAAGCTATATTTTCATACAAAAAGATCTAGAATGGAGAAGGTTGAAAAAGGAGAAAATAGGCTAAAATAAATATTCGGTCGAATATTTTGCTAAGGAGAAAAAAATGTTTTGTAATCAATGCGAGCAAACGGCCAAAGGCATAGCCTGCACCACTAAAGGAGTCTGTGGTAAGACTTCAGATATTGCCGATTTACAGGATTTATTGATGCATACGGTTCGCGGATTGGCTCATTTTGCTATTGAAGGCCGTAAGGTGGGCATAATTGACATTAATATCGATCGTTTTGTTTTAAAAGCCATCTTCGCCACTTTGACTAATGTCAACTTTGATGAAAGTCGATTTCAAGCATTAATTAATGAGTGTATCAATCAACGCGAACGGTTGAAAGAAAAGATAATGAATGCCGGCGGTAAATTCGAAATTTGCGATCCGGCTACCTCCTTCATACCGGCTGAATCACTTCCCGAACTAATTAAACAGGGTCAAACCGTAGGACAAGTGTGGAATTCAAAACTTGACGAGGATCGGCAATCTGTTCAGCAAATTTTGGTTTTTGGTCTGCGGGGTTTGGCTGCTTATGCGGACCATGCGGCAATTTTAGGCCAGGAAGATGAACGGATTTACGCTTTTATTTATACGGCCATGAGCTCCTTGATTAAAACCGATCTTTCCATAGCCGATTGGGTTGCGATGACCATGAAATGCGGTGAAATAAACTTTCTAGCCTTGGAATTATTGGACCGGGCAAATACGGGTGCTTATGGGCATCCTGTACCAACCAAAGTCCCGCTGGGGCAAAAAAAGGGAAAATGTATCCTGGTTTCCGGGCATGACCTTCAAGATATGGCTAATTTATTGGAGCAAACCGAAGGTAAGGATATATATGTTTATTCTCATGGCGAAATGCTACCGGCCCATGGTTATCCGAAATTGAAAAAACACGGGAACCTTTTCGGGCATTTTGGTACGGCCTGGCAGAACCAACGCCTGGAGTTTCAAAAGTTTCCCGGAGCAATTTTAATGACTACCAATTGCTTGCAAGAACCGGTGGCAAACTACAAAGATAATATTTTCACTACCGGTATGGTAGGTTGGCCCGGAATCCGGCATGTCAAAAACGGCGACTTCAGCCCGGTAATTGAAAGGGCTTTGGCTTTGCCCGGATTTGATTCTAATCAAGACCGGGGTGAAGTGATGGTAGGCTTTGGGCATAACAGTGTTTTGGGAATCGCCCCAAAAGTGATTGAGGGAGTCAAAACCGGGGCAATCCGGCATTTCGTATTAGTGGCGGGTTGCGACGGCGCTAAACCGGGGCGTAATTACTATACCGAGCTGGTGGAGAAGTTACCCCGGGATACGATAGTCTTGACTTTAGCCTGCGGTAAATTCCGTTTCTTTGATAAAAACTTGGGAACCATCGGTGAAATTCCGCGACTCTTGGATATCGGGCAATGTAATGACGCCTATTCGGCAGTAAAAATCGCTTTGGCGCTGGCCGACGCTTTTGACTGCGAAGTAAACGATCTTCCCTTGTCTATGGTCCTTTCCTGGTATGAGCAGAAAGCGGTGGCAATTCTTCTAACCTTACTTCATCTAGGAATTAAAGATATCCGTTTGGGTCCGAGCTTACCCGCTTTTATTTCCAAAAACGTCCTGGATGTTTTGGTACAAAACTTTGGAATAAAGCCGATTAGTACTCCGGATGAGGACATAGCGGCGATTTTAGGCAAAAAGGCAGCGGTGAGATAGTCAACCCGGCTCGCCAAGGCACATAAAAGTATGAAAAAAAGTTTTAACTCTGTGTCTCTGCGCCTCTGTGGCTAAATCATTATTTGCCACAGAGACACGAAGGCACAGAGAAATCTTTTATTAGTAATATCAAAAGCAATAATCGAGAAATGATTAGCAATCCCTGACAAGACCTGTCGGGGTTTTTGTTATAAACTAAACTTAATAAAATATACTTCATGTTTTTCAGGGAAGAAGGGCAAAGAAAATGAAAATCCTCGTTAATCATTTGGGTTTCAAACCCTGCGATCATAGTAAATTGGCATTAATTCAAGGAGAAACATCCTATCGGGAATTTGCCGTCGTCGATCTCACTGAGATGGGATACAATGAAATCGGGCCTAATAGCCGGGAAAACGCAATCGTTTTTCGCGGCGCCCTTAAGAAGCAAGATTCTTGCTGGGGGACTTATACAATAGCGGACTTTTCCGATTTGAAAAAGCCCGGTATTTATCTGATAACTATTGACAATAAGTATAATTCCGTTCCTTTTCAGATTAGGGAAGATCTTTATAGCAGAACTTTACGTAAGGCTTATGACTATATTCATATTCAGAGATGCGGTGAAGCAGTCCTGGGATATCACGGACCATGCCATTTGGACGACGCCCTCATACGGGAAACCGGGGAATATGTGGAGACCACCGGTGGCTGGCATGATGCCGGGGATCTGCGGAAATGGATGGAACATACCATGCTTTTAGGTATCGCCATCTGTAAAATCAAGAGAAACATTAATCCTATGTGGCATGATTATGACCGTAATGAAGGGGATCTACTCAATGAATTACGTTGGGGGAACAAATATTTTCTTAAAATGCAGGATCAAAACGGCATGGTTTGGAATGATGTGGGAGCCGGGGTGAATGGGGACAACAGTGACAACCACTGGACGGATAATAAGACCGGAACCGCCGATGACCGGCATATCAATACTGCCTTTAACCCGGTAGTACAATGGGAATTCATTTATTTGCAAGCGATGATCACCGATCTCTTTAAAGAGGTTGATCAGGGATACGCCCGTGAATCTTTGACTGCAGCTGAAAAAGGGTTTAATTACATTAAAGAACGGCCAAATTTGACTGCAAGCGAAATGGCTTGGGCAGTCTTAGCCTGCCGGGAAATGTATAACACCACCCGAGCCGCTATATATTATGAAAAATTAACACAAGAACTACAAGCCTTAATAGATTTGCAAGAAAGTGAATTTCAATTTAATCAGGAAAAGGTACGGGGTTTTTGGTACAGCGATACCGGTAAGACCGACTTTTTTAGAGGGCATCGGGACACTGGAAGTCCTTTAATAGCGCTTTGCCATGTTATTCCAATATTGGAACAAGAGACGGAACTAAGAACAAAATGTCTGCAGGCAATCAAATTATACTGCTATGACTATATCGTGCCAATGGTAAAGACTAATCCTTTCAATATAATTCCTTTCGGTCTTTTTGCCAAGGAGATTACCGATGAAAAATATCGCCAATTTGCCGGAGAATTGAAGTACCGGTTCTTTTCCCCGACAAAAGTGGAATTTTACCAGGGAATCACTTCACATCTGCTTTCAAATGCGGTCGGGCTGGAGATGGCTGGAAGAATTTTGGCCGATGAAAACCTTTCCGGGATTGCTAAATCTCAGGTGGAATGGATCATGGGTCGTAACACTGAGAATGCCTGTTTAATGACTGCTGAGGGAATCAATAATCCTTATCCTCATTCCCGGTTTTTAGGGCTAATCCCCGGAGGAATTATGAACGGTTTTATCGGTTTGGAAGATGATGAACCTTTTTTGGACATGCAGTATACCATGGACTGGCGGACTACTGAGTACTGGAGCCCGCATACCTGTTTTTATATTTGGTGGGTGTCTTTGATGAAATAAAATTTCCAAACGAATGTTACAGTCGGGTTATATTACTAACTTAGGTCTACTATAAGAATAATGTGGGTTTCCAAGATTTTGGGGACCCTTATTTTATGTCTAAAAAAACTTGGTTACAAAGATTTTTGCAAAGAATTTCTATAAAACTTTATTCATGAATTTCGGTAATGAATTGGTTAGCGCGCCTCGCACGAGTTGCGAACACCGCTGGCGGTAATCGGAGGATATATCAAACCTCTTGGACCGATGTAGCTCAAAAGATGAAAAAAAACAAAAGGATGTCATCCAGGATAATAAAGATGAGACTTACGGTATGAGGGTGTTATATTTGTATGAAATTAATTTGGTGGAATTGTTACTAATATGTTAAAATATTTGTAGCGAAAACCGTTGTCAATTGTAAGATTAAAGCAATTATTTCATAATTAGGAACAATTATATATTGTTTATGGGGGTATGAAAAGTTCTACTATCAATCCGCTTAAACCATACTGAAATTAGGGATTTGGGGTTTGAATGCAACTTATATTGATTACAAGGAGATATGCAATGAAATTTTGCAGCAAGGAGCAATCAGTCTTTCCCCAAAATGCAACAGACAATAATCGCCTTATTTATCTTGATAATATTAGAGTACTACTCACAATACTAGTCGTTGCCACTCACTTGGCAATTACATACGGACCTTCCGGGCCATGGGTATATTACGAACGAACTTCAGATTCTATTACCAATTTTATTTTGACAATGTTTTTTTCAATAAATTTAGCTTTTTTAATGGGTTGTTTTTTAATATTCTCCGGTTACTTTGTGCCTGAAGCTTTTGAAAGAAAAGGCGCATTAAAGTTTTTATCAAGCCGCTGTTTCCGTTTGGGAATACCCGGTTTATTGTACTTTTTTATTTTACACCCTACTGTTGTTTATATTGAAGAGTTTTTCATCGACAAGAGTATTAATGTTTCTTATTGGACTTTTTTAACGGATAGTCTTCTTCATTTTGATAATTTTGGGGTTGGACCATTATGGTTTGTATTTGCATTATTAATATTCTCATTTGTTTATGTATTAGGGCGACTAGTTATAAAACCTCTTCAAACTAAGGAAAAATCCCTTAGTAATAGGACGGTTTTTATTTTTACGGTAGTTATTACACTCGTTCTTATTGCCGTACGGGTAACGATTCCTAAAAACATGGCATTTTCCATCAAGTTCAGCTATTTTCTTAAATACATTGGTTTTTTTGTTTTAGGAGTCATAAACTACCGTCGTAAGTGGTTTCAAAACTTGACCGGTCCAGTGGTGAAGATATGGTCCAAAATTACTTTAGTTACTCTATTAATATGGCCGGTCATGTTTGTTTTCGGCGGTGGATTAAATATTGGAATAGATGAATTTACAAAAGGCGCCAAGATGGGTAATCTCACTCCATTTTTGGGGGGGATGAATTGGCAAACAATCTCCTACGCCATCTGGGAGACCTTTTTTTCCATGGGAGCTTGTATCAGTTTATTTAACCTATTTCAGCAGCGATTCAATTATCAAGGAAAACTATTGAAAAATATGTCTTTAAGCGCTTATACCGTTTACTTGATTCATACCCCGATCATAGCGCTATTAGCATATGGTTTGCGGGATATTCAGATTTATCCGTTGTTAAAATTTATTTTGGTATCGATAATAGGGGTTTCGATTTGTTTTTTAGTAAGTCACCATATGATTTTGAAACTACCAGGAGCAAAAAAGATTCTTTAGATATGCCCGTCAAAATAGGATAAATTCTATTGATAGATTATAGTATCAAACTTGACCTATCAACTTATATAGTTCCTTGACTTTCGTTTTTAGTTAATATAATTCTAAAAGTTTGTATTCTTCTTTACCGGATGTGAGAAAGTAATGAATGAACTCCCTAGTAATAATAAAAACCAGTCTAAACACTTTTTAAAAAGTGTTATTTTGGTATTGATTACTAGGATATCATTGGAGACTTAACGGTCACCATTATTGTAAGGTCTTTTTTATTTTTTTAGGAGGGAAGTTTGAATGGACCCGGACACTAGTGTTTTGTTGCAAATGCTGGTTTTACTAGTTTTAATCTGTATCAACGCCTTTTTTGCCGCTTCGGAAATTGCCATTATTTCAGTAAATTCCGCTAAGATTCGAAAGCAAGCCGAAGAAGGTGATGGTAAGGCCAAACTCTTACAAAACCTGATCAATGAACCAAGCAAATTTTTGGCAACGATTCAAGTAGGGGTTACTTTAGCCGGATTGTTAGCCAGCGCGGTGGCGGCGGAAAGTTTCTCGGACAAGCTGACCTTATGGATTAAAACGTTTGGTTGGATGTTGGAACCAACGGTTATTAAAGTTACGGCTGTAGTAGTTATCACACTCATTTTAGCATACTTTCAACTGATCTTGGGAGAATTGGTTCCTAAGAGGTTGGCAATGCAAAAACCGGAAGGAATCTCCCGGTTTGCCGCAAAACCGATTAACATTCTTTCCAAAGTGGCCGGTCCGTTTGTGAAATTCTTAAGTATCTCCACTAACTTTGTCATTAAGTTATTTGGCGGAAATCCCGCTTTACATGAAGAAAAAATCTCCGAAGAGGAGATTCGCTTGATGGTTGAGGTCGGCCAGGAAAAAGGGGTTATTCAGAGTACCGAAAAAGAAATGATTAATAACATATTTGAGTTCGATAACACCACGGTTTCGGAAGTAATGACCCACAGGACTGACGTAATTGCGTTACCATTGGATGCCGGTTTGGATGAGGTAACTAAAATATTGGTCGATGAAAAGTTTTCGCGGATACCGGTATATGATGGGACTATCGATCATATCGTTGGCATTCTCCATGTTCAGGATATGATCCCGGTGTTGAAGGCAAATGGAAAATCCAGTTTTTCACTTAAGAAAATCATCCGCAACGCTTATATTGTCCCTTCATCTAAAAAAACCGACGATCTCTTTAAGGAATTACAGAAAAACAAGACCCACATGGCGGTGGTAATCGATGAGTACGGAGGGACCGCTGGAATCGTAACTATTGAGGATTTAATCGAAGAGATAGTCGGCAATATCTTCGATGAACACGATGAAGAAATCAAAGAAGTCGAGCGGATCGACAATCGTACTTTTATAGTTGAAGGTCTTACCGGACTTGATATTGTGAGTGAAATGCTAGATATAGAACTTCCGGAGGGTGACTATGACACCTTGGGTGGTTATGTCGTTGCTCAACTAGGCTGGATTCCCGGAGAAAACGAAAAACCAACCGTGGAATACAACAATATCGTCTTTCAAGTGGAAGCGGTGGAGGAACGGAGAATTGCAAAGGTAAAAATTATTAAACCCTAAGAATCAGGATATTTGTTCAATCATCCAGATTGTGATTGTCGTAATTCCGAGCAGCATTACTAAGGGATCTCCGATACAACATGCCTGTATCTATCGGAATCTATTTAGGGGTTCCTGAAAAACTCACAAGCCCTTATAAATACAGGTAAAACGCCATGAAATCGGCAGGACAAATGCAAGGAAAACGCGAATAAATCAATAAAATCCTTGCATTTGGAGATGGAA
>JAEYRN010000021.1 GCA_023435565.1 Bacillota bacterium
TCATAAAATAACCTGGCAGATTATAGGTTTTCAGGAATGCAATACCGTAACAATAGAGTTATGGCGTTGGGGTCAGCGCATCGGAGCGATTGCAACCGTCCCGAATACCGGGGAATATAACTGGAAAGTTCCGATGGATTTGAAAGGCGAGGGTTATTCCATTAAGGTATACGACGCCTATCGATATAATTTGGAAGTTTGCGGTTACAGCGAATCTTTTAACATAACCGAGGCTATCTTGGGTGATGTCAACGGAGACGGAGTCTTAACTATGGATGATGCTTTTCTGATTGTCAAATTTGTATCAAAGTCAAACCCGCCCAACTTTAACGAGGGGCTGGCTGATTTCAACAAAGACGGAAAGATTGATATCAAAGACGCGTTGCTTATTGGTCGGTTTCTCGCTGATTTCCTAGTCATAACTAATGACGGGAATGGGACTACCAATCCCTCCGGTGAACTTGGTATTGAGGGTGATGATGGTATATATATAACCGCCATCCCGAAACCGGGTTATCATTTTGAAAAATGGACCTTTACCGACGATAGTACTGGAAAAGTAGTATTTAAAAATGCCATTTCGGCAAAGACCAAAGTAACTGTTAGCGGCGGTGACGCCACGATCCGAGCGAATTTTGCCAAAGGAATCTTGGGCGATGTGAACGGAGACGGGTCGGTAACAAGCGAGGATGCCAGGCTGATTACCCAATATATAGCAGGTTTTAATCTGCCCAACTTTAATAAGAATCTGGCGGATATTAATAGGGATGGGAAAATTGACACCCAGGATGTATCATTAATACCCGTTACGACTACGCCTATCGGAATTACTCCGTTTTAAAAGGATGAGTTTAATATAATTTACTCAATCAGTTTGAGAACCAAAAATTTGCTTGTTTGGGAAAGGAGGTAAGCGAGGAAAACTTTGGTTAGTTAGCTTTTTACGTATTTATTGATCATTAATTTTACTAAAAACGAGGAGGTAATACCTTATGGATGTAAAAGAATTAGCGGCAAAATATATCGAGTTGGTAAAGAGCAATAATGATGACGAAGCGCATAAATTGTTAAGTGGAAGCTGTTTTCGTGGACAAAAACGACTTGAACTTTGTCCGGATAAATACCAAGCAATGCTTGAAAACAAGGTTTTATCCTGGGAAAGAACTCTTAGAGAAGAACGAACATACGAGTTCGAGAGAATCGACGAAGCAGCCAGCGATGACTCCAGAAAAAAGGTTTTTTTCAAAATGACTAAAAACGGAGCAACATCATCCAAACCATGGATCTTCGTTAAAGAAGATGACGGCAATTGGTATATTGATTCTGTATTAGCTTAATAGTCGTCCACGGCAATTTCCGATTGACCTAAGCGAAATTTAGAAAATGAATTGACGTGGATCGACAGGGTTTGTGACATTTTCTAGGTATAAGGGAGATATTAATCAATGAAATTTAAAGAATTATTAATCAAGCTTTTCAAAGATAAAACCAATATTATTTTGTATATTACTGAGACAACACAGGGACAAGCTATTTTCGGTTGCATAGATGACTTGGGCGAGGATTATCTTGTTTTTTGCAAACGGAGTACACCGGGAAACCCTAAACATAAGTTATGTGTTCCTTACGATAATGTTCTTGCCATTGAAATCGTCGAGGAATAAATCAATACTTAATAATATTTCCCGATCATAGAGTGGAGAAAGCTTCTTAGTAATTCAAAAAATTCACCAAGAAGCTTTTTTCATAATTATATTCAACAATGAATTAGGGAGGAATATAAAATGATTAAAGAAACCGATCAAAAAACGGAAATTGGATTTAATAAAGAATCAAAGCTGCGCGTGCTCTTGGTGTTGATTGCCGTGACGGTGTTGTTTTCCTGGGCGCTTTTCGGTGTTATTTACCCCAGGATTCAAGGAATCTATCGTTTCAGGATTACGGTGCTGGTATTATTATACGGCCTAATGGCCTTCGCGATCTACAACACTTTAAAACAACTATTATCCCAAAAACCGGCCTTGATAATCGACGATACCGGTATTACGGACCAATCGTCTCCTGAAAGCGTCGGTCCCATAGCCTGGACTGATATTACGGAAATCGAAGAAACGACTGATTTTTTCAATCACAAGATTATAGCCGTTTTCGTCAAGAATCCGGAGGAATATATCTGTAGGAAGCCTTTTTTGGCCAACGCCCTGAGAAGGCGACAACAGCAATACGGTACCCCGATTATGATCCTGGCCGGTTTCTTGGATTATGACTATCAGGAATTGCTGGAATTGTTAAAGGACCGGAACTTTGCAATGGGCGCCAAATAATTCAAACAAGTCAAACCGAATAAAAATCTAAAGAGGTTATTATGGATTTGAGCGCATATCGTCAACCAACAACTAATGAAGCAATTTATTTAAAAAAGTACCTTAAAAATAGAAAAAAAGCTTATAGATTTGGGGTTTACTTTTTAGCGGTCATGCTGATTATGATTATAGCTACGATGGTATACACCTGCTTTTGCAACGTCAATTTAATGGTTCATTTATTAACCGTAGCCCTTTTGATGATACCGGCTGTTTTGATCTTATGGTTAATAAAAAATTTTCATCAAATAGCAATGGTAAGTAATGTTGAAGATGATATGTATATCGTTCCCATTGAAGGAAGCTATAAATTCACCCGCGGAAATCGCCGTTATTATATTGTCCATTATATCGGCAATTATAGTGTTTCCATGCCGAACCATTGGTTTCGTTATTTGCATGAAGGAGATTATGTCAAAGCCGAGGCTTATTTTTTCCCCGCTACTATAAACTTATCTAAACAAGAAATGATTACCACTAACCCTGCGTGTACCCTCGTTTCTTTAAATGATACCTACTTTATTGACCGGGAAGTTTCCCAGGGATTAATGCAACTCAAAACCCCCGTTAATTTTCTGATCGGTATTTCCGCCGGAATATTGGGGCTAATTATAGGAAGCATCTTACTGGCCGGCGGTTCATCACCTTTTATAGGTTACCCAAAGTTTCAATATGATCATAAAAAGCTAACGGAATTTAAAACTGTTGCGGAACTTACTAAAAGTCCGTATTTGGCCGGTGATAAAGTGCTGATTGCCAAAGCGGCTTTAGCTCTGGATCTGGAAACGGATGAACTTTATTTATTTGACCCCTTGACAACGGACGGTGAAGTTATAGTCGATTCATATCATGATTTTTTAAATAAAAAGGAAGCGGAACAAAAAAAACAAACTGAACGGGAAAACTTGTTACAGGAATTTCAGAATATTCAAAGCTTTCAACTGACTAAAAAAGAAGCATGGAACCGATTTAAAATATTTAAAGGCAATTCCGATTATGAATTCATGAAAAACTGGTTTTTAACCGAAGGAAAGCAGTTTTATGAAGAACAGCGAACCATTGCCTTTCAAAAACTTCGTGATAATAAAGATTTAAGCCATGTTGTTTATTTGGTTGAATTAAACAAACTCTCGGCTAAATACCGTGAGCAATTTGTAAATAGTGAAGAGAATAATATCCGGGACTCAGGAAATATATTCCAGGAAGAGTTGGAAGGACTTTTAATAGATCTTTATCTCGATTTTTCTAAATCAAGACCAAGAGTTAAGATTGAATATAATATTGAAAATATTTCTAACTTTGACCATAGTTTGGCTCAAGTGATACCCTACCTTAATGAAGATCAACAGATAAATAATAATGAAACATTATTTCTAATCACGGAAAACTATCAAGGAATGTTGGAGATAAATCACCAAGGCGACTTGGTAATCAATCAAAAACTGGAAAGAACAGCCAAATTAGATATGGTTTTAAGTCTAAATTTTCTCATTGTATCTTTATTGGCGTTACTATTCGGTATTAGCGGCATTGGTATTTTATTAAGCAATAGAAGAATCATTCATAAACTTACAACGCTTTATGAATGAAACTCCGGGAAACTCATTGCCGTTCTAAAAGAGTAAATTTTATTATGAAAGTGGATAATTTTTCCGCAATAGATTGAATGCTATCAACCGGTGTTATCTAACGATCCACAAAG
>JAEYRN010000026.1 GCA_023435565.1 Bacillota bacterium
CACCTCGCCGTGCTTTGTAGTGTATCTTCTCCTCAAGGTAATTCTATCAAAGTGGTGAAAACCGCGCACCCTTTTTTCATTACTATTTGTGTCGCCAGCGGTAGCGGCGAAATGGAGGTTAATATGATAAATTTAAAAATCGACCGTTTAAGCGGTATGGGAAAATTTAGACTGGTTTGGTTGGGACAGTTTATATCAATAATGGGAACTGCCATGACCAAATTTGCTTTACTTATCTGGGCCTATGAACAAACTAGCAAAGCGACGACCACAGCTCTTTTCGGCTTCGCCGCAGTTTTACCCTTTGTCCTAATAAGCCCGGTAGCCGGTGTATTAGCAGACCGTATAAGTCGCAAAAAAGTGATGGTATTGGCTGATTTAGGCGCAGGGATAGTCACGATGATGATCTTTATTTTATATTCTCTAAGCAAGCTTCAAGTATGGCACTTATACTTGG
This sequence comes from Bacillota bacterium, assembly GCA_023435565.1. Classification (GTDB taxonomy): domain Bacteria; phylum Bacillota; class UBA4882; order UBA8346; family UBA8346; genus JAAYHS01. Next base: position 458 of record JAEYRN010000026.1, read on the forward strand.
CGGAAGCTCTTACCGGGGCCTGTGAGGCTTTTCAAGTCCCGGCTTATTCCAGTGCTATAACATTGTTAATACCGAAAGAACAATTTGCGCGGGCTCACGGTATGATTTCTTTAGCTTACTCATCAGCTCAAATCTCTGCTCCGGTTCTCGCCGGTTTGTTAATGCCGGCTATTGGCATCCGAGGTATCATGGCCATAGATATCATTTCAGTTCTATTCGCGGTTATAGCCTTGATTATTATCCAAATCCCCAACCCCGAATTCAGTGGGGAACCATTTAAAAATGGCCGTCGCTATGGGGAGGACTTTTGGTTTGGTCTTAAATTTCTGTTGAAACATAAAGGATTATTTTGGTTAATGCTAATCTTTCAAGCTATTAACTTTTTAGCGGGATTAACCTATTTTGGTATCCTTCCGGCTATGATTTTAGCCCGTAGCTCTAACAATCAGATAATACTTGCATATGTTCAATCAGCCTTAGGAGCAGGAGGCATCGTAGGAAGCCTTATAATTAGTGTTTGGGGAGGACCTAAGCGAAAAGTCTTGGCAATAGTTATAGCCGGAACTTGTTCATTCCTATTAGGAGATTCGTTACTGGCGATTGGAACAACGTTAACGGTATGGGTTATTGCCGCATTTCTATCTTCAGTCTTCATCCCGTTTATTAGCGCTCCCCAGAATGCCTTATGGCAATCAAAGGTTGAACCCAGTATCCAAGGCCGCGTCTTTTCGATCAGAGGTATGTTTAAACAAGCTAGTTTAATGCTAGGCTTTTTATTAGGTGGATACCTGGCCGATAGCGTCTTCGAACCGGCAATGACATCCAATACAGTAGTAAATAGTTTTTTTAAAACATTGGTTGGTTCGGGAAAAGGCTCCGGAATGGCATTGATGTTTATTTGTACGGGAATACTAGGCGCTATAGTTTGTCTCAGCGGATATTTTATTAAAGACGTTCGGGATATCGAAGAAAGTACGCCTGATTATGATCATGAGGAAGTAAGTACTTAATCAATGTTTTGCACCCCTCTTCAGTAACCATGCACCTATTTACTTCAATTTGGAGAGGGGTAAATTATATCTATCAACCAAATCTCAAAGGATTTTCTAGAAAAAAATAGAAACAACTAATAAATAGTTCTAGAAATAATGCAAGGAGTTTATCATGTTCAACAAGGAAAATCCGGAAGGATATTTCTCCGCAATTGAGGGTATCCAACAAAAGACCTTGGTTTACGGCGCCAAAACCCTAATGGTTGAGTTCCTTCTCAAAAAAGGGAGCTTACTGCCACGGCATTCCCATCCTCATGAACAAACGGGTTACCTGGTTAAAGGGAATATCGTTTTAACCATTGGCGCAGAGAGATGTGACGTCAAGCCCGGCGACAGTTGGATGATCCCTGGCGGAGTTGAACATCAGGCCGATGTCATTGAAGATTCGGTTGCGATTGAAGTTTTCTCTCCGGTTAGAGAGGATTATCTTCCCTAGGAAAATTAAGACTTGCATGAAACGAACTTCGCACCAAAGGCCCAGAAGCCACATGTTTAAAACCTTTGCGTAAAGCTATTCTCTCCCAATCTTCAAATATTTCGGGTTTGACATATTCGACTACCTGAAAATGTTCCCTTTTAGGCTGCAGATATTGGCCGATCGTGATAATATCACAATCTATCGCACGCAAATCATCCATTACACCTTCAACTTCCTTTGCAGTTTCACCTAATCCGACCATAATCCCTGATTTGGTCAAAACTTTGTTTTCTTGACTTTTTACCAGTTCCAGCAATTCTATGGAACGCCGATAATCCGCCTCGGGCCGAATCTTTTCATAAAGCCTCGGAACCGTCTCCAAGTTATGATTATAAATATCGGGCCCCGCTTCGGCTACCGTTAATATACTATCCCTATTACCACTAAAATCCGGAGTCAAGACCTCAACCGACACTCCGGCCAATTTCCCCTTGATAATTTTGATAATTTGTGCGAATTGGAAAGCCCCGCCGTCGAAAAGATCGTCCCGAGTCACCGAAGTAATCACTACATGACTTAATTTCAACCGGGCTACCGCTTCTAAAATACGTTCAGGTTCATCCCGATCAACCGGTTGGGCCGTCCCTTTGTTAACCGCGCAAAAACCACAATTTCGGGTACAAACATTCCCGAGAATCAAAAAAGTAGCCGTACCTTCCGAATAACATTGCCCCTGGTTTGGACATCGGGCACTGGAACAAACGGTATTCAATTTTAATTCCGTTAAAACCTCACGCACAGGATTGGTCTCTGCAACCAACGGGGACTTATTCCGCAACCATTCCGGCAATCGGTTAGTCATTTCAGGTTCAACTCCTGTTATTAACGTATCTTAAAATTATTGTAAACTAAAACAATAGCCAAACGCAAGAATAAAACAACCTCCGCAAAAAATATCAACGGAGGCCAATTGTGTTTAAACTTCAAAGCATTGTAAAATTTCTTCTCTTTTCTGACTCCTGCCTTCTGACTACAATCAAATATCCCTTTCATCCAACACCCGTTTCGATTTCTTTTCGCTCCTCGGCAACTCTCCCAAGGATACAACTTGCACATCAATCAAAATCCCTATCCGCTTCTTAAAATTAGCCCCAATCCGTTCCGCTAACTGTTTCGGGTCCAACCCCGCCTCGGCTTCCACCCTCAAAAGCATATGGTCCCTAGCGTCTACCCGCGTCAAGTTAACCTGATACTCACTGCTCGCTCCCTTTGTTTCTTTTAAGACATCCTCGATCTGACCGGGATAAATATTTACTCCCTTAATCTTAATCATATCGTCGCTCCGGCCCAGGATCCGATCGATACGCGGGTAAATGCTACCGCAAGGGCAAACCCCGGGAATAATTCGGGTTAAATCTCTGGTCCGATAACGGATCAACGGCGCTCCCTCTTTGGTAAGGGTGGTAATGACCAGTTCCCCAAGTTCACCATCGGGTAGGTTCTTACCTGTTACCGGGTCGATGATCTCAAAATAGAGATGATCCGACCAGTAATGAATCCCTTGGTGAAATTTGCAATCAATACCGATTCCCGGCCCATAAATTTCCGTAAGTCCATAAATATCGAAGCTTTCTACCCCCAGCTCATTTTCGATCCGGTCCCGCATCTTTTCGCCCCAGCGTTCCGAACCAATAATTCCCGTTCGTAGGTGTATCCGGTCTCGGAGCTTCCTTTTTTGAATCTCCTCCGCTAGTAGTAACGCATAGGATGAGGTACTGCATAAAACAGTAGACTTAAGGTCGAGCATCATTTGAATTTGTTTTTCGGTGTTTCCCGGCCCCATTGGAATAGCCATGGCTCCTAACCGTTCGACTCCCGCCTGAAATCCGATACCGGCGGTCCATAAACCATATCCGGGCGTGATTTGGACCCGATCTTCCCTGATCACTCCGGCCAAGGCATAGCAACGGGCGAACATTACCGACCAATCATAAATATCTTTTTTGGTATATGGAATTATCACCGGTTTGCCGGTGGTGCCCGAAGAAGAATGGATCCTTACTACTTCGTGTTCAGGGACGGCTTGTAACCCAAGGGGATATACTTCTCTTAACTCATCTTTATATGTAAAAGGGAGGTTTTCGAATTCGACCATTCCGCCAAATTTTTTTAGGTCGTATCCTTTTTCTTTGAATTTTTTTTGATAAAAAGGACTATGCTGACCGACCCGTTCTAATAATTTACGTAGTGCTTGATTTAAAAAATTGGTGGTTTCCTCACCGTTCATTTGAGTATAATCCGGATCGTGAAGATCCCGATACTCCAAGGGTATTACTTTGTTAATCATCTCGACTGGCCTCCTCTAATGCTTTGCTTCCTAATTCAAAAGCCCGTTCATTAATCCCGCGAAAACGATCCGGGACTAATTCTAACAAAGCCTCTCTCAACTGTTCTTTACTAAATGGTAATTTTCCGCTGGCTGCCAAAGCGCCCAACATAATTGTATTGATTGTTTTAATATTTCCGATAGTAGTCGCCAATCCAAAAGCATTTAGGAATATAATTGGGAACGGTTGATTGCCCAAAAAGGCTTGGATCTGTTCCAATGGATAAACCGCACTCCCCAAGTTAACCGTAACCGGTCGGATTGGATGGATGTTTACCAGACCAAAACCGATTGTTTTGACTAGACTACAAGCCCGTTGAGCTTCGGCCGGTTCAAAACCAAGCAAAATATCAGCTTGGTTCCTTCCTATAACCGGTCCGTAATTGGCAGCGCCAATCCGGACATGACTCTGGACTGAACCCTCCCGTTGTGCCATACCTATTGTTTCAGAGGTCTTTGCTTCCAGCCCAGCATTTAGTGCTGCTTGGGCTAAAACCCGGGAAGCCAAAATTGTTCCTTGTCCCCCTACTCCCGCAATAATAATATTAAGATTATCCACCATCGGACACCTCCTTAATAGCCCCAGCCGGGCATACTTGACTACATAAACCACAGCCGTGACATGATGGTCCGATTTGAGGTTTTTCTACATTGTAAAAAGCAGGACAACCCAACTCCCGGAGACACAATCGACAATTTGTACAAAGGGTTGGATCAACTTTATATTTCTTTTGTGACTTAACGGTAGCAGCGCACGGCGCCCGCATTACTACCGCCGCTACTCCCTGAAAAGCAAGGGCTTTTTTGATAACCTCATTAGTTGTTTTAAGTTCTAAGGGATTAACGACTTCGACAAAACCGACCCCGCAAGCTTTAAGCACCGCTACCGGATTAATCGGATTCGCTTTTTCACCGATTGCAGTCCGTCCCATTCCGGGATGAGGCTGATGGCCGGTCATCGCTGTGGTGCCGTTATCAAGTAATATGATTTTTACCGGGTGATTGTTATAGACCGCATTAATCACTCCGGGGATCCCGGTATGAAAAAAGGTCGAATCCCCGATAAAGGCAATCACCGGCCGTTTTGGGTCAATCCGATACAAACCTTGAGCAATGGTTATCCCGGCTCCCATACATAGACAAGTATCCACCATAGACAGTGGTGGAGCGTTTCCCAAAGTATAGCAACCGATATCTCCCGTATATATGGCATCTATTCCTCTGGTAGCCCTCTTTACCGCATAAAATGAGGCTCGGTGTGAACAACCGGCGCATAATAAGGGAGGCCGAACCGGCAATTCCGGGGGATTTTCATTTCCTGATATTGTTACCTGTAGGGATTCAATTTTTAAAATATTGGCCAAACTCTGACGCACCAAATCAAAACTATATTCTCCGGCCTTCGGTAATTCACCGGATAGCTTTCCATGTATCTTGCCGTTAAATCCGTATTTTGCAACAACCTGAATTATTCCCTCTTCCAAAACCGGATCCAGTTCTTCAATTACTATTACCCGATCTACCTGAGATAAAAATTCAGCTGCGATCTGGCTGGGAAAAGGGTGTGGAGTTCCTATCTTTAAAATAGTAGGTTTCAGCCCTAAATTAGCGGCAGCTTCTTTTACATATAGATATGAAACTCCACCGGTCAGAACCCCCAACCGATCGCCGGATTCAATCTTATTCCAAACGCTTGAAGAGAATTCCTTAGCCATTTTGGGAAGCTCTTCTTCAAGCCATTGGTGTTTTAAATTGGATAGACGTGGGAAGATAACCCATTTAGGATCTTTCACAAACCCATCGGGATTATTTTCCGGAGTTTTTGAAAAATCAACTCCTTCGGTGGCATGGCAGACCCGAGTGGTAGGCCTGACGAACACCGGTAAACCATGCCGATGGGAAACCTCAAAAGCTGCCTTAGTCATCGCTAAAGCCTCTTGGGGACTAGCCGGATCAAATACCGGCAATTTGGCGAATTTAGCAAAAGTCCTTGTATCTTGTTCAGTTTGTGACGAATGGGGCCCTGGATCATCGGCAACCACTATTACCATAGCCCCCTTAACTCCAATATAAGCGAGACTCATTAAAGGGTCACTGGCCACATTTAAACCAACTTGTTTCATAGCTACCAAAGTATTGGCTCCGGCATAAGCGGCCCCGGCAGCCACTTCCATGGCCACTTTCTCATTTACGGACCATTCAACATAATAATGAAAATCTCCGGCCATTTCGGCCAGGGTGCCGATAATCTCCGATGATGGAGTGCCAGGATAAGCCGTTGCTAGGTTTAAACCAGCCTCAACCGCTCCCCGTGCAATCGCCTCATTTCCCATTAGTAATTTTCTAGTCAAAAAAGTCACCTCAAGTTAGCTAATTGAAAAATGTTAATATAATAATTTAGTGATTCTATTCGAGTAACGTTTTTTAGGAAAAAAAAAGAAACACCAAAAAAACTAATAATCTCAAAAAGTTAAAATAGTCCATCAGAATTTTAGCTCATTTATTATTCGTTACTTTAAATTAAAATTCCTTTGACGTTTAATACCAGACCGGCGATAGTAATTAAAATCAAACTAGCGCAAACCAGCCAATCTATCGGATAAAACCGTAGTTGACGAAGATAGGTCCGTTTGCCACAGCCGAAACCCCTAGTTTCCATTGAAATAGCCAATTTTTCAGCCTTCTTAACTGATGTAATCATCAAAGGTATTGCTAATGGACAAATCGAAAGAAATTTCGTAACAAAATTACGGCTGTCCAAACGATGTGCCCGAGAACATTGAGCTTGAATTATTTGTTCCATTTCACTCATAAAGGTTGGAATAAAACGAAGGGAAGTTATGAACATAAAAGCATAAGTATAGGGGATTTTAACCTTTTCAACTAGCGCCACAACCAAATCTTTCACCTGTGTCGTAGCAAGTAATACTGGAAAACTTGCTGCGATTACCATTAAACGGGCCCCCATACCGAGGGAGACTATTAATCCTTGGTCAGTAACCCTAAATAAATTGGTCCGGGGAATCACAAATATTGTATTTCCATCAGTAATGAAAAAAATTTGAAAAAGCAGAAAAAAACCGGCAAAATATAATAAACCCTTAAACACAGGGAGTATTTCCTTAAGTATCTTAGCGGTGTAGACCACCAAAATAATTGATATAAATAAAGCGGCCAGTACTAATGGATTTTTATAAATAAAACTAAGAGTCATTAAAACTATCGACCAAAATAGTTTAGTAAGAGGATTAAGTTTATGAATCAAGGAATCGCGGTGAATATAATTAGCTACAACGGACATTTGTTTCACTCTCCGACATTCTTAGAACTTGGGCTGCCATTTCCGTAACAGAAATTGCCTGTTCAAAGCAAGCTTGCTGACTGTCGAACTTTTGGACCAAGCGAGCAATTTGAGGTGGAAAAAGGTTAGTCTCCTTTAATAGTCCCGGTTGATAGAATACATTTCTGCAGGTATCATCTATTAAAATTTTCCCTTGGCTAAGGACGATTACCCGGTTCGCATAACCAGCCACTAATTCCATGTCATGAGTTACAAAGATAATGGTATGCCCCTGCTGATGAAGTTTTTTTACCATTTCCATGATTTCTATGCCTTCCTGGTAGTCCTGGCCGGTAGTAGGCTCATCGAGGACCATAACCTCCGGGCGCATCGAAAGCAAGGAAGCAAAAGCAACCCGTTGCCGTTGACCTTTACTGAGAAATAAAGGATTTCCAGCTAAATAACGCATCAGTCCTACCTGCGCTGCGGCCTCGATCACTCTTTGTTTAACTTCTTCTTTAGCCAACCCAAGATTTGACGGTCCGAATCCTATCTCCTTTTCTACCGTAGGCATGAAGATCTGATGGTCCGGATTTTGAAACAAATAACCTACGGTTCGCGCTAAGTTTCCCGTATTAGTATCTTTAGTATTAACACCATTGATCCAGACATCTCCGGAGCTTGGTTTTAGTAAACCGTTTAATTGTTTCAACAAAGTAGTTTTACCGGCCCCATTTTGACCGATAAGCGCAACAAATTCACCTTTTTTTATTTCTAAACTGAGTTCATTTAAAACCGGGATACTATTGGGATATTGAAACACCAACTTATCAAGTTTAATCATGATTTGCTCCCAAAATGACTGAAGTTTTTAAGTAAACCCCAGTATGCCTCATCTACTGTTAAAGGAAGTTCTTCTTCGTAAAGGCCTTTTTGCTTAAGTAAATAAGCTAATTCACTAACAGGTGGCGCTTTAAGGCCTACTCTTAATAAAGTATCAGGTTCACTAATTACTTCACGGGGAGTCCGGTCACAAACCAGACTCCCTTTATCTAAGATCAAAAGACGATTTATATATTCCATTAATATGTTAATCTTCTGTTCAATTACAATAATTGTCATCTGATACCGATCATTAAGTTGCTTTAGTACTTCAAAAACATCCATAGTCCCTATTGGGTCCAATTCCGAAGTTGGTTCATCCAGCACCAGTATCTCCGGACGCAAGGCCACTGCAGCAGCGATGGCGACCCTTTGTTTCTGACCTCCAGATAACTCAGTAGTGGAACGTTCGCGTAAATCACTAATTCCGATAAATTCCAATGCTTCCCTGATCCGTTCTTCCATAACAGCAGGCTCTATTCCGAAGTTTTCAAGCCCGAAAGCAATCTCATCCTCCACTGTCGGAGCTACTATTTGGGCTTCCGGATCTTGAAATACACTTCCCACTTTCCTGGATATCTCGGAACAATCTGTTTCAAAAGTATCTCGGCCATCGATTAATACTTTCCCTTGATAAGTTCCAGCTTGAAAATGAGGAATAATCCCATTAAGACACAATGCCAAAGTTGACTTCCCAGCTCCTGCAGGCCCGGTAATTCCCACAAACTCTCCGGCCTTTACTTGAAAACTCACATCACTTAAAGCAGTTTGATTAGACCCGGGATACTTAAAGGTAAGTTGTACGACGGAAATTACCGGTTGCATCTATTCTTACTCCTAATGGTTTTTAGCCAAAGCATTTTTGAGCGGGAAATAAAGTGCTGATACTAAAATGGAATTAGCTAATGCCGTAATCAGCACAACACTTGTCAAAGCAGCGAATGCCGGAGCATTCTTACCATCGGCGGTTAACAGAAAAATCATGGTGCTGACATAAGAAAAACCGCTCGCCGCTGTTCCGATAAAAGTAATTACAAAGGGGCGAATATATTTTATAACTCCCTGTTCCAAATTGATCAATGCTAAAAATCCAACCATCAAAGCGCCAATCGGTTCACTGATAAAATTCAAAAAGGGGATAATTGATTTGGTGGTAACCATACAAACAGCTGCCGATACTAAACCAATACCGATGATACCGGCTAATTTGGGCCTTAATAATAAAATCGCTAAACAATACATTCCAATAATGAAATTTGGGGTGATTCCGGCGAAAGGAGGCGTAAACATTCTTAAAACCGCTCCAACCGCTAGTAAGACTGCAACAATTGCTACATCAACCGCTTGAAGACCTTTTCGCTTCACTACTCTCGTCTCAACACTCATCTCTACCATACCTCCTGATTTATACCTTCATTTATCATAAGGCACATGCCTTTTGATACAAAAATAAAAGCCAGGCATTCAGCGCCTGGCCAAAAAAACGTTTGATAGTTAACGCTTGCCTGCACTCGCCTTATCTCAACTCCACTTTGCTTTGCTAAAAAAACTTCCTTCTCATCAAAAATAATATCAAACTATGTCATCAAAGTCAACATTTAGCTGGCCCGTTTAATCAACATTTTTTATGTCAAAGCTGTATAACATTGAAAAGAAGAATTAGTCATCAAAGTGTATGCTTAATCATAAACATACAATATATTGTTTTTGGGGGTAGCTATATGAAATCAAATTATTGCAAAGAGCGTTTAGACAATCAGCGCCAACTAAGACAAGATCTCCGTATTCAGGCTTCGTTTCTTATAGAATTAATTTTTAACAATGGACGAGCATTCTTTGGAAAAGTGGAAGATCTAAGCCTAAATGGGGTCAAACTTCGTCTTCCTGTTTCTTTGCCCACCGGCACCCAACTAGTCTTAAATCTTATCAGTCATCGACTTACCCTTAAAGGTACCTGCCTTTGGACAAACAATCCGGACTGGGCTGCTAATTCATACTTATCAGGGATTAAGTTTATCGAGATAACTAATGAACAATATGCTGGGCTTCGCCAGATTCTATTTAATATTGCAGGTTGACTCCAACCCATGTAAATTATATATATTTACGGACCAATTCATTACAGGATATCCAAATTTCATAAGGATCCATTGTTCTTTTTAACGAAGCCTTCTTTGTTGTTTTAAAAGAATAATAGACAATTCGTAAAACCGATTCCCAAAAACCCAACCACCAACGGTCCCAACCCGGAGGAAGAGGAATCAACGTAAATCCCAACCGTTTTGCTCCTGCCGATAAAACATTGACCCCATAAAAAGCCTTGATATTACCCGGAACAAACCCGGCCTCAATTGCTTCAGCTAAGATTTTAAACTCCGCTTTAATAATTTCAAACAAACGCCATTCCATCGACCGTTCCGAGGGTAATGCAGCAATCTCCGTAATTTTTTTATTATTAAAATGTAACTCCCCCACCGGATCGCCGGGGTTTATAATGACCCCGTCATTGATCACTACTCGTTTTTTCCCTTGGTAATCATGATAACAGACCATCAGGAGTCCATTTTTCGATCCGGGAAGTGTTATTGCGCCGACCTTTTTTTGATACCGTTCGTCAATCTTTTCTCCGATTTTCCTAATAAATCCCACATTTATCATTTTTCTTACCTCCCAAGACCTTTTCGAGAGTTACGAAAGAATAGCCATCTGATTGTAATTTAGTGATAATCCCAGGTAAAGAAGCTACTGTATTTTCAGGGGCTCCCATGTCACCGCCGGAATCATGTAATACAATTATTGAATTGGGTTTGATTTTTCTAAACAACATTTTAGTAATTCCCGATACCCCGGTTTGTTTTTTCCAGTCCCGGGCATTAGCATCCCAAAGTACGATTCGAAGGCCGGTATATTTTATAAAAAGATATTGAAACAGATTAAGAGCTCCCCAAGGCGGTCGAAACCATTTTAAAGGTTTTTTAATTATTTTTTCGATCGCCTGTTGACCCTCGCAGATTGTGGCTATGCTTTTCTGGGGGGAAAGTAAATAGGCGTGGCGATGATAATAAGTATGACACCCGATTTCATGCCCTTCGGCTTCAATTCTCTTTACCAAATCAGGTGATTGTTCCGCTTTTGCCCCTACTAAAAAAAAGACCGCCGGGATATGCAATTCCCGTAGAATTTTCAATACTTTCGGAGTGTAGCGGGGATCGGGTCCGTCATCAAAAGTAAGACAGATTCCGGTTCCTGGTTCCGAACCTTTTTTTATTGTTTTAGAGGAAAAAAACCTTACATACCCGTCGGTAAGTGGAAAAATTAATACCCAAAGCAAAATAATACCAACTCCAACACCAATCAAGGGACCGCCTTCATTCTATCTACAAATTTTCAATATTATATTGATGAAATGGATAAAACAAATATACCAAAGCCATCAAACCTAAACAGATACTACTTACTAAAAACGGAGCAGCTTGACCTATAGTTTTTAATAATTGTATTTCACTTCCGTCAATTCGCCCCAATAGTCCTCCGATAATTGGTCCGAGCCCAAAACCAAATCCCTCTACTGACATGAATAAGCCCATCAAAACACCGCGTTGCATAGGAGGAATAACTCCTGCCAATAATGCATTCCAAGACGGTTGAATCAATGCATATGACAACCCAACCAGAGCGACTATCCACCAAATATTGGTCGAGTTACCCCACAGGGCCAAAATTGTTAATGAAGTGGCAGCTAAGGCAAATCCGGTAACTAAAAAACCTCTGGTCCCCCAATGGTCAGCAAGATGGCCTACAGGGATCATAAATAAAATTACTACCAAACCTCCAATTATTAAGAGAAGACTGTATTCCGATTCGGTCAAACCCAGCTTACCGGTAGCGTATGGTAATAGATTTGGTAACAACATCCCTAGAGACATTGTTTGAAATAACATTCCCGGAATTAAACCCTTTACTTTCCATAACCGATATATTACATCTCTAAAAGGAGATTTTTTAACTTCCTTTTTTGCAATTGCAGCTTGAATGTGAGGAACTTTTTTCCATATAGACCAGCCTATTAGACAAATAAGAACCGCACCTACTGCTACAGCAAACATTATTATTAATGCGGTTCGATAACCATCTACAAAGGAAATTTGAAACTTGCTTAAAGATTGTTGCATCTTTGCGTCAATCAAAAAGCCCATGATTATTGGGCCAAGCCCCCCTCCGGCAAGCCAAATAACAGATATCAGACTAATAGCAGTAGCCCGTTTGGCTTCCCCAACGCTTCGAATCGTACCGGAAATAACCCCCGGCCATACGGGTGATACTCCCAATCCGATTATTATCGCCGCTAATATCAACATAATTAATTGCTGATGAAAAATAATTATCAAAAATACTCCGCAAAAAACAGCTAAACTACCGGCAAATAATACTGGCCAAGGCCCTTTATGGTCAATCAACCAACCCGTAGCGCTTTTTAAAAGATTATCAGCGAAAATATTCGCAGAAATCACTATCCCCAAAGCGGCAGTATCAAAATGAAGCTTAATCATAAAACTGGGTAAAAAAGTTACAAATAAAGCCATCCTAATGAATTCGACCGCAGCAATAATCGCTAAAAAAGATAGTACCACCGGATGGGCAAGGAATGCTCCCTTTATTCTAAGCATGAATTTCTCTCCTGACCAAGGGATTTTGATAGTCCCTGAAGGGGAGGAAAGAAGGAGCTGCTAGGTTTAAAATTAGACGAGCCCCGTTCTCCGCTGAATTTGGAGTGGCAATTTTAATGCAGTTACGCCCGAAATATTGTCGCAAATCATCATCAATAATCATCCGATTGATTACTTTTTTTAAACCCAAATCTCTCTTAACCACAAAACCAGCCCTATGTTTCGCTAAAAAACGAGCATTAGCCTCCTCATGGCCTGGGGTAGGTTTAAAAATAATCATTGGCAACCCTACGGCAATAGCTTCGGAAATAGTTACGCCCCCAGCTTTGGTAACTAATAAATCGCTCACCTTCATCAGGCCGGCAATATCTTCAACGTATCTATAAGTCCGGACCCGGTATTTTTGATAGGAAGTCGAATGTAATCGTTCATATAAATCCTGATTTGAGCCGGTAATAATTATCGGTTGGACATCCGGAGGCAAATCCCGTAATAAAAAGTTAAAATGATTAGTCCCGAAAATTCCATCATTACCACCCATAAATAAGAGCACCTTTGCTTTAGAGTCTAAATCAAATTCTCGCTTAACCTTCTCTCGGTTAATACTTTGTTTAAAAACCGGTAAAATTGGGATACCGGTTATTCCAATCTTATCTCTACTAACACCCCGTTTTTCCAATCCTACCGCAACCTCGGGAGAACCTACCAAATATAGGTCGGTTTTGGAATGAATCCATTGGCTATGAATACACATATCAGTAATAACAGTAACTACAGGGATATTTAAGACTCCTGCCTCTTTCATCTGGGAAAGTACCCCGGCAGGCAAGGGAAAAGTAGAAATAATTACTCTTGGTTCTAAGCGGTTGACCAACATAATCAATTCACTATATCCCATTCGATTTAATCTTCTCTGCCAGAAAGAATCGGAGGAAATATTACCGGTAGCTTGGTAGTATAAGGCATATCCAACGGGGAAATGCCGGATGCTTTGAGTATAGCTAAATTGGCTAATTCGATTAATCAGGGGAAAGAGTAGGTCACAATAATCAATTGTTGTAATCTTAATCCCGGGAGCTTGAATTTGAAGTTCTTGTGTTAGAGCTCTGGCCACTTGGTTATGACCCCCGCCGTAACTGGCCGACAAGATCAGAATATCCGTATATTCTTTGACCACAATGGCACCTCTTATCATTACCTATTTGTGAATCCATCAAAAGGAATTAAGAAACCGGTTATCTTAATAAGATACCCATAACATGTAAATATTTGACCATAAAATAAAAAATTCCTGCCATAAAAAAACGAGGTTACCTATGACCTCCTTATCACAATTAACCAATTATTAAACTGTACTTACTCCTTTTAGGTTTAAGGAATTGCATAATTTATGATTTAAGCTTTGGCTAACAATATATTGATAGATACATCTGGGCTAGTCACTATATATTGTGGCCAAAGGGTTTATTAAGGTAATTATGCAATTCCCTCAGGTTAACAGTCTAAATAGACTTTATCAACTTTAGTATTGGGGTAATGATAAAGATTAAAAGTTTTTCCGGAACCAGGGCCTCCAACTACTTCAACAATACATTCATTCCTATTAACCGATTTAACAACCGCCTTATCGCCATTTTTAAAAATCAAGGTACTACCAATTGGAAATGGAGCCACCACTTGTAAGAAAGCCTCAACCACAGCCGGATCATACTTGCGGGCCGACTCCTGTTTGATTTCTTCTAAAGCTTGTAAAGAAGTGATCTCTTTATGATAAGCTCGGTTAGAAGTCATTGCGTCATAGGTGTCAGCTACAGCAACTATTTTGGAAAAGCTGTGAATTCTTTTCCCGGTTAGGCCACGAGGATAGCCTGAGCCGTCTTCCCGCTCATGATGCTGTAACACTATATGAGATGCAAGAAAATTAATATTTGCTTTCTTTCTGAGTAATTCATAACCATCTTTGGCATGTCTCCGGATTAATTCCGATTCTTGCGGTTCAAGTTTGGTCGGTTTATTCAAAATCTTATTATCAATTTGGATTTTACCGATATCATGCATCAAAGCTCCAATTCCGAGTGTTTCTAACTGCTTACGATTAAGGTTAAGCGCCATTCCTACCATTACCGAAATCACACAAACGTTTACCGAATGGGCATAAGTATAATTATCGTGAGAACGAATATCTACCATATTATATACAATATTAGGATTTCTAATGATTTGATCGACTATATCTCCGATAACATTTTTTATCTCGAATATATCAACGCTTTTATTCTGTTTTAAAAGTCCGAAATATTTTTTAACTAATCCTCTGGCTTGAAATAAAGTATCTTCTTTAATTGATTCTTGGTTTACAATTTCCTGCTCATTATCCCCCTGTTCCATTATATAAATAAATTGATACTTTAAATCCTTAATTTTTTGAATATAAGACAGCTTTAATACCACATTCGGACGTAATAAAATCTTACCGTCCTGATCTCTAAAAATTGCTCGTGCTAATTTCATACCGGGTTTAACATTTTCAATCGAAACTAATCGCATCTCTCTTCATACCAGCCTTTACTATTGGGCGATTCGGGTGTAACTATTGTTAAATATTACCGGTAGCTTTAAGATTAAACCGCTTCTGCTTGGATATTCTATATACATAATCTAACAGGTGGAGGTTGATAGAATGTTAACATGTGAAGTCTCACTTTTCCCCTTAGAAACTCTCGCTTCAGATGAAATAGTCAACCAAGCAATCCAAGCTCTAAAAGAGACTGGTGTTAAACATGAAATAGGCAATATGAGCACCTATCTTTATAGTGATTCTCCGGAACAAATTTGGAATGGATTAAAAACAATTTACAATGAAGCTGAAAAAGCCGGTACCGAATTTTCTATGGTTATTAATTTGAGTAATAATACCTAAATATGAGAATGCATTATGTAATTCTCTCAAAGGCATAAAGCTCCTAACTTAAAATAAAATTTCAACTAAAAATTAAAAAATCCTGCTATTAGGCAGGATTTTTGTGTTTTTAAAACTAAAGCACATTTTAGTATAATATCTGAACTTTCATTCTTCAAAATGCCTCACGGTAAGTCATAAATCAAATTCACTTTTTGAAAAAAGTAGATAATTTGTCAATTTTTCAAAGTAGATATCCTTAAATCATTGACTTTAATGTCGAAATCTCATTATTACTTTAAATTTTCAGGATTAAGCCCTTCAAGTTCAGATATGGTAAACCGTCCATCTTTTCGAATTAGCTTACCATCAAAATATATTTCTCCACCCCCGAATTCCGGTTGTTGAATTAGCACTAAGTCCCAATGAATAGCTGAACGGTTACCATTGTCACATTCCTGGTAAGCTTGGCCCGGGGTAAAATGAACACTACCGCAGATTTTTTCATCAAATAAGGTATCCTTCATCGGCTTTAAAATATAAGGATTTACTCCGATTGAAAACTCGCCAATGAAACGAGCCCCCTCGTCAGTATTCAATGTCTGATTAAGTTTATCCGTCTCATTACTGGTTGCCTTAACTATTTTTCCATTTACAAATTCCAAGCGAATTTGTTCATAGGTTAATCCTTGGTATACAGCGGGAGTATTATATGTAATTACTCCGTTAACCGATTCTCTAACCGGTGCTGTGAAAATCTCACCGTCAGGGATATTCATTTCGCCTGCGCAAGGAATAGCCGGAAGCCCTTTGATGGAAAAATTTAAATCTGTCTCCCGTCCAGTCAAACGTACTTGGTCGGTCTTTTCCATCAATTTTTTTAACGGTTCCATCGCCCTCGCCATTTTTTGGTAATCCAAAGTGCAAACATCAAAATAAAAATCCTCAAAAGCCTCGGTACTCATATTGGCTGATTGGGCCATTGATGGATTAGGGTAGCGCATAATGCACCACTTAGTATTGTTGACTCTTTCCTCCACGACCGGGCGGGAATAATGTTTCATATATATTTGCTGTTGTTCTCCGGGAACATCTGCTGTCTCATTAGCATTTTCCGTAGCCCTAATACCAATGTACGCATCCATTTCTTTCATCTGGACCAGTTCATATCCAGCCATTTTATCCAATTGTTCCCTGGTAGCTTCTAGCATTATTTGCCGGTCTATCTGTTTATTCCTAAGCGTTACGTACGGGACTCCTCCAACCCGATAGACTTCTTTTACCACCGCTAATGCCAAGGGCATTCCATTATCGATCACTTCAATTAAAATTTTCTCACCCGATTGTAGTTTTACTGAATAATTGATTAACCCTTCCGCCATCTTTTGCAACCTCGGGTCTTTCATATTACCACCCCCTAAAAGTATTATTCCAAGAACCGGAGCGATTAAGCATTAGCCATGTATATCTGGTTTCCCGGCTTTTTTCTTATTAATATTATTAAACAAATTAGCTTTTGTAAATATTTGTCTCTCAGTCTTGAATCATACTATTCCGAATATTATTATAGAAAACACTATATAAATGTTAAACGGGGTAGACATCCATGAATAAAAAAGCGGTGAGTGTTTGGGCTAAGAAGAACTTTATACTCTGGTTTATTGAAAATAACCGATTCTCCAATGATAACCCTATCAATATTCTCCAAGAACTATCCCAGACCGAAGAACTACTCTGTAGGCTAAAACTGGTACTGAACGGTTCTTATTTGCGACCATTAATTGTAATCTCCACCGAAGGAATAGGAATGCCGCCACTTCTTTATAAAACCATCGATTATAATGAAAAAGACCTCCAAACAATTCTCGAACACATCTATTTAGAAAGAGAGAGCCCGATTTATTTAACTTTGTATTACCCTGAGCGTTCATTTTCCGAACCTTACCTTACAATCGCGGAAGATACCGGAAACCTTAATGCTAGTCAAGCCGATCAATTACTAATTGATTTTGAATTGTCCCTCTGGTTTGCTGGTTTTAAGCGCGATCAAGAAAGAGCTGACATTTTAAAACAAATCGACCGTTCCTTGGCTGAAGGCAAAAAACGTGAGTTTCGACGCTTGGTTAAAATGTTAAAAAGCCTTTAAGCTGAAAGTTGGTCCTTTATCCGTGAAATAATCATCGGGAGTTCCGTCAAGTTAGAAATCCCCCAAGTAATATTATTGATAGGACCTTCTCCAATAAATATTGAAGTAATTCCGGTTGCTTCACCGCCTAAAACGTTCACCGGAGTGTCGTCAATGAATAAACAGTCCCTCCCTTCAACTCCCAAATCCGCTAATACCTTATAATAGCTTGAAAGATTCGGCTTTCCGATATAATTACAAAAATGAATATCGTAAATTTTATCAAAATATTTCCTGATATTCAATATATCCAAAACTTTCTCAATATATTTTAACGGACTATTGCTAAATACTACTTTTTTTATTTCCAACTCACTTAAAATTTTGTCTATTAACGGGTCAGGTTTTAAAAAATCAGCAACGTTAACATTATAGACATAATTAATATATTCTTCTGGATCTATTTTATTATGAACCACCATCCCTCCCAAAGTCGTCCCATACTTATTGCAATAATCAAAACGAATCATAGAAATTTTTGATTCAGGAATTTGCATTTTTTGACCAATATACCAATCAATCTGCTGGTTTATCTGGTCTAATAGACCAGATTCTTTTGGATAAAGAGTATTGTCCAAATCAAAAATTATATAACGATATCCCATTGCACCACCATATTGTTTACTACTAATTTAATATCATTGAAACAAAACAAACTAGTACATTCATGTAAAAATCAATTCTAAAAAGATTAATAAAATCCTGCAGAAACAAGAAAATGTCAAGGCCTTATACCTATTAACTTTGTAAAGCGGCTCTTAATCCTAATAAATTTGAATATACTAGCAATAGGCTAAATCTATCAAATATAAGTTATAGATTCAGTTTTATATTAAAAATGAAGTTAAACGTAATTGTTAGAGGTTCTATAATATTTAGAACTCCTCCTCTTTGTTTTTATATTATAATCCCAATATACAAATTATATAGAAAACGCAAAGCGAAGATAAGTTAAGAATGAGTTTTTTATATTCTTTTTTTATATGATTTAAGCTAAAATGACATTTGTAATTTTGTTAATGACAAATGTCATGTTTACAAAGATTTCCCTAAATTATATAATTGATATTATTGATTTAAAAAATTAAGAAAATAAAAACCAGAATTAACTTATTTACATATGCTAATTTTATGAATGAAATATAACACCTGAGTGTTAATCCGGCATCTTTCGCATATCCTTATATTTGAATACTTGTTTCTAGTTAACTTTAACTCGTAATAAACCGTTTCTTTTAGGTAAATTCCTTTATTTTTCTTAAGATAGTAGTTATTATCGTTTTAATCCGTTTTTTTAATTTTTTATTAATTTTTTATTTTGGGCAGGATTAAATTAAAACATCGTCGAATAAGTTGAAACAAAGAAATAAAGGAGGGATTTTTTTGGCTTTTATCAAATTTCAGAAGGAAAAAACTAAAAAGGGGGCGACATCTAAAACTATTGGAATTAATCGTAAAGGTAGATTTGCTTTTTATAAACCTGTGGTAGAAAAGTATTTTGATAAAATAAATTTTGTTGAATTATTTTTTGATCCTGAAGTCAAAAAAATGGGAATCCTACCGGTAAATGAACCTACGCCCGATTCCTTTAAAATTCAGGGTCAAACAACTAAAATGGTAGTAGCAAAAAAATTTTTAAATCGCTTCCAAATACCAATTGAAGATAAAAGATATGAATTTGAGTATGAAGATGGGATGCTAATAGTTCAATTATAGCGTTTAACGAAACAATAACTAACTCACTATTAAAAAAAGCCTGATATATACAGGCTTTTGTTTTTAGATAAATATCTACAATTTAACTTTTTTTAATATATAGGAAAATTAACGTCGAAGACTACTTAAATAAAAATACTTTTCAACAATCTTTCTCCAACTTCGAAAATATTCCCTGCTCCCATTGTAATAATTAAATCACCCTTCCGGACATGTTTAGCCAAATGATCTACTATTGTGTTAAAGTCTCCAAGATAACGGACATCGGTATGATAATTACGCGCTTTTATAGCTAAATCATGACTGGAAATGTCCCCTGGATCGACTTCTCTAGCGGGATAAATATCTGCTAAAACAAGGATATCCGTATCATTAAATGACTTCACGAATTCATCCAATAAAAATTTTGTCCGGCTATATAGATGGGGTTGAAAAACACACCAGACACGCCCCTTAAAAGCTTGTCGCGCTGTAGCCAAAGTAGCTCTAACAGCCCCAGGATGATGGGCGTAATCGTCTACCACCATCGCTCCGCGATATTCACCTTTAATTTCGAACCTCCGTTTTACGCCGGTAAATTCGGCTAAAATGTTTAAAGCTATATTTATATCAACTCCTAATTCCGAAGCAATCGCTAAAGCACCCAATGCATTTTGTAAATTATGACGGCCGGGAACTTTTAAGCGAAGCTCCCCGTGACTCTTACCTTTATAGTTTATGCGTCCGGCGATTCCTAAGGTTTCAATGGTTTGATAATCAGCAATTTCCCAATCAAACTGTGGTTGATAGCCAAAAGTAATAATCTTTCCCTTATATTTCTTTTTTAATGAATAAGCGTTAGGGTCGTCTCCCCAAAGAACTAAAGCTCCATTTTTTGGCAACAATTCAACAAATTCAGAAAAAGTTTTAATCACGTCCTTCAAAGTTGGGAAACAATCCGGATGGTCCCAATCGATATTAGTGATTAGCTCAATGGAAGGACGAAGATATAAAAAAGACCTTTTAAATTCACAAGCCTCAACCACCATATAATCGGATTTTCCAGAACGATGGTTTCCTTGAAAAGCCTCTATTTCTCCGCCAACCAAAACTGTAGGGTCTACCCCACTTGAAGTTAAAACCAAAGCGGTCATTGCAGTAGTGGTAGTCTTCCCGTGTGTTCCGGCAATGGCTATTCCTCGCCCAACTTCGTTCATAAGTTTACCTAGTAACTCAGCTCCCTCAATCACAGGTATACCTTTATCTATAGCCGCTTTAATCTCACAATTTTCGTTTCCTACTGCATTGGTAAATACTACTAAATCAGCGCCATCAATATTAGCAGGATTATGTCCGATAAATACTTTAATTCCACGTTTTGTAAGATTTTGAACTGAGTTTGACTCATATGCGTCCGAACCGGTAATATTATAACCGCGGTCTTGGTATAACTTAGCCAGCCCACTCAAGCGCGCACCACCGATGCCTACAAAATGAAGGTTTTTCATTGATGTTAATACTCCCCTCAATCAAAAAATCTATACTCATATACATCATGGGGCTGGTCGGAAGCTTCGCTTCCTGCTTGCCTATGCGTCCTAGCCGAGGCTTACGGATCCTAATGTATATTAGAAATTTAATTCAACTTATTATAACATATTTTAATTGGTTAAAATACAATTCATGCATGTTTTTTGGAGTGATAAGTTACTTAACCCAACCATCTCCAAAACTTTTTTCAACTAGGTTCAAGAATCTTTATTATTAAAATCAATATTTTAGTTTAAAATATTATTGAAGTCATTTAAGCTGTGTGTTCCTAAATGGTTTCCATAGCTGACTTCAACTAGGGGGTGAAAACTTGAGTCGTCGTGACAGCATCGTTTCCGATCAGGTAAAATACGAAATCGCAAAGGAATTGGGATTTGCCGACCGGATCCAGGTACAAAATAACACTTACGACTATGGAAACATCACCACCCGTGAAGCCGGTTTAATAGTTCGCGGATTAATCGAAAAAGCGGAGGAATTATTATCCCGGCAAGGTTAGGGGCTAACCCCTAACCTCTTTATGATTTTCAATATATACATAAATATTAAGTTGGATACTTATTATAGACCCATTAATTGCGCCATTTTCTTAACTTTCACATTTTAACTAATAAATTAATATAATGAAACAAAAGTTTCCGCCGGTTCAAAACTGGCACTCCGCTACTTGACCCCTTACTGACCCAAGCATAGGGAAATGTAGTCTTTATTAATCATCAATTAAGCCGGAAATCCGGCTTTCTTTTTTTACCATGACTGGATTTTTTTTATTATAACCCTTCAGCAGGTATTCTATTATCTAAAACGAATCATCCCCCTATACTTTTTTTAAAAATTAGGAGGAACAATTTGAAAAAGCCCATCGTTATCTGTTCCCTTCTGTTCATAATGATACTATTTTCACTTCCAACTTTCGGAGCTTCTGCTCCCAGATCTACTGATCGGAAAATCTCAGATTTAACAAGTCGTTTTGATAATCTAGAAGCAAATTGGGGCCGGTTCCAACTAGGCGGTAATTTTAATATTCAAACACAATCCGATCTAAGTTCGGAGCAACAAAATCTTCCTTTATTCAAAGTTAATCAGGAACTTAATCTGTTTTTAGATGCTTTTATCGACCGGAATCTTCTCTTCTCACTAAAAATGGCTCATCGTGGCGGATGGGGTCTGGGTTTCCAGGGTATGGATTCTGAAAATATACCTCTAGATCCTCCAATAGTGTCTCCTCTCCAAATTGATGAAGCATTCTTAAGAATGGAGCACCCTAAAAGCCTGAATTACCTTGGCCGCTTTCGATACTCATTCGGTCCATTCGGTTTGATCTCCGACTTTTTTACAAGCCCAGCCGAAGGTTTGGCCTACCAACGGTCCTTTGGTGACTACCACTTTGCTGGTTTATACTCAAGAGTCTATACTCAATATTTACCTGGTTCCGATAAAGTTGAAGTTAGCGAGGATTATATAGCAGGAAGAATCGGATGGTCAAATAAAAATTCCATTTTAGGGCTCAATCTGGTCCCCTTTGGCGTCTCCGGTGAAAAAAATGTCAGTATCGATTGGTCAACTACCAATTCAAACTCATCCTTCGCCGCCGAATTAGGCTGGTATTCTTTTAAATCCGATCAGTTTCCGGACTATGTGGTTGACTGGGCGCCGGGAATTCTAATCAGCTATCAAAAACATTTTTCTCGAAACGGAATCTTCCAAATTAAAGCTGCATATTTTGCGCCGGATTTCGCTCCTTCTTATTCCAGCTTGGCCCACTCCTCCGGCGACAATCGAGAATGGTTTTTACCCAATTCTCAAGGAATTGACCTGTTATTAATGTCACCTTTACCGAAGAATTATCAACTAACTAACCGCTTACTATTATTAAATCCGATTGAAAACTTTGGACAACCTGAAATTGGATACCGTTTACGAAGCAGTATTATCAAATCATACTCTCCTATTAACCAACTTGAATTCGGGATTGATCTAATCCACTTGACCGAAACGGAAGAAAATGAAGCGTTCATTAGTTGGACTGTACAATTTTAGCTCTTGGTCCCAATTAAAACCAGGACCATTCCAAAACTGATTAAAAATACCTTATACCAAGGTAAACGAACAGCAATTGCAGCTATACCAAGAACACTTACCACGATAAATACTAGTGGCCCAACCAGCCCAAGGAAAGCATTCATTCTTAATGCCGAGTCAACCCGGCCCATTTTTAAAAAGATAAAAGCTACCGCAATTTCAAGTAATCCCGAAATTATTCTTATCACTGCCATATTGTTTAAAATCGTCCGTTCCATGTGCTTTACTCCCTCGTTAAGTAATTAAAAATTCGAATCCTGTATTATTACCTTTTACCAATCCTTAAAATATTTAACAATAAAGCGGTTACTCCCGCTGCGGCTAGAGGCCCGACTGGAATACCCTTTAATAGCGAAACCCCAATCACTGTACCAATTACCAAACCTATTACTACCTCTGGTTGAAGCTGAAGTAAAATCATCCCTTGCCCGCATAAATATGCCGCTGTAATCCCTCCAATGATCGCTAAAATTCCTGATAAACTTTTAAAAGTAACCCAAATATCTTTAAAACCTACTTTTTCCAAAGCAAACGGTACTAAAACTGCGATAAGAAGGAAAAGCAAACCAATATCAGTCGCTCTACGTTCAAATAAATGCAAAAGCGATTGAAATTTTGTCAATTTTAAGACTAGCAAACTCCCCGCTGCTGAAGCTATTAAATGGTTATTAAACAAAAGTCCGACGGTTAGTATTATTAATAATAATATATTATCTTGAATCATAGTTTCACTCCCTAAATCATCCATATTCTTACACTAATCTATTAATGTCTTTATTCAATTTTATTATAAAAGAAAGTTTAATTTAGAATCTTCAACAAAACACCACCTCTCGGCATAAAATGACAACGGGGTGATGCTAGTGAATAAATTGTGGGAAGAAATTATTAAACCGCCGTTAAATGATAGAAATGCTAAACCGCGTACCGTTGGAGTTACCATGATGATTGACAAAGGCCTATCTATTAATGAAACTGAGAATTTACTAGAAATAGGGGCTCCCTATATTGATTTTTTAAAACTAACTTTTGGAACGGCTGCCCTTTATCAAACCGATATATTAAAACGAAAGCTTGAAATGGCCGCCCGTAAAGAAGTAGCAGTTTACACCGGTGGTACCTTCTTTGAAATCTCCCACTGGCAAAATAAATCAGATGATTTTTTTTCAAAACTGAGCGAGCTTGGTTTTAAATGGGTAGAAATTTCTGATGGAACAATTCAAATGACCATGGAACAGCGGCATAAAGCGATTAAGTCTGCTTTTAAGGTGGGATTAAAAGTTATTACCGAAGTAGGTAAAAAAAACCCGGAAACACAACCTGATGAATTTAGCCTGATTGAGATGGTTAATCATGACTTGGAAATGGGAGTATCTTGGGTTATTATTGAAGCGCGTGAATCCGGGCAAGGAATAGGCATTTTTGATAATCAAGGCGGGATCATAGAAGAAAAATTATACCGACTCAAGCAAGGAACCCCTCAGGATAAAGTAATCTGGGAGGCCCCACTTAAAAAACAACAAGTTAAATTAATTAATGAATTTGGATCCAACGTAAATTTAGGAAATATTCCACCAAGCGAAGCATTGGCACTGGAAGCCTTACGTTTAGGATTCCGGAGTGATACTTGGAGAATCTCCTGAATCCTCCTGTTCTCCCTCACCCGATTCGGATGGTTCTTCACCATTTTCCTCATCCTGGTCGGATTTTGCTTCAAGATCGATTAAGTCATACTCCTGATCAACCCCTATTACTGCTATTTTAGCGGGATAAGGGGGAACAATAATGCGTAATTGTTTTTGTTCTCCATTAGAGGTTTGAAAATCAAAAAACTCGACCAATTTAAAACTTTCTCTTTTCTGAAAATAATTATTATAATTAAGGTCGATAAAAATTAAATCAGTCCCGTAATCATTAAAACAACCGTTCCCATTGGCGTCGATTAATCTAAACTTCATCTTTTTTATAGTCCCTTCGTACGCCACATTAATCTCACCATCAAGAAAACTGGCGGTGATTGCTTCGGCCACAAGGTCTGACGCCCCATTCTTCGAAAAAACTGTTGTTATTATAAAGAAATATAAGTTTTTTTCAATTTCTCCGGATAGACCTTTGAAGGCTACCTTGATTTGAACTGGTATTAACGACATGGACTGGGCACGTTCCAGACCTTTTACTTTATCTTGGCCACTTTGAAAACTTTTTACTTTTTCTTGTTCCTTAATTATTAAGTCATTATTTTGGTCAATATAAAACTCGGACCAATAACCTTGTGCATCTTTCCCCATCAAGAACCAGGTCGGCCGATTATTATTTCCAAATATAAAACTTCCAAAACGATATTCGGTAAACTGATTTAAGTCTATAGCGACAGTTAATTTGTCCGGTTTTGATTCAACCACTTCTGCCACATTATAATAAATTTCGTATTGTTCCGAATATAAATCAAAAATGGTTAATGTTTTGGTTTTTAAAGCATAAGTCCCTTCCACCGGGGCCGGCATCTTTGTACTACACCCTACTATAAAAAAAGTAAGTAAGAAAACTCCGGCCAATTTGATTTTTTTCATCATAAACTCCTAATAAATGTTAAGATTATTTCTGGTTTCCCCATTAACCTTCTAATAAACAGACAGTTCAAAAATTTTACCATTCCGAAGCCAACTCTTGAAATATTTTTCTTGATTCTAATAAAAAAGGCTCACTTCGGTGTCGAATACGAATCCCCTGAGTAACAAAATGGGTCAATGAATTATCCTTTTTAATTTCAGAGATTTCTATTTCAACTACGGCTAAATTATAATCAAAATCCATTGAGTTCCTGATTATCCGTGCAAAACCTTTAATACAAACAGCGATGTCTCCCTCTTCAAGTATTGCCACAGCTACATTACCATTGGTTTGAATGTTTTGAAAAGTTTGATGGTTTCGAGAGATTGCCAATCTCAAATGTTTAGGATCACTAACTACAATATGATTAAAAGGAGCTGTATGAGGATGTTGTTCTTGATCGATACTGGCCATTATAGCAGTGCTAATCCTCTTATCAAAGAGATCTTTGAGGGTTGAATTTAGCTCAGTTCCTAATAAAATAGACATTATTTCACCCCATTCTCCAAAAACAGATAAATATGTTGAGAATAATATTTTAATAAATTTTTTCCCAACTCTTGAATTAAGGAAAATGTCGCTTTAGTCTATCTCTAAAATAATTTAACAGTAGAATATTTCCTTTTAAACTATGGAAATCGGGTATGATTTAGAACATACCCGCTTCATTTATTGGAATCAATTTCCGTAAGCTACCCTAATAATTACTTTAATTTATCTCTTGTTTTTCTAAATAATTACGGACCAATTCCTCCATTATTTGATCACGCTCAAACCTTTTAATCAATACCCTTGCATTTCGATAACTGGTGATATAGGCGGGGTCACCGGAAAGTAGATATCCAACAATCTGGTCAAGGGGATCATACCCTTTTTCTTTTAATGCCAGACATACATCACGCAGCACCTGGGAAACCTCTGATAAATATTCTTCTTTTGCTAAAAAACGTCTGGTTGTTTCGGTATTGTCTCCCATAACCCTCACCTCTATGACTACTTAGAAAATGATATCGACGCTTGTCGATCCACGTCAATTCATTTTCTGAATTTCACTTGTGCCAATCGGTGATTGACGTGGACGACTATCTAGAAATTCTATCGGTGCTTGTCAATTTCACTATGTTGGACAAATGATTAACTAATTTGGTCTTTTCGCAGTGCAATATTCATATCAACCTTACCGAAAGGAGTTTCAAGCGGAATTGCGAGTGCGGTATGAATATGTTTTAAAAAATCCGGAATCTCTCCACCCATAATGAATAGAGGCGGTGTAATATTGCACCGATAACCGGTTAATGATAGATTAGTACTAGCATTACCAACTATTATGTTTTTTAATTCGCAAAGTGCACTTTCACTCATCATATCAATTTCGGCAACCTCAGTCATTAACATTTGTGAAGCAATCTTTTTAGCTGTTTCGCTAGTCATCCCGCAAATTACTTGGCCTTGAAGGTCACCAAACACTCCTACTAAAACCGACACTTCATACTTACTCAGCGGTTCTTCATTGAAGAACGGTTTTCCGGCTTCAACTTTTGGATCCAACATATTTTCAATTACTGAATAAGCAGCTTTTACAAATGAATCAATATGTTCGAATGACAGTTTAATTACCCCCTTTATTTACAATTCCTTTTAGTCGAGCTACTGCCGCCTTTCTATCAGGTTCCCGGAAAATTAGAGTACCGGCTACAATCACATCTACTCCAGCATTAACCAGAGTTTGAGCATTTTCCCAATTCACCCCGCCATCAACTTCAATTTTACATGAAGCTTTTTGTGTATTGAGGATTTCTCGTAATTTTTTAATCTTGGAAATCATTCCCGGAATGAATTTTTGCCCTCCAAAACCAGGGTTTACGGTCATTAATAAAACCAGGTCCACATCATCCAGAATATATTCAATCGCCGATAAAGGAGTGGCAGGGTTTAACGCTACTCCCGCTTCGCAACCGTATTCCTTGATTTTTTGAATTAATCGATGTAGGTGAATAGTATTTTCAGCTTGAATAATTATCCTTTTACAACCAGCTTCTACAAACATCGGTATAAAATTCTCCGGTCCATTCACCATTAAGTGAGCTTCAATGTGTAGGCTTGAGATTTCCTTAACAGCACTCATAAACATCGGGCCAAATGTCAAATTAGGAACAAAATGCCCATCCATTACATCAAAATGGAGCCAATCCGCTCCACTAATCTCACAAACTGATTCCCTCAAGTTTAGTAAATTAGAGTTTAATATTGACGCTGCAATCTCGACCATTAAGTTTCTCCTATCGATAACGCTTCGCCCAGTTTCCCTTAAGCTCTTTTAATAATTCCAAATATAAACTATATCTTTCCGGATCAACTGTCCCATTCTCGAGCCCTTCTTTTAAAGCGCATTCGGGTTCATTTTGATGAAAACAAGAATTAAAACGACAGTTTCCTAAATGATTACGAAAATCCGGAAAACAAACTGCCAAATCCTCAGGTTTCAAGTGCTCCAAGTCAATCTGGGAAAACCCCGGAGTATCCGCAACGTAAGTTAGAGGATTTATCTTCAGTAACTGTACTTCCCGGGTAGTATGTTTCCCACGACTTATTTTTGAACTGAGCAAACCGGTTTTCAATTTTAACCCTGGACTAAGCATGTTTAATAAAGCTGATTTCCCCACTCCTGAAGGCCCGGTTAATACCGATACTTTACCGGCTAGTGCCTTTTGTAAAGTTCTTTTCCCTAAATTATTTACTATACTAGTACAAAAAACCTGATATCCATAACTACGATAAATATTCGCCAATTTATCGGCTTTTCCTTTTCCCACAAGATCGGTTTTATTAAAAACCAAAATATAAGGAATGTCGCTACTATCGGCTAAAATTAGAAACCGCGCCATTAAACTAGGATTAGGAGCGGGGTCTTGGTGGGCAAAAACAACAACCAGTAAATCAACATTAGTAATGTAAGGGCGCTTTAGAATGGATTCCCTGGGTAATACCTCCGTAATTACTCCTTTTGAATTTTCCAACAAATACTTAACTTTATCTCCGACTAAAATATCGGGGGAAGTTAGCTTTAATTTGCCACGGACTGAACACTCATCTATGCAGTCAACTCCGGTAATCGATTCAACATAAAAGATACCGCCAATTGCTCTAACAACCCTACCGACTGACATTTTGATGCCGTCTCTGTCCAAATTATTGCCTACCTATCCTAAAATGCTATCCAGATTAAAAATATATCAAAAGTGACCTGGACGACTATTAATAATTCATTTATTCCGAATCAGGACCGGAACTAATAATAAAATTCATAGCCGTCCCTAATGGGACTCGATCATATGGTAGAGGCCTTTGATCGATTACTACTCCTTCGGGATAAATATTACTTGGGGTTGGGGTGGCTTGGTTAAAAACCAACCCAAGTGTTCCAAGTTCAGCTCTGACCTCCGATAAAGGTCTGCCGATATAATTGGGAATTCGAACCAAATTTGCCGAAGTGACATTTAAAGTAATTGAAACACTAGCACCATGTTCAATTTGAGTATTTTTATCGGGAAGTTGTTTGATAACCACACCCTCAGGAAATTCCGGACTGGAGTCAACTAGAATTTCTCCCAAGGTTAATCCGGTTTCTTCCAGGATTAATTCTGCTTCCAGCTGATTTTTCCCCACCAAATTTGGGACTCTTACCAATTGCGGACCTTTACTGACTACAACCTCAACCTCGGTATTAACTCTTCTTTTTTGGCCGGGAGCAGGTTGTTGTGAAATAATTGTTCCATTAGGATACTCCGAATTATAAAGATAATTAATGACTTTAATGTTCAAACGCTTACCTTTAATTATTTGTCTTGCATCGACCAATTCTTCCCCTACTATATCAGGTACCTCAACTACTCCTCTTGGCATTGTAAAAGGACCTGTAGCGCTGAGGTAAAAAACAGC
Organism: Bacillota bacterium; assembly: GCA_023435565.1. Classification (GTDB taxonomy): domain Bacteria; phylum Bacillota; class UBA4882; order UBA8346; family UBA8346; genus JAAYHS01. Next base: position 30,104 of record JAEYRN010000026.1, read on the forward strand.
GATAATACCTACCAAAACCATACTGGAAGCAAAACCGAATATTAGCCACGACAACCAACTACGCCCGTTTTTATCATTAAGCTCTTTGGGATCTTTCACCGATTTCCAAACCTGGGTCGGAAGATCAGTGTTTTGCATCAAAGTATGTTTGCGAAAATCTTTATGTTCAACCAGGTCAATCTCTTTTAGCATTGCCAAAGCGGTTGGAAAACGCTCGTTTATTTCCTTAGCCATAGCCTGTTCTACAATTGTCTCAACAGAAACAGGAATATCCGGGCGTAATTCCCGAATTGGAACTAAACTACCCTGTAAATGCTGCATCGCAATTGAGATTGAGGTATCCCCTTGAAAGGGTATTGAGCCGGTAAGTAATTCATATAAAACACAACCCAACGAATAAATATCGGACTGAGGTCCAACCATCCCACCTTTGACCTGTTCCGGAGAGGAATATTGTACCGAACCAACAACCATTCCAGCTTGAGTAAAGGAACTGGCACTAATCGCTCTAGCGATTCCAAAATCTGTTACTTTAATTTGGCCTTCGGGAGTGACTAAAATATTATGAGGCTTAATATCACGATGAATAATATTACGTTGGTGCGCATGATGTAGAGCCTCACCAATTTGCCTAGTAATATCTAATGCTCGTTCGACTACCATTGGAGCATTTCGTTTAATCAAATCTTTCAAATTGTCTCCGGGAATGTATTCCATTACAATGTAATCAATATTATCCTCTTTACCCACATCAAAAATATTAACTACGTTCGGGTGGGATAAACTTGCCGCCGCTTTAGCCTCACGGTGGAACCTTTCGACAAATTCGGCGTCGCTGGCGTATTGAGGACGTAATATCTTTACGGCAACCGCTCGACACAACAAAGAATCTTCCGCTTTATAAACTAGCGCCATTCCGCCCTCTCCGATTAACTCTAGTAGGCGATATCGGTTCCCCAGTATTTTACCGACCAATTCCACACCTCAATTCATGCAAATTAAAATTTCTACAAATTTGAAAATACATTCCTTATAATTATGGGTTATGAATGAATTGTCACTTAATTTATTATCCGTAGTAAATTTGTATATGATTTTGTACTAGCGAATTCACTAAAGCAGATTTATTAATAATATATTAAATATATCGGCAAGAATTAATTCACCGCAAATGCTTTTTTCGCCAGTTAATAGTAAAAATCCTGCCGTAAACTCCGAGTTTATTCAGATTTCAACTAAAATAGCTGTAATGTTATCAGCCCCACCCAATTCATTTGCGGAATTAATTAATTGGTTAACAATTGTCCCGGGATCTTCGTCTTGGGACATATAATCTCGAATTAATAATTCCGAAACCGAGCCAGTCAGACCATCACTACATATCAAAAACTTATCACCTTTATTAACCTCTATTTTAATAATTTCAGGATCGAGAGTATCTTTACTTCCTAATGCTTGAGTCAAAATATTCCGTTGCGGGTGTGATTTCGCTTCTTCAACCGTAATCTCACCTGTTTTAACGAGTTCATTAACTAAAGAATGGTCACTAGTTAATAGTTTTAGACTATTATTAGAAAGGTAATAAACCCGGCTATCTCCGATATGGGTTACATAAGCCAGCCCGTTTTCCAGATATAACACTGCCACGGTAGTTCCCATCCCATTTAATTCTTTGTTCTGCTCCGCTTGTCTATAAATAGTTTGATTTGCAGCTACTAGCGTCCTTTTTAAAGACGTTATGACATTCTCTGAAAGATCAGCTTTGAGAATAGTTTCTACGGCAATTGCACTGGCAACTTCTCCAGCTTGGTGACCGCCCATACCATCAGCTACTACAAATAAATTATCATTATAACCAAAAGAGTCCTCGTTCAACTCTCTTACTTTTCCCCGATCTGTTCTTCCTGCAGCTTTCATTAACTCACCCCTGATGCGTCTTTAATCTTTTTACGTCGTAATACTTTTTTGACGCGCACGGATTATTGCGAAAAGTACAATTAAGATTTATTAATTTTATCAATTCAATACTTTTCCAACACTACTTGTAATAAAGTGTCTCCCACTTTAATCAAGTCGCCTGTATGAAGTTTGTGCCGCCTGATTTTGGCATTATTAACAAAAGTACCGTTAGTACTTTGCAAATCCTTAATAATCAAACAAGAACCCTTTACTCTGATTAGGGCATGAAACCGTGATACTTTAGGATCTCTTAAACAAATATGGTTTTCAGGTTGCCTTCCTACTTTAAGATCAGAAGTTGCCCCTATAAATTGTCTGCCCCTATCAATTCCTTCTAATACTGTTAGAACCCACCGACATTGTTTTGCTATCTTTCGACTTTTAAAACGTTTGGTTTGACAAGGCCCTTCAAGACTTGATTCAGTATTTGACAAAGGTTTATTAACCGAATTCACCTTTGTTCTCTTTAATGTCAAAGACTCATTTTCTTCCGGATCATTATTCGTTCTGGATATATATTTGCGACCTTTAATAATTTTTCGAAACTTATTGATTAACGCTTCATGTTTTTCCATTTAAAAAAGCCTTTTCATAGAAATACTTTCGAATTCTTGCCGAACCCCATTATTTCTTTAGTATTTGAGTTAATGATAATTAAGATAGGCGACTTTGTAATTGTCCACATGCGGCTGCAAATTCACTTCCTCTTTCTTTTCGAATGGTAGTTTCGATATGAGCTTGCTTTAATCCTGCCGCAAATTCTCTAATCCGTTCCGCTTTAGAACGCCGATAATTCGAATTGGGAATCGGATTGAAGGGAATAAGATTCACATGGCATAACATCCCTGATAACAACCGAATTAAGTTATGCAAATCAACCGGACGGTCATTAACCCCGTCAATTAACGTATATTCAAAAGTTATTCTTCGATTCGTATGGGATAAATATAAACGGCATGCCTCAATTAATTTTTCTAAGGGATATTTACGGTTTATCGGCATTAAAGAATCCCGCAACTGATTATCGGCGGCATGTAAAGAAATAGCCAAATTTACCTGTAATTGTTCATCAGCTAATTTTTGGATTCCGGGAATAATTCCACATGTTGAAATTGTAATATGCCTGGCCCCGATTCCCATCCCTTGAGGATCATTAATAATCCTAATTGCTTTTAAAAGTGAATCATAATTAATTAACGGTTCTCCTTGACCCATTGCCACTAGGCTGCTAATTCTGGACCCGGTTATCCGACTAATTCGCAATGGCTGATCAACGATCTCGGCCGCGCTTAGGTTCCGAACTATTCCTCGTTGTCCGGTTGCACAAAACAAGCAACCCATTCCGCACCCAACTTGAGTCGAAAAGCAAACAGTGTGCCTATCAGATTCCGGAAGATATACGCTTTCGACTGTTTCACCATCATCCAATTTAAACAGATATTTTGCTGTTCCATCATCGGCCTGTATTTGAGAAACCAAAGAAATGCAACCCAATGACACCCCTCTATCTTGAAAAACCTTACGTAGTTCCTTCGGGAGGTCAGTCATCTCATCCCAATCACAAGCTTTCCGGCGGTACACCCAGGTAAATATTTGATTGCCGCGGTACTTAGGGAGACCTAAAGTAATTAGATAGTCCTGTAATTCTTTATAGCTAAAATTTTTTAAATTCAATTGTTTCTCCAAATAACTCTTTAAAACTTAAACGATAGACATTATTATTTTAACATACTCTTTTATTTTTAGCGTGTCAAATTCAATTTTTTTTATCCTAACTAATGAAGAACAATTCCGATTAAAAAAATCCCTATGAAGGGATTTTTTAAGGTAAAATTTTTCTTATTTCCCTATTCTCAAAGTAATTTCGATTCAAGCCGAAGTTTATCAGCAACTTTTGCAATAAAGGAAGCCGTTGTCGGAAATCGATTTTTCCCATTTTCGGCCCCGAAAAAGTCCCGGATAAAATCAGAATTTCCTCTTTCCCATCCAATCTCAATTGTATGTCGAATTGCCGATTCAACACCGCTTGCTGAAGAACGATATTTTTCTGCAATCCGGGGGTAAAGGTTCTTAGTAATATTTCCAAGTACTTCAACTTCACGGGCAGCCATAATAATTGCATCCCGCAAATAAGCATAGCCCCGAAAATGAGCTGGGATTCCCATTTCGTGAAATAATTTACTCACTTCTAATTCAAGCTGGCTGTTGGTTTTCTCACGTCGATTTATATTATAAGTTCCCTGTTCTTCAGTGGCTTTAATAGTTTTTAAAGGTGAAGATTGATGTTTGGATGCAAACTGTCTAATCCTTTCAATAAGAGTTGCAGCGTCAAATGGTTTCACCATATAATATGAAGCGCCCATAGTAATCAATCGTTGAATCATCGCCTCTTGCTCGAAGGCAGTTAAAATTATAACAATTGGAGGGTTTTCAAATTTGGATAATTTTTCTAATACGCCTATCCCATCTAAGTAAGGCATAGTTATATCCAAAATCAGCACGGTGGGTTTGAATTTTTCAACAAGTTGTAAAGCTTCAATCCCATCATAAGCGGCGCCGATTAATTCCATATCATCTTGCATTTCTATTAAGTCAGCCATTGTTGCACATAAATCACGATTATTATCTGCGATTACAACACTAATTTCTGACATGGATGGCCCTCCCTAAAATTCCGATTTCTGAGCGATAGTAATTCGACAATCGGAAGGACAATTCCTTTATTAGGAAACCCGAACCACCAAAGGAGATTTTTCTTAAGAACCAGGTAAAAGCTAAAAAAATTTTTTATTGCTTTTTTTAAACCTATGAGAATTGCATGATTACCTTAGTTGACCCTTCAGCCACAATATATAGTGAAAAACCCAGATATATCTATCAATATATTGTGAGCTGAAGCTAAAATATTAAATTATGCAATTCTCTCATTTTAGAAAACTAGTTTCTGTTTAGCCCACCATTTTTGATTGAAAATGTTTTTGGTATTTAGTAAGATTAACCTCCATCAAGATAATATCCTTCCAGCCCTCGGTCCGACGTCGTAAAACTCCAACTTGTTTGAACCCGTTTTTTAAATAACAATTGATTGCCCGGTTATTAAAACGATAAACCCGTAAGTATATTCGGGTAAACTTTTTATTAGCAAACAGATATTCAAATATTAATTGAATCGCCTCCGTACCAAAACCCCGGTTCCAACAATCCTTTTCTCCGATTCGAATCCTAAGTTCCGCTTCACGTCTGCTCCAACAAATATGGTCTAGTTCCAAATCGCCAATTAACCTTCCGGAAACGGTTTCGATGACAAATACTTGATAATGGCGATCGGGAACATTATCCTTATACCATCGTTTTAATTGATGATAAGCCGAAGGAAGATTACAGTCAACATACTCCTGTAGTTCTGCATCCTGGTTCCAACGAACCAAGTCCTCTAAGTCATTAATCGAAAGCGGTCGTAATCGGATCTTAGCGCCGATGAGTTCCATGTGTCCCCCTGAAGTGTTAGTTTTATTAGAGAAATGCTTCAAAAATTGCTATAATGATTAACAGAGCTTTGAGGTTGTTTTTCACTAATTCTAATCCGCTCCCGGTTTACCTTTAAGCAATTATCCCCAAGAAATAACTCTTCATGGTAAATTGGCTCTTCTTTCCCTGATATGTTACAAAAAAAGACGCAGGGAGCCCCTGCATCTTTTGGATTATTTTATTAATCGAAGTTATAAAATTACTTTGGCTCTATAATTAGTTTTACAGCGGTCCGATTTTCTCCATCGATAATGATTTCCGTAAAAGCCGGGATACAAATGAGATCCATTCCATTCGGAGCAACAAATCCCCTGGCGATTGCCACTGCTTTAACAGCTTGATTAATTGCTCCCGCACCGATTGCTTGTATCTCAACGCCCCCTTTTTCGCGAATAACTCCCGCAAGGGCCCCTGCTACCGCATTTGGACTGGATTTTGAAGAGACTTTTAATACTTCCATTTTTACATCCTTTCCATATTCCATTTTAACAAAATCTAGTCTAAGTTTCTTTGGATTCTTTTGATACTTGTAGTTAAACCGTATTCATTCACTTCAATAATTACACCATCAAGTTTTATCGGTCCCGAGGCAACCTCGAAACGTACCGGGCGTTTGGTTAGAAATTTTGTGATTACAATCTCAGGATTTATTCCCAAGACTGAATTTAAAGGGCCAGTCATCCCCACGTCGGTAATATAACCTGTTCCCTTAGGTAAAATTCGTTCATCAGCAGTTGGAATATGAGTATGAGTCCCGAATACGGCTGTAACACGTCCATCAAGATACCATCCTAAGGCCATTTTCTCAGAGGTGGTTTCAGCATGAATATCGATAATTACGACATTTGTTTTTTTCTTTATTTTATTTATAACCTCATCAGCAACTCGAAAAGGACACCGTAATGGTTCTAAAAAAACTTGACCCAGTAAATTAACTACACCCACTAAAACCCCTTTGGTAGTCTCAATTATGTAATAACCTTGGCCGGGAGTACCTTCCGGATAATTTGCCGGCCGGACCACTCTGGGCTCCTCATCTAAAACCCGACTGATTTCACGATTATCCCACGTATGATTTCCAAGAGTAATCAAATCCACTCCCGCTGATAGGATCTCTTGAGATACATCATAGGTTATACCAAAACCACCCGCTGAATTTTCACCGTTAGCTATGACCAAATCGGTTTCTTCTTCGTTGATAATTTCATTTAAAAGACTTTTTAAGATTTTGCGACCCGGCTTACCAACTATATCGCCGATAAAGAGAATTTTCAGCAAATACCATACCTCCATCTTTCAATAAACCTAACATATCTTTACCCAAATTTGTCCATAAAATATTTATTAGCAAAATTCCCTATTAAGATTAAAGGGTACTGTATTTGTTTCAACAGTACCCACATTGTAAACTAATCATTTGTGCAATTTGGCTCGGTTAAAAATTAAAACTCGACCTTCTTCTCTGAATCCAATCAGCCTTTTTTCCTGTCGTGAATCTTTCAAATCTTCCAACATATGCTCGATCATTTCTTCTTGAAGGACTATATCTTCTTCCTGCAGATTTTCCTGCTGGTCTAAGAGTAAATCTCCTTCAAAATGCCGATGAACTACCCCGATGATTAGGGCGATCTCTTCCTGGTTTAAAGAATCAATATCTCTCTGAATCTCTAAAAAACTTAATCCGTCGCAAACCGAATAATCTATTTGGATCGATCCTAAATTCCTCTCCTGCAACTCGGAAATAGCATTCATACTAAGCAGTAAATTTTCTTTAAAGGATCCAAATTCCGGTTCGGGTAGAATTCTATTTAAAATGAACGAAAATTGTAAAGTTTTTTGTTCAGGATCGAAACGGACTGTTCCTATTTCAGGGTATCTTACTAGCAAAAAAGCGATCAAACTCATTGAGTTGGAGAAGGATTCTCCTTCTTTCCAGAAGATGCCTTTCAAGTTCCTCCCCCTTCCTTCTTTTCAGTTAACATTTACATAAGAGGATTTAATCATTAACTAAAATTTTTTCATTAAGTTAACTGGAACGAAAGTAATGACTATTATATTATAGTATCTAATTTACTTGGCGTATTCAACCGCCCGGGTTTCCCGAATAACCGTTACCTTGATTTGTCCCGGGTATTCCAGCTCCTCTTCAATCTTTTTAACAATTTCTCGCGCAATGCGAATCGAATTTAAATCATCAATTCGATCCGGTTTAACCATAATGCGAATTTCCCGACCAGCTTGGATTGCGTACGATTTTTCAACGCCTTCAAAGGATTCGGCAATCTTTTCTAATTTTTCAAGACGCTTAATGTATGAATCGAGAGTCTCGCGCCTTGCACCGGGACGTGCTGCCGAAATGGCGTCGCATGCTTGAACCAATACCGCTTCGATTGAATTAGCCTCGACATCACCATGGTGAGCGGCAATCGCATTGACCACCAAGAAGCTCTCTCGATATTTTTTGGCCAGGTCAGCTCCAATAGCTACATGTGGACCTTCAACTTCATGATTGATAGCTTTTCCGATATCGTGGAGCAAACCGGCTCGTTTGGCTAAAGTAACATCCGCGCCAAGTTCGCTAGCGATCAGACCGCACAAATTAGCAACTTCGATGGAATGTTTTAAAACATTCTGCCCATAACTGGTCCGATATTTTAACCGGCCTAGCAACTTAATTATTTCGGGATGGATTCCATGGATCCCAGTTTCGAAAGTAGCACGTTCGCCTTCTTCCTTAATAATGCTTTCCACTTCTTTCTGGGATTTTTCCACCATCTCTTCAATCCTGGCAGGATGAATACGGCCGTCTACAATTAGTTTTTCCAAAGAAAGCCGGGCCACCTCTCGCCTAATTGGATCAAACCCAGATAAGATAACAGCTTCCGGGGTATCATCAATAATTAAGTCAATTCCGGTTAATGTCTCTAATGCCCTAATATTTCTACCTTCACGTCCGATAATTCTACCTTTCATCTCATCATTAGGTAGCGCCACTACGGAAACAGTGGCTTCGGCAACATGATCGGCAGCACACCGTTGGATTGCTAAAGAAATAATTTCCCGCGCTTTCCGATCTGATTCTTCCTTAGCCTTGGATTCCAAATCCCTAATTTTAATCGCAATTTCCTGCTGAATTTCTTCCTCTACATCTTTTAAGAGTAAGACCTTAGCTTCTTCACTGCTTAATCCGGAGATCCTCTCAAGTTCGTAACGGTGTTTCTTATGGGTCTCCTGTAATTCACCTTTTAATTTTTCAATTTCAATTTCCCTTTGGGCCAGATTTTCCTCTTTTTTTTCTAATACCTCGTATTTCCGGTCTAAGGATTCTTCTTTTTGTAGTAATCTTTTCTCCAAACGTTGAATATCGGCACGACGCTCTCGGTTCTCCCGTTCGAGCTCGTTTTTGACTTTTAAAGCTTCTTCTTTCGCCTCAAGTAATGCTTCCCGCTTAATCGACTCAACTTCTTTTTTAGCTTCATCGATAATTTTTCGGGCATAATCTCTGGCTGATTGTAGTTTGAATTTACTATAAACTGCAAAGCCAAAAAAACCCAAGACGAAACCAGCTATAACATATAAAAAAATTGGGATTATAATCACCTCCTGAGCAATTAATGAATATAAAAAACCGCAGATTTGTTCGGAAATAGAGATTAGAAAAAAATAAATACAAAACAAGCCGAGTAAGAACTCGGCTTATGTTCTGTCCTCAAGAATTTATTGTAAACTTTTTTAAATCCGGTGTCAAGTAGTCGTACCCGTCAATTGCTGGGACAATTGAAAAGATAACCGGGGTTTTATATCGTAGAACATATGTCGGGAAAACAGTGCTGAATGGTACTTTCCGAAAAACCAGCCCTTACTAGGTGACTGTAAGCCTTGTTCTGTTTAATATGTTTTTTTTGCAGCAATTGGCGGGCTATTTCAAGTTCTATTTCTTCAGGGTAAAATTCGGCAAGTAATTCTTGAATTAATTTGGATGGAAGACCTTGCAGCTCCAAATCTCCCGCTACAAAATTTCTGCTTTTTAACCTTGTCTGTAAGGTTGCAATCCGTCCGATTCCGTATTCCCGGTCATTAAGATACCCCCAATTTTCCAAACGCTTAATACACTCATCGGTCTGGATTTGATTAAATCCAGACCGGTTAAGTTTATTAATCAATTTATTGCGACTATATGCCTGTTGGCTTAAGCTTTTAAGCGCTACGTCCATCGGCGTCCGCTCCGGCATATGTTACTTTCCTTTGACTGGGGCAGCTTCTTTAGCCGCAGCCTTAGAGTCTGCTGGCTCATTTTTTACCAAACCAACACCAGCCCTTACCTTTTGCTCGATTTCCGTCATCATTTTGGGATCTTTCTTTAGAAACTCACGGGCATTATCACGGCCTTGACCAATCCGATTTTCGCCATAGGAAAACCAAGCGCCGCTCTTATTAATAATATTAAGATCCACTGCCAAATCTAATATACAACCGGATTTGGAAATGCCTTCACCGTAGATAATGTCAAATTCAGCCTCTTTAAAAGGAGGCGCCACTTTATTTTTGACTACCTTAGCCTTAGTACGGTTACCAACAATGTCAGTCCCTTGTTTGAGGGTTTCCACTTTTCTAATCTCCAACCGGACTGACGAATAGAATTTTAAGGCCCGTCCACCGGGTGTAGTCTCCGGATTACCAAACATTACTCCAACTTTTTCACGAATTTGGTTAATAAAAACAGCGACCGTATTTGATTTACTAATTACTGCGGTCAATTTTCTCAAAGCCTGGGACATCAATCTGGCTTGGAGTCCAACATGGGTATCTCCCATTTCTCCTTCAATCTCTGCCTGAGGAGTCAAGGCGGCCACCGAATCAATGACAATAATGTCAACCGCTCCGCTTCGAACAAGGGCCTCCGTTATCTCCAAAGCTTGTTCGCCTGTATCCGGTTGAGAAATCAACAAATTATCAATGTCAACACCTAATTTTTTTGCATAAAGAGGGTCTAGTGCATGCTCAGCGTCGACAAAAGCGGCAATACCTCCCAATCGTTGCGCTTCAGCGGCAATGTGTAAAGCTACGGTAGTTTTACCGGACGACTCCGGGCCATAAATCTCAATCACCCTCCCCCGAGGAATCCCGCCGACTCCCAAGGCTAAATCGAGAGACAAAGCCCCGGTTGGTATCACTTCAATGTTCATTTTATCTGCAGCATCGCCTAACTTCATAATCGACCCTTTGCCAAACTGTTTTTCGATTTGTAATAAGGCGACTTCCAAAGCCTTTTGTTTATCAGACATTTTACTACCTCCCGCTAATTTCCAAACATATGTTCTATCATAGTATAACAAATCAATCTGACCCTGTCAAATGATTCTAGGAAACCCTTTGGATTCCTTTATTTATATAATGAAAAATCCCGAACTGTCCGGTATTGGGCGCCACCAGATTGCAGTCTGCTTTCAATCAATGAAAATCCCGATACTAATGTCATGCTTTGCCATAAAACCTTGATTTCAGGGACTTTTAATTCGCTTCGATCTTTTTTGGTGCGAGCAATTGTTAAATGCGGTGTAAAAGGGCGGTTTTCTGCCTGAAACCCGGCTTGAATACAAGCTTCTTCGACTGCTCCTGCCAGCAAACTAAGTTCCTTTTCCCCAGCGGATAGTCCAATCCATAAAATTCGTGGCATTCCACGTTCCGGGAATCGTCCCGGTTCCCCCAATTTCAACTCGAAAGGTTGTCTTTTCATAACTGCTCTATCTAAAGCCGAAGTTAAGCCAGGAACTTTATTCTCCTCAACCTCCCCCAAAAATTTGAGGGTGAAATGAAGTTGTCCGGGAGTAGACCATTTAAAACCTTCAAATTGTTCTCTAGCGATATTAATATAACGGATCACTTCATCCCGCATAGCTTGGGATAACCATACTCCGACAAAGAGCCGCAAATATAATCCTCCTTTAATAGAAGTCTGTCACACGCATTCCTGGTTACTGAATCCTGGTTCCTGACATGTTTTTCAAACTTTTCCACAACAACGTCAAGGCTACTTGCGCGGCAGCCTCCTTATTTCCGATCCGATCGAACGGAAAAATACGCTCTTCTATTTCGGTCCGATCCGGTAAAGCTACAGCTAAGTATACCAACCCGACAGGCTTTGATTCGGTACCACCTCCGGGACCGGCGATTCCGGTTATAGCTAAACCTACATCGGCCCCGGTTCGTTTCCTAATTCCTTCAGCCATTTCTTTTGCGGTTTCCGGACTTACCGCTCCATATTTATTAAGGGTTTCTTCCTCTACTCCTAGAAGATCCACTTTTAACCGATTGCTATAACTGTTAACACCGCCAAAATAATAATCGGAACTACCGGGAACATTGGTGATCCGGTGGCCGATCAACCCACCGGTACAGGATTCGGCCAGTCCTAGACTCCATCCTTTACCTTTTAATATTTGTCCGATTACCGACTCCAGATTATCCTGGTCATATCCATAAATATACGGCTCAAGACGCTCTTTTACCAAATTCAAAGTCTTTCCGATCAAATCCCGGTTATATTGTTCGTCATTACTTTTAGCGGTAATCCGAAGTGCCACTTCTCCTCTGGAAGCATATGGCGCAATTGTTGGATTAGTTTGGCTTTTAATCAGATCAAGTATGGTTTCTTCCATGGCTGATTCACCGATCCCAACCATCCTTATCATTAAAGAACTTAAAACCAATGGCCCTTCTTGTTGCAACTCTTTTCTTATGTAAGGTTTAAATGAATTTTCCCATAAACCTTTAAGCTCATAAGGAACTCCCGGCAAAGTAATCAGGATATGCCCCTCCTTCTTCACTAACATGGCAGGAGCAGTACCTAAGTGATTAAGAATGACCCAACCGGATCTGGGAAACATCGCTTGACGCCGGTTGTTCTCCGGAACCGGACGTTGTATCTTTTGAAAGAAAGCGCAAACCTGTTCCCAGGCCTCCGGACTAAATTCCAATTCTTCATGAAGCAATCCGGCTACAGCCTCTCTGGTAAGGTCGTCCTGAGTAGGCCCCAAACCGCCGGAAAGTATTAGTAAATCAGCCCTTTCCCAAGCTTGTCCCAGAGTTGTGACGATCCGTTCCAGATTATCACCGACCGTGCTTTTATGGTAAAGATCTATCCCTAAGTCGGCCAGCTCTTTAGCTAAGTATGCGGCATTGGTATCAATTATCTGCCCCAATAATAACTCTGTTCCAATACAAATTATTTCCGCCTTCAAATTCACCCATCCTTATAGTCGATTTTTTTTATATATGTTGCAATAAATTTTGGGAATGTCGACTTTCAATGCAACATATATTCCTTGATTCATAAGTTGAAAAAAGGTCAATATTTTTCCATTCACAGCCGGCTTTTGGGATGTGAATGCTTTACCCAAAACTTTTTTCAACTTATTTATTCTCCCAACTGTAATAAATTCCTACCGCTTCTTTTTTGCTTTATTGGGCATTGCCGATGATTGCTGAAATAATTGACTACCCCATGAAATACTGCTTTTGCAATCCTTTCCCGATACCTTTCATTTTCTAATAACCTTGCTTCTTCGGGATTAGATAAAAAACCGACTTCAATCATTACCCCGGGCATTTTAGTATCATTTAATACTCGATAGTCCCCAGCCTTAGCCCGGCGCCGATTTGGCCCCAACCGCTTCACTAAGTGGTTTTGAATGGATTCAGCTAAATGTTTTGATTCCGAATCCGATTTTTCATAAAATGTTTGGGCCCCACTGTAAACACTTTGACTAAAACTATTGGCGTGAATCGAGAGATAAATATCCGCACTGCTTTGGTTGGCAAGACGGGTACGGTAACTAAGGTCCCGTCTTTTTTTAGTGGAAAAATCTTCATTGCTATCTGAAAAGTCGCGGTCCGTATCCCGAATCATCACACAATATACTCCTACCATGGCTAAATGACGTTGTAGTTTTAAAGCGATATCCAAGTTAATATCTTTCTCCAATAAACCCGTCACGGATTTTGTCCCTGGATCTATCCCGCCATGTCCGGCCTCGATTACAATTTTTTTCCCAGAAATTGTGGAGATCGAGGGCAAGTTAGTCCAAATCACCGGCTCATGACTTAACCACCACCCAAAAAATATTGAAATAATAAATATTCCAAAATAAACCAATCTACTATTAATAACAATAATCATAGTTGGTTTACGACCCATTCGTTCTCCTCCGATAATTAGTTTCTCTAAGTGGCAATATAATGAAAATACTATTAGTACTAATATTCATGAAAGAATCATAATAGAATTGAAGAAGGTTCAAAGCATATAATAAAAAGGTGCTATTGGAAACCCATATTAAATTGGCGGTTATTTCAAAATTGAACAACCATTGGATTATAAAGGATAAAAATTTCTCAAATAAAAATTGGTTCAAACGATTGACAATAGAGTTGACTTTTGCTATTATAATTTTGTTTGTATTAACCTTAGGGAGCGTGAAATTTTCCGTTTTCCTTCAACAAATTCATATGTCCTGATCTAACATATATCCCGAGGCGAGCCTTAGTGCATCATCGGGTAAAGGGAAATCAGGGTGCTTATGGGTCAAAAGGGTTCTTCCTGACCAGAAGATTTAATTTCTTTTAAAGGGGTGAGGGGAATGCAGGGTTTTGATACTGTAGGTGCTCACGTTCTGGCTGATTTTTGGGGTTGCCAGTTCGAAAAGCTCAATGATGCACAGTTTTTGATGGATTCTCTCCGACAAGCGGCGCAAAGCGCTCAAATGACTATTTTGGGAGAGCGATCCTACAAATTTGAACCCCAAGGCTTCACGGGATTATTGCTTTTATCGGAAAGCCATATTTCGATTCATACTTATCCCGAACGTGGTTATGCCGCAATTGATGTTTTCACCTGTGGTGGAGGTATGACGCAAAATGCAATCGAATACCTCCGTAAAGTTCTTCAACCGACGAACGTTATCGATATGACTGTCCGCCGGGGCACCGAGGAGAGCTTATTAAAGACAGTAGCATCTTAGACAATGCCATTTTACAATTGAATATTCAAAACGAAAAAACACCCTATGGGTGTTTTTTTATTGCTCGCTTTTACCTTAAAATTAATTCGTCTTTCGTGATTTTTACTCCATCATATGCTTCCCGATAAATCTCGATAATCTCTGATACCAAAGGCATCCTCGGATTAGTTCCGGTACATTGGTCATTGAAAGCAATATCAGCCATTTCATGGAGCTCTGTTTCGAATAATTCTTTCGATACTCCAGCTTCCCTCAGATTCAATGGTATATGAATTTGTTGAAGCAACTCCCTGACCGCTTGGATTAAACCAGCTACCCCTTCATCAATAGTTTGGGCTGATATACCGAGGAGCTTAGCAATCTCAGCGTACCTCTTATAGGCCTGAGGATATTCATATTGGGGAAAAGCTTGAAATTTGGTAGGTTTCTTGGCATTATATTCAATCAGATATGGCAATAAAATAGCATTGGCCCGACCGTGGGGAATATGAAATTTGCCTCCCAGGATGTGTGCCATACTATGGTTCAATCCTAAAAAGGCATTAGTAAAAGCCATCCCTGCGATACATGAGGCATTATGCATCCTCTCCCGAGCTTCCTTATCATGACCATTTTGATAAGCCCGGGGAAGATAATCAAAGACTAGCTTGATTGCTTTCTCCGCCAAAGCGTCCGTATAATCTGAAGCCATTACCGAGACATACGCCTCAATGGCATGGGTCAAGACATCCATTCCGGTATCAGCGGTTACCGACGGCGGTACTGTCAATACCAACTCCGGATCAATAATCGCGATGTCCGGGGTCAACTCATAGTCAGCTAAGGGATACTTGATATTCAAATTGGTATCGGTAATCACCGCAAAGGCCGTCACCTCCGAACCGGTACCGGAGGTAGTAGGAATTGCTACAAAAGTGGCCTTTTTACCTAATTGAGGAAACTTGAAAGCTCTTTTTCGGATATCGGCGAACTTTAGACGGAGGGTCTCAAATTCGGTCTCAGGATTCTCATAAAAAAGCCACATCCCCTTGGCAGCATCGATAGCTGAACCTCCACCCAGGGCAATTATGATATCCGGGCCAAATTGCTCAATTACTTGACAACCTTTACGTACTGTTTCCACCGATGGATCCGGCTCAACTTCGGAGAAGATCTCAAATTCGAAGGCTGCTTTTTCCAATTGGTATGTTACTTTCTCCACAAAACCCAATTTTACCATGTGAGGATCAGTAATGATAAAGGCTCTTTTCCCCTTCATTTTAGATAGATAATGGAGTGAACCGTATTCGAAATATATTTTTTGCGGTATTTTGAACCATTTCATCCGATCTTTTCGGATAGCCACCCTTTTAATGTTGATCAAGTTGTCGACGCTGACATTGTCGGTAGTGGAGTTACGACCCATTGAACCGCATCCTAGGGTAAGCGAAGGAGTATTTGTATTATATAAATCTCCAATCGCACCGTGAGAAGATGGGGAATTAACCAATAATCTGCCGGTACGGACCTGCCGGGCAAATTCCTCAACTATATGCTGATCTTCAGAATGGATTACCGCCGAATGCCCCAATCCTCCGAACTCAGTCATTTGCCGGCAGCGCTGGATTCCTTCACGGTAATCGGCCACAGTATAGCAAGCCAGAATCGGACTAAGCTTCTCCCGCGAAAGTGGATATTCCGGTCCTACCCCGGCTAGTTCCGCGACTAATATTTTGGTATCAAGCGGGACCTTAATTCCAGCCATTTCGGCAATCCGGGTCGCAGGCTGTCCTACCACCGCCGGACTCATCGCGATCCGCCTTTCATCTATGGCAACCCTGGAGACCGCCCCAATCTCATCGGGTTTCAAAAAATAACACCCATACTCCGCCATAATCCCTTTAACCTCGTCCGCCACCTCCTGATCAATGATTACCGCTTGTTCGGAAGCGCAAATCATCCCGTTGTCAAAGGTTTTGCTTAAAATTAGGTCCGCCACTGCCCGCCGTAAATTAGCGCTTTTTTCGATGTAAGCAGGCACATTTCCCGGGCCCACTCCCAAAGCAGGCTTACCACTAGAATAAGCCGATTCGACCATCCCCGATCCCCCGGTAGCTAAGACCATACTGACTCCGGGATGTTTCATCAAGAGATTGGTAGCTTCTACCGAAGGTTCTTCGATCCAGCCTATGGCTCCTTCGGGAGCTCCGGCAGCCAGAGCGGCCTCTTGCATTACTTTAGCCGCTGCTATGCTGGACTGGAGCGATTTGGGATGAAAACTGAAGATAATCGGGTTTCGGGTTTTCATGGCAATTAGGCATTTAAACATTGTAGTCGAGGTGGGATTAGTCACCGGTGTTACTCCGGCGATCGTCCCGATGGGCTCGGCCACTTTCATATAACCTTCCTCATGGTTTTCCTCAATGACCCCTACTGTCTTCTCGTTCTTAATATCGTGATAGACATATTCGGTAGCAAACAGGTTTTTGGTAATCTTATCCTCGTAGACCCCCATCCCAGTCTCTTCATGGGCCAAACGCGCCAATCCCATATGTTTGGCGATCCCAGCCAAGGCCATCGCTTTGACGATAGCGTCAATTTTCTCCTGATCATACTCCATAAATTTTAATTGGGCTTGGCCTGCTTTCCTAACTAGTTCATCAATGACCTGCCGAACTTGTTCGGTTTTAGCCTTTTCTTGCTCAGCTTCGGTCTTGCTTTTAATTTGGTGGGTCATGGATTAACCTCCTTAATATCTTGTTTGGGACGCTTAATTTAAATTAATTTCTCCTAAAACCCAAGGCTTTATCAATAAAACCATAGTCTCATTTTTAGGTGAATATGGAGGAAAATTTAGGAATGTAAAGAATTAGAGAAATGGATAGCAAATGTAATTTTCTTAATGTTTGGTTGGTGGAGGCAAACCATAAATGAGCGATGATGAATTCCTTGTTCTAATTGCAAGTCTCATTATCTCTATTAGAGGTTGGTATAGATGGTATACAGCGCTTGAAAACTTTAATTCACTTGGTAAAAAGCGATTCGGCCTTTCTTTGTTACAGTTTGTTCCGTGGATCTCTATAATAAGTATTTTTATAATTTTGAAAACTATGGCTTCCTATGACGTAAGAAACAGTGGATATCTTTGGTTTTATATGATATTTGGCGCAGCTTGGGTCGTTATGGGAAGAGGGCTCCTTTTTTATCTTTTTGATATTTCCTGGTTGGATGACGCCATCGAACGGTGTAATCTGGCGGCGGTTTATACAATAGTCGGCGGGATTATCGGACTATCTGCTTTCTATGCGGGGGCTAATATCGGAGACGGGCCCGGCTGGTGGTGCGTGGCATATGCGGGTGGTTTAGCGGCTATCGCTTGGTATGGTTCATTATGGATTATTGAAAAAGCTTGTAATATATCCGAAAAAATTACGGTCGAAAGAGATCTCCCCACCGGAATTCGAACCGGTTATTATCTTATTGCCAGTGGAATCATCTGTAGCCGTGGCGCGGCTGGCGATTGGACATCAGCTTCAAGAACCATTGTTGAATTTTTTGACGCTTGGCCGGTTCTATTATTAATGATTGTTGCTATCCTGGTGCAACGCAGTTCAGATCGGAAGAATAACTTATCAGAATCCTATGAATCATTATCTACACCCCATCAATGGGGAATCTTTTACCTTGTTTTTGCTATTATAGCTGTTTTATTATTACCGTCACTCCCTCAAAACCCCATCTATGAATTGGCCGTTAATTTAAAAAAAGGATTTTGACTATGATAGTACCGGTGAGACTAGTCCCAATCCCCAAGGAACAATATAATAGCTTTCGCCGTAAAGTAATTTTTTCATGCCATAAATGGGACCCCCAAGTTGGAGACACCAATACCATTTCCGACCAAATTGCTGTAATATCGCAGAAAACCGCGCAACAACTTTGTCAATGGGCTGAACAACTAGCAGCGGAGACCATGAAACTGGAAAAGGAACTAATTCAAAGACCTGATTTATATCATATTCTAGGCCTACCAAAACCCATTCAAAAAGCTTTAGTTCAAGGCCAATATAATCCCGATCAAAATATCCGTTTAATGCGTTTTGACTTTCACCCTACAGTTCAAGGTTGGGCAGTTTCAGAGGTAAACAGCGATGTACCCGGCGGCTTAGCGGAAGCCTCCCAATTTAATAAGTTAGCCGCAACTTTACTCCCTGACTATGAGCAATACGCTGACGCCGGCAAGGCGATTATGGAAGGTTTTATTCCATTTTTGCCGGAACATCATGGCATCATTGCTTTTGTATACGCTACTTCCTATACCGATGACAGGCAAGTTATGGATTTTTTGAGTGAAGTATTTGCAAGAGCCGGATTTAAATGTCTAATACTTGCTCCCGATCACCTACATTGGGGCATTAATGGTCCAGTGAGCATTGCAGTTGGACAGGAAGGCCCAGTAGATGGCTTGGTCCGCTTTTTCCCTAGCGAATGGTTGCGTTTTTTACCAAGTTCATCAGGTTGGCAAGGCTTTTTTCGTCAAACCGTCCCCGCCTGTAATCATCCCGCAGCCATTTTAACCCAATCAAAAAGGCTCCCACTAGTCTGGAGAAATATATATAATCCTACCCCGACTTGGCAAGAGCTTCTGCCTGAAACTACCGACCCACGAAAAGTGAAATGGCGAAATAATCAACAATGGATTCTTAAACCCGCATTTGGGAGAGTGGGCGGCAATATTTCCATCCCGGAAGCAATCAACCTCAAAGAACAAACAATGATTTATCGTATGGCAACTTTTTTCCCTAACCAATGGGTTGCTCAACGCCGCTTTATTAGTCTTCCCCTTCATAGCAACAGCGGAGATCGCCATTTATGCATTGGCGTTTTCACGGTAAACGGGAATGCCGCCGGGTTTTATGGGCGGCTTGGAACCGTACCGCGAATCGATGAGAGAGCGCAGGATATTGCAGTTTTAGTCGAAAGAAAGGATGTCGGTAATGATAACTAATGAAGAATTATATGCCCTTTGGGCCAAAGAAGAATCCCCCTGGTCAACCTGGGCCAAACCTGTCCTATTTGCGACTATGAACGACAACGATATGAATGTGTCGCCTCTTCAATTCATTCCAAACGCAAGCTGGGCTCCCCCTTTCAACTACTCTATAGCGATTATATTGGATCTACCAGGAGAGGAGTCGGTACTTACCGGACTTTCTCTTGCTCGGTCGGGCTATCAGCCTGTTCCTTTATATAACTGTTGCAAAGCGCCGGGTATGTTAGTTGATGTTACTTCTATAGTCGCTACATTGGCCGCCGGTGGAGAATTGTTATCAACAATCAATTTGCCCCCCTATGCTCCGCCAGCATTTTTGTTGGATAGCAACCGGCTTAATAATAGCGATTTAAGAATTCCGGGATATTTTGATAACCGTTGGTGTGTGGTACCACAGGATATGCCTTCGGCAACTTTCTTGAAAAAAAAGGGGATTCAAACTATTATATTACGTTCCGCATACCTCAAGGAAGATTTGTCTCATATTCTCTTCCGTTATCAGCAAGAAGGTTTAAAAATTGAAATTTCTCATCCTCTCAAGCTGGATATACTACCTATCAATGTTTCAAGACCCTCTCTATTCAAAAGCCTATTTTACCGTTGGCAGGTACTCTTGGATCTACGGCGCAATTCATCCGGAGGATTTGGAGCCATTATTCCGGAACCGAGTTCTGCAGGGGGATGATTATTATGATTAAAAAAGGTCGATTCGAAGAACCGTTCCCTAAACCTTGAAGAACTACATATTAAATATCGTAATTAATACGCTTTAAAAAGAATAAAATGGGAGGTATATTTTAATGATCACTGATAACAAATACATTAAACAATACCTATTATCCCCTGCAGCCGGCAAAAGAATTATCGCAAAATCTGTATTACATATTCCTTCAATTATGGAAGCATTACAAAATAGGACTTTAGTGATAATCGCCGGGACGACAAACGGGTATGTGGCCGAGGAATTGCTTAAAACAATAGGCCAAGCCGAAGACTTTTCCATGAAGAGATTCTTTAGGGGCGTTACCTTACCGCCTAAGTACCAAACCACCGATACGGGAAGATTAAATGATGAAAGCCTCTTTCCCGGAGATGTGGTAATTGTTAAAGGAAAGTGGCAAAAAGGTAAAACCATATTGGATGTCGTAGCAGATTTACAAAAAGGTGACGTCATTATTAAAGGTGCTAATGCCGTTAACTTAGATACTATGCAGGCCGCTATCTATATCGGCCATCCTACTGGAGGCACTATCAGCATTGCGCTTCAAGCCGTATTAGGAAGACGGGTCGAGTTATATCTTCCGGTAGGGCTGGAAAAAAGAATCTCCGGAGATATCAACAAAATCGCCCGGAGGTTAAACTCGCCGAACGCTTCCGGTTTCAGGTATCTGCCGGTGAGCGGAAACGTTATCACCGAACTTCAAGCGATACAACTAATATGCGGCGCCGAGGCCGAACTTGTCGCCGGCGGCGGCGTATGCGGAGCGGAGGGAAGCTGTTGGATAGCTGTTTCCGGAACCGAGGAACAGCTGAATAGAGCGGACGAATTATTAAAACACGCCAATCATGAGCCGAATTTTGAAATATAGTTATAGTTGTAAAGCTAATCTCCGACAACACCCATCCGTCAATCACCGCTATGGATGATGCAACACTAAACATAGATAATGTTAATACTATCTCGGGTACGAAAGTATATACGGTTGGAAATAGAAGGGTCAATATTAACGCCGGTCTTAACTGGGTTGGTTCGATGTTTGAGGAAACGGAGAATGGGATAATTAATAAGTATTAGATTGATATTCCGTTGATTTTTTAAAAACCAATAATTTTCATTTATAGTTAAAGGAGGCCATATTGATGAAACGGATTATTATATTTACCAGTGTTTTACTTTTATTAATGGTTTTGATTGGAACGAATGTGTTTGGGGCTGATTATTTTTTGTATGACAGAGAAACCAACAAAATCTTATTTATGGGGAAAAACGATTCTGAATTCAGCGAAAAAATTGATATGGAGAAAAATCCGGATTATATGATGGCGACCGATAACCCCGATATTTATTTAGCGATTTTTGCTCCTGAAAATGTCCAAAAAACTAAAAAGCAAGACCAACCGGAACCCCAGAAAGGGCAATTGATTATTTTTGATGTAACCACCGGAAGGACTGACGACTTGGTTGAACTAGGTTATGCTCCTTTCCAATGGGTTTATACCAAAGATCGAAGTCAATTCTATATTTCATATAAACCCACGCCTGATTCGGAAAACTTAGAACTTCTTCGTTATAATATCACTGACAAAACATACGAAAAATTAGATAATTTTGCAAAAGAAGTAAGCCAATTAATTTTGTCAAATGATGAGTCAAGTTTGTATGCATTAGTACCGTCCAATAAACAAAGAAAAGAAACTGGTCAAATTTTGATATTAAATACTTCGCCATTATCAATAACACATGCCTTACCTACAAATAATAACCCTCATTCCCTATTTTTAATTGGTTCGGATAAACTTGCAATAATCGACGTTGATCCCAAAAATAGAAAAGGGTCGGGAGTATTACGAATAATAAACAGTTACGATTATTCAACCATTGAGGAAAAAGTATTTCCCTCACCCTTCAAAATAAATAATATTTGGAACTCTGATTCCGAAACCTTAATAACTATAGCTAGTAGAGCTCAAAAAAATCATATATTTAAATCTTCTCCTGATAATGTAATTGTTAATGAAATCGATTCCTTTTTATTGGATTTTAAGTATGACACCGATAAAAATTGCCTATACCTGTTGAATTCAAAAAATTTTCAAATACTTAATTATAATGATGACAATCAATTAACTGTCTGTGAAACCGACATCAATAAATACGATGTTTATAATTATCAGATTAACCTTATTCCAAATTCCGATATAGCTGCGCTCTATTGCCTAGCCGGAGGCAAACTTAAATTAATTGATTTAACGGATAACAGTTTATTAACAAAAGTCAGTTATGGCCGTTCAGGTAAAAAATTCCGTAACTTTATGTCGAATCTTGTGGTCAGTTTAGCATTATCGGTAGTAACATCATATCCCTATGGAGGATATTACTATAATGTTTGTACTGTTGATCTATTTAGGGGTTCCTGAAAAACTCACAAGCCCTTATAAATACAGGTAAAACGCCATGAAATCGGCAGGACAAATGCAAGGAAAACGCGAATAAATCAATAAAATCCTTGCATTTGGAGATGGAA
>JAEYRN010000048.1 GCA_023435565.1 Bacillota bacterium
CTGATATTACGACTAAGACTGGAAAGAAATTATCAAAAATGATTAAAAGTCAACTCGAACAGTGGATTGCTGGTTTGCCTAATTATATCAAGGTTTATCTGCTGATTTCTTGCTGCGAAAGTTGAGATATTAAAATAAACATTGATAATCCAAATTCTTATAATATTTTATCTATTACCTTTATTTTCCCTTCTTCAGTAGAAACTTTTTCTATCTTATGGAAAATAAAATCTGACGAAGGTAGAGATATTAGTTGGATAGTTGTGAAATCGTTGACAATTCACAAATCGTTATGATACGATTTTTAAAAATCAATTATAATATGATGAATATTATTGTTCCAGGGAGCGTTCCAAATGAAAAAAACAGAAAACAATTGGCGGCGTATACCCGCTGATTGTCCCGACATTTATTATATCGGGAGAATTGATAATCATAATCCCAAAGCGCCGGTATTAATCTGGCAAGGTACCGAAATACGCGCCAATTTTACCGGGAAATCTATCGGTTTTAGATTCTCCGATGCCTGGGGCGAGAATTATTTCAATGTAATCATCGATAGCAAGATTAATTTCCTGAAGCTCAAGAAAAGGGGCTCTCATGATTATCTGCTTGCTGAAGCTTTACCCGAAGGGATCCACAACCTAATTCTTTTTAAACGTACTGAACCAATGTTTGGAAGTGCGGTATTTCGCGGCCTGATCCTGGAGAAAGGAGCCGAACTCTGCCCCAAACCGGAACCGCTTCCTTTAAAAATCGAATTTTATGGCGATTCGATAACCGCTGGGGCTTGCAATGAAGATCCCGGGGATGATCAATACGACGATCATTCGACCCATAACAACTATCTGTCTTACGCCGCCATCACAGCACGAAATCTTAATGCGGAGTATTTCAATATTGCCGTTAGCGGGACCGGCTTATGTTATAGTTGGAACCCCGTACTTATGCCGGAAGTATACGATAAGCTATATCCGGATAAATCAAGCGCAAAATATTCATTTCGAGGAAGAAAACCGGATATCGTAGTAATCAATCTCGGTCAAAACGATTATGGTTATCCTAAGTCCATTGAAAAACCTTTTCCTTCGGCATATCAGGAAAAGTATGTAGAATTTGTTCGTAACATTCGAAATTTATACCCCAACGCAGCTATTGTCTGTGTTATTGGAGGAATGTATGGCTATCAAGAGTCCGCAGAATTCCGAAATGCATTCGGGAATGCGATTGTTGAGTTAAAGAATAACGATCAACGACTCTATTCTTATGTTTTTACCGCATTCACCGAATCTCATCCCAGAGTAGATACTCATATCAAACTTGCCGCAGAACTAACTTCCTTTCTAAAAGAACATGTGATTTAATAAAATACAGCCCATTTATAATAATATATTTACCCGGTATTCCTTAAGCCAGAAATCAGTCTGTATTAAGTAAGCCAGCATTTGCGGGCCGGTCATTAATTGCCCGAACCATGGTTGGCCGGAGGCCTTACCACCATAGGAGACTAAATCACTTAGACTATCCATATTCAGCAAAGGGCGTAAGGGTGAAGCGGCTTGTTCCAATCTATGAAATAAGTTTTGTTTTACTTCATGAAAATAATTGGGATTATGGGTTTTAGGATATGGACTTTTTTTTCTGG
This sequence comes from Bacillota bacterium, assembly GCA_023435565.1. Classification (GTDB taxonomy): domain Bacteria; phylum Bacillota; class UBA4882; order UBA8346; family UBA8346; genus JAAYHS01. Next base: position 1,646 of record JAEYRN010000048.1, read on the forward strand.
TCAGTATTTCTCTGGGGAGAATACCTCTTAAAGCCCGCCGTAGGATCCCTTTCCCCAGACCGTCACAGGTTTTCATGGCCCAAGGGATATTCCAAACATACTCCACCAATCGGTGGTCACAAAATGGTACCCGTACTTCCAAACCGCAAGCCATACTCATCCGGTCTTTGCGATCCAGTAAGGTAGCTAGAAACCACATTTGATTAAGATAAAAAAGTTCTCTCCTCCTAGCTTCCTCTGGCCCTTCCCCCTCTAATCTCGGTACTTCAAGAGTGGTTTGCCGATACCGTTCGGCTACGTATTCCAACGGTCGAATCTTCTTAACCAGATTAGGATTTAAAATTTTAACCCTGTCGGATAAACCGTTTAACCAAGGGAAAGAATCCCTTATTAAGCTTTCTTGTTTGTGAAACCAAGGATAGCCTCCGAAAATTTCATCAGCTGATTCCCCGGAAATCCCTACGGTCACATTCTTTTTAATTTCCCGACAAAAAAGTAGCAATGATGAGTCTACATCAGCCATGCCCGGTAAATCCCTGGCACGGGTTGCATCCTCCAATGAAGAAGTCAATTGCGGTGTATCAATGGTAACATAATGGTGTTTTGTGCCCAAATAGTCGGACATCATCTTTATCCATGGTGCATCAGTATCCGGTTGGAAGGTCGAGGGGCGAAAAAAACGATTATTATCGACAAAATCTACTGAATAAGTCTGAAGGTAGCCTCTTCCGGTATTAGCGAGATGTTCTGCGGCTATTGCCGAAATTGCGCTGGAATCCAAACCGCCCGATAGCAATGTACAAATCGGAACATCGGCAACCAACTGTCTTTTCACGGCATCGCTTAGTAAATACTTAACCTTAGCCGCAGTAGTCTCCAGATCGTCCTGGTGAGGATGGCTGGCTAGTTTCCAATATTGATGGAGCGATAATCCCTTTCTTCCATAGTTCAAAGAAAAACCGCCCCGTAATTCCCGAACCCCTCGGAATACTCCGTGTCCCGGAGTCCGGGAAGGACCTAAGGCAAAAATCTCCGCCAGTCCTTCTTCATCAATTTCTGCCGGGACTAACGGATGGCAAAGCAGTGCTTTTAGTTCCGACGCAAACAGGAGACCGCCTTCCCTTTCCGTATAAAATAATGGTTTTACGCCCAACCGGTCCCGGGCCATAAAAAGTTCTTGTTTGTTTTCTCTCCAAACGGCAAACGCATAAATGCCGTTTAAGCGTTCCACGCACTCTTCTCCCCATTGGATAAAGGAGATTAATAGAACTTCAGTATCGGAATGTCCTTGAAAATGATATCCGTAACCGATCAGCTCCCTGCGAAGCTCATCAGTATTATATAATTCCCCGTTATATATCAGACAATATTTTTCACCACAGCACTCCCGTGTCATTGGTTGGCCTCCCCCTTCAGGGTCGACTACAATCAGCCGCCGGTGCCCAAGGGCAGCCTTTTTTGAGAGCCAAAAGTCTTCGGCATCCGGCCCTCGGGGGGTCAATTTATCAACCATCTTTTTGAGCAAGTCTTCTTTGGTCTCCAGATCTTGTTCCCAATTAATCCATCCTGCTATTCCACACATCACATTTCACTCCTATCCAAAAATTGATCATTTGAAACCGAATTTCGTGGGCGTACTTGTTATCGTAATGCGATTCATATTGTCGTGTCGAAAAGACGATTACGAGTACGAGCAACGCTTCGCTGAGCACAAACACGATAAAAACAAAACGGGAGGGCCTGTACTATCCCCTCCCGTTTTCGGTCTTAATAAAGACCAAGGTAATTTTCTATTTCCCAATCATATTTTCCCTCAACAGATTTAATGATCTCGATTTTAGTTGAATTTTTCATTTTACACCCGCTTTTTAAAGCGGATTTCACCTCCCATAAACTAATTTTCTTGATTAGCTCTAATGGGCGTATAACTTACTGTATGGACGTTTGTTTTTCGGAGTTAACTTAAGAAAAGGCGAATTGATGATAATCTCGGGATCCAATTCAAAAGTACTCAAATAACTTCGTAATTCAGGAACGGACTCCATCACTTCCCGTCCTGAAATTTCGGTTCGTTCGACCTCGGGGGCTAAAAGTTCCTCGGGAATCCGTCCGCGCAAATAAATCACACCGCCGTGCATTCCGGTTCCAGTGTATCGCCCGACAGGGGGTTTGGAATTATCGAGACCAAGTACAATAATGGTTCCTCCAGCCATATACTCACCTAGAAAATCACCGCTGCGGCCTTTGATAATAATACAGGGTTGTCGTTCGCCGAAAGCTTTCATATGAATACCGCAACGATAACCGGCATTTCCTCCGATCCAAAGTTTACCGCCGCGCATGGCATAGCCCGCAATATCGCCTGCATTACCATGGATTTGAATTTTGCCGCTATTCATGGTATTCCCGGCCCCGTCCTGGACATTACCATGTGAAATAATATCCAGTTCTTCGGCAAAAGCCGCCAGATTATTACCGATAGTTCCCCAAAGTTTCAATTGCAGATTACCCCGAAGACCGGCGCCTATATAACGTTGACCGTTAACATTTATTATTTCCATTGATTTTTGCTTCTTTTGAGAATCGCGTATTTGCTGGTTTAATTCTCTATAACTAAGCTCAGTGGCATCAATTTTCAACATTTGTTTCCTCCTTCCCGCTCAAACCGATTATAAATTTGATGCCTTATCTCCAAGGTAGTCATTCCAGAAATCACTTGGTAGATCGATTATTTCACATCCGCAGCGTAGTCTTTCTTTCCCACCCGGAATGGATTTTTGGGTAAGGATCAAATCCCTTAGTAATCCTGCGCCTTGATGGTCATTAATGAGAATAGCGCCGGTAAGACAGTCTCCGTTCCAATATAAAATCCGCCGCCGCCATCTTCCGCCTATTTCTTCAGTTTGAGTGATTTCCCCACTCCGTTCCAAAACCCGGCCTATGGTCATCACCGACAGATCTAAAAGTTGGAGTGAATTGAAAGAGAGGCCTCCCTGACTGCGTTCTTTTCCTCCGGCCATATTGGCGCCGGCAATAGCCCCTTGGCGGGCGGCATCCGGCAGGATGGCATTGACCCGCTCTTCGCCGGTTAATAAATCCCGTTCTTCGGCGACGTCACCTGCAGCATAGATGTTCTTAATGCTGGTTTCCATAAATTCATTGACTAAAATACCGCGCCCGGTTTTAAGGTCCGTCCCCTTGGTCAATCCTAGGGCCGGACGAACGCCGATAGCCATTATTAAAAGATCTGTTTTTAACTTGCCTCCGCTTGTAATGGTAATCAGCCGGGAACCGTCAGACTCGGTTTCCACTTCGGTTATTGTATTGCCCAGCATAAAAGTAATCCCGTCTTGCTCCATTCTGCTTTGGACCAGAGCAGCCGCGATAGGTGGAAGAATACTCCCTAATATCTGGTTTGCCAATTCTAGAACGATAACCTTCACCCCACATCTGGATAAAGATTCCGCCGCTTTTAAACCGATCAGTCCTCCACCGACAATGACCGCCTGTTTGCCCGGACGAATCACTTTTTTAATATCTCTCACATCGGATAGACGTGTATATCCGAAATAAATATCCGGAGTAAGACCCGGTACGGACGGTATAATCGGTTCACCCCCACAAGCCACCAACAAACGATCGAAAGGAACCGGTTCTCCGGAAGAGACTATAACCTGTTTCTTTTGGGGGTCAATTCCCGTTGCAGTTACACCGCTTAAAAGTCGGATATCATTCTTTCGGTAAAAATCTTCCGGCCGGTAAAAAAGGTCCTGCGAAGAGATTTTTTCCTCCAACCAATATGAGATTAAAGGCGGACCATATACGTGTTCGTTTTCTCGGGCAATGACAGTCACTGAACCGGTCTTATCATGAGCACGAAGGGCTTCGATAGCATGGACCGCCGCAATTGAATTACCGATTATCACATGCCTCATCATTTCAAGCCTCCTTTCTTTCAGTGAAAATTAAGGCACGATTGGGACAATGTTCTACACAGGCAGGGGTCTCAAGATTCTGACAAAGATCGCATTTTATGGCCTTTTTCTTTCCACTAATATATCCGGGATGAACCGCGCTATTGGGACAGGCCAAAACACAACTTAAACAACCGACACACTTACTCTCTTCACAACTAACGATACCGGTAACCGAGTCTTTAACCATGGCTCCCGAAATACAAGCCTTTACACACTCAGGATCATCGCAATGCCGGCATTGAACGGCGAAAGAATGAGGCGCCTTCTCTTGTACCCTGACTCGGGCCGGCGAGACATCTTCCGGTCCGGCATGATACAGGGCAACCAGATCTTCGTAACCGGAATGGGCTAACCGGCAATATAATTCACACAAATGACAATTGATACAGTTTTTTTCGATTGCGTAAACTTTGCGCACCGTTTACATCCCCTCTCCGGCGTGTTTTATACCCAATTGTTCCAATTCGACTGAATTAAGCCCGACGCCGCAAAGGTGTAACCGATTACCGCGCAAGCTTTCAAGCGAGTTAATACCCATACCGCCCATCATTTCCTTAATCTCATGAGTCCAACCGTGAATTAAATTCTGTAACCTCTCTGCGGCAATATCCGGATTGACTCCTCTGGTTTTATATGGGTCTTGGGTTGTAATTCCCCAACTGCATTTCCCGGTATAACATTGTTGGCAAAGACGGCAGCCAATAGCTATTAGTGCTGCGGTAGCAATATAAACCGCATCCGCCCCAAGCGCAATGGCTTTCAATACGTCCGCACTACAACGAAATCCGCCTGCCGCTATTACAGACACCTGATTTCGAAGTCCCTCGTGACGTAGTCGTTCGTCCACTACAGCCAGAGCAATCTCGATCGGAATGCCTACATTATTACGAATCATAGTAGGAGCCGCTCCGGTCCCGCCTCGAAAACCGTCAATGGCAATGATATCAGCCCCGGCCCGGGCAGCGCCGGTCGCAATGGCCGCGACGTTATGCACTGCGGAAATTTTTACGGATACCGGTTTTTCATAATTGGTAGCTTCTTTTAAAGTAAAAATCAGTTGGCGCAAATCCTCAATTGAGTATATGTCATGATGAGGAGCTGGAGAAATCGCGTCGGAACCCACCGGAATCATACGGGTACTGGAGATCCCTTCCGTTACTTTCTCTCCCGGTAAATGTCCACCGATACCCGGTTTTGCGCCTTGACCGATTTTAATCTCAATTATCCGTCCGGCATTAAGGTAATCCAGATCAACCCCAAAACGCCCGGAAGCGACTTGAACGATAGCATTTGAACTATATTCCTTTAAATCATGGTGAAGTCCACCTTCACCGGTATTCCACAAAATCCCGCATTCCTTGGCGGCCCGAGCCAAGGCCATACTAACAGGCAGACTAATCGAGCCGAAAGACATTGCCGAAAAAAGCAATGGTGTCTCCAGCTTTACCGGTGGAGCAAGCGGGTAATCGTTTCCCGGTCTATCCTTCCCGGTTTTCAAGCCGTCTCTATCGACTGTGGTTTTAGCAGTTGCTTGGTAGGAATCACCTTTCTTCACAACCTCTAGCCGATTAGGCTTTGCCCCCAAGTATGTTCTGGTTTCCATTGGTTCCCGTAATGGGTCAATCGGAGGGTTCGTCACCTGACTGGCATTGATTAGCATATGGTCAAAATATACGGGATATTGAAAATCGTTTCCCATTCCGCTTAGTAATACTCCACCGGATTCAGCTTGTTTGTTAATATTGGCGATATGTCCGGAACCCCAATAACTATTATCCTTATAGGTAACATCGTTCTTTTTAATCTTTAAACAACCGGTAGGGCAAAACAATACACAACGCTGACAAGCCACACAATTTCGGTCACAGCTTAGCATACGATCATTTTTTTCATCATAATGGTGTGCATCGAAACCGCACTGACGCTCACAAACCCGGCAACGTATACACTTCTCTTCATCTCTATCTATGACAAACTCATGGGTGGCTAATGAGAACTTTTGGTCTTTCATGCTGCTCCCACCTTTCGAAGAGGATTGGAGATACGGCTGATAACCGGTTCGCCACCTTCCGGAAACCAGATTTCATCTAATTTAGGACAAGCCGCTTTTAAAGCTGCTTCTTCACTAGCGACCAACAGTAAGTCGCCCTTTTTCCCCGCGGCTAGTGAGCGAAGTTTAATCCTATCGTTTAACGCCATCATTCCGCCATTATAACCGATAATAATTGAAAATGGGCCGTTAAAGAGTAAGCTGCCGTATGTAATCCGCAGCTGTGTAAAGAAATCTCTTTCCATCGGTTCCATTCGGTCAATTTCTTCCCAGAACGGCGGGGCGAAAATCCTGGCTACTACTTCCATGGGTAAATGTTGTCGCCGGTTTAAAAGGTCCACCGCATAGGCTATTGCTTCCGAGTCGGTCTGGAGTGTCATTTCATAGTCAAACATCTCCAAGTAGCTCCGGTTGGCGCCATAAGAAGATACTTCTCCATTATGCACCAATGCGTAATCTAACAAGCCGAAGGGATGCGCCCCTCCCCACCAACCCGGAGTATTTGTAGGAAAGCGTCCATGGGCTAACCATAGATAACCTTGATATTCGTCTAAACGATAAAATTCGGCTATTTCATCGGGATATGCAGCCCCTTTAAATACTCCCATGTTTTGTCCGCTGGAAATAACATAGGCCCCGGTTAGGTGAGAATTGATCTTCATCACCAGTTCCATGATGATCTGTTTTTGTTCCGAATCATCATCGGCCTTTTCCGGTTCGACAAAATAACGCCAAACCTCGGGAGAACGCTTTAGTAGGTGCTCACGTACGGGAATTGGTTCCGCTAAGGTAACCCGGCAAAGTTTTTTGATAGTTTGCTCCGCTTCCGACCGTGCTGTATCGTCTTCATATAAGATATGCAGCGCGAAAAGTTCCGCAAATTCCGGATAAATTCCATATGCAGCGAAACCACCGCCTAACCCGTTGGACCTTTCCCGCATACAATCTATTGAATGAATAATCATTTCAGCATCAATTCTTTTTCCTTTCTGATGCATGACACCACTAATGGCGCAACCTGACGGGATACGGGTATTTCCTTCTCTTCGGCATTTAATCATCTGGTTCACTCCTTAGTTGCTCGTTATATTTCATAAATTGTTTTCGTTTTTCATGTCCTTTTTCGAAGGTTTAATATGGCTTGTTTACCCTTTTGTAATACTTTTCGTTCTGACAAGTAACGATTATTAAATATACTAAGCTGGATCGGATTAAAAATAAATAGATTATTCATGATTATACATGTATACACTATAGTTATAACCGTATACGGTATACAGGGATTTTTATTTGAAAAAAAGCTAAGAACTTGTAACTTTTATTGAGTAAATAACTATTACATGTTATTATCATAAAAAAATCAAACGAATGTTTTAACAAGATTAAACTATATATCCAAAAGTTTAGAGCTCTATTGTAACGGGAAACTTAGTGGGCATTAAAAACTAATAATGCGATAAGAATAGCATCAATTATTATTGGAACTTCTAAGCAAAATGTTAAAATAGTATATAGAGAAGTAGGAGATGATAAAAATGATGAAAAATCTTCCCCCAATTAATTCCTTAAGTTATCAACCCTTATGGGAACAGGTCTACATGCTTTTACGAGAAGCGATAATTACTGGAAGACTAGATCCCGGGGAACAAATTACGGAACCCGGTATTGCAAGCCAGCTAAAGGTCAGCCGTACTCCCGTGCGGGAAGCCATGCGTATGCTGGAACTGGAAAACCTAATAGTGAACCTTCCCCGACGAGGAGCATTTGTTTGTGGCATCAAATCCAAAGATGAAATCGATGATATTTTTCAGGTAAGGATTATTCTGGAAGGTTTGGCTTCGGAGTTGGCGGCAAAAAAAATCCGCCCTGATCAGGTTGATAAATTAAAATACCAGTCTGCGCAGATAGCCGAATGCCTCGATAAGAACGATTTAAAAAGATGCCTAGCTATCGATATCGCCTTTCATCAAATCATCTATGAAGCCTCGGAAAACGAATACCTGCAAAGATTTTTGGATAATCTTTTTGACCAGATCACTCGTTTCCGTTTGGCTTCCCTGGCTGATGAAGGACGCATGAAGGAAGCTTTGGTCGAACATCAAAGCCTAGTCGCAGCCATTGAGGAGAAAAATTCCAGCCTTGCTAAGGAAATTGCGGAAAAACACATTCAAAACGCCTGGAGTAGAGTAATAAAAGTTTTCGAACGACAGCATTTTGATGTTAAAGGATTGGGATTCGGGTCTTAAAACAATAAATCTGAACTTAATCTGTCTTAACAAACCCAAATCCTATGGGGGTAAAGGTTTCATCAATACTAAATAATTCTTAATTACGGACTATTTTTTCATTATGTACTAAAAGGATGATTCAAATCAATTGTATTCATCCTTCTTTTTTCGGAATTCAGTAGCCAATCCGCTATAACAATCAATGTGTTTTAAAATATCCACCAACTCTATTACTTATAGAAATCCAATCCCAAGCCGACCAAGTAAAAACAACAGCTTAAGGGAATTATACTAATCAAATAAGGTTCATCACTTTTACTCTATTTGACCTCTTGTTAAATCTGAAATATAATTAGGTTAATTACCCTATCAGGAGAAATCGAAATGCCCAACTATAACGGAGAAGATCCAAAAAACGATAATCAAAGCTCGTCCCATCACGGAACAAATGAAAAGCAGGACCATGTGAAAGTCCTTGCCCCTGAAGAACGAGATGATTTTAGAGGAATCACCATTAATACCGGTGATTCCGACGAATGGGAACAAGGTAACAGAAGTTATTACGAATCCAAATATAGCGACCCACATAAACGGGTTTATGTCCGCCGTGTCAAGTTAAACTCGTTAAGCGCTATCTTGAGTTGGTTGATCATTAGTTTAGCAATTATCGCTGTAGTAATAATTGCCTTACCATTTCTTCTTTATTTAATAATTCCCATGCTTATTATCGGCCTTATCAGTAATCTTTTTCGACGACATTAGCCCTATAAACATTTTTGAATTTTATTCGGAATTTTTTCTTTATTGAACCACACTTAATTCTTCGGATAAAAGAGCCACCTTCTCTAAATCTTCCCACTCGGTAATCGGCGGCAGACAACTCTGTTCCATACAAATATAACATGTAGGCTTTCTATTGACTGGCTCCCGACCCTTGAAGAGTTCCTCTGCGGGATGTTCTTTTATCTCTTGCATGTTCCCAGCCCAGGCAAGAATACGATAAGGTAAGAATTTCCGGCGGAGCCTCACTAAAAGTTCAGGAGGAGCATTATCTTCACTAACAAATACAAATTCCTTTATCCCCTGAAGATATCCGTCCAACGCACTGATTAATCCGGCATAACCCCAACTGTTATGTTGCATCTCCCGGCTATAGGCTCTAAAAATACTTTCAGCTTCCTCTCTGAATTCACCTTTTCCAGTAAAAGCAGCTAACCTTAATAAATTCTCCGCCTGGACCGCAACTCCGCTGGGAATGGCCTGATCCGCGCCGGAAAGCGGGCGGCTTACCAATTCATTTTGATTTTTCGAAGTCAAATAGTATAAACCTTTTCCTTCACTGAACCGTTTGATAGCAGTTTCAGTAAGCTCAATTCCCCGTCCTAGCCATTCTTTATTAAAGTCAGCTTCATATAAATCCAGTAACCCTTGGGTTAGAAAAGCATAATCATCTAAAAAACCCTCTCCATAAGATTTACCGTCTTTAAAAATTCGAGCTAAACTTCTATCAGCTTGATAAGCCGACTTTAAACAAAATTCCGCGGCTTGCCGGGCAGCTTTATAATCCAATATATTTTGAAACACTTGAAAGCTAATAGCCAAACCGCTAATCATTAACCCGTTCCAACTTATAATCACCTTTTCATCCCGGAAGGGTTTTACCCTTGTTTCTCGGACCTTTAAAAGTTTTTCACGAATTGACTTCAGCTTTGTTGGAGCCAAATCATTAAACGGTTGATCTTCAAAATGATGCAGGCGGTTTAGAATGTTCTTGCCATCAAAATTGCCTGCCTCTGAAACTCCATAATAATTTATGAGCAGCCGAGCATCATCTTCATCAAGAATTTCTTTGAGCTGATCGACAGTCCAGAGAAAATATTTGCCTTCCTCCCCTTCGCTATCCGCGTCTTGCGTGGCATAAAAACCGCCATGCGGCGCAGTCATTTCACGGTGAACATAGTCGGCAGTCTCACGGACCACCTGCTTGAACTCTTCCTTTCCGGTCAGTTGGTACCCTATACTATATAACCGGAGCAATTGGGCATTGTCATAAAGCATCTTTTCAAAATGGGGTGCTAACCATTTACGGTCGGTAGAGTAACGATGAAAACCTCCACCTAACTGATCGTAAATACCGCCCCGGGCCATCCGGGTTAACGTAAAAAAAACGTGTTTCAATTCACGGGATTCCGCTTGTCTACTCCCAATAGTTAATAACAAACGTAAAAGGCTGGGATTGGGAAACTTGGGAGCATCATCGAAACCTCCATTGTTCGTATCCGCATAACGATATAATTCATGAATCGCTTTTTCCGGAAATTCCTTCTCCGGCATCTCAGTGTGGTGAGCCAATCGCGCTTCAGTTTGAAGATACTTGGTAAGTTCGACCCCTGCTTCATCAATCTGTTCCCGCTCCTCTACCCATTTCCGGTGAACCGCTTCCAGAATATCAGGGAATCCTGGCCTACCATACATTGTTACCGGAGGATAATAGGTTCCCCCATAAAAGGGACGCCGGTCATGATCTAAAAAGGCAGTTAACGGCCAACCGCCGTGTCCGGTAATCATTTGGATCGCCTGCTGGTAAATCTGGTCGATATCGGGCCGTTCCTCCCGATCAACCTTAATATTGACGAAGTATCGATTCATTAAGTCGCCAATCTCCGGGTCTTCAAAAGACTCCCGCTCCATGACATGGCACCAGTGGCAGGCGGAGTAACCACAAGAAAGGAGAATGGGTTTGTCTTCTTCTTTGGCTTTGGTAAACGCTTCTTCACCCCAAGGGTACCAGTCGACCGGGTTGTGGGCGTGTTGAAGAAGATAAGGCGAACTTTCTCGAATTAAGCGGTTGGTGTTTTTAGTTTTCGACATTTGATAATCTCCTTCAAATCAATTATCCATTTGGTATAGTATATCCAAAAGAATACTCCGAACACCAATTCCCAAATTTATTAGCCCTCTTAATTCAACAATTTAATGTGAATTTATTGTAAACTATAAAAATTAGCAGGTTAATGCAATATTACCAAGAATATCTACGAGAAATAACAATTGACCTAAAAATAATTCCTTTTGGTGACATTTATGGATAATCGATATCAAATTAAACTTAATCTATTACATCTTTCCTGGCCGATTTTTATTGAAAGAATTTCAGCCGGACTTGTCACTTTCACCGACACTCTCTTTCTATGCATGATCTCCGATCATGTGGCAGCTTCCATCGGTATGTTGGGCTCGGTACTCATGTTCGGTTATTTTATTTTGCCCCAATTCACATTTGCCGGTACCAGTGTAGCTGCCCAATATATGGGAGCCAAACAAGACACTCATGTTGTTCCTACTTACATCGGGAACATTATTATTAGTACCGCTATGGGTAGCCTGATCGCCTTGGCAATGTTTATTTTCTCCGGTAAAATCGGTCTTTGGCTTGGAATGAACCCTGAACAAAACGGCTATGCCACCGAATACCTCACTGTTGTTTCTTTTACTTTTATCCTCGCCGGAGCCCGTTTTGCCTATTCATCAATCTTAGCGGCGCGAACTTTAACCCGCTGGAACATGTTCATTGCGATGGTTACCAATATTCTAAACATTTTATTTAAATTGGCTTTTATTAAAGGTTTTTGGTTTATTCCTCAAATGGGAATCAAAGGAATAGCCCTTGCAACCGTTATATCTTATGCTATTGGTTTAATAATACTATTTTATCTGGTAAATATCCGTCTTAAAATTAGTTTTATGATTAACAATCTTTGGAACCGGGTTAAAGAAGTAATCCCACCGATTTTAAAAATCGGTATTCCTTCTGCGCTCGAACCTTTTAGCTATGCTATCCAAAGTTTCGTGGTAGCGAAACTCATCATCAAACTTGGATTTACCGCTATGGGGGCCAATACTTACATCGGCAGACTTATTTTTGTTGACCTTGCCGTTTCATGGAGTCTAACCAGCGCTGGACAAATTATCATGAGCCACCACTTTGGTGCCGGCCTCTTGGACAAGGTTAACCGGACTTACTTGAAAATTGCGGCCTATTCTATGATTTTTGCCTTTGGAAACATCCTGATTTATCTCATTTGGCACGATTGGTTTTTGTCTTTATTCACTCAAGATCCGGTAATTAAAGGGACTGCTTTTTGGATTCTGGTTGTTTGTTTATTTATGGAACCAATCCGCTCAATTAACATCTTAAGTGGTGTAGCCCTTAAAACAGTCGGTGATGGTAAGTTCTCAGCGGCAATGGGTATTATCTTTATGTGGGGTGTGGTCCCGGTAATCATTTTAGCTTCAGATTTGGGGACAGGTATTATCGGTTTATGGGTCTGTCTGTTATTGGACGAAACGCTCCGCGCAATTATCAACTTTTGGCGCTGGAAGGTTGGTATTTGGAAGAACGGTGGCGTAATCAGGCCAAATAAGTCCTTAGCAATTTAAGGATTTTAAATTATAAGGAAAACAATCTAACCATGTCAGCCTGCTCGCGTTTGAATCTCCACCCAAATTTCGATTAACTCATCCTGCCTTTGGACTTTAACCGGGATTTTATCCAAAGGACGATGTTTTAGCAATATACTGGTAATTTCTAAGGCATTGTTAACTTCAATTTGATCGACGGTTAATATAATATCGCCAATCTTTATTCCGGCATTGTATGCGCTCCCTGCAGCTGAATCATCAAGAAATTCCACACAAACCCCACCGGTTTCACAAGGATTACCTCCAATCCCGATATAAGGAATAACCCGTGCTCCTTTACTGATTAGTTTTTCGCCGAGTTCTCGATTATTACGGACAAAAGCCAATCTTGTCGCATTCCAGCCATATTGATTGGTATAATTAATATCGGCGCCATACTCGATTAACAAATTAGCAGCAATGTAGTTTTCCTCGGAGATTAATTCAATAAGTAAGGTATTGTCGTCGTTCCTTCCGGTTTTCTCGTTTACTGAGGCGCCGTTTTGGATCAGTAATTGCATTAATGTAAGATTTTTATTTTTAGCAGCCCAATAAAGCGGGGGCTTGCCGTTATTGTCCTTAATATCGGTTTCAATCTTGTATTTCAGAAGTATTTCAGCCAGTTCGACCATTAGGTTCCTATGACAAACCAAATGAAGCAGATTACCGCCTTGTACCTGGTCGTCATTATAACATAAATTTAGCTGAGCTCCTTTTTCGATTAGCTTTTGAGTCAATTGTACATCGTTCATCAAAATACTAGATTTTAAAGGCGTGACTATATCCAAACAAGCTTTCCCATCTACACTACCCTTAAAGGTCTTGATATAATTCACATCTTCAGCTAGTGGCAATAATTGATTGACGAGAGCTTTCCATGCTTGCGCCTCTTGGGATCCAGGACTATCAATAACTTCAAAGCAAGCTCTGTTCATTAATTCAAAGAATATTTCGGCGGAAATTGCCTGAATCTGTATGTTATTTAACAAGATATCAAATTTTTCAGCAGACCCTCTCTTAATACAATAACTAATAACCTCATCCAACGGTTTAATTTGTTCCAAACTCCCTGTTGAAATTAAGGATTTGAGATTCGCCACAGACTCACTATCATTAATTGCCCGTTTTAATGCCGCCAATGATAAACTCATAATTATTACTCCTCTGAAGATAATTTGATAATTCAAAGCCTGAATCTTACCGATAAAAAAACTGAGATGATCCAATTATAAATACTTGAGGGTGTTCCATGGAAAATGAATATATAGCCCGAATCAATCAGGCAATCGACTATATCTATAAAAACCTTGATAAAAACCTTACCGTCGAAGAGATCGCAAACCATTGCTGTTTTTCCAAATTCTATTTTTGTCGGATTTTTAAATCTGTAATCAATGAAAGCTTATATGCTTTCATCAAAAGATTAAAATTGGAATATGCCGCCTTTAAATTGAAAACAACTCGCCGATCCGTCACGGAGATTGCTTTGGAAGCCGGTTATAGTCCCTCCAATTTCGCCACCGCTTTCAAAGAATACTTCGGAACCAACGCCACCGAATATCGGAAATCAGAGCACTACTTTGTTAAAGATAGTTACAGTTCAGTTATTGAATATATCCGATCATTGAAGCAACGAACCGACTTCTTTTCGGAGATTGACTCAAAAATTACTATCCGTAAGTTGGATGCAATGACTCTGGAATACAGACGTTATATCGGAAGCTATACCAAAGGCCTGCCCCAAGCTTGGGAAACTTTCTGTATCGAAATGGAACGAAAATATCCCTTAGCTTCGAATAAACAATATATTGGAATATCTTATGATGACCCTTTAATCGCTAATGACCAGAAATGTATTTACGATTTATGCTTAAAAGTTGACAAAGTCAGCGGCGTTAATACACTGCGTATCTATGGCGGCTATTACGCCTGTTATGAATTCCATAACAAACTCGAACACCTGATTAATAGTTACAACGAAATATTCGCTTTATGGGCGCCTTTTTGTAAATATGAGCTTAATAACGGATTATGCTTAGAAGTATATCATTCTGGTTTGGATGAGCAAGGTTTTCTGCATCTGGATATTTATATCCCAATAAAAAGTTAAATTTTTCTGAATCTCTGTGACTCTATGCCAAAATTATTAATCGCCAAAAACTGCTGGCATCCCAGCAGTTTTTTTATGGCAAGAATTCAGAAATAAAAAAGCATGGATTCAGAAGTTATTATTTTATTTGGATTGTAAAATCATTTTGTAAGTCATGGATCCGGACTTATTTTTTTAGTTTTGAAGAAACGGGGTGGTAGTATCAACAAAAGAAATATACCCGCGATTAATGTACCGGAAAATTTGCTGTTACTCATGTTGTAAAAAATCTTATTTGGAGGACAATATATGCTCGATCAAAAAAATAAAAGTATGTTTCAAATATTCCTTAGTTATTCCATCCCCTGTATTATTGCAATGTTTTTAACCTCATTCATTACAATCGTCGATGGAATCTTTATCGGTTCTAAAATGGGCGGTAACGGACTGGCCGCAATCAACCTAACTTTACCTGTGCTCTACCTTCTACTGGCGTTAACAATTATGATTGGAGTCGGCGGTATTACTTTAGCATCTCATTCTTTGGGAGAAAAAAACCATAACAGCGCTAATCAGAAATTCACCTTTGCGTTAACCATCAACTTCTTGCTCAACCTGGCCTGCTTTATAATATTGTTTTTCTTTCAAGAACAAATAATACTATTATTAAACGCCAAGGGAAAACTCTATGGTTACGTCCGGGATTATTTGGGAGTCATGAAGTATTTCTACTTATTTATGATGCTTAATTTGACTTTTTCAATGTTCATCCGCAGCGAAGGTAAACCACAATTATCTCTATTATTCGGAGTCATCGGAAATATCATCAATATTATTTTGGATTACTTGTTTATTATGAAATTTAACTGGGGAATGAAGGGCGCAGCCATAGCTTCGGGATTATCCGTACTCTTCCCGTTTATAATTGGAATGATTTATTTTCTTTCCCGCTGGTCAGTATATAAGTTAGCAAAATTTAATTTTCAAATTTCAGTTTTGAAAAAGATGCTCCTTCTCGGATCGGCGGAATTTATCGCTCAGATTTCTATTTCGATCATTACCTATATTTTTAACTGGGTATTATTGAAACGGATTGGTATTAACGGAGTCGCTGCTTTTACGATTATCGGTTACATATCATTTATCGAAAATATGATCTTAACGGGAATTGCGGTTGGTATCCATCCTGTTATCAGTTATAATTTCGGAGCCAAAAACCGCGAGGCTATCCTAAAGCTACTCTATATCGCTTTGAAAGCGGTAGTCTTGGTTGGAGTTATGACCTTTATTATTTCTTTTCTGGCTGGGAATATGATTATCAGGGTATTTGCAAAACAGAACTTAGAGCTTTTTCATATTGCTAACCTTGGTTTAAAACTGTTTTCGATCTCCTATATTCTAAACGGATATAATATACTAGCCGCCGCTTATTTTACTTCACTTGGAGATTCAAGTACGGCCGCGCTGATTTCAATATTAAGGAGCCTAGTTTTAGTATGCGTCTTGATCATTATATTACCTTATTTCATTGGTAATGTTGGTATCTGGTTAACCGCACCGTTTACGGAATTGATAACTTTCGCGGTATCATTAAACCGTATTAAACGGTCCACCAAGGGATTGCTTTTAGCAAATGGTTCTTAAACTTTAGGCTATCCCTGTATTTTGTTTATCGCCTTTAATGGCCAAAACCCGCGTTTCAAACAATTGTTTCTGGCGATTTTTAGATTTTTGAACTGTTTTTGAATTTGTGAGTCGCTGGTATTGATTGAGTAAACAATCTAATTCGACACTAATCTCTAAAACATTCGCATCGGTACAACCTCGCTGGTTCCATATTTCGTTCATTTTTGCACGGGTAATCACAATTTGATTTTTTAATACTCTCAATTTTTTTGAATAATCCATCATACTAACCTCACATTTTATAAACTGGTGCAATACTTTCAGGGAACAAAAAGAAATTATAACAAAAATATACAAATATTTCAAAAAAAAATAAAGGACTTTTGTCCCAAAATTAGAAGGCTATTGAATACCCATTCAATAGCCTTCTAATATTTTATCCCATTCCTATTATTGCCGGGGATTGTTTTAGTGTTCGAATGAATTAATATTTTTTAATCGCTAATCCGAATATCCCCCGATGTTGTCTCCAATACAATGTGATTGTTTTCCGTTCCAACACTTCCCTGTAGATGTTTATTGTCATCAATGCCTTTACGGGTAAGTAAAAATGCTTTTGATACCATTATATCTCCGGATGTTGTATGAAAATTGAAATTAAACTGGGCATCTTGCGGCAATTTTAGATTAATATTTCCGGAAGTACAACCAGCTGTTAAGCTATTTTTAAAAGTTAGGTATTCCAAATTCAAATCTCCTGAAGTAGAATGAAAATCCGCATTACCCGGTTCGCCTTTACAAATTATATTACCGGAGGTGGTTTTAAGTTTCGTCTTTTGAGACTTAACAATTTCACCGACAATATCTCCGGAACTGGTACGGCAGTCAATATCTTCAAAACTTCCATGAATATGAATGTCTCCGGATGAAGACTCAACTGTTCCTTTTTTAACCGTAATGGATTTTCCAGTTATATCACCTGACGAAGTGGATAAGGTAATATTATCTAGCTCGGTTACTGAATTATAAATAATATCTCCGGAGGCGGAAACTATCCCTAAGCCATAAGTATACTGCTCTGGCAAATATATATCCAATTTGAGAGAACCTCTAAAGAAACCATCATTATTTAGGATTTGAATCTTAAGTTCTGGTCCTTCTGCTATTGCAGTAACCATCGGACGGTAATCTTTTTGAAGAGAAGAGAAAGAACCATGTAATTGAGCGGTTAATCTACTTTCATTAGTGGGTATGATTTTTATATCCGTACTTTGAGTTGTTATTAATATCTCACGAATACCTTCCAAAGAAGCAATCTTTTTCTCGTCAATTTTTTGATTATACATTCTACTTAAAGCGTAGCAAGAACCGTTTTCAAAATCAAACCCGCTTAACCCAAGTAGAAAAAGACCAATGGTGAAGGATGCTACCATTATGATAACCAGGCAGAAAACTAATTTTTTAATGTTAAATTTACTCATGATATGAATCCCCCTTATTAATAAATGTATCAATGAACGATTATTTTAAATTTATGATTTTTATATTCCATTTTAGATAAGAAATAGTCCCGCTAAAAAACAGTTTCGTTAAATAAAATAAACCAATGATTAACAATAGACCCATAGTTACGATTCCAATAGCTAGAAAGATTCCACTTCCGACTGCAGTTAACGGCAGTAAATGAATGGGGGACAGTCCCGGAATCACCAAGACAAACAGGCTAGCCAATCCTGCCAAAGTAATTGCTGAAGCTACCGCAAAAAGACTGATTAGAGTTACTATAATCATGATAAACGGAATAAGTAAAAAGAATAGATTTACGAATCCCAAACTAAATGCAGTAAAGATTAATCTAAGAATATTGCTGGGGGTTTTCTTCTCTTCTACTTGTTTAATCATATAGCCAACTTTAAACTGATTGGCAATAAAACTGGGATCTCCTAGAGCGCTACAGATTTCAGTTTCAGTTTTGCCCTTTTCCAAGCCGATACTAAAGTGTTCTTCATAATCGGAAATAATTTCATTTCGTTCTTGTTCCGGAAGTTCTTTCAAGGATTGCCGGAAAACGGTTAAAAACTCTTCCCTATTCACCTATCCTCACTCTCCTTCAATAATATTGTTAACTCCTTTAACGAACCAACGCCATTCGGAAATCAGTTCATCTTTGGTTTTCTCGCCAAGCTCTGTTAGCTGATAATATTTTCGGGCAGGTCCTTCAGTAGATTCTTCAATATAGGTAATTAAATAACCTTCATCTTTTAACCGCCGTAAAAGAGGGTAAATTGTCCCTTCGGCAATGGCAATATTTTTAGAAATCTCATTTACTAATTCATAACCATAACAGTTTTTTTGGCCCAATATCGATAGAACGCAAAGTTCCAAAACACCTTTTTTAAATTGAATATTCATCGGATACCCCCTTTACAATTTAATCTAGTAGTAATTAAAGGCAAGTATATATTATCACAATCTACTGTTTAATACAAGATACTAGATAATATTTTATTATTATTATGAAATAATCTCCCTTCCGCAATTTTACATAAGGCATATGAAATATAAGAATAATCAAAATATTGAACAAGGTAGCCCTTAGCTATATAGCTTCATGGTTTCATAGATAATCTCCCAAAATCCTTCGGAGTCAAGATCAATAACCACTTCAGCATTGGCCGGTTTATTGAGAGTTCCGTAATAATCGCAATGAGTTCGGCCATAGCACTGTTCACTTTTTAATTCGATTTCCACATACATCGGCTTTGTTCTGAAGATAGCCGGATTAATGAGATAAACCACCGCAGCTGGGTCGTATATTGGCGAAGTTTCATAATCAAATAAAAGTTTATTTGACTTAGCATAAAAATCAATAATATCCATAAAAAGTGCCGCTGCCTTATTATGGAGCAAGGCCATTCTATCAATGACTTCTTTTGTTGCCAATACTTTTTCAGTTATGCTTAATCCAATCATAACAATCGGTCTACCACAAGTAAAAACAATATGTGCGGCTTCGGGATCTGCATAAATATTAAATTCTGCTGCCGGAGTAATATTACCAAGTTGGTAAGAACCGCCGATTAAAACAATCTGTTTGATTTTCGGGATTATCTTTGGCTCTAGTTTCATAGCCGTCGCTAGGTTGGATAACGGTCCTATGGCGATAAAAGTTATATCGCCATTCGAATTTAATATAGTTTCGATGATCAGATTTACCGCATGTCTTGGATCTAATCTTAATAATGGATTCCCTACTTTAAAATCTCCAATTCCCGTTTCTCCGTGAATATGTTTTGCAATAACCTGCTTTCGAATTAAGGGTTGTGACATACCGGCCACAACCGGAATGTTATTAACTTCCAAGGCAGAACATACTTTGAGCGCATTTTGAGTTGTTTTATCTAGAGTTTGATTTCCAGCGACAACTGTAATTGCTTTAAGATCAAATATTGGATGTTTAACGGCCAACATTATCGCCAAGGCATCATCGCAACCTGGGTCGGTATCAAGAATTATCGGTACTTTACTTTTAGGATTCTCCATATTTACCCTCTTTTCAATATATAGGTGAATTCATAGTTTGAATTATTAAGGTTTCAAATTCCAAATACCTTTCAATGTTAATTAAGGAAATAATTATATTTTTTTATTTAAAATGCAAGAAGAGAACAGCTACAATCCATTCTCTTCTTTTGTTCTTAATTTAAATATTATTTTGCTTATTTTATTAAGCTTCCTTGACTATCTGAGACTGTAATCATTCCTGATTGAATTTCTTTTATAACTTCTCCCACTCTATTTTGGACTTCCTTAGACAAATTCGGATTTTCCCGGGGAATACCAACCCCATTTGTTTTCACATTAAAGGTGAGGGTTTCCCCGCCGGGAAATTTCATTTCAATTTCCGCTTTAATTATCGCGAACGAGGCTTGGTCTAGACGTTTTATCGCTGAAGTTAGGATAACGGATTGATTGTTACCAAAGATTCCATCATCGTACTGGTCACGATCGACACCGATTATCCATACTTTTGACCCGGTTTTATTGCGAGATTTAGCCTCATTGATAGCCCCCATTCCCACTCCACCTGCTGCGCAAAAGATTACCTTGACGCCCTTTTCAAACATTTGGGCAGCTAACTGTTGTCCGGCTGCAACATCAGTGTACGTTCCAATATAGATCACATTATCGGTTTTGATTACAATTTTTGTTCCTAGACTCTTATTAGCATAGATTAAACCTTGCTGAAAACCCCAATTAAATCTTTGCACTTCAGGAACGGACATTCCTCCTATAAAACCGGCTTCTCCCTCTTTTAATTGGAGTGCGGCTGCTACTCCGGCTATAAAACCCGCCTCATGTTCTGCGAAGATTACTGCCACCGTATTTTTACCAATAAACGGTTTAAAATCTCCAGCATGGGGTTTACCGTCAATTTGGACAAATTTTGTGTCGGGATATTTCTGTTGTGCTTGATAAACCGCGGTTTGCATTTTAAAACCAGGACAAAAGATCATATTGTATCCGGCATCGTGCAAATTGCTGATTTCCTTGAGATAATCCGCTTCGGTGTTACCGTTTGATTTTAAATATGTAATGTCCAATTTATATTTTGCCCCAGCTCTTTGAATCCCTTCCCAAGTTCCTTGATTAAATGATTTGTCATCAATCGATCCGGCGCTTACCATGCCAACTTTTAAAAGATCCGTTTCACTCCAACAAATTGTTCCACTATAAACCAATACTAGAATTAATCCAATAAACAATCCTTTTTTAAACATGGTAATAACCTTCCTTTCATTAAATATTTCATTGAATTTATTGGGACCGGCTTTTCTCCACTTCGATAGATAGCTTTCTTGAGTCTTTGATAGTAATGGAATCTGTATTTACATCAATAAGATTGTTTTTTTTCAAAGAATGTAAAATACGATTAATACTTCTTACTGTAACCGCGAATCTGTCACTAAGCTTTTCTTTGTTGACTTTTATTTCAACATTACCAGCTCCATTTCCCATCTGTTTACAGCAAGACAATAAATAATCACATACCCTGGTTTTTAAAGGATACACGGAATTTTCCATAGCTTTTTGTGCACAGAAACAAAACCGATTATTTGAATATCTTAAAATATACATACTAATATTACTATCCAATTCCAGCCATTTCATAAAGTACTCCCGTTTTATTTGTAATACTTTTAGTTTAGTAATTGATTCCACGGAATTGAGCAAGGGTTTTTCTTCAAAAAGCTCCATTTCTCCAATAAAATCACCCTTTTCTAAAATCCTCGGAGAGTATCTCCTGCCATTCTCGGCCAGGGCGTAAATATCAACACAACCTTCAATAATAATGCTTAAACGGTCACATTTCTCACCTTGGTTGTAAATGATCGTCCCTACCGGATATTCTTTGACCTCCCATTGTTCTAAAATTTCAACGGGACAATTTTTAAAAATTTTGTTGAGTTCTTGACTTTGGCCGATAATAGTTTTTATAATATCCGGTTCCATGAGTATCCTTTTCAAACTGGGATTTTTCTTAATTGGCTCATTACAAATTTATGTATTTTTGATTTGATATGTATATTATGTTATTTTCGTGCATTATTTAAATAATCCTCCTATATCTGGAAATTTTTTAAGTTAAATATGTTAAACAAATTAAACAGCCTCAGTCCGAAATAAATTCGAACTGAGGCTTAAGTCACTAGTATAATTGCTTCAATGTAATATACTTAATGATTAGATAGTTTATAATCTTACATTAAACTCAATCTGGGAAACCCGCCCCGGTTGAACTATAACTTTTTGTTCTGTCTCTTCATCAAAATTATCTTCAACAACGGATACCCGATACTCTCCCGGAGGAAGCTCGGCAAGACCAAACCAGCCACTGCCGTCAGTATAAACCTCATGGTAAATCTGTTGACTACCTTCAAAGCTGACAGATTCAACCTTTACCTTCCAATGATCATAGGCGTTTCCGAAAGGACCAACAATCGTTCCCATTAAGTAACCTTTAGTCGGATTTGTTTTCCAGGGTAGATCAGGAATCTCTGCCGGAGTTGGAAATATTGGTTGAGTAATAACATCTGTCTTCAACACCGGGTCCGTGTAACAGCCTTCTTTTGAAAGTAACTGAAATAACCAGTTGTTTGTCTCCGGTAGAAAAGGATGGGGCTGGCGCGGTAAATCCTTGGAATCCTTATGCTTTTCAAAATCTTTATTACTATAGGCATGGCTTGCGCCATAAGAAAATAATGCTACACCAGCTCCGTAATTTCCAATGGCTGATGGAGCTTTAGCCCGTCGTATCTGTTCCAATGATTGTTCAATATATTGAGTGAAAATCCCTGGGCCAATGACAATCTGGCGGCCATACTGGTGGTTTTTTTCCCACTCGATCCATTTATCATACCAATATTGTTGTTTTGGATTCCATTCACTAAAATAATTCATCGGCATTACCTGGTCAATAATCCCTTCCTCCAGCCATCTTCTCCAGTCTTGAAAAACCTCAGTATAGGCCCGGGTCTTTTCCCAGTCACAGGTGGTAATTGGCCCATCACCCCAGGTAATAACGGCAGAAGAAACTTTTAAATTAGGCTTAAGAGCAATAGCTTTTAAATAGATTTTTTTTACTAAATCAGCGGTTTGTTCCCGCCGCCAATCGGCCCATTGGGGGTCATCCGGCTCCGGCATACCGGTAGCTCCATATCTGGCGTTATACCGGGCAATACTAGTTGGATTATAACCCCAACCCATCCCGGCATATCTGGAATAATCCAAATGAAGTCCGTCGATATCGTAATTTTTTACCACATGCAAATGAACATCAACCGTATAATCCAAAAGGTCCGGATGGCCGGGATCTAGAAAATAAGAAGGATTAAGCTTATCCGACCAGCCTTTTCCGTTCTTGTTTAAGGTGCGGTAATAAGAAACCCAATTATCTCTGCCGCTAGCCTCGGGGCCATGAAGGTTCCAAACATGATTAGGATCTTTTGGAAAGTCATCGTTCTTACAAGCAACCAAAGTATTGAGCCAGGCATGCACCTCTATTTTATTGGCATGGGCCTTATCGATCAAGTATTGTAAAGCGTCAAATCCAGGTAGTAAGTCTGGGTCCTCTGTCCGAGGTTCAAGACTATTGTTATAATAAGCGTCGCCTCTGCGGCGTATCTGAACTATTAATGTATTGATGTTTGCATTTAAAGAATTTTGAATGAGTTGGTCAATTTGTTCCGAGGTCTTTATCCCATCACGGAAAGCATCTACCCATAAGGCTCTGACTTCCGGTCGGGCTGTTTCATCGAATGCTTTTACCGAAAAAATGCCCGTTATTAATATTATTATGATAACTATAACAGCAAGTTTTGCAAATCGATAAAAAATAGCCATTAGTTCCACTCCTGACATTTTTTCGCACCATTATACCGCTATTATAGCAAACAACTAGGGGTCAAGTAAGGTCAAACCGTCATTTCCATAAATATTTTTTAAATATACTTAATCCTTTAAGATAGCGCTGGTATATGTTCCAGGTTCCATTTAAACATAAAAAGCCTTAGAGCAAGTTAAAACAACAAAACCAAACCTAAGTATGCTCCCTGCTGCTCATATTCCAAATCGACCAATTGCGATATTAACACTTCATTAAGGGTTTCACTACATCCGGTTGATTTGACATAATTATAATAATAGCCCAACTCAGCATGGATATTACTATTAAAAGCATATTTCAAACCAATGTTCCCTCCGTAACCTACTGTTTTCCCGGTATTTTCCCAATCCCACGCCGGAGAATGATTCGCCCAATGTCCATAAGCTTTAGTGCTTAAAAATGAAACATTAAGTTCCGCAGCTAAAAATAGATTCGGCCTAATATTATAAGTATCATTTATTCCAAGAAGTAATCCTCTAAACACTCCGTTGAGGTAACTCCCATTATCCGGTTGGGATAGATCCCCAACGTCTTTCTCATCTCTAAGATGATAAACAACATTCTTTAGTTCGTTGGTTGTTTCCTGTTGGACCCAACCTAAAAGCAGATTTGTTTGATGAATCTCATTCTTAATCAGAACCGTTCCAAAATTAATTAAGACTTTCTTTTGTTTGCCATAGGTGTCCAACTCTCCATAATCAGTTAATATATCTGAACCTTCAACCGTCCAATCGGAATCCGAACCCCTTCCCTTGATTTCAGCCCCTGTCCAACCATATTGCAGCTTAACAAAGTCCTTTTCGTTATCAAAAGTATACTTTGCCTTTAATATAGTCATTAATTGATCTTGGGGTAAACTAACTTTGGAAATTACTTGCGAAGAATATGGATAATAAAGTGTATAACCAAAAAAACCGGACTGTTCCCATTCTCGGATTGATACTTCCCAGCGAGAATCAGCTAAAGTTACTGTTGTTAAAGATGATATTAATAATGATATAATGAATAAAATTAAAATCATTTTCATAAAGCTTTACTCTTTTCAAGTATTTTATTGATTATACCAATATAATTTTGATAATTGCAAACCGGGTATAAAATCCAAACCTAGTTATAGAGCAATACTAAAAAACGGCCGCTATGGACCGTTTTTTAATAATTCCTGTTCTCTGTATTTCAGGTAGTATAAGTGAGCCCAATCACCCAGTTTTCCATATCATAAAATCCAAAGTTGATTTTAGTGCGCTGTCCGATCTGAAATTTACTTGCAAGGTTCATGTTATCGGAGTCAAATTCCAGAATAAGTTGAATCCGGGATAAATTATTACCGCCTCTTTGGGAAGGGCTAATCCTAAAAGTTTTGCTTAAGCCCCCGAAAATTCCGTCGATCTCTCCGCCCCCAACCCCTAAATAACCGTCAACACCCAAATCCGTTCCCAGGTTTTTGGAAATTACCAAATACGGAGAAACATCCAAATCCTCTTCGCCAATATCCTGAATTCCAATAGCCAGTGCCGGAGCTGATGCGGTCTCGCGAAGCAACCGGTACTTACCGCGAATGGTTACATAAGTTTCGCCACCGTCCCTCCAGGGTCGGTCATCATCATAATCCATTACTGACAAGCCAATTTCCAAATCCGATATTAGACCATAATCCAGATTAAAACAAGTCACATCTCCTTCAGCAAAGTTAAGGGCAAAACCGGCGCTATTAGGTCTTAGCGTTGCAGTTGAAGGGGTAATCATTAGGTCTGTTGAACCAAATACGCCATAACCCAAAGTCGCACCACCCGGGAATGATAACAATAGAACCATTGAAAAAAATATAACAAAGAAAAGCAACCTATTCATAATAATCCCTCCCCATCTATATTTTAGTGTTTTCCCCTTTGGTAGAGATACTATTCTTTTCTTTCTCTACCACTCGTATTGGAGAGATTATATTCACTGTTACGATCACTTTTCCTGTTGGGAAATATAACTACTTTAACACAAATGGATTATAATTTGCTTCGTAATCATAATGATCTTCATTTTCAATTTTTTTAAGCCAACGGGTAATAGTATAGGTTAACGGTGTTGCTAAAATCTCATACCCGGTTTTAAAAATATAGTTGGAGATCAATACCCTTATCACCAATGCATTTTCCCAAAGGCCACTAAAAGCAATAAATACAAACAACGCAGAATCTATCAATTGACCAACCAAGGTGGAACCGATAGTTCTGACCCAAAGATACTTTCCTTTGGTTATAATTTTTAGCCGGGACAAAATGTAACTGTTACTGAACTCACCGATAAAGTAAGCTATGATACTGGCCAGAGCTATTCGCGGCGCAGTCATTAATAAATCTTGGTACGATTGTTGTAAAGTCCAATCCGGATCGGCAGGGATTACCCCAACCAGCCAAATTACGAAACTCATTAATACCAATCCGGTAAATCCCGCCCAGATAACCCGGCGCGAGCGTTCATATCCATAAACCTCGGTTAGAATATCCGCAAATATGTAACTTAAAGGAAACAGTAAAGTCCCGCCGTCAAAGGAAAAATGGATCCCGGTTAAAGGAATTGCCAAACGGACAGCCTTAACCGATACAATATTACTAATCAGTAAAACAGCGACAAAAATGCCTAATATTAAATCAAAATAACGATAATTACGTTGTTCCATCAGTTATACTCCCGCTCTGATACCTAAAATAGGTAGATTTAACTCTCGGACCGCGCGACATACTCCTTCCACATCCAATCCACATTTTCGTAATAAAACATCGGTAGGTCCATGAGTTACAAAGTGGTCGGGCAGCCCCAAAATTTTATAATTAATACCCTTCACTCTTTTATTGTTTAGAAATTCTAAAATCGAAGAGCCATAACCTCCTGCTGTCACGTTCTCTTCAATTGTTATTATATTTTGATGGTTTTCAGCGAGATGTAGTAACATTTCTTCATCAAGGGGTTTTACAAAACGGGCGTTAACAATGGTACAATTAATTCCGTACTTTTTAAGACGCTCTCCGGCAAGAATTGCTGTCTCAACCATAGATCCAACAGCGATTAAAGCCACTCCTTGTCCTTCCCGTAAGATTTCGCCCCGGCCCAAAGGTATTTTTTTAGGCAGTTCTTCCGTTACCAGTTTTAAACCATCCCGTTTGGGATATCTGATTGCCACAGGCCCATTTAGATGTAAAGCAGTAAAAAACATATCCCGAAACTCATTACCATCCTTAGGAGACATTATTGTTATGTTCGGAATATGCCTCAGGTAAGAAAGATCAAAAACTCCATGGTGCGTAGGACCGTCGGGGCCAACCAAACCTGCCCTGTCCAACATAAAGATAACCGGTAGTTTCTGCAAACATACATCATGGATGATTTGATCATAAGCCCTTTGAAGAAAAGTTGAATAGACAGCAACCACCGGGCGAAAGCCTTTTTTTGCTAAACCGGCCGCTAATGTTACCGCATGCTCTTCTGCAATACCAACATCAAAAAAACGGTCCGGAAATTCCCTGGCAAAATTGACCAAACCTGTACCATCGGTCATAGCTGCGGTAATCGCTAGAATCCTAGAATCTTGGAGTGCCAATTGAACAATAGTGTTTGAAAATACTTCGGTATAACTTGTACTCACCGGCCCACCAACATTTTTCCCGTTAGCTAGTTCAAAGGGACCGGTTCCATGAAATTTTTGAGGATTCTTCTCTGCCAGCTCATATCCTTTTCCTTTTGTGGTCAACACATGAACTAACACTGGGCCTTTGTGGATCGCTGCTTGTTTTAAATAAAGTTTCAGATCAGTAATGTTATGTCCATCAACCGGACCGAAATAAGTAATTCCCAGTTCTTCAAAGATCATCCCCGGAATTACCAAAGACCTAATACTATCCTCCAATTTTTCGAGTGTCCGGACCGTTGCTTGTCCTAATCCGGGTATTCGCTGTAACATATCCTGAACGTCAGCTTTAAGCCTGCGCAATCTGGGATTCATTCGAAGCCTGGTTAAGTACCGCGATAAAGCACCCACATTCTTGGAAATTGACATCTCATTATCATTGAGAACTATAATTAAATCGGTTTGAAGATGTCCCAGATGGTTCAAAGCCTCAAAGGCCATACCACCGGTAAGCGATCCATCACCGATTACCGCTACTACTTTATTGTTTTCACCCATCAGGTCACGGGCTTTTGCTAATCCAACTGCAGCCGAGATGGAAGTGGAACTATGCCCGGTTGCGAACGCATCATGCTCACTCTCCTCCGGCTTGGGAAAACCGCTCAGACCGTTATATTGACGGAGTGTGTCAAACCGGGAAAACCTTCCGGTGATCATTTTATGAATGTATGATTGGTGCCCAACGTCCCAGATAATTTGATCAACCGGACTTTCAAAGACAGTATGTAAAGCCAAAGTCAGTTCAACTACTCCCAAATTGGAGGCCAAATGCCCCCCGGTTTGGGCTACTGTTTCCAATAAAAACTTTCGAATTTCGACTGCCAGTTCCATTAGTTGCCCGTCCGACAATTGTTTTAAATCGGAAGGCTGGTTTATGGTATTCAACATGTCGCTCATTTAAATTCGTCTTGCCTTTCGCATATTTCCTTTCTTCTTTTGCTTGACTTTCTTGGTTTGAAAACGTTCGGTTTTAAAAAGAGAAAGGACTTTTCCAACCGTAAAAATTATATGATTAGCATTCTCAATAGCGTAAGATTTACCAAAAGCTTTACCACCGACAGTTAAAGCAGCAACCAAGGCTACTGCAATGGACCTTAACAAATCCTCACTCAATGTTTGAAAAAAATTTACAAAGTCGAATACTATCCCTACCATTAGCGCTCCGCTAAGGGTCCCTGCAATGTCCCCCACTACATCATTACAAATATTAGCCACCCGGTCCGCATTTCTGACTAAGTAGATAGCCTGTTTAGATCCTTTAACTTTGTCGGCGGCCATGGCGTGAAAGGGAGATTCGTTTGCAGCCGTAACAGCTGTACCGATAATATCAAAGACTATTCCGGTTAAAATTACTATAAACAGCACTGTTGCCGAGAGCCAAAAACCTAATGAAGATTCTGACAAAATTGAAATAGTTAACGAGATTACAAAAGATAAAGATCCAATTTTTAAAGCTCGAAAAAGATTGGTTGCCAAAGAATCACCTGTTACTAATAGTTTAGCCTTTCACTATAAAAATAATTATTTAAAAATACCTACCGAAATTTTTACCACAGAAGTTAGTTAAATATATATTTAAAAAAACGACCCTTTGAGGTCGGTTTAAACCAAAAAAATGTATCAAATGAGAGGATGGTATCCACTGAGTAAAAATTGTGGCTTAGGTCCAGTAGGTTTTCCCAACTGCCTCCCCAGCGTTACCGCCAAGGTGGTTCCCCTTTAAGGCAGCTCCGTTTAGTCGCCAAAAACGAGACTGGATTACCACTTAGTCCACACTGCAATCCCCAATGGAACTCGAATATCGAGTAGCCTAGGAGTTTTCCTCACAGGACGCCCCATCATCTAGCCTCTTTTGCGAACTTGGGTTTCAAATGGCAGAGAGTCACTTCACCCTGCAGAGGCTAGTGACTTGATACCCATTTCCTCCCAAACCGCTCAAGGCAGGCTACACTGCACCGATACTAAGTAATCAAATACCGTACCATATGCAGGTTTACCCCCAAGCCGTAGTTCACGCTCGCTTACACGGGATTCCCACGCACTTGGGCCTCCACGGTGGTGGGGTCAACGCCTACATGCCATTGTAGATCGCCCCATCCCCTTAACCCCCAGCACCAACTCCCGACTGGGCGTCGGCGGCCAGCACCAGGGACTTCATCGATGTGCCCGAAACGGATTTTTAGGCCCGTCTTCGAAGATGGTCGTCCTGACTAGGATACTACACCATCCTCTCATTTACATAAACTATTATAACATATTTTTATGTATCTGCCAAAGATAGTAGTCGGGAGTTCCGGAGTCAGCATTAAACCCAGAACGATTTTGAGCTTTAAAATGTAAAGCATGTTTTTAAATCTACTGACTCCTGGCTCCACTTTTCTTAGTTAATTAACAAATACGCCATTATAATGCCTAACATTGCTCCCATAATTACCTCTACCGGAGTATGACCAAGAAGTTCTTTTAATCTTTCCTGATTAAATTCGCCTTCCTCAAACAACTCATCGATCATCTTATTTAAAGTCATTGCCTGACGGCTAGCGGCATGTCGTACTCCGGCTGCATCGTACATTACAATTACGGCAAAGATCAGAGTGACAGCGGTTATTGCCTGGTCCCAACCCATTTGTAACCCAACCGCCGTTGCGAGTGCGGCCACTAAAGCCGAATGAGAACTTGGCATGCCACCAGCCCCAACAAAACGACGAAAATTAACCCTTTTTTCTTTAATAAAATAAAATATCCCTTTAATGAATTGGGCAAGAAACCAAGCAGTTAAAGCAGTCCAAAGAATCTCATTATGCGGCAATTCTTTAAAAAAATTATGCAATTTTATACCCCTATTCAAACCCTAGTTATGAAATAAATCCAAAATATAATAATACAGGGTTTAATTCAAGCTGTCAAGTTGGTATAGTAATTAATTATGTCAAAGCTCCCGGTCAGCGACATAATCGGCCCAGGCTAATAAAAGTCTTTTAAACCGTGATTCCGGCAACTGGGTAAGTTCATCAGTTGCTTGCTTTACAATTTGATCGGCCAGACCTTTAACATACTCAACTCCATTATATTCAAGTAGCATCTGCTTTATTTTCTCAATTTCCCCCGCTGACGCAGACGAATTCCCCAACCATTTAAGCATGTAATCCCGATCTTTATTATCAGCCTGCTTAAAAGCATGTAATACTATGACAGTTCGTTTCCTTTCCCTAATATCGGATCCAATCGGTTTACCCAAACGTTTTTCATCGCCAATAATCCCCAAAATATCGT
This sequence comes from Bacillota bacterium, assembly GCA_023435565.1. GTDB lineage: Bacteria > Bacillota > UBA4882 > UBA8346 > UBA8346 > JAAYHS01. The sequence continues at coordinate 32,476 of JAEYRN010000048.1, forward strand.
CTTGTAGCTGAAAGGCAGTTCCGCATTTACGGGCAAAAGAACCAATTGCTTGAATCATGCTATTTTCGTTGCTGGTTTGATCCAACCCGATTGAGGCTCCGGCGACACCGGCATACTCATAAAGTAAACCGGTTTTTAGTTCCAACATTTTTAATATGTCGCTTTCGGTGAGATCACCGATGTTTTGTTTCGAAAAAAGGACGTCTAATGCTTCTCCTTCCAGCAAGCCTTTGGTAAGCTCAGTTAATTTTGCTACCAAATCTAGGACTACTCGATTATCGACTCCGGAATTTATCAACTCTAGAATTAACTGTATTGACCAGGCATGTTGTAAATCGCCGGCTAAAATTGCCATATTTCGGCCATAATCGACTGCTTCTCGTTGGGAATAACCTTCATTCAAAGCATAGCCCCGAAACTGTTCATGAACTGTAGGAAATCCGCGACGTTTGGAATCATTATCAATGATATCATCATGGACTAAGGTCCAAGTATGGTATACTTCCACCGCTGCTGCAGCCGAAAGAGCCCTTTCCTCGTCTCCGCCTACCGCTCCGCAGGAAAAAAGGAGAATTCCCGGGCGAAGCCTTTTGGCCGGCCGGATTAAATAAGAGTAAACCGCTTCCTGTAATTCCTTGGGATTAAAACTTTGACGATATTTCTCTCGGTTTAATAGTTCAACCAATTTGGCCTCGCGTTCCCGCAAAGCCTCTATGAATTCCTCTCTATTTGCGGTCAAACTAATCCTCCTTTGATTCGTTACGTGTTATGCGTTAAACGTTGCGCGTAAGACAATTAAAACCATCCATTATTAATAGTTAAGCCATCGGTGACCACATATAATTCCTTCAAATATTTACTGATGCGTAACGGATTTCATTCCTCTTCCTGATTAAAATCAGCCAATTTCGGTTGGCCGTTTTCAAAACCCATTAGAATTTCAAGCCGTCCTTCGGCCGCATCTAATCTCCCGGAACAATATTTAGCCAGTCCGATTCCTTCCTCAAACAAACTTAGACTTTCATCCAAAGCAATATTGCCTGTCTCCAAACGTTGCACAATCTCATCCAATCTGGCAATGGCTTCTTCAAAACTCCGCTCACTTGATTTATTATCTTTTTCCGTAGTCATCCCGAATTCTCCTTAATATATGCCGCAATAGGTTTTTTGAACTCCCGGATTATTGCGACCTATTTTCTTTGATTCAAAGATTCAAAATTTATTTCAATTTATTTAATACTTCACAATTAATTATACCTGAAGCTAATGTAATTTTTAACGGGTCACCCGGTTCAACCTGAGCTGAATTTTTGATGAATGTACCATCGTTTTTTTGAACGATTGAATATCCCCGCTGTAAAGTAGCTAAAGGACTAAGCGTATCCAATTGCCCCAAGACTTTTAAAAACCGCTCCCTTTTTAAAGTAAGGCTTTGCTTAACTTGTCGAACCAATCGTTCACTTAATAGGTCAACTTCCTGACGACGAATGTTCAAAGACTGTTTTGGATAAGCCAATACCCGGCTCTGGACTATTTTTTGCAAAATCCGGCGTTCATTTTGAAGTTTACGGTGGATCGCCTGATAGAGGCGACTTTGATATTGATTTACTTGACGGTTAATGTTTAGTTGATCTGGGACCGCCAATTCTGCCGCTCCCGAAGGAGTTGGGGCTCTCAAATCAGCCACAAAATCGGCTATTGTAAAGTCGGTTTCATGCCCAACCGCTGAAATAACCGGCTTCGGAAAATCCGCAATCGCTCGGGCAAGCTGCTCATCATTAAAGGCCCATAGTTCCTCAAGTGAGCCTCCACCTCGCCCAATGATAATTAAATCCAAGTTTTGAAACCGGGCCGCATCATTCAAGGCCCTAATCAGGCTAGCCGGAGCTTCAGTCCCCTGAACCTGCGCGGGAAAAATTAGAATGTCCAGATTGGGACGGCGGCGGCGTAAAATTTTGATTATATCCTGGACCGCTGCCCCGGTCGGAGAAGTAATCACTCCTATCTTTTGGGGCAATGGAGGTAACTTCCGTTTTCGAGCCTGGTCAAACAAGCCTTCCTGTTCCAATTTTTCTTTTAATTTGGCAAAGGCCTGATATAAACTACCCAGACCCGATGGAGTCATTTCCTCGACATAAAGTTGATATTGGCCGCTTTTTTCATAGATTCCGATGCGGCCCCTAATGGCTACCTCATGACCGTCGGCCGGTTTGAACTTCAAACCCCAAGCTTGAGACTTAAACATCACGCATTTGATACAAGCGCCTGCATCTTTGAGGGTGAAATATAAATGCCCGGAAGAGTGGGCGGTAAAATTGGAGATCTCACCTTGAACCCAAACCCCTTCGAGTAAGAAATTATCTTCAATTAGCCGTTTTAAAGCATATGTAAGTTGGGAAACTGTAATCGTCTTGGCGGCCAAAACCTTTCTCCTTTACTAATACATATCGCTCTGAAGCATAAAACATTTCGCCACGCGATGGATCAAGGAAAAATCATCCTCAAAAAATGCCATATTACGCTTTCGCTATATGGCTTTTGAGAAGTTCCTTAGAGTAATTTTTTGAGGATAATTATCTAAGGGTATTCCATAGTTAGAAAAAAAATCCTGCCTTAAAGGTAGGTCGAGTTTAATTACAGTATTTAAAGTTCTTGTTTTAGTCGAACTATTAATTCTTTAATTTTCAATTTTTCGACCCAATAATCCAGATACTGATAATCCAAGTTTTCACCTTGCACCTTTAAGATCCCTTTAGCGTCTTCCCATTGCCGTTCCGAAACTCCACCGCCGTCTTGATACCATAAGAGCTTACTTAAAACAATATCTTCCGGGGTTGCGACTTTCACGAAAACATCCGGGTCCGATAACAATTCGGGTTTACGCCGGTTAAATTTAATGTTCTCATAGGGATTGTCTTTTAAATAAAGATATCGACCTTAAACATGGTTTCCAAATGAATGATATTGAAACAACTACGCCGTTTAATTGCATCACGAATCATATCCGCGTCAATTATAAACTCGTCTTTCAGTTTTTCCACCAATCGTTCAACATGGATATTTTTGATGTCGGCAACCAAATCAACATCCATAGTGGCGCGAGGAATACCGTGAATAGAGCTTCCCAGGGAACCTCCGATCAAATAGTTAATGCCGCATTTTTCCAAAGCATTAATCACTTTAATCGTAATCTGAAAAGGGAGCTGCATCAATATCCCTCACTTTCCGGGTCCCAACCGTTCACTTTGATTGATAATTCCCGGCCAAGCAAAAGAGCTCCCAACCGTTTCCGTAGTTCTTCATCGGAGATGCCGGGATGGCGTTTTAAGATTCCGGTTTTGGCCAAAGTCCTAACGGCTTCTGACATTTCCATGGCCATTTTAAACTTTTGGGCGGGGGACATTTTACGATATCCTTCAATCAGTATCGATTCCATGATGGGATGCGTGTCGGATTTTCCGGATATAAACTTCTCCTCTCTTTGAAACATTAGCTTTTGCAACGAAGACGGTTCGGAAACGGCAACTGCCGGTGGTGAAAAATTATTAAGATTTTTAATCAATAATGTTAATTAATGGCTTTAGAAAATAACTTTTGCAGCCAATATAACGCGACTCCATAGTATTCATAATAATTCCCTACGGAATCTCTTCTGTTCCACTTATTGATTTCTCGTTGTATATTTGCTTTAGTCCACTTCTTTTCAGGATATTCGCGTTTTAAACAATCTACAATACTATCAATTATCTTCTTTCTGTTTTCCTTAATAGTTTGGTGATTGAGATTCAATATATTATATAAATCGTTATTAACTCTTGGATCATCGGAATAAATCGTACCGTCGCTTCTGTATTTAATATAATCTTCACAGTTGGTATCTAACGGATCAACAAATAAATCATTTTCCCCTTTATGTGTATCACAACATTGTAAATGTCTAGGTTTTCCTTCATTTCCATCACAAGCCCCAAGCATATTACTATATAACAGGCTCAATTCTTCATACCTTTGTGGTTTCAAATGCTCGATCTTCATATCGTTTATATGAACCCTTTTCATGCAATAGCAGCAAACGTGCCCTTGCTCCGAAAGTAGGGCTTCCCTTATTTCGTCTTTCGTTACTGTTGGAAGGTTATCGTAACAAGCATGTTTTTGGGTTCTGTGTTCAATAAGCGATTTTGGTTCTTGCGCTTTTTTAATATATTTCATCTATTAGGGCCTCTCAAAATTTAACATGGTCTTTGCTCTGACAATTTCAGAATCATTTTCGCCCATTAACTGCGACAACTCAACAAGCTTCTGCTCCGCTTGCTTAAAATCTTCCTTTTCAAGCAATTCATAAAACTTATCTATCTGTGTCTGTACATCATTTGGTCTTAATTTGACTTCCATCAAGTCATAGAGTATCGAGTTAATATCCCGTCCATAAGTATAAGGCGTCTTTTCCACAATGTGGCAATCATCAATGATAATTACGTTTTCTTTAGGTATTGTTGTAAGAATAATAGGTGAATGTGTTGTAACTATAAACTGCACTTTCGGAAATATGGTTTTCAAGTCGCTTACTATATGCCGTTGCCACTTTGGATGAAGATGTAAATCGATCTCATCAATCAATACAACTCCCGGAGTCTCTTGAGTTACACCTCCCGAAAGTTGGGGGTTAAGCACAGCCATACGGTAAGCTATGTCCGCTATCATTCCCAGAGTGTTCCGATATCCGTCGCTTAACATTCTAAATGGTAATCTCTCTTTATTATCATTTTCGTCCTTAAAAGTAACTTCTAGTTCATCAGTTTTGGCGCTGAAGATAATATCAACTTCGCGATGAGCGGTTTCGTTACCATCAACATTTCTGAGGCAATACTTTAAAACATCTTTAACTGCTCTTAACTCAGCAGGTTCTTTTTCTTCCTGAAAGTGGATTAAAGTCATTTTTTTGAACCATTTGGTCATTAACTTTTCGTTGGAGGCGGGATCTAAACAATCCGTATACCCTAAAAACCTTGATTGAAGCTTAGCTAGAGTTTCTTCGGTTTTTTGTTTCTTTTGAACCCAGAGCCGGCCTGTGCCGTAATAAGAAACTATCGGCAATAAAGTCCGAACATTTCCTTGTCTTATTTCCTTTTGTATCTTTTCAGCATACTTGATTATCGCTTTTGCTTCGTTCCGGGTTGTTCTCCCGCCTTCCTTGTTCAATGCCCTTGTCCATGTATAAAGTTGATCTTCTATAATAGCTTCACAAGTTACCCGTAATGGATATTGAGGTTGTGAATCGATTACGCTGCCGCGTTCATAATGTTCCAAGCGCACTTCGTCAGTTAGAATCTCCCTTGATTTAACCCCGTCAAAACCGCCAAGCACACCCCCTAAAGCTACCGCAAGCGCATCAAGTATCGCAGTCTTTCCGGAGCCGTTGTCTCCTACCAGCACTGTGAAATCTTCCGTTAAATTGATTTTTTCATTTTTAAAGCATCTAAAATTTTCAAGATTTATACTCTTGATTCTCATTTTAATTTCCCCTTCGAAAAAATCGCCGATTCTTTAACAGGTGATTATATCTAAATTATGGTCAACATTCTATTGGTTAATCCCAATTTCGACAACGATTGTTTTTTCCCTGCCATTGTTAAGAAACGGTTTGTTACAAAGATCTGTTCTCAGTTACCAGTTCACAACCGTCTGCTGTTTATTATTGCTAGTTTCCAGTTAAAAGACGAACTAGAATAATAATTTTGACCAAGATTTTAAGCCGAAAACCTGGGAACCGGATAACTGTGAACTGGGAACGAAACTGCCCACTTTTAACTTAAACGATACTTTTCTCCTCCCCTTGTCCGATCTTCTCAATCCATCGGCACAAGATAATCCCATCCATCAACCCCCGGCAAATAAAAGTGTGAAGAGTGAAGTTTGAAGTTTGAAAAAAATCACACTAAATTTTTCTCCTCTGCCCTACCGATTCTCTCGATCCAGTGGCATAAAATGATCCCGTCTTGTAAGCCGCGGGTATAGATAAGCTCATCCTGGCGGCAGGTTTGTTCCATTTGTTTGCTGTCATACTCTTCCAACAGCTCCCGGTCCTCCGGCGCCAGTTTGTCAAGGAGGCGATCCATCAGTTCGGCGGCTGTTATGCTTAGTTCCCGGTACTCCGGATCGGGGTTAAGGATCTCGTCGCGGATCTGGTAGATCCGTTCAAAGATTAGTTTTTGGATGCCTTTGCTTTGATCGGACAGCATAAGAATAAACCTCCTGTTGGATTTGAGGTTTTATCGTTTCCAGTTCACTGTTCACAGCTGAGGGTTGGTTTTGAATGTTAAGTTGCCGGTTTAAAATAATCAAGAAAATTATTTTTGTCTCCGTTTGGTGACCAACAACTTAAATTATATATCACCATTCGGTGACTGTCAACACAAAATTGCTTTCCCTTTTTTCTTATGATAGAATCACTCCTAGGTGGTGAAAATCGAGTTGGAACCAAAAGAAATTTTTGCACAACGGCTGAAAGAGCTTCGGGAAGAACACCAATTAACCCAAGAGCAGTTAGCCGACAAAATTGCTACCAAAAAGCAAACTTTAAGCCGCTATGAAAAAAATCAAAGAGAACCGGGAATTAATATTGTAACAAGGATTGCGAATTTTTTTGAAGTATCAATTGACTATTTGGCCGGGAGGAAAAATCAAAAGTGATTTAATTATACCCTAAAAACCACAAGGTATTGGGGTTTTTTTTACGCTCATTCTTGAATCTTTTAAAGGAAATTTTTTAGATGCCGTTTTAGTTTAATACATTATGGAAATTGTTGATTAATAAAGGCATGCCCAAAGAAAAGTTAATAGTAGCTTTTAAAATTTCACCGAATACAATGGCTAAAATGAGTAAGGGCGAGTATATTTCGATGGAGGTATTGCATCGGATTCGTGAGTATTTTGAGGTGCCGGTTGAGGATGTAATGATATATATGCTGGAGAATAAACATAAACTCAAATTTAAGAACCCATTATCGACCATCCATATCGTGTGTATTAATGATCCTAATTATTATTTCATATTTTGTTGTTTTTCAAATTGACCTCTTCCATACTCCAAAACTGTTTTGATAAAAACTTTCTCCGATTCAGGCTCATATTCAGCCACCAATTCTCCCTTGCTGATTTTGTCTTCCGTCAAAGATTGAATAGCAATTTTGAGCAAATCCATGTATTTATCAAATTGTGCATCTGATAAATTGTCTGGTATTGGAGCATCTATGTATCCTTTCTTTGTAACAAATTTCAAAATTAATGTGGGCAAGGAAATTTTGTTCGGACTAACCATTCGGACAGGTCCGTTCTTTATGCCTGCAACTATTTTCTTAAATATAATCTTTATTACATCATACGCGGCAGGCATCAATAAACTTCCGATAATCAATGAAGTGAGGTTCTCATTTATAAAAGTTACTATTCCTCGAAAAAGTGAAGCTTGCGGTCCACTACGCATTTCAATACAACAAAACCCAATACTTACTTTTTTTAATTCATCTTCAATTGACTGTCTATCTTCTTGGGAAAGAAAATAAATTCCATTTTCTAATACAATCTCTGCATCGTAACCATTTTCATTAAAAATATGACTCATAAAACATACCTCCACTTGCATATTTCGTCAAAATGACACCGAATCTATTTTAAACTGAACAGACATTTTGTCCTTTGTTATTTGGTTATGATCTCATAGATAATCTTCCCCTTTATTAATCAATCCAACAATCAGAGTTTTGGTTTATAATCAATTGTTACTACTTATTTTATTAATTATATCATCGATTTTTTTGTAATACTTTAAAATCATATTTTTAGGTAATACTTTACCTTTATGAACTACTATATTTCGAATTTGGATTGATTCTTCTAAAATTAATGCATCAAAATGATCGATTTTTCCTTCATGTAATAGTATTTTAATGATTTCTTTTATAGAAAAGCGATTATATTCCACTTTATATTTTTGGAGAATTTCTTTACTGACCTCTTCAAATTTAGCCCATTTCCATAAAAATTCCGATAACTCTTGTACCGTTTCTATTTTTTCAATTTCATTTTTTCTTTGTTCACGTTTAATTATTAATAATATTCTTGAAGTAATTGAAAGTACTATTCCAACACCTGAAACCAGTAATGAAATTCTCTGGCTATCAGTAAGGTGAATATTGTAAGTGATTTGGATAAAATACATAACTCCAAATATTGCAACTATGATACCAAGAATTGAATAAAGGTTTAAAATTGTATCATATCTTTTTCGAATTGAGTATCTTTTTTCAATCTCCCAAAGATTATTATCTAATTCATATTTTTCATTAAAAAAATCTTTTTTCATTCTTATCACTCCTTTATTATTGAAATAGTAACAATTAATATTGCAGTAGTTATAACAATAATAAACAAGAGCATATATCCACTATTTTGAAGTCTTGTTGAATCATATAATATACCCACTAATAAAGGAAAAACAGCTGCCGCAACCCTTAATAACTTTACACCAATGTTTATTTTAGGTTTGTATATACCTCTTCTAATCAATACCTTAGCATCATTAACCATACTACTAGTAACTTCAGGATCATTGCTTGTTGAATTACGAGCAGATTCAATTCTGTTTGATTCCTCTATTAAATCACTTATAAATTCCTTAGAAGCTTCTATTAATTTTTCCTTGGCTTTTTCATTAAAACCCTTTAAATCTTTTTCCAGAATTGTTATTTCCATTAGTTACCTCCCTGCCTAAGGCTAAATCTTCGACAACCAATTAACTAAACTACTACCGGCTAAAGCCGGTAGGTTTGGTCTGCTGCTGAAAGCAGCTTAAAACTCCCCTAACGTAAAATTATCGGCCTTCTGCCTCTCTTCTATAGCTTGGTTTTTGATGTACTCAATAATGACTTCATCAGTTACATTACCACTGTTGTGGCAAAATAGCCTCTTGCCCATAAGTGCTCTCCCCAGATGTATCGATACTAAGAGGTGTACATTGATCTTTGGAAATATGTCCGGCTAATATTTCTACTTCATTATTTTTACAGACACCTCTTATTAGTTCTCGGGTTCTTTCTGATATTTTCCCTGTCAATACTACTTTTCAATATTTGGTTATCCATAGCTATATGTAGCATGTGATGTCTTTCTATATCCTTCCATCTTTCTCACCTCTAGCTAAGTATTCTTCTGCTAGAAGTGACCATTCATCTGGGTTACCTAAAGGCTTCGGCTAAAAGCCGAGGGATTTAAACCCATTTTGGGGACATTAATAATGTATCGATTTATTAATTCACTTCACAAAATAGATTTCTTTAATCAGCATCAGCGAATATTGTGTTCTAAGTGTTAACCAGTTAACTCGGAAAGTATTTCAAGGACCTCGTTATCGACATCTTCTGGATTCATAATATTAAAGATGCTTCTCATTGAGCAACTTACTTTATAATTTTCTTTAATCCAACTATTAGTCGCTCTTAATAAATCTTTCCCCGGTACCATATTAAGTTTATCTTCCAAACTTGTCCATTTTGAATTTACATATTCTCTTGCCTTTGCAGCCGCTGTCCCAGCTGTAAGTCCTCGATCATTTTCTTGGAATTTTGTAGTATAAGAGTCAATTATAATATCCTTAAATGAATCAATAAGTGTTTCATATTTTTTTATAAAACTCAAATACTCTTCTCCCTTATTTTTAACGAGCTTGAACAATACATAAGGTTTTATTATATAATTTTCTAACTCCTTCTTATTCCAAATATGTAGTAGTAAATGATTCTCTAGGGCTTTCTTCTTTTGTTCGTCTATTTGGCTCTCAATATAATAATCTTTATCTAAAATTGCATAACATTGAAAATAACCACCTGAGTTCTCATAAAATAATTTTGCTGCTCCAAAAGCCTCATTTATTCTTTTAAATCCACCAAGTGGTAGTGAAGGTATCATATCTAATGAGGACATAGCATTAGGATAAAGAACATTATAAAACTGTTGTAATATTTTTATATCTTCCCCCTCAATAAAAACACATTTTTTAGCGGTACTTAATTTTGTTAGCGATAAATTATATATACTTCCAATATCATCAACTATACTTTGAACTGCAGCCAAATCATTAGCATATCTCATTTGTCTATCATGTTTATCTATGGTAACTATATTACGCGGTGATACATTGGAAATAATTTCAATTGAATGTGTTGCAATAATTACTTGCTTAAATAAGGTTCTTACTAGTTTTAGTATCCTTAATTGTAAATCAGGATGCATATAAACATCCGGTTCATCAAGAATAATTGTTTCACTTCCTTGGGATCTGGAAATAAACCAAATAATTTGTAACCACATTTGAATTCCACTACCCATCAATCCAATTTCCGCCGGAAAACTTGAATCCTTAACAAACAAGTTTATAAAGTCGCTACGACTAAAATTGTATTCTAAATCCTCTATCTTAAGTCCTGGCCATGTTTCTTCCGCAAGCCTTTTAAATTCACCAAATAATTCATTTTTGTACGTTAACATTTCATTTCGAAAATGTCTGGATGATAAGTATGTATCCATATCTTCATTAATTGTAGCTTCGGTTAGTTTCTTTTCGTTTTCTTTAATTAAACCAATTTGTGGTAAAATACTTATTGGAATTATTTTAAGTGCCTCTGCCTTTTTCTTTGAAGTAACAAAATTACCGTTTTGATCAATTATGGTTGCAAATGCAATCTCCCTATTAACATAGACAACAATTTTAGCTCGATTTTTAAAAGTTGCAGTAATTTTAGCTATATCATTTTTATAGAAGTAAACCACGCTTCGCAAATCAATTTTCAAACGTTCAACAGGTAATCTAAAACCTTTTAGAGCCAAGGGCAAACCAAGAAATTTAGGGGCTTCAACATAATTAGTATTAATACATTTTTTCGAAGCCATAGAAATCATTCTTAGAGCTTCAATAAAAGACGACTTACCTGAATTGTTTTTCCCAACTATAATTGTTAGATCCCGAATTAGCATTTTAGATCTTTCAAAACAGCGAAATTCTTCAAGTTCGACTTTTTCGAGCATTTTATTTCCTCATTTTAATTTTGTTTTTACAATGCATGATTATAATATAGTTAAACTTTCCCTTAATTATCTTAAAACCCTATATCATATATTTCTCCCCGAATACAAATATTTCCTCCAGAATACCAGAATTAATCCTCCCGACGCTTTCCCACGGATTTAATAATAGGCATTAGGCACGAGGCTTCTCTCCATATTCCCGTTATAGTTTAAATTTTATTATTTCAAGGAATCCTTCTAAATAAATGGAAAATTATACCGAATATAAAAATAAATCTTAATCGCTAAATAGCCACAATCAAAAGGCTCAAAGGAGGACTTTAAAATGGCCAAAATAATTCAAGCCTGGGCGAAGTTTGGACCCAAGCTAGAACCGGTCTCCCCAATGAAGAGCGACGAACTGATCGAATACATCGTCGCCGCCACTAACCAAAGCCGCGGCAGCGTACTGGCGGTCCTGTCCGAATTGGACATGGTGATCAAGGCCGCGCTCAAAACCGGGCGCATCGTCCACTTACCCAACAATACCCATTATCGGCCCATCGATATTAACGTCCGCGTCAACCCCGAGCTGAGCCGGGAGATCAACTCCGATTTTCGCGGTAAATGGATCAACTCTGCCAATATCGGCAAGAGCCAAGCCGAGATCATCGCCCCATGGAACAAAGCGCACCCCGACGATCCGGTCGAAGTATAACGCGCTATGGCGGGATGCTACCAAAAGAGCTTTCTACGTGTCTCTAAGTCTCTTATGAGGAGGTCACAAATCATAGTGTGCCCGGATGTAGAAGCCACAAGAGTTTTCTCGCTCAGCTCGCTGCCATTGATGAAGCGAGACAGTTCAGCACCGACAATATGCGCGCGCCCGGTCTCTATCCCGACAAGGATAGATAACACTTAGAGGATTTTTTTAAACGCAGAGGAGATTGACGTGGACGGTTATCTTTTCCGGCCGTCACCCCACCGTCCCAAATTCAGCCAAAGGAATTTGGAAATTTCACCAGAGAAATCTTTTGATTAAGCCAAGCAATTCGAAAATTCCTCGGGAGAAACTTAATACTAAAAAAGGCTCCATTTTTTTCTCTTATAAAACGGAGTAGCGTTTTTCGTAGCATTCTTACCAAAATCAGTATTTAAAGGAATTAAATCAATATATTCATCCTTGCCTAAATAACTTTGTGCAATAGCGGCGACTCGGGGAAATATAGCAGCCTTTTCACCAGTAAAATCAATAATAAATAACAAATTAGGCTTTGCTTCACCTTCCATATGAGCTAAAAATAAATAGGCGCTTTCTACTTCCCTATTTTCATTAAAAAATTTAGATAATGCCTTTACCATCTCATGTGGATAATTAGCTGGTTGGCCTAGCATTACATTGGTATCTTTTTTAATTACTATTTCCGATTTTCTTTGAGAAAAATATTGCATCAATTCGGGGGTGATTACAATATTCTGACCATAAGGATTTATAACAAAACCTTTTACTCTTTGAGTATCATTATCTACCATTGATTTTAAATCTTCATATGTAGAAATAAGAGTTTCTTCTCTTTCCTTTGACCACTTGCCTAATTCTTCCCAATCAGTAAATGCCATAAAAAAAGAGTCGCCCGAATTGTTGGTCAACATCTTAAAGCTCATAGTTGTCCCTGCCTTTATTGTTCCATTTTCTATCTCGCCCTCTATTATAATAGGTGTCAGAAAATGAGCCTGGGTAATTTTTTCAATTAAGACAACTTCATTTTCAGCATTTTTTTCGTTCAAAAAATCATTCATTATCTTAACTAATTCTAGATTCGTCAACGGTTTGTTTACATCTATCATTTTTTCACCTCATTCTATGGAACCATATACCTTTTATAATCTCCTACATAAATTAATTATTTTTCATAAATTTCAGCGCATGGTTTTTTTATATAAGTAGCATCGGTCCAATTAACTCCATCGGTCGACCACAAGGCTCTCCCCCAACCGATAAGCCACATTTTGGATTGAAATTCCATACCTAGATTTCCGGAATAAGTTTCCAATACTACCGAATCGGTAACCCTGTTCCAATGAGAGCCATCTTCGGTATACCAGACATCACAGAGAATATCCCGGCTTCCTGTTTGCGCATCTACTGCTCCCCCGATTATCCAGAGTTTATCATTGAAAACTATAGAAGAATGATAGCTTCTACCTTGCCAGGGAATTGGAGCATTAACTTTGATCCAGTTTACACCGTCCGCAGAATGCCAAACATCATTAAAATCATGGTGTCTAGACCAAGTTGATTTTTTATCGCTTATAATTTCAGATCCCGTCCCGCCTATCAGCCACAACATACCGTTAAAAACATTCAAACTAAAACCCTGTCGTGGCACCCATGGATTTTTCTTAATCATTTTCCAATGAACTCCATCTATGGAACGCCAAACGCGACATACGGATCTCCAGGAGGTATTATTGTCATCAACAAATCGATCTTTATCCGAAACATAATCTTGGTATTCAATAAAATAGATTTGATTGTTAAAAAGAACCGCTTTTCCATATTCAACATTTTCAAAACTATGATCGGCCTCTTTCCGCCATTCGATACCATTTGTGGTCGAATAAATCCCTTCTTCTTTGCCGCGAAGCTGCCAAATTTTATTATTAAAGACAAAACAAGAATATCTAAAAACAGACTCATCCGATACCAATCGCCAATTACGACCGTTTATGGTTTGCCAGATACCCACGGTGAAAAGCCAGATCTTATTTTCATATATAATTCCCGATATATTGTCGTCTAACTGTTCCCAACCGGCGGTAGACTGTTTTCGGGCGAAAGGATGATTCCAAAAGCTACCGTCGATTGTATAGAAGCAGTCTTCCTTAAACATCTTTTTAGTTTCTTTATCAATCGTAAATACCTTATTTCCTAAAATCCAAAGCCGGTCTTTAAAAACACAGGAATTAATTTGCCAATTTATCTCGTCTCTGTTATACCCCGTCTTGTTCCAATTTATCCCATCGGAAGAAGACCAAGTTCCGCCTCTATGGATATACCAAAATTTATCCATATAAACCGCTAGCGCGAACTGCTCGTCGTCGAAACGCGCATTATGGTGAACAGGTATGATTTTTTTCCACTTTAACCCGTCATCGGAGCACCAAAAACAATCTTCAAATTGTTCTTTTACCCAAATTTGATTATTAAAGACAATCGCTTTCACATTAGTAGGACGAACCTGGTTCAAAAATCCCGGACCGCTGTCACTGACCTTTTCCCAAACGGAACCATCTTTGGAACGCCAAACATCAATATATTCGGTCTTGCGGTCGTGACCGCCGAAAAGCCAAATTTGATCCCGAAAGACAACACCGGTTTGATAAGCCCGAGGTTCCCAGCCCGCCTTTTCAGTGACCGGCTTCCAATGCTCCCCATCCGTAGAATTCCAAACATCGTTTTGATAATGCCTTTCTTGATCTCCGGATGTTTTATATCCGCCCATCAACCATACTTTACCTTTAAATTCCAAAGTCACATGGGCGCATCGGGGCGACCACGGAGCAGAATTTAATGTTTCCCAATATAAACCATCTAAAGAACTTTTCGTATGAAAAGAGTAACGAACGCTTACTTTGTCCGGCCCCCAGCCTCCGCCATAAGTAATGGAAAAATAACCGCCATAAATCCAAAGTTTATCTTTGAAAGCCAAAGCGGTATAATCGTTGAAATGAATGTAATTGCTCCCTGATTCATCACGCCCGGGTGAGTTAATAAATCCGGATAAACCAAAACATAGCAAAACAATAATTAGTACTAGTATAAAAATGATTATTATTGACTGAGACAACAACTTCACCTCCATCAAAATTCTCCATAAACATAGAACATCTTAGCTTAGACAAGCTTGACCTATATATAATCGATATAAGCTACAAAAATAGCCCAAACCTCACAACTCTTATTTCTCTCCTAAATATAAATCTCCCTTCCAATTCCAAAAAATCAATCCACCTACCAAATCACCCATCATAGCTAAAGAAAAATTTTGGCCCATACCAAAACCGACGATCAAATGGGTTTATTCGCCAATGCGTTATACCGCAGGGAAAAAGGGCTCCCCTTTTTGGACAAAATAAAAAAAAATGGACTAGAGAGAGGCTATATCATAGATGTGATTAAAGCCGGTATCTTACGGGAACACTATTTTTCCACGGTTGAGAAGCTATATTTCCGGGGATTAAAATGTAACCCTTATCTAATCAGCGTTTATAATGACCTGGCCGATTTGTATTACGGTTTATCGCGGATGATTAAATCCTGGCAATGTTGGAATCTGGCCCGGAGTCTCAACCCGGCGTATCCGGATTTGGAACACGTCTATGAGCTGGAAACAATGCTACTCAGCCCAAACCCCACCCCCACCAGCCCAAATGTAAAATCTATAAAAAAATTACAGAAAATTACTAAATTGAAAAGGGTATTTTTGGCATTCGCCGAATTATACCAATCACCCGGGTATCCATTGCCACGCCGCATATCGCCTCACCCCGTCCGGTGGCAACTCGATTATCGTTTCTTAATCGCCCCTCTCCTTGACCCGCTGCCGTTTTCGATTGTTCAGGAGAGGGGTCAGTTTGGTTTCATTTCGATAATATACTTTTTCAAAAAGCATTTTAAAGATAACAAGCTAAAACCTGCATCTAACATCTTTCCCCTCTCCAAACAACCAAAACACGCTCATTTATCATGGAGAGGGGAACGGCAATCAAGTAAAATCAACTACTCAAAGTATCGAAAGGGGTGAGGCGATGATCACCGATCGCGTCCGCGAATTCAGAAAAAATCCAACCCCAAGTGAAATAGCCTTATGGCAAATACTCCGTAATCGACAAATTAACGGCCAAAAATTTCGCCGCCAGCATCCCATCAAAGTGATTTGTCAAGGTAGGATTCGATATTTTATTGCTGATTTCTATTGTTATCAAAAAAAGCTGGTAATCGAAGTAGATGGGAAAATCCATGAAAACCAAAGAGAATACGATGAATATCGAACATTTCTCATCAATCAACTTGGTATTAAAGTCATGAGAATAGCCAATGAGGAACTTAACGATATAGCCGCAGTCACCGCTAAAATAAAATCCGTATTATAACATAATCATTCAAACTTAAAACTTGAATCTGCCATCTTTCCCCTCTCCAAACAACCAAAAAACCCTCATTTATCATGGAGAGGGGAACGGCAACCAAGTAAAATCAACCATCCAAAGTATCAAAAGGGGTGAGGCGAAAAATAACCGCCGGATAATCAAAAAGATCCATCCGATTTCGGAGCGCCCGCAAAGCGCTCCGAATTATCTTCAGGACCTCAGTTTTAATGACCCTTCATAAGTATAAACCCGTAGAAGGATTATTACGTAATTAACACCAATAATATATATTATAATCCCTATCGAAAGAGGCATCTATGGAGAAACTGGAGTTCAAAATCGGAGACGACATTCTTCAAACACTATGCTCCTCCGATCCGAGGATGGCATTATTGATCAAGAAAATCGGCAACTACGAACTAAATCTACGGACCGATTACTTTCCCTCTTTAGTAAGATCAATCATCGGCCAACAGCTTTCGGTAGTAGTGGCCCGGACCATCTGGCAAAGGACCGAAACTCTTTGCGGCGAGGTTACGCCACAGGTAATAGCTTGTCTCGACGATGGCGAGCTTAAAAAAATCGGCTTATCCGGGAAAAAAATTAGTTACATCAAAGACCTCTCCCAAAGGGTCTTAAACGGAGAAATCGATTTAAACAGGTTCGTATCGCTGCCGGACAACGAAATAATCGATCGGCTGGTTAAGGTCAAAGGTATCGGGAGATGGACGGCGGAGATGTTTCTGATTTTCTCCCTTGGCAGACCGGATGTGCTTTCCCTCGGGGATTTAGGATTAAAAAGATCAATTGAGTGGCTTTACGGACTTAAAAAACCCCCGGCCGAGAGGACCATGTGTATGTATGCGAAAAAATGGGTCCCATACCGGACGGTAGCCTCCCTTTATTTATGGGAAGTACTCAACCGAGGATTGATTAAAGGGAATAGCGAGCAGTTAAGAAACCCGGAACAGCCCTAGTAACCAACTCAATTACGACGCGGTTTGGGTTAGTTAAGTGACCTTAATCCCTCGGCCACGGAGATATTCTTTTAATACCTTAATCTCAATAACGCCGAAATGGAATATGGAAGCGGCCAGCAGAATCGTAGCGCCCGACTGTGCGGCCTCATAAAAATGCTCCAATCTTCCCGCGCCGCCCGAAGCTACCACTTCAGCCGAAACAACTTCCTTAATGGCTTTGATCACCGGTAAATCATAACCACTACGCGAACCGTCACCGGCCTTGCTGGTAGGCAGAATAACCGGAACGCCATAACCGTCAACTCGTTTGGCCCATTCTACGGCGTCCGCTCCGGTGGCGGTCCGTCCGCCATTGATATAAACTTCATATCCTGAAGGCATGGCGGCGTTCCGATCTACATCAATAGCCACCGTCACTTTATCAGCGCCAAATTCTTTGACGAGCTCCGGAATCAGTTCCGGTTTCCTAAAGGCGGCGCTGCTAACGGAGATCTTATTCGCTCCCGCATTCAGCACAGCTTCGGCTGATTTCAGATCGGAGATTCCGCCGCCAACTGTAAAGGGGATGGTTGTGACCTCAGCGACCTTCTTTACCACATCAAGCATAGTGGCTCTTCCTTCAACCGTGGCCGTAATATCGAGCATCGCCAATTCATCCGCGCCTTTATCGCAATATGCCTGCGCACATTGGACCGGATCACCCGCATCCCGAATATCCACAAAGTGGACACCCTTGACGACCCGTCCGTTCTGCATATCAAGACATGGCATAATCTTAATTGGTCGATTCATGTTTTACCTCCCTGTCGTATTTTTTCAACCAATAGTATACATCATTTACCGTTAATCGCCAATCCTAACATCCCGCATACATCAAGTATTTTTCATTTATAGTTTGATAGTAATTTTAAACACTTTTGAAATTTAGTTTCTCACCAGAAAAAAACCATCCTCATCCATCTCCAGCTTGAGCATAGCTTGGGCTATCATATTACCAGTCCTAGAAGCTTCAACTTGCAAATAAATGTTGAAACTTGAGACTGTCCTTTTTTCTTTTGGATCAATACTCCAATAAATTTCATTCTTCTGTGTCAAGATATCTGCTCCCAACTCGGTGACTGTACCGTCCCAACTTAGGAACCGGCCGTACTCCGCGACCCAATGATAGGTTATATCTTTTGTTGTTCTATCGCCGGTGAACTTTGCGACCAAAGGAATACCGATCGTTGAAGACATAGCCGGACTGTACTCTTTTATTAGAGGTTCGATTGTAACCCTGGGGGTAAAACGGTGATAAACATTGAACACCCCGAAAACCACTAAAATCGCCAATACTCCCAGAGCGGGAACCAGAGTATTGGTTTTAAAAATCGAAAAAAAGGAACGCCGTCCGGCTTCATTTTTTAAAGCTTCTTGCCGGACCCTCTGCCGCCAAACAGGACTAAAATGTATATTGGCTGTAGTCTGTGATTCCTGCTCAAACATCTCAAGCGCCCGTTTCATTTCTTGGTATTCCTCACGACAGCCGGGACAGGTTCGAAGATGTTCTTGTAACTGACGGGCTAAAAGACTGCTGATCTCTCCGGTCACCATCTTTTCAAGATGCATCCGTACGTTATAACAGTTCATTTTTAAAGCCCTCCGTCAAAAAAATCTATTGTAGTTAAGGACCTAACATTAGACTACTCCTCATCTTCTTAAGTTCAATTATACTCTAGGCAAGTATTTTATTAAAGTCAATTTGAAGACCGGTTTGCCCCTACATTTGTCCCTCTTACCATAATTTAAGAACAGAATAAAACGATAATCAATTCAAAATTAAAGTTTTGGATTATAATTAAATTCTTCAATAAAATCTTAAATTGGAGTGATTATGAATGCGATTGTTTAAAGTAATTTTTTTCAGTATGTTTTTACTCTTTCTTGGTCAAGGTATACTTTTTGCTGCCGATGATACTTCAGCTACTGATTCAGTCGATTCCCAAACACATTTCTTTGGATTTCCAATATTATCACAATCTCCGGAGACGGGGTTCGCGGTTGGCGGTTATTTTATGGCGTACCGCTATCCTAATCCCGCCAATCAAGTGAACATGGATTCACTAACCGGGATCCTGATCTATACTGAAAAGGAGCAATTAATTTTAAATCTTGGTGTTAATAAGTATTTTCAGGATGACCGGTACTTGTTGACAGTCGATACCGGTTATGTTGATTTTCCAAGCTATTTTTATGGAATTGGTACTGATAACAAAAAGGATATCGAAGATCTGGAAGAGGAGTTCACTCTCATCTCCAAATCATTTCAAGGTAGTTTTCTTTTGAAAATTTCTCCAAATATTTATTTTGGACCAACATTGGCATATTGCCATTTCGATGTCGAAGATCGGGAAGCGGGCGGATTACTGACTACGGGCGATATAAACGGATCTGACGGCGTAATAGTTTCAGGAGGCGGGTTTAAGCTGATACGTGATACCCGCGATGACGGTTTTTTACCCCAACACGGGTCATTGTTCGATGTCCAGGTAACTGGTTATCGTAAAAGCTGGGGTAGTGACGAAGATTTTTCCCAATTAATAACGAACTATCGGCGGTTTTGGCCGTTCCGTGAAACCGGAACTTTTGCTTTAATGACTACTTTAGAATTGAGTGACGGCGAAGTACCCTTTGAAATGATGCCTTCTCTAGGAGGACTAATGCGTGGGTATATGGACGGCCGTTTTCGTGATAATAATTGCGCCGTATTTCAAGGCGAATATCGTTTTCCGATTATTACCCGTCTCAGCGGTGTCGCCTTTGCCGGTTTGGGAGAAGTTGCTCCTGAAATCGACAAATTTAACTCAGATAATATCAAAGCAGCCGGAGGATTTGGATTAAGGTTTCGGATTGATCCCAACCAAAAAATTAACCTCCGTTTCGATATTGGGTTAAGCGAAGACGGAGTCTATACTTATATTAACTTTATGGAGGCTTTTTAATAAGATATCTCATTCATAATTATATTTCTAAAAACGTCAAAGATGATTCTTACATAATTTTGGATTTACTCGATTCATAAAATTCTATATAATTATAAATGTATCATTTTATGATTGCGAGTATATAATGAAAATCAGTGTGAACTGTACACATAATGTCCGTGGAATCCTTCAGGAGTTGCTTTCAGCACGGAATATAAAAATCGAGGAGGAGTCCGGCGTATGTATTGTCGAAGCGGGTTGCGATGTTCCCAAAGGTAAGATCGCAATCATTTTCGAGTTGGATAACCTAGGACATCTCATTGAATTGTTGGATAAATTAACTCGAGTCAGTGACGACAGCCCAAACACAATCATTGGCAGATCGAATGATGACTCTTATCAAATTATTGCCTATCCGCACATTTATTACTTTGAAGCCAGAGGCAATTATGTCTATTGTATTGCGGCGGGCGCAACTCTTGATTCGCCCCGGGAATATCGGATTAAGGAAAAGTTATACGAGCTTGAAGCACGGCTTCCGCAGAACCGCTTTTTAAGAGTAGGAAAATCCTATATAGTTAATATTGACAATGTCAATGAGATTATTCCCTGGTTTGGCAGACGTTTAATACTTCGGTTTATTGATGGAAAAAAGGAAATTGAAGTATCCCGAAATTATGTAAAGAGTTTGAAAGATTTTTTAGGTATGTAGAGGTTAATTATGAACAAACACAAATTTTACATCTGGAACGCATTTTGGTCAAGTTTGATCGGCTTGAGTGTATTTATTTTTGCTTTATTAACCTGGGGATGGCAGATTTCATATCATCAATTAATTAATATAATTGTAGATCACCCCTTGAGTTTTTTATCCAACATGTTATTTTCCATGGCCGTTGGAGCTATAATCGGGACAGTTTCTCTCTTTTTTGTTTTCCAAATCTTTTTAAAATTAACTCAAAAACCGTTAATCGGTTTTATTTCAAATTTCGTAGTAGTGGCACTCATGAATATTATAGGGGCAATTGTTTTTGGAGTTCGAACTTATCAACAATTCATCCAAACAGAATGGTTTTTGGCCTTGATAATTTCCGAAGCGCTGAGTTTCTTTCTGATCTCTCACTGGTACCAGCGGCTTAAGTTTTATAAGGAAAAATTGGAACAAAAAAAGGAGTCCCTACGAAAACTTGAAAGTCAATAATCTACGGCTTCCTCTCTAATGAGGCGGCCTTTTTTTATTTTTATATTGAAATAAAAAATTGATTACACAAAACACTACAAACGTATATTTCCCATTCTTCCCAGTAATCCTCAACAACTCCAAAAACTAACCTGCAATCTTCAAGTAGAACCTTCGTTTAATTCATTAAATTAGACTAAATATTTAGAAATACTCTTCATCATCGTTAGAACTTTTAGCCGGTAAGTTCCAAAAGCGTTCCGGGTAACCAGTCTTACCATCAATTACTCAAAGGAACTACCAGCTAGAACGCGAATAACTCTGAATAATCTTATGTAAAGTATCTGTTGTTTATTACGTTAAGTTATCGATAAACGTCTTTACGGACGAAAGGAGAAATTAAAATGTTGATTAAAGAGAAAAAGTTTTATTTAATGCTGATGGTTTCCTTGAGCATCTCTCTGTTCTTCAGCGCTCAGGTTTATGCCGGCGCAGCTGTTTCCGATATTCAAAACCATTGGGCAGCCAAACCGATTCAAAATTTAGCGGATCGGGAGGTTATTAGCGGATACCCGGACGGGACTTTCAAGCCTGATCAAGCTGTTACCCGGGCTGAATTAGCTAAAATAATCAGTAAAGCAATGGATTATCAACCGGTAAACGGAAGTAAATTCCCTGATATCGAGGGACATTGGGCGGCTTCATATATGAACGCTTTGGCCGAACAAAAAGTAATGAATAGTTTCGACGATGGGAATTTTCAGCCTGAAAGAACTGTTAATCGCGCTCAATTAACCACATTTATAGCTCGAATTCTTAACCTGGCCAAACCGGAAGAAAAGTTCGGTCAAGATTGGTCTGCCAGCTTTATAGATGTTCCAAATGATCATTGGGCTTTCCGTTATATTGAGATTAGCAACAAGTTCGGATTGCTTCCACCGGAATACAAAACCCAGTTTCATCCCGATCAATCGGTCACTAGAGCTGAGGCAGCTTGGATGATTCAAGCCTTAAACGGTTTGGAAGTCTCAAAGGGTAAAATCAGCCAGATTGATTCCGGTAGCGGTTTAATGAATATTCAAAGAGGATCGGGTAAAGACCCGTTGATGGTCTTGTTAACTCCGGAAACCATTCTAATTCGTAATAATAGTACCGCTCCAGTGGATGACCTTATAAACGGGGATGAAGTAACTGCTATTTCACTGCCCTCCGGAGACGTAAAATTCTTAAAAGCTTTTGGCCAAATCACCAAAAATGACCTATTATCCAGGATCAGCACTATGATGAAAGGTCGTCTGGATCGGGACCAAATCGCCGCAATCATGACCGGTGATTGGGAATCCGTCAAAGATACCTTGAAAGGCAGCTTATACAACCGTCTGGTTGATATGGGGCTAACCCCCGCCGAAGCGGAAAGTATCATGGTACAAGACTGGAATTATCTTGACACTTTAAGCCAGGAACGTTTGGCGCAGGTACTCTCCGATTATCTGGGAATCACCGTAGACTTCGGCCAAGCTCTTTTAGCAAGGGATATGGAAAAAATCAAGGAATATGGCAAGGTGGAATTGGCGACGGCTGCGTTAAGCCGGTTGTTAGGCATGGAAAATACAAATAAAGAAAGTATTTCTTATTAATATAATACACTCGTCTTTGAATATAAATCGGACAAGCTTTAAATACCAAAAAGGGGCTATCATAGTAGACGGCCCCTTTTCTCATATTAATTCATTGTATAAAGTAAAAAACTTTATAATTTGGATGTATCGATATATTTGCCAAGTAGTTTAATGTATAATTGCTGTCCGTTTAATTCTTTAATAGCTTTATTATATCTTTCTCCCACATCTTTTAGACTCTGGCTAAATACAGCAGAATATAATGCAGGTTTTTCAGGAAGATCCAAAACTTTTATTTGATCCTCCAAATTCATCTGTTTGGTAATAAATAACAAACTTGCCTTGTCGGGAGCATAAACAGCATCAATTCTGTTGGCTAACATTTTTTTAAAGTTGACTTCATTGAAATTAGGTGTGCTAATTAAATCAAATTTTATTTTATCATTTTTCACAAATGGCGATATAATTGCATTATTGGCATAACCAAGAGTCAGCCCCGTGATATCTTCTATTTTGGTTATTTTCTCAAGTTTATTACTTTTTAATAAGGCCAAGGCTGTTTTCCCGGTTGCATAAAGTACATCGGGGAAGATTAGTTTTTGGGCGCGCTCTGGTGAATATATTAGTAAGGCTGAAGCATATTCAACGTTCGTCTCTAAAAGAGCTACTTGCCTTGGAATCGCTGTTGGTTCACTATCCCATACAAATTTAACTTTCATCGCCGGGGCCAAATAATTCTCCAGTAATTCATAGGCAGCCCCTTTCATTTGACCGGTTTTTTCATCTAAATAAATATGAGGCGGAACATTGAAAAAACTAATTTTAACTTCTTTAAGACCTGTTTCAGCGTTTACATGCGAACTTGTGGTTCCAAGGCCAATAATTGGGTAAAACCCCGTAAAAAGAGATAGGAACAAGATGAGTAAAAAAACTATTTTTTTCATGATAATCCCCCTCAAAATATAATTATAAATAGATTGCTTGAACAATGTTTTTATTTCGATGATGGTTGAAAAAACCCCCTTTCTTTAGTTTAATTTTAAGCAATTAAAGCTGATAACCCATAAAATTCAAATTGGTATATAATTTAAACAATCAGAACTGATCATCTTTATTCAAAAGAATTACTTCTTCCGGAGAAATTACCTTTGTCTTAAATCCATTATTCTCACTTAGAGAATTATTGTTTTGGGTGACTTTTTGATGTTGATGAACGCCTATCCCTTGTTCGAGTTTTATAAGCGCTTTTCCATTCACTAATTGCGATAGCTCTTGAATAACTCTTCGCAAATTTTGAGCCTGATTACTGAGTTCTCCTGAAGTAGCGGCACTTTCTTCAGCATTGGATGCATTCTGTTGTATCACCGTTTCTACTTGCACAATTGCTTTGTTTACTTGTCCTATTCCCTGGGCTTGTTCTTGACTTGCTGCAGCAATTTCACCCATTAACTCACTAACCTTTTTAACATGAGTAGTGATTTCTTTCAGGGCATCTCTTACCCTTTCCGTTACCGTAACCCCGTTGGCGGAAAGCCCAATGTTGGACTCTATCATTCTGGTAGTATCTTTGGCTGCTTGTGCGCTCCTTTGGGCTAGATTGCGTACTTCTTCGGCGACAACAGCGAAACCCATCCCTGCTTCTCCGGCTCGAGCCGCCTCAACTGCAGCGTTTAAAGCCAATATGTTGGTCTGGAATGCAATATCGTCAATAACTTTTATTATCTTACCGATCTGATCACTGGATTTCTTTACTTCATTAATTGCATTAAACATCTCATTCATTTCAAAGTTGCCTTTTTCGGCAGCTTCCTTAGTTTGCTCGGACAATAGGGTGGCTTGTTTAATATTGGTATTATTCTGTTGGATCATAGTTGCTGTTTCTTGAAGTGTTGAAGAAGTTTCTTCAATGGAACTGGCCTGTTTGGCGCTACCGTCGGATAATTGCTGGCTAGCGTCTGCCAGTTGGTTGGAAGCGATGGCTGTTTGATCAGCGCCTTCACTTAAAGATGTTACTATTTTATTTATGGGTTTAGTAATGCTACGCGTAGTAAAATAAGTTATTATTATTCCGATTATTATTGCAATCAAAGTACTTAAAATAATATTATTAACTAATCCTTTAAATAAAGATTCTTTACGATAATATTTGGTAACCCCCAATTTAACCCGGCCAATGTTCTTATCTTCTCTTAGGATTTCCTTCTCAACTATACTCATATCCGCAGTAAGTTTAGCATCTTTGGATTTTTGATAGACAATATTACCATCTGAATCGGTTATTTCCACTAAACAAATTTCGCCGTCTTTTAATAAGGATTCTCCATTTGCGATAGAGGCGTCCAAATTATAATTCCATAGCGGTTCACTGGAAGCCAGAGCTGCAATATTGACCATTACTTCAGCCTTGGTCTTTAAATCTTTAGATGCGTTATTATTATCACCTATATAGCTTATATATAATGTTGTAATTAATAATAGAAAAGAATAAAAAAACAACGAAACCGCAAACTTTTGCCACAAAGATAATTTACTTAAAAATTTATACTCCAAAATCATTCCCTCCTTATTAAATAGGTATGGTTAAGTTCATAAATTCTTCATGATTATATTGGGTATATCTTGAAGCGAAACAATATTTGCAGCTGCTCCAATCTCTGCGGCCTCCTTCGGCATACCGTAAACAACCGAACTCTCCTCATCCTGGGCAATGGTAAAAGCTCCAGCATTCTTCATCTCCAGCAATCCATTAGCCCCATCTTTCCCCATTCCTGTCAATAGCGCTCCAATAGCATTAGAGCCGGCTGATTGGGCTACCGATGAAAACAGCACTTCTACCGAAGGGCGCTGATGGTAAACCAGCGGCCCGTTTTTAATCTCTACATAAAACTGAGCACCGCTTCGTTTTAAAACCATATGACGGTTACCGGGAGCGATTAATACCTTCCCAGGTGAAGCGAGCTCCCCGTCTTCCGCTTCTTTTACTTCAAACTTACAAAGAGAGTTTAACCGTTCTGCAAAAGCTCTGGTAAAATGCTCCGGCATATGCTGGACGACTAAGACAGGTGGAATCTCCACCGGAAGTCCGGTTAAAATCTCTTTAATGGCCTCGGTGCCCCCGGTTGAAGCCCCAATGGCCACAATTTTGTTGGTTGTTTTAAAGACCAAATTTTTACCGGTCCTGGTTATTTGAGACTCCCTTTTATGAACCAATCTCTCAAATCTTTTAATTTCGGCAGCAGCTTTCACTTTTTCGATTAATTGCTCACTCAAATCTTGTACCGTATAAGCTGCCCCTGGTTTGGCAATTACTTCCACAGCGCCCAATTCCAGAGCTTTCAGGGCTACATCGCATCCTTCCTTGGCCAAAGAACTGACGATAATCACCGGCATCGGGTAATATTTCATTAATTTTTCAAGAAAAGTCAATCCGTCCATCTTCGGCATCTCAATATCGAGTATTAGGACATCCGGTTGCAAAAAAACGATTTTGTTCCTACCGATATAAGGATCCGGAGCGGTACCAACCACCTCAATTTCAGGATCTTTAGAAAGTTCTTTGGTTAGTACCTTTCGAACCATAGCCGAATCATCAACTATCAATACTTTAATTATCTTACTCATAATTACTACCTATTCTATAAATTAATTAACACCATATTTTATCCCATTCCTTCCAAAGTATCGACTATTACTTGAGGTATGTCATCCAAAGCAACCAACTTGGAAACCGCTCCTATCGCCGTCGCTTCCTTAGCGATACCATAAACGAGACTACTGGCTTCATCCTGACCTATTGTCAGAGCTCCGGCATTTTTCATATCCAATAACCCTTCGGCGCCATCTTTTCCAGCCCCGGTCAAAACAACACCCATCGATTCTTTCCCCGCATAAAGCGCAATCGAACGGAACAACACTTCGATTGAAGGGCGTTGATGTAGCACCAGCGGACCTGCTTTAACCTCCACATAATAACCGTACTGGTTCTTTTTGAGGACCATGTGCTTATTCCCCGGTGCTATTAAGACTTTACCGGTAGTAAGGACCTCCTTATCATCCGCTTCCTTTACCTCTAAAGCGCAGATGCTATTGAGCCGATCCGCAAAAATTTTGGTAAAGTGAGGCGGCATGTGTTGCACAACTAAAATCGGCGGCATTTCTACCGGTAGTTTTGACAAGATTGAGGTGATTGCTTCAATCCCGCCGGTAGAAGCCCCAAGCGCAACAATTTTCCCGGAACTTTGCAACAATCTCTTATCTTTAATCTCTAGCGGACTAGAAGGCCCAAGGGGACTCCGAGGTTTTAGGTTTTTTATCCTAAAGACGGCCTTGACTTTTTCAATGAGCTGTTCTGTCATTTCCTTGACCGAATAAGATGGCCCCGGTTTAGCAATTACTTCGGCCGCCCCAAGCTCCGTTGCGCGCAGAGCAGCGGCGCTCCCTTCCTTAGCGATGGAACTGACAATGATTACCGGTATTGGATAATATTCCATCAACTGTTCCAAGAAGGTAAGCCCATCCATCTTCGGCATTTCAATATCGAGTAATAAAACATCCGGCTTCGATTTCGTGATCAAATCCCGGGCGATAATCGGGTCCGGAGCTGTCCCCACCACTTCCAGTTCGGGATCTTTATTTAACTCCTTAGAAAAAATATTGCAAACCAGTTCCGAATCGTCAACAATTAAAACCTTGATTTTCGATTCCACGATTATCACATCCTACTGTAAAATTGTTATTTTTCTTTTTGATAGACAGTCGGTTGAATGTATTTAAATGTATACTGTTTATTAATCAAGCTTTCCGAATGCCCGATGAATAATAACCCGCCCTTGGTCAAATAATCATGAAACTTCTTGACTAACTCCTGTTGGACCGGGGCATCGAAGTAAATCATTACATTACGGCAAAAGATGATATCAAAGTTATTTTTAAAGGGAAACGGTTCCATCAAATTAAAGAGTCTGAAGGTTACCAAATCTTTTATTTCCGTTTTCACTTGATAGTGCTCACCATCATGGATGAAGTATTCCATCAAAAAATACGGGTCCATATCTTTCTTGATCGTGGCCGGATAAACCCCTCTTTGGGCCGTAGCTACCGATCGACCGCTGACATCGGTGGCCAGAACCCGGATATTAACCTCCGAAGGCAGCCATTCTTTGAAGACCATAGCCAAGGTATAGGGTTCTTCGCCGGTAGAACACCCAGCGCTCCAAACCCTGATTTCGTTTTGCTCCATTATCCTCGGATTATTCTCCAAGATGAACCTCAATTGGGTCCTGATGAACTCAAAATGGTTGTTCTCCCGGAAAAAGTTGGTCTGATGAATGGTAATCTCATCGGCGAACTCAGCCCAGTATTCTCCGTTGGCCCCTTTGGTAAGGAGTTGGTAATACTCGTCGTATGAAGCTAGGTTATATTTCCTCATCAACTTGTCAACTTTAGTGATGACAATCTCCTTTTTTTGAGGAGAGAAATGTATTCCGAAGTTTTGATAAATCAAAGTACGATATTTTTCAAATTGATTCTCTGTCATTTTCTCCATAGCTGTTCCTTCTGGTTTTTTTAAAAGACTGATGAATCTTTTGTTATGAGTCGTTGTTCCCGAAACTGATACCTGTCAAATGTTATCTCTTTAATGATTATCTAAACCAATCATTGTTTCGAATCTGCTCCACCCGGTATATGTAAACTTCCCCGCTCTGATTATGAAAAACAACCTTTCGACCATGTTCTCCCCCTACGTCTTTTGTTACTACCTGAATCCGGTTCTTTTTAAGCCATATTTCGGCGAGCTCCACGTTTCCATCACCAACCAGTGAATTCAATTGAACATTCCTGGCACCCCCAATTAAATGGGCTCTAAGATTCGTCTTCTTTGAACCCATATCCAACATCAATTGCAACATATGGGGAAGGGATACCTCGCCGTATCTACCGTTTCGTTCCTCATTATTACATGTGTTGTAGATATAATGGTTCATCCCGCCGAAACGATTGACACTGTCCCATAAACAAACCGATACGCAGGAACCGAGTACGGTATGAATGAAGTGCGGATCCTGGCTAACAAAGATAAACCCGGGATGGAGATAAAAATTTTTTACCTGTTCGATGGCGACTCCACCTACTTTGTCCAATGATAACCCTTGATTTGGTTGAAATCTGTTAAAAACCGCAAAAAATAGATTGAAAAGTGAGATTTCCATAATGTTGGCCTTTTTCTATAATTGCTTACAATTAAAGCGGTATCTATTTATTTTTCCATTTAAATTTTGATAATCTATCCCTTATTAAAAGTTTTTGTTATCCTTCTCCAATGGTATTACTTCTTCCGGCGATACCAATTTGGTCCTTTTATCGGGTAATTGTGCTCCGGGGGCCCGTAAATGTGATACGTTTCGATTGGTTTCTACTGATTGATAAACCGAGTGAGACTGTTTGTTTTGATGACTAGAGTGATTCTCCCTTAAAAGGCTTTCGTATTTTTGGTCAATCTTTCCATGAACTAAAATCACCAACTGCTGGACCATTTCTTTCAAGTTCCGGGCCTGGGCGCTTAATTCCTCGGAAGCGGAGGCGCTTTCTTCGGCAGTTGAAGCATTCTGTTGGACTACTGTCTCCATTTGGACCAACGCTTTATTAATCTGCGAAATACCCTGGGATTGTTCCTGGCTGGAAGCGGCAATCTCCGACATTAAATTGCTCATTTTTTTAGCTTGAATAGTAATCTCACTTAAAGTTTCACGGATATTTTGAGTGATGTAAACTCCCTTTTCCGAAAGTTCGATATTATTCTCAATCATTCCGGCGGTATCCTTGGCCGCCTGAGCGCTCCGCTGGGCCAAATTACGCACTTCCTCGGCGACTACCGCGAATCCCATACCGGCTTCGCCTGCCCGGGCCGCTTCTACTGCGGCATTTAAAGCGAGAATATTTGTTTGAAACGCAATGTCATCAATTACTTTGATAATCTTAGATATTTGGTCGCTGGATTTCTTGATCTCATTCATTGACTCCGTCATTTCCTGCATTTGCAAGTTGCCTTGATCTGAAACCGCTTTAACTTCTTCGGATAGCAATGCCGCCTGTTTAGTATTCTCGGTGTTTTGTTGGACCATCGAAGCCGATTCCTCCAAAGTTGAAGACGTTTCTTGTAGCGACGAAGATTGTTCGGCGCTGCCTTCGGCCAGTTGCTGGCTGGAGGAGGAAAGTTGATTAGACGCTGCGGCTACCTGGTTGGAGCCTTCGGTTAAGGAATCGACGATCCGGTTGACTGGTTTGGTAATACTGCGGATGATTATTATGGAAAGAAAAATCCCTAGAACTATACAAACTAAGGCTAATACAACCGATATTTTAATTGAGTTATTGTAAGTTTGCAGCATAACATTTTCCGACCTTGCGCGTTGCTCTTTTGCCAAATCACTTAATTTATTTAAGCTATTGAACCCATCCAACATATGAGGATCAGCATATTTGGCTAAAACTTCAGCCGCTTCGTCATACTTTTTAGCTTTAATAAACTCTACTACTTGTTCATTATACTTCCTACTTGGGGCCGAATTATCGTCATATGCTTTTAAATATTCAGCTTCTTTCTGAGTCAACGAAAATTTCTTTAAAGTATCTATTCCTGAATATAGTACATCCCGGGCCGCCGCGTTTTCCTTCCCGTGCTTTTCCAAAGTAACGGGATCATTTTGAAATACAATAGCTCCCCGAGTGTTTTTTGATAGAATATGCATCGACTGTTGAATGTCTTTAATAATTTCCATTTTTTGGTTATTTATAGTAAAATTAGATAATTCCGTTTTGATACTTTGAAAACTATATATCGAAACGATAGATAAACTTAGAATGATTACCATCATAAAACTGAAACCTAAAATAATCCGGTTGCTTAATTTGATCTTCATATTAGATTACCCCCTCAGCTCAATTAATCATTTTTGATATATGTTATTGTTAATAAATTCTTATATGTGAACTTCGGTTTCCTGTTCCGTTTTCAAATCTTTTATTAGAATACTCTCCTCCCGACTGAGGATCTGTTCAATGTCAAGTAATAGAATTACCCGGTCTTTAACCTTACCGACGCCGGTTAAAAATCCTTGATTACTTTGGGTCCCATATTCCGGCGGAGGCTCGATCTCATCTCCGGTCAGATTGGCCACTTCAGAGACAGTATCCACTATCAAACCCATCAACTTACGGTTATCGTTTATTGAAATCTCTACTACAATTATACAAGTCCGTTCATTGTAATCTTTCTCCTCTATACCGAACTTGGAGCGTAAGTCCATAATTGGAATAATCTTTCCCCTAAGATTGATTACACCTTTGATATAACCTGGGGTTTTCGGTATCGAAGTGATCTCAAGCAGCTTAATAATCTCTTTTACCTTCAAAATCGGTATTCCGTATTCTTCCTTGGCCAGTATAAAAGTTAAATACTTACCGCCGTTGTTTTCCATCGGTCCCCACCTTCCATTTTGAATAGATTCTCGACATCTAATATTAAAGATACTTTACCGTCACCCAAAATCGATGCTCCGGAAACAAAGTTTAATTTTACAAATTCTTCACCCAATGACTTAACCACAATCTCACGTCTGCCCTCAATCCCTTGTACGGGTAAAGCCTTCAGTTTTTGGTCAAGTTCCATTACAACTACTAACTGGGCAAACTCTTCCAGCTTGACCTCTTCCAATCCAAAGATTTCAGTGATTGGAATTACCGCTATTACCTGGTCTCGAATCCGGATCATTTTTGTAACTCCACTAACACTAATCCATTGACTGGGTTCCGGTTTAAGAATCTGTTTGACATTAATTGTGGGAATAATATAATTAGTCCCCATAATCTCAACGATAGTACCGTTAATTGCCGCCAAATTGATGGGTATCCGCAAAACAAACGTACATCCTTGCCCAGGATTATTATTCACTTCAACTCGGCCACCGATTCTTGTAATTTCGGTTTTAACCACATCCAGTCCGACACCGCGCCCCGAAATATTATCCACTTTTTCAGCGGTAGAAAAACCCGGTTGGAAGATGACCTCAACAATCTCATCATCGGTATAATTATTGGACGGATTCAATATACCTCGGTCTATCGCTTTCTGGTAAATCTTCTCGACCGGTAGCCCCCGTCCGTTATCGGCGACTTCGATATAAACATTACCACGCTTACTATAAGCTAAAACACTGACTAGTCCAATTTGAGACTTGTTTTTTTCAATCCTTTCCTGTTCGCTTTCGATTCCATGGGAAATAGCATTTTTGAGCATATGAATCAAGGGGTCCAAAATCTTATCGGCCACATTCCGGTCAATCTCGGTTTCTTCACCATCGAACCTGAGTGTTACGTTCTTTTGCAATTCTTCAATCGTATCCCGGCCTACCCGGTTAAGTTTTTGAAAAGTTTGTTTCAAAGAGACCATCCGTAAAGACATTGATAGATTTTGAAGATCTTTAGCGATCCTACCCATCCGCAACAAGTTACTAACGAACATATCATTGGTCCCGAACCTTTTAATCGCTTCTTGTTCAATCAAGGATTGGGTAATTAACATCTCACCCATCATATCAACCAGGTTATCTATTTTTAAAGTAGGGACCCTAATATAACCACCATCAATACCGGACTTCTTCATTTTTTCCTGTAATCTGAGAGATTCCAGCACCTCTTGGGCGGATGCTTTCTTTTCTTTAACCGCCACTTGCCCAAGCTTTAGTTCGTGATACTCATCATTTTGCTTTACTAGTAATTCATCTAGTTCGGTTTGACCGATCTGTCCCTGTCCGACCAAAATTTCACCAAGCTTTTCACCTACAACATTTTGTTCATTGGATTCGGTTCTATTTTCCTCGGTCACACTTTTGTTTTCTAGGCTAGTATCGAATTTTCGATCCCGAACAATCTCCAGATGTGATTCGACAATAAAGTGGAAATTCGGGTCCTGAGTTAAATCAAGATTATCACAGATTTTTTTTATGAAATCCGCCGAAGCAAGTATCAAGTCAATAATTCGTTTATTAATTTTGATTAGACCTTTTCTGCACTCATCCAGTAAAGTTTCGGTTTGATGAGCAATGGTCCGGACCAATTCCTGGCTCACAAATCCGGCCAAACCCTTAATAGTATGAAACTCGCGAAATATGCCGTGAATGATCTCCATATTTGTCGGATCGGTCTCCAATGTTAATACATACATTTCAATTGTTTCCAAATGTTCCTTAGTTTCAACTAAAAAATCAGTCAATAGTTCGGGGTCCACTTCCTCCCGGACCTCGGCTTCACCGGCTATAATTTGATCAACCAGCCTCTTTTCCTGATCTTGGTCCAAGCGAACACCTCCCTCTACTCAAGACTATAAGCGATTGAAAATTCGGCATTATTAATCCGGAATGCTAAACGTTCGGATCGGGTTCTACTGATTAGCAAAAACAGATCCTCTCCGGTAACCAATGTCGGAGGCGGAGTAAAATAAATTGAACTGTTAATATTCATTTTGCCTAGAGCCAAATCCGTAACGAGCTTTGCCAAATCCCCGACCGTGTTTTTAACTTTTGAATCAACCACGTTTACCTCTTCCCCGGTCATTGAAGCGGTAATCATTAAAGCTACGTTTTTATCCAAAGCAAAGACTATATTCCCCTTAAAAGAATAATTAAAGCCGACTACGGCGTTGATTTCGGAGGCTGAAGTTAAAGATAATTCTTCAGCTTCGTGTTTTAGTTCCGGATGGAGATTCATCATTGTAAAAATTTCTTGCACCGAATGGCATAAAGCCTCTTTAAACTCCATAAACAGCTCCTCCTGAAATGTTCCAAACTCTATTCGATACTGTAGGCCAACGTAACCAGATGGCCGTCCAATAAAAAGTGCAACTTAGTAGCCTTAATCCGGCTTAACAATAGAAATAATTGGTTGCCACAAACTAAAGTCGGCGGCGTGAATTGAACCAGATTATTTACGGGCATCTTGCTAATTGCCGATCCGGTAATCATATTCGCCAGTTCGGCCAATGCGCTTTTCCCAATTGGGTCAAGGGTTTCCTTTGTTTCACCGGACATTTTGGCGACGATTTTCAAGGCAGCCTCATTATTCATTCCTAAAACAATATTGCCTTTGGCCGTCTGCTCAAAGCCGATTAAAATGTTGATCGGGTCGGCTGAAGTCAAAAAAGCTTCCTCCGCTTCCCGGTCGAATTTATGTTCCAACCCAAACATTGAGAGTACATCCTGTACTCCTTGGAGAAAAGCCTCTTTCAGCTCCATCTTTTAACCCCCTTCGATTCCGATTTCCAATCGTACTGCACCATATTCCGAAAGGTAACTGCCTCCGGTGGAACTCACTTTTGGACTGGTAATTTCTAACTGTTTTCCGGCAAAAACCGCCGGCGGGGTCAACCGTAGTTCATTACCTTGGAACATGTTGTTAATACTGGTAATACCATTCCCGCTCACCATATTGGCAAATTCGGCCAGATAAAGATATAACTCCAAATCGTTATCCGGTGGAGATCCGTTCATTTCTTCAAAGATTTTTAAAGCCAATTTTTCGTTAAACTCAAGTAAAACTCGCCCCTTGTTCTGACCTACCAAACCAACGATTAAAGAAAATTTCTTTTCATCCATTAATAAAACTTCATTAGACGGAGCAAAGGTCATTCCGGTCATCTCCGAAGCCACCTTCTGAAAAGCGTCGTCCATACATTTCCGAAAGAAATCTAACTTTTGCCCTTCCATACCGATCACTCCTTATAATAGACCTTTAATGGCTGCGACCATTTCTTCCGCTTTAAAAGGCTTGTTTAAAAACCGTTTGACCCCGATTCTTTTAGCGGATTCTACTAGTTTTTCATCTCCCATGGCGCTAAGCATGATCACTTTGGCGTTAGGATTTTTTCGATAGATATGTTCCGCGGTTTCCAAGCCATCCATTACCGGCATGGTCACATCGAGAATAATGATATCCGGTTGGTGCTGGTTGATCATTTCCAGACCTTCCCGTCCGTTAAAAGCTTGTCCTATCACTTCGAACCCCTCGGTTTCAACTGCTTTTTTAACTGCTTTGGAGATAAAAGGAGAATCATCTATCACTAAAATTTTAGAGCCAGTACCCATAATTTTCCCTCCCGTTTATGATTATTTTATATCTACTTTTTAATGTATTGTTAACCTTCTCTTAATAAACTCGGAAAACAATTAGCCGATATTAATGGGGTGTTTCCCTACCAGGTAAACTAAATATTAATTGAAGTAAACCATTGCAAAAATTTTGTATTAGCCTAAAACTTTTTCATTTATGTCTCATAAAAAAATAGATTTACCAAATCTTTAATTAAAATAAAAAGACCCATTAACAGTGAGTCTTTTTAACAAATTATTTGTTTTATTAAGCTACAAAACCGCTCCTAATTGCTACTCGTACTAAACTGGCAGTATCATGAACATTCAATTTTGACATGATACTAGCCCGGTGTTTTTCAACTGTCTTAGTACTAATATTAAGTATATAACCAATCGCATTATTGGTATGACCTGCCACTATTAGCTCTAGAACTTCCTGTTCCCTCTCGGTTAACTTTTCGGCTCCAACATCCTTCTCTTGGAGGTCCTCCAACAAGACATTGCTTAACATTTCTGCTATGGATGAACTTAAATAAACCTCATCACGTACTGCAGCTCTTATTGCTGCTAATAAATCTTCCGTAACCGAACCTTTTAATAAGTATCCCTTAATCCCATTTTTTAATGCCTGACGTATTGTCGCCGGGTCCGAATACATCGAAAGCACCACTAATTTAGTATTAATTCCTCGGCGTTTAATAATTTCAATTGTTTGCGCCCCGTTAAGGTTAGGCATGGCAATGTCAATTATTACTACTTCCGGATTGAGTTCCGTAATTTTTGATAATGCCTCAAAACCGTCAGCTGCTTCACCTACTACTTGCACCTCACCGGATCTTTCCAACAATGCAATAATCCCTTGACGAACCAAATGATGATCATCGGCAATCAACACTTTTACCATGAAAACCCTCCTCACAAGGTATGGTTGCGATTATCCTGGTCCCTTCTTCTTTTCCGGTTTGAATTTGAAGATATCCTCCCAAAGCTTCCAATCTTTCCTGCATTCCTACCAAACCCATGCCTTTATGGTCTAATCCCCTTAAACCTTTTTGGTTAAATCCTACCCCATCATCCTCCACACTTAGATAAATAATTTCACCATCTTTAATTAATTGTACTTCTACTTGCCTAGCTTTGGCATGTTTTGCGATATTGGTTAAAGCCTCTTGCAATATTCGGTACAGACAGATCTTATAACGTTCCGGCAAGGGTGGTATCTGATCTCCCTGTAATTTCAGAGATATATGGGTTCTCCTTGAAAATTCATTACATAATTCTTCAAGTGCAGGAAATAATCCGACTGCATCAAGCGCAGGAGGCCTAAGTCCTTGAGCCAAAGAACGAATTTTTTCCATTGCCTTATTTGTTAAAGTGATTGATTCCTCTAACCAAGATTGTACCTGGGAGTTTCCCGGAGGAAGATCTTGAGAGATTAAACCCAACATAATCTTTAACGCTGTTAATTCTTGGCCTGCATCATCATGTAGTTCTCTGGAAATGCGCCGCCGTTCTTCTTCCTGGATTGTAACCTGACGCTTCGCCAGTTGATGCAATTGTTCCTGTTTTTCCCATAGCTGTTCATGGAGGCGTGTTTGATAAGCGGCAATTGCAAAATGATTGGCAATTTGCCGGGTAATTCGAATTAACTCCTGATTAAAAAATCCACATGTATCCGCTCCCAGATTGATGGAACCGATTAATTCTCCTTGAACCAATAAAGGTAAACTCAGGTAAGACCGGATACCCTCATTTGCCATATCCCGATAAACTTTGGGCAATTCGGGGTTTTCGCAAAGGTCGTCTACTAAAAATTCTTTCCCATCATTAAACCCATCCGGAAGTCGATAGTTATTGGAAGAGAGCTTTCTTCCAGGCCCCCATTTCGTTTCGCCATCCAGGTCAACACTTAAAATTATTGGATTCGAATTACTTTGTTCAAAAATAAAAATACTCGCTCTACGGCATTTAACTAAACGCCGTATCCGGATTAACGTTATCTCTGCAAGTTCTTTTAATGATTCTGCCCTTAAGATATCCCGATCGATTTCATACAAAACCTCAAGACGCTGGGCGTATTTTCGCATTGACTCTTCAATTTCTTTTTGTTCGGTAACATCTCGAAAAATACCGCCCACCTTGGTTGATTCATTATTTCTTATTACGAATGTTAACAGGTGAATAGTCCGTTCGGAACCATCAGGTCTTTGAATCCTAATTTCTGGCAATTGGTCTTGATTTTCCTGAAGTAAATTCGGTAAAAAATCTTTTATTTTTTCGATTGTTTCCCCATTTGAAACATCTTTAGGAGCTAGAAACGACCTAATCTCCCAATATGTTTGCCCTAAAACATCGGCTTTACTCAAACCAGTTATTCTTTCCAAGCCGGGATTCCATTCAACAATCTTACCTTCACTATCAAAAAGCCCTATTCCATCTTGGGAGTTTTCAATAATGCTCCGGTATTTTAGTTCCGATTGTTCCAATGCTTCAAAAGCACGTCTTCCTTCAGTAATGTTACGAACTATACCCCATGTGCCAATTGGTTTTTTTTCTTGATTGAACCGTAACCAAAGTCTTACACCGACTGTAACTCTTTCTCCATTTTTACAATAATATTCCTTAATAAAACCATCAGAGTAACCCCTTGGTAACAATTTTTCTTGAACCTGATTTATTTCCATTTCATGGTATTCCGGCGGAGTTATATCCAATACGGTATATTTTTTTAAGTCATCTAGATTTTGATATCCTAAAAGATCAAGAAATGCTTTATTACAATCAATAAACCTTCCCGTCAAATCTGTTATTACAATTCCATCCATTGACGTCTCAAATAACTCGCGATATTTCCTCTCACTCTCCGATAATGTTTTTTCAATAATTTTTCTTTCCGCAATCTCTTCTAAAAGTCTATTAGTACGTTTAGTTACTAAAATTTCAAGGTTTTCATTTAAATTTTTTAACTCATTCTCTATCTTTCGATGATTGGCGACAGCCACAGCTAAGAGCATACCTGTTATTACTGTTGATCCTATTGATAATATAACTTGAAGTAGATGGTCTCTTAAAAAGCTTTGAAAATTTAATTGAGCTGTTAAAACAGCTGTTATCAAAAGAACGATAAAACTAGTCCCAACCATACCATATCTTAACGCTGCCCAGATCAAACACATATATATAGCAAACATTCCGTGGATATACTTGGCAATTAATAAACTAATCAACCCGGTAATAATTATTAAAGATACAGTTTCAAATACATTGCCAATATTGAAGTTTACTTTTTTAAAAGTATTACGATCCCAAGTTAAAAATAATGGAACAATGTTTATAACTCCAGTAAATTCCCCAAACAATGATATTAGCCAAGTCTCAATTCCTTGGTGAGGCCAAACTGGTAAAGCAATTATTACTTTTACAAAAGCACCCAAAAATGCAGCTGCTATCAGGATGATAACATCACGAAAACTTTGTAAAGATAAGTCAATACCAGCTTTTAAAATTAATCCGAACATAAATAGGATGGCAGCGGTATGAATCAACGCCATTAATAATGCCGTAAAAAGAGTTAGCCCCCATAATACACCGGCCCCCAAAATTACTAAAAATAATAAAGGCCACAAATGTAGCCCGTAAAAAAGCAGAATAATCAAACCTAATCCCATTGGAGTCCAAATAGCAATTTCTTTATAATAATTACCAAACGATAATCCAATAACCGCCATTAAAAAATAGAGAATTATAAAAAGACATTGATAAAAATTCCGCTTGGTAATTTTTACCATTAATTAGTTGTCTCCCATTAAAATTTTTATATTATCTATACTTTTAAACAAAATCTAGATTTCTAGAACCATGAGCTCAACAAAACTTTGAATCTATAATATATAATTACTTATCTGTTAATATATATCGTATTATTTCATAAAGTATATTAGATATTATCAGAAAAATGTTTAACTGATAATTAACCAATGTTTTACATTCATAGCATTTATTTCAAAACACAATGAAATATCTATTCGTTCATAAAAACAAAAAGTAGGTGGTTATCATCCTACTTTTGTAATGTTTTCTACTTGACCAAGTATTGTAATTATCGAAAGGTTTTACATCTTCCATAAAAAATTGTCCAGACTATAAAATAGTATTTTCTCTGAGTTTTCCTACCTGTTAATAATGGCTTGTTTTCTCATCCCATATCTGGACTAATTTAACCAAAGATTTTATACTGTCCCGCCTCTTCAGCTTTTTTAACCGTTTTCTTTTTACTTTTATCACGATACATAAAGTGGTCGGCTTCTTTTAAGATATCCTCCAATTTCTTATGGCTGCCCGGTTCTTTGATACCGATACCGATACTGACCCCAATTTTCGCCGCCAATTCATCATTAGCTTTCCATTGTTCCACCGCTTCTAAAATGCGATCTTTGATAAGGGTAGGGTTTAGCTCAGCCGAACTCAGCATCACCACAAACTCATCACCTCCTAAGCGGCAAATAATGTCAGTCTCCCGAATCAATTTTTTTAGAATATCGGAAAATTGTCTAATTATCCGGTCTCCAGCCAAATGCCCATGCCGATCGTTTATAATTTTAAATCGATCCAGATCCATCAATAAAACCCCGACAAACCATCCCTCCCGTTCAGCCCGGGCCATTTCCTTTTTAGCGAACTCCATTAAACCATGACGATTATATAAACCGGTCAAATGGTCAATCATTGCGTTTTCCTTCAGTTCTCGAAAGATTAATTCATGAGGAACAGAGATCGTTCCCTGGTAAATAAGAATATATGCCCCAAGTCTCAGTAAACTAGGGATAACTCTAAAAAAACCAACCAACATTTCCATTGGGAAAAATGAAGCAATGCTTAATAAAATCATGGCGCTTGCCATTTTGTAATAAATCGAGTTATCTAGGTGTCGATGATGAACAAAAAGGTTACCGATACCCAATAGTAAAATAATCCCGCAACTATTACCAATAATGTTTTTTGGGATCACTATATAACCAAAAACCCAATTAACAGTAACATCCACAACTATCGTTAAAATAATGCCAATTAACCAAAACGCTCCTGAAAATCTCCGCCGAATAAAAAATGGAGCGCAGACCAGAGTATATGTTTCTATTAAAAAAATTCCCGAATGTACCATCGGCTTAAATATTGAAGGGTAATTAATATCGTAGTAACTTAAAAAATTATAAATAAGATTAACAATTCCAACTATTAAAAATGAGTATCCAATAAAAAGAGAATAATCATTTTTGGTATACCGATAACATTTCGTTGTCAAAATATATACCAATGCCATGATTGTAACTGTTATATAAACGCTTAGAAACTGAAAAAACTGATATTTTAATAAACCAATTGCTACGGCTGCTAATATCAATACGATTGTTAAATAACTTTTTTGTTTTACAATTGACGGCAAAGGGCATTCCCCTTCCTCAATTATAACTGAAAGATTTTCTTCAGCTCTTTTGGCATGAAATCTATTGCATAATTATATTGTTTATAACCATTTAATTCAAAGAATTAACGCTTTTTCCTGCTTAATTACTTAAGTGATTTTCATAATTACCACTAATGAGATTATATACAATATATAGTACCCAAACAAGAGTAGTCTATCAATATATTGTATTAAAATGTGAAATCTAAAATATGAAACCGGCTAATATAATGAAATACAAATAAAAGACAAAATTTTTGTGAAATGAATTAATAAAGGCGGATAATTTTGTTCATTTTCAGGCGAGAAAACGTGGGGTATTAACAGAAGACAGTAATAAAAAAGGGGAAATTATAATAGAACTTACTAAAGACTTTATCAATAGTCATTAGAAGGGGGGAATATAATGGATATCGAAAACAAGCTTCAAAAAAGTATTGATTTATATATGAACAATTTTGGAATTATCTTTCTTACCTGTCTGGTCGCTTTAATTTTATCC
Source organism: Bacillota bacterium (assembly GCA_023435565.1). Classification (GTDB taxonomy): domain Bacteria; phylum Bacillota; class UBA4882; order UBA8346; family UBA8346; genus JAAYHS01. The sequence goes on from JAEYRN010000048.1 coordinate 73,539, forward strand.
GTAATCAGTTTTGGGATTTTAGCCGGACCGTTATTTGGCGGTGCAATGGTTCTAGTCCTTAATCTAATTAGGAGTAAACCAACTGAGTTTCAAGAGATCTTCTCTCATTTTGATAAATTCTTACCTACCGCACTTATAGCAATGTCATCACTAATCTGTTTTTTGATCATCGATAAAATACCGGTAATCGGAGTTTTTCTCGGTATTGTTCTTAGTCCCTTTATCCTGGTAATTGCTGCAATCACGATTATCTTAATTATTGAAAAAAATGCTCCTCCGCTTCCAGCGCTAAAAGGGGCCATTACTTTCTTAAAAACCGATCCGCTGATTTTATGGATTTACGCTTTGATAGCATTGATTTTATCTGTAATCGGAGCAGTGGCTTTCGGTATCGGGATTATTATAACCATACCATTTTCGGTAATATGCATGGCAATAGCCTATCAAGATTGTTCCGATAAAGGATATTTTAAAGTTTCAAGTTCGAAAGCGCACCATACTCATCCTAACATAAAATAAAAAAAACCAGGTTGGCCGTTATTGGCCAACCTGACTTTTACACGATTTTTAATTTCCCCCGCTTAACACGGCCCAAAACTTTAGTTTTTAAGATTGATTCCACCTTATCGGGGTTCACTTCTTCTAAAACCTCCCCATCAATCTTAACCGACGGACTGTGTTGACAACCTTCCATACAAAAAGTAGCGTGAAGATTAACTTGTTCACTCAAATTCATTTGGTCTGCCTGCTTCATAAACTCCCGTAAAGTATCATAAGAGCCCTTTTGATAACAACAGGTGCCAACACAAACTGCTATATCAACTTTATCTTCTTCGGCACCGGTCAATAATTCAATATCCTCACCTTTAATTTTGATCCTGGGACGGTATTTGGTATGCAAACTATGATGAGCTTCCTCGCTACCTGGTTTCTCCAGCCAGTTTTGGTATAACCGAGCCACAATCGGATTATCTTGTGATTTACGTAACTGTGATAGTTTGTCAGCTTTATAAATAGCTTTCCCTCTGGCTTGTTTAATCTCTTTTGTAGCTATTGGTTGTCCGGCGCCTCCGATACAACCACCGGGGCAAGCCATTACTTCAATAAGATCATATTCAGCCGTGCCTTCCTTCATCTTTTGGAGTAGTTTTTTGACATTTCCAAGGCCATGGACGACTGCCACTTTAATCTCATGATTGTTTAGAATAACGGAAGTCTCTTTGATGCCTTTAAACCCTCTAACCGCTTCAAAGTTTACCTGTTCTAAAGGTTCTCCGCTCACAATCTCATAAGCGTTACGCAAAGTTGCTTCCGCAACACCTCCGCTAGCTCCAAAGATAACTCCGGCTCCAGTGGTAAATCCTAGCGGCATATCGAATGATTCGGCATCCAAATTAGCAAAATCCAAACCGGACTCTCGAATCATCTGAGCAACTTCCTGAGTAGTCAGAACCAAATCCACATCACGGACCTTGTTTTCGGAGAACTCCGGCCGGGCAGCTTCAAACTTTTTACCCGTACAAGGCATAACCGAAATAACATAAATCTCTTGCGGCTTTTTCCCAAGTGATTTGGCCCAATGTTTTTTAACCAACGAACCAAACATCTGTTGCGGAGAACGGCAAGATGAAAGTTGTTGAAGCAAGTCCGGCTCGTTATATTCGGCATATTTCACCCATGCCGGACAACAAGAAGTGAATTGCGGCAAACGTTCATTTTTCGCCAATCGGCCGAGAAATTCTTGAGTTTCCTCGATTATTGTCAAATCTGCCGCCAGACAAGTATCAAATACCTTATTAAAACCTAACCGTTTTAATGCTGCTACAACTTTTCCGGTTACAATTTCTCCGGCAGGAATTCCAAATTCTTCACCTAAAGCTACCCGAACTGCCGGCGCAACCTGAGCAACTACCAAAAGATCCGGATTGTGCAATGCTGCCCAAGCCTTATCAGTTTCTTTTTTAACCACTAACGCTCCGGTAGGACAGACTGCGGTACACTGACCACAACTTACACAATCGATTTCCGACATATTTTTATTAAATGCCGGAGAGACTCTAACTTGGGATCCCCTGTTACTAAAGTTTAAAATACCGATCCCCTGTACCTCGGAACACATCCGAACACAGTCTCCACAAAGAATACATTTATTAGGATCACGAACGATTGAAGTTCCGGAATTATCGATCGGCAATTTCAAATCCCGTTCTCCAAAACGCACTTTTCGAATTCCAAAGCGGTTGGCAAGTTCCTGCAGTTTACAGTTGCCATTTTTTTCGCAAGTAGTACAATCCCGTTCATGATTGGCTAGTAATAGTTCCAAAACCGTCCGCCGTACCCGTTGGACCCTTGGACTATTTGTCAAAATTCTACTTCCCGGTTGAGGAGGAGTCGAGCATGAAGCCACTATTCCCTGTCCTTCAATCTCTACGACACACATCCGACAAGCGCCGTAAACGCTTAATTCCGAATGATAACAGAAGGTCGGTAGGTCAATTCCGGTTTGTCTGATTAATTGCAATAAATTCTTTTCACCGTTAATCTCTACTGCCTGGTTGTCAATATAAATCAAATTATTGGTATTCATCTCGATCCCTCCTCAATCGCTTGAAACGGACATGCCGAAATACAAGCTCCACATTTGATGCACTTATCTTGATCGATAATAAAAGGCTCTTTAACTTTACCGCTAATAGCTCCTACAGGGCAGACCCGGCTACATTTGGTACACCCTTTACAAATATTCGGGTCAATGCTATATCTTGCCAAACCCTTACATACGCCTGCCGGACAACGCTTATCAATAATATGGGCCAAATATTCGTCTTTATAATACTTCAACATAGTTAGCACCGGATTGGGCGCAGTCTTACCTAAACCGCATAGAGAGCCGTCTTTGATAGCCATAGCAAGATCTTCTAAAATCTCGACATCCTCCGGTTTACCTTGCCCGTTCACTGCCCGCTCAAGGATCTCCAGCAATCTTTTAGTTCCTTCCCTACAGGGAACGCATTTCCCACAAGACTCATTCTGAGTAAAGAACATAAAATGGCGGGCCATTTCAACCATACAAGTACCCTCATCCATTACCACCAAACCGCCTGATCCGACCATTGCCCCTACGGACAACAATGAATCGAAATCAAGAGGAAGGTCGAGGTGTTCCTTGGTCAAACAACCGCCTGAAGGGCCTCCAATTTGTACCGCTTTTAATTCATTACCTCCTCGGACTCCCCCCCCGATATCATACACGATCTCCCTGAGAGTAGTCCCCATCGGCACCTCGATTAAACCGGTATTGGCAACCTGTCCAGTAAGAGCGAATGTCTTAGTTCCGGGGCTTTTAGGCGTCCCGACGCTTTTAAACCAAATGGCCCCTTTATCAATAATCTTTGTAATATTGGCAAATGTCTCGACATTATTAATTAGAGTTGGTTTACCCCAAAGACCGGCTTGAGCTGGGTAAGGTGGTTTTGGCCTTGGCATTCCACGTTGCCCTTCAATGGAAGCCATCAAGGCGGTCTCCTCACCGCAAACGAAAGCCCCGGCTCCTTCTTTGATTTTAATTTTAAAATTAAAGCTGGTTCCTAAGATATTTTTACCTAGCAATCCATAGTTTTCTGCAATTTTAATCGCTTGCTTCAGCCTATCTACAGCCAGTGGATACTCTGCTCTTACATAAATATAACCCTCGTCGGATCCGATCGCATATCCGGCAATCGCCATCCCCTCAAGGACTTTGAAAGGATCTCCCTCCATTACACTACGATCCATAAAGGCTCCCGGATCACCTTCATCGCCGTTACAAATTACATATTTTTTATCTCCTTTGGCGATTCTGGTAGACTCCCATTTCCTTCCGGCGGGAAAACCACCACCGCCCCTTCCACGGAGCCCGGAATCCAAAACTTCATTACATACTTCTTCCGGTTTCATGGTAAGGGCCTTTTTTAACGCTTCATAACCGTTTTTCGCTATATACTCACGGATTTCCACCGGATCTATCGATCCGCAGTTTTCCAACGCATTACGCTGCTGCTTGTTATAAAAAGGAATACTATGTTCACAGTCATAACTAACTCCTGTGATGGGATGCCGGTAAAGTAGCCGTTCTACCGGTCCTTTCCCATCAATTAAAGCGGATACAATATCCGTAACATCTTCCAATTTAACTTTAGTATAAAGTACTCCCGATGGTTCTAAACGAACTAACGGCCCCATTTCACAAAAGCCGTGACAACCGCTTTTAACGACTGTAGTCCCACCGGATTCTTCTTCGATCATTAATTCTACTTCTATATATAACCCACGGGCCGAAAGCTCATTAATTAAAGCTTCGTAAATTTTGAGAGAACCATTGGCGACACACCCGGTCCCGGCACAAATTAAAATACGGTTTTGTTCTTTTTGAAATGCTTGACGCCATTGTTGACGCAGCTCATCCAATTTAATTGCGGAATCAATCACCGAGGTTCACCTTCCTTCTCTAAAATTTTGTCGATAATAATATTAATCGCATCCGGAGTCATTTGCCCGTAGATCTGATCATTGATCATCACTACCGGAGCTAATCCGCATGCTCCCAAACAAGAAACCGTTTCTACTGTAAAGCGTAAATCAGTAGTGGTCTGTTTATCCCCTTTGAGCCCAACCCGCTTCCGAATGGCATCCTTAACAGGATTGGAACCCCGAACATGGCATGCGGTACCATCACATACCTTAATTACATATTTGCCTTTAGGCTCTAAAGAAAATTGAGCATAGAACGTTGCAACCCCATAAACAGTGGCCGGAGCCAATTTTAAAGCGGTTGCCACATAGGTCAAAATTTCTTCAGGTAAGTATCTGTACTCATCCTGGACTTCTTGCAAAATAGGAATTAACGCGGCCTGCTTCTTCCCGTGCCTCTCAATAACCTCATTAATCTTTTCAAAACTTCGGCACGAAGAACCCATAGCAAAGTTACTGTCTTTTTCAACCATGGTATAATTAGCCATTATCTTGCCCCCTTTCTAAGTTAATTGAATTTTAACTAAAAGTTAACACTTGTGAATTATTTCACAAATTCTCTTAAAAAAATTTGTGAAAATTAGTACAAACTACTCCTTTAAAAAAGGGCCTAGCTCGCTTGTTCCTTTTTTCACAATTAATTTATTTAAGTATACCATCATTCAAAATACAACGCAAGGTTCTTAACCAAATGTTCACCAAAGTAGCCAAAAGTATAAATCACAAAGGGCTACTCAAACCTTCCTGAGTAGCCCCTTGCATGCTAACATCTAATTACCTATAAACACTAGAAATTACGCCTATTTACCGGAGGGATTTTTCCTTTTTCCCAACCGATTCAAAATTAATTTGATCGTCCTTAACCATTGCCTTTATTGTAGAACCAGGTTCCAATGTCCCTTTTAGTAACTCTTCCGAAAGCGGATTTTCGATAAAACGCTGAACTGAACGGCGTAACGGACGGGCCCCAAAATTCGGGTCAAAACCATCTTTAGCCAGTAACTCTTTCGCCTCTTCGGTAAGTTCCAAAGTAATACCCTTCTCCAATAACTGCTTTGCTACAGGCTGGACTATTAAATCAACAATTGATTTAATCTGTTCGCGGTTCAAAGCATGGAATACGATGACTTCGTCGATTCGGTTTAGAAACTCTGGCCGGAAAGTCCGTTTTAACTCTTCAAGGACCTTATCCTTCATCTTCTGATAGCCGCCGGCCGAATCATCTTCACCGGTTTGAAATCCGATGCCGGTCGACCGCTCGATTAAATTAGCCCCTACATTTGAAGTCATAATGACTACGGTGTTTTTAAAGTTCACCATTCGTCCGTGCGCATCGGTCAACCTTCCATCTTCAAGCACCTGTAATAAAACATTAAATACTTCCGGATGCGCCTTTTCAATTTCATCCAAAAGGACAACCGCATAAGGTTTTCTTCGGACCCGTTCAGTCAACTGTCCGCCTTCATCGTAACCTACATACCCGGGAGGCGCTCCAACCAATCGAGAAACAGTATGCCTTTCCATATATTCGGACATATCGATTCGGATCATAGCATTCTCGTCTCCAAAAAGGGATTCAGCCAATGCTTTAGCCAACTCGGTTTTACCGACTCCGGTTGGTCCTAAAAAGATGAACGAACCAATAGGCCGTTTCGGATCTTTCAGCCCGGCCCTAGCCCTTCGTACCGCTCGCGATACGGCATCAACCGACTCATTCTGCCCAATCACTCTTTGATGAAGGGTTTCCTCCAATTTTAATAGCCGTTCAGTCTCTTCCTGCTGCAGTTTGGTTACTGGAATTCCGGTCCAACTGGAAACAACATGAGCAATCTCTTCTTCCCCAACATTCGGTTCTGATTTGCTCCTTTTATTCTTCCAGTCACTGGCTAAGTCATCAAGTTGTTGCCGTAATTTTTGCTCCTCATCTCTTAATTTAGCCGCTTTTTCAAATTCTTCGTTTTTAATTGCGGCTTCTTTCTCCTGTTGTAATTGATTTACCTGATCCTCCAGTTCTTTTAAATCGGGAGGGGTAATCGTAGTCCGGAGTCTTACTCGTGAGGCCGCTTCATCAATTAAATCAATTGCCTTATCGGGCAGAAACCGATCGGTAATATAACGATTGGAGAGCTGAACTGCGGCTTCGATAGCTTCATCGGTGATCTTTACCCGATGATGCGCTTCATAACAGTCCCTCAGCCCTTTTAAAATCAGCCTGGTCTCTTCTAGAGAAGGTTCACCGACCATTATCGGCTGAAATCTTCGTTCCAAAGCAGCATCTTTTTCAACATGTTTCCTGTACTCATCCAGGGTGGTCGCACCGATACATTGCATCTCGCCACGGGCTAAAGCGGGTTTGAGAATATTAGCCGCGTCAATTGCGCCCTCTGCCGCTCCGGCGCCGATTAGAGTATGCAACTCATCGATGAAAAGAATAACGTCTCCTGAATTACGAATCTCCTCCATGACTTTTTTCAATCGTTCCTCAAATTCGCCCCGGTATTTGGAACCAGCCACCATCGCCCCGAGATCAAGTGTTACCACTCGCTTATGGCGTAGGATTTCGGGCACATCCCCATTAATGATTTTTTGGGCCAAACCCTCAGCAATAGCGGTTTTCCCTACCCCAGGCTCTCCAATAAGCACCGGGTTGTTCTTGGTCCGACGCGACAAAACTTGGATTACTCTTTCAATCTCATTTTCTCGTCCGATAACCGGATCCAGTTTTCCGATTTTAGCAAGTTCAGTAAGATCCCTTCCAAATTGATTAAGAGTTTGGGTACGGTTGGTTCCTTTCCCGGGATTTGTTTGCCCGGCAAAAATATTTGGACCTCCTCCAAGAAGGGTGATTACTTGTTTCCGGACCTTTTCCAGATCGGCCCCCAAATTTTTTAATACTTGTGCGGCGACCCCTTCTCCCTCACGAATTAAACCCAAGAGGATGTGTTCGGTCCCAACATAATTATGACCCATTTGCCGCCCTTCATCCACCGCCAATTCCAAAACTCGTTTGGCCCGCGGGGTAAAGGGAATTTCCCCAAAAGGATTAGGTTCTCCGCTTCCGATGATTTTTTCAACCTCTTGCCGGATTCGATCCAGACTTATATCAATCACTTCCAAAGCCTTGGCCGCTACTCCTTCTCCTTCAACGACCAAACCTAATAGTAAGTGTTCAGTGCCAACCACATTATGCCCTAATCTTGCGGCCTCCTGTTGCGCTAGATAGACCACTTTTCGGGCACGTTCCGTGAATCTTTCAAACATCATGCTTCACCTCCATTTTTTCTTTGCAATTCCTCCCGGATAATTTTGGCTCGATAAACGTCCCGTTCCGCAGGAGATACTTCTTTACCAATCAATTTTTGAATCAAGGAAGTTCTGGTCAAAAACATTAATTCCATAACACTTCTATTGTTTATATCCGGAAGTATGCCCAATTCTGCTCCTAATTTCACATCGGATAATAATTTTAATGCCTCTTGTGAGGAAATGATCCTGGAATTGGAAAGAATCCCATATGAACGACAAAGCCGATCTTCCAACTGTAATTTCGATTCTTTATACAATGCCTCTCGTACCGAACGTTCCTGTTCAACCACTTGACGGCAGATACTTTTTAAATTATTGGTCAGATCTTCTTCCGATTGTCCCAAAGTTACCTGATTGGAAATTTGATAGATATCTCCTAACGATTCGGTGCCTTCACCGTAAAATCCTCGGATATTAATTCCAATATGGGTCAATGCCGGTAAAACTTTTTTCAACTGGTCCACCATCGCCAAAGCAGGTAAATGCAACATCACCGAAGCCCTGATTCCAGTCCCTACATTTGTCGGGCATGCGGTCAAATAACCGCAACATTCATCATAACAATATTCCAAACTTTGTTCCAAATAATCATCTACCTGATTAGCCAAAGCAAGAGCCTCTTCCAAGGAAAAGCCCGGGGTAATAGTTTGAATTCGTAAATGATCTTCTTCATTTACCATGATACTGATAGTCTGCTCTTGGTTAACCACCAACATTCTTAAATGGGGTTGTTCGATAAATTGGGGACTACAAAGATGCTTTTCAACTAATACCAATCGGTCGGCAGCAGACAATTCTTCTATTTGGAGAGGGTGTAGCATTCCAATATTGGTTTTAACCTGTAACGCCTTGCGAATCTCTTCATTTACACCCGCTAATTGTTTCTCATCCGCATAACTGGGAAAAGAGATCCCTTTTAAATTTCGGGCTAACCTAATTCTACTACTGATTACCACATCTTTGGAATCATTGGCCTTTCCGATCCAAACCGGTAAGATGTCTTTAAAACTATTTTGATTATTCACCACCGACCCTCCTTATAAATCTTTTTCCAATTGGCGGATCTCATCCCTAAGACTTGCCGCCTGTTCGTAATCTTCTTTTTGGATTGCTTGTTGCAACTGACGGCGCAGGTCCTGAATCTCTTTTCTGATTCTGACCTTACCACCGGTTCGGCGCGGTACTTTACCGGTATGTGCGATACTGCCATGGACCTTTTTTAATAATGGTTCCAAACCAGTTTGAAAATACTGATAACATTCACCGCAACCAAGTAATCCGGAATTTTTAAAATCAGAAAACGTCAAACCACAATTCGGACAACTTAGTTCTTTACCAACACTGGGTTGCTGCTGATCTATTTCCATACTATCATCCCCTAGCAAACCGGCAATTAGATTTTGGAAAGTGAAATTAGTCCCGAAAATAATCCCCAACTCACTACCGGCAGCTTTTGCACAAACCTCGCAAAGGTGCATTTCTGTTTTGGCAAAGTTTACAATTTTGGTTAAATGAACTGTAGCTGGACGTTGTTGACAATTTTGACAGAGCATTTTTACTCACTCCCATACATTTTAATCAAAAATACTTCCAATAACCAGTGAAAGGGTTTTGATAAATTTAGCCCTAAATAGGTTGGCATAATCATCAGGCAAATCGGAAAATTCTCTCTCCATTAATAATAATATCAATTGTGCCTTTTCAGACCTTACTAATCCTTCGGAAACCAACCGGTTCAAAACCTTTTCAACATCTTCCCGCCGGACCTTTTCCGGGACCAAACCATCTAATAACTCAGGTAAATTGAAGGATGTTTGCCATTGAAGATGGGTAATCCGGATATAACCTCCCCCGCCCCGTTTACTTTCAATCATATACCCTTGTTCCAAGGTAAACCTGGTTTCAAGTACATAATTAATTTGCGATGGAGCGCAACGAAACATCCTGGCCAACTCTCTTCTTTGAAGTTCGACCATGTTCTGTTGAGCCAAGACGGTTCTGAGGTATTGTTCGATTAAGTCAGCCAAATTACCCATATCATATTCCTGACCTTTCCTGACCTTATTGTACATCTTTAACATTAAAAAAACAAGGGAAGGCTGACTTAGCTACCTCCCCAAATTTTGCATTTTAAAAAAAATAACTCCCTATTTCTCCTCCTAAAACCTTCTTTCATCCTATTTCATCCTTAAGTAATGAATTGGGTCCACTTTTACGCCATTGATCTCCAATTCAAAATGAAGATGGCTACCGTAAGCGCGCCCTGTTGCCCCAACTAATCCAATTAAATCTCCTTTTTGAATATAACTGCCGTTTCTAACTGTGATTTTTGAAAGATGACCATAGTTTGTTTTGAACTTTCCATGATTTAATTTAATAAACCAACCGTACCCGCCCATCCATCCTGTAAAAACCACTTGGCCAGATGCAGCGGCCCGAATAGGAGTCCCTACCGGTGCCGCAAAATCAATTCCAGAGTGCATCCGCCCCCACCGTTTACCAAAACGGGAAGTAATTCTCCCCCATACCGGTCTAACTAAACTAATGGGCATAACTGAACGGGATAAACGATTAATTTCATTCCTAGGTAAAAAGAGTTTAGTTCCCCTCTTTAAAGGATGTTTAGCCAAATCCGGATTAAGCCTCTTAAACTGCCAAAGCTCCAGACCAAAACGGGAGAGTATCCCTTTCAAAGTATCTCCCGGTTTAACATAATATCTTTTTAACCTTTTGGATTGGTAGTCTACCGACGGTATATACAATTCTTCTCCAACCGGAATTTGATGAGGATTGGTGATTTGATTGACTTTCATCAAAGCTTCTATTGATACAAAGTAATTTTTACTCAAACGATATATTGTCTCATCTTTTTTAAGATGATGAATACAAAACCCCGTTTTTAGAAGCGCTTTCTTAACTATACCTGTTTTGAATTTAAATACTTCCTCTATTCCTAAATTAGACTTTTTACCAGGTAATGCGGCTCCAGTCATCTTCCCCGAAAATAACAAGAACAGAATTATAGAAACTATTAATAAAACTTGATTCTTGTTTCGCGTACTTCGAATTGGTTCCGAAATCACACTAGTTTCCAAGTTATCTCCCCCATAAAATAAATAATCCCGCTAAGTAGTTTTCCACTACCTGCAGGATCTAATTCTGGAATTATATGCCAAACCGGTTAATCGTTACACGTTTACCGTTACGCGTAATACATTTAAAACCGTTATGGTAATTTTGAGCTATCAGAAATTAACTGTAATAATTTTTCGAGCGTAAATATAGGTTTGATTATCTAGTCCTGATCCACTATCCGCGTAACGCGGTACCCGTAACGCATAACGTTTAATACTCCTGGTTTCTCTTTTTCAAAACGTTTTCAGCGAAAGACGAAGTCATAATTAGTTCACGGAGTTCGTCATTGGACTTAGTATGGTTCAAACGATCCAGCAGAAGTTCGGTAGTCTCAGCCGTGCCTAATGAACCAAGCAATTTACGCAAGACCCAGACACATTCCAATTCTTCCGGTTTAAGCAACAATTCTTCTTTACGTGTTCCGGAACGATTAATATCAATGGCCGGAAAGATCCTACGATCCGCCAGCTTACGATCGAGATGTAATTCCATATTACCTGTTCCTTTAAACTCTTCAAAAATAACTTCATCCATCCTGGAACCGGTTTCCACTAAAGCTGTAGCCATAATAGTTAAACTACCGCCTTCCTCGATTTTACGAGCCGCCCCGAAGAACCTTTTCGGTTTATGCAATGCGCTTGGGTCGACCCCGCCGGAAAGTGTACGCCCGCTTGGAGGTTCCACTAGATTATAAGCCCTAGCCAATCTGGTAATCGAATCAAGTAGGATTACTACATCTTTTCCCGTTTCAACCAGCCTTTTAGCCCTTTCTAATACCAATTCCGCTACCCGGACATGGTTCTCAGACGGAAGATCAAAAGTAGAACTAACTACAATACCTTTAACGGAACGGGACATATCAGTCACTTCTTCCGGACGTTCGTCGATTAACAACACTATCAGTTCAATTTCCGGATGATTCGTGGTAATACTATTGGCAATCTTTTTTAAAAGAGTAGTTTTACCCGCTTTTGGCGGAGCAACAATCATTCCTCGTTGTCCTTTTCCTACAGGAGCCATAATATCAACCACACGCATAGCTGCTTCTTTGGAAGTGGTCTCTAACCGCACCCTTTCATTGGGATATATCGGAGTTAATTCTTCAAAATGAGTACGAAGTTTGAGTGTATCAGGGTCAATCATGTTAACCGCTTGCACTTTGAGCAATGCAAAGTATCTTTCATTATCCTTGGGAGGACGGACTTGCCCTGAAACCATATCCCCTGTTTTAAGATTAAATCGTCTTATCTGGGATGCCGAAACGTAAATATCCTCAGGTCCGGGGCTAAAACCTTCAACTCTCAAAAAACCAAAACCATCGGGTAAAATTTCCAAAATACCCTGGGAAAAAATAAGCCCTTCCTTAACCGCTAAAACTTTTAACATTTCGAAAATCAATTCCCGTTTTCGAAAATTTGAAATACTTTCGATATTCAACTCCTTGGCCATTTCCTGCAATTCCTGCAGGGTTTTTTCTTCTAATTCAGCTAATTGCATTACAAAATCCTCTCCTTAATCGGCGAATCATCATTTTAATGGTGATAATTTTTTTATTAGTAACCAGTAATCGGAATTACTATATAGGATGCAGTAAATTTCTTATATAAAATTTGCATTCAATATAGGGTGAAGAAAATTTTATCCTAGATTTGCATTCCTAAACCCGAATGCAAATGAAATTAAAATAGAGTTTTCTTCATCATATTACGACTGTAATAAGTTGAATTAAATTCATTAATCTTTCCACAAAGGGGCTGGTCTTAAGCTTCGCTTACTATAGGATTTTTTATGGTTTGATGGAATAAAAAGGGTTATTTGAAGGTGAATAATGTGGAGGACCTCCAATATCAAACTGGATGAACTTTACTCGAATCAAAACTAGAAAATCCTTTCTCAGTTAAGGCTATTTCGTTTGCTTCCTTTACTATTCGTAAGTCTTCAATAGTCTCAGCATAGATAATGTGCAAACTCTTGCAAAAAGAACAGTGTAACTCAAGCTTTTCGGGAAAAACTTCAATTTCTATTTGATTATTTCCACAAAGACAAAAAAGTTGGTTCAGATCAGCAATTTGGTGAAGATGATTTAAAATTTCATACATGACTTGAGGGTTAGTAAAATAATCATCAAACCCGAGATTATTGACTACACTTTCCATATCATCCCGCTTTTGATTTACTAATTTTTCGATTGCGGCTTCCGTTCCGATATAACCAAGCTCCTGTCCATTAGTGCAGCGGAGTACCAAATTAGTTTTTCCCCATAATTCATTTTTTGAAAATCTAATAATATGTACTTCGTCACAGATTAGGCAAGGAATTTGAAAATAAAAATCACGATAGTTGTTTTTCGGATTAATAATTAGTTTGTTAAACCCGCATTTACATTTGATTCTGACTGGGTCTTTGCCGGAGAAATCAAACCAAGAGATTGGATTGAAATCTAGTTGGCCGCATAAAGGGCAACGAAGAGCGAGGGTTCGTTGAGTGGTAATTAACATCTGAACCACCTCCTCTGTTTGTAAAAATTCGTCATTGCTTATTGAATTCCTCTTTTTATCGTCTACGTTCCATCATAAAAAACCAATCTTTACAACGAAAGCTATTATTAAAAGGATTTTATACTTAAAAAAAATACGTTTATTTTAGTCCATGACAATAAAGATTAACCTAGTGTTTAACCTTTATTAATACTACTATTTATCATTTGTAAGAATGTCGACTATACGTGAATAAATATTAGGCAGACTTTCTATATACTCAACTCCGCCCAACTCAATCGCGGCCCTTGGCATTCCAAAAACCACACAGCTTTCCTCGGCCTCGGCAATAGTCCGGGCACCTAAACTTCTCAACTCTTGCATACTTAGAGCTCCATCGGAACCCATTCCGGTAAGGATTACGCTTAATACCTTTTCGCGGCAGACAGCGGCTACTGATTTTAAAAAGTGGTTTACCGATGGTTTATAAATCAAATTAGGTTCCAATGTAATTTCCACGGCCAATGTGTTGCTTGGCGTACGATGAAGTGTAATCTGTTTTCCGGATGGTGCGATAAGAACCTTACCGGGTATTATCTCATCACCGTTTCTAGCCTCACTAATTTCAAGATTACATAAATTATTTAAATGATTAGCAAATACTTTAGTAAAACCGGTCGGCATGTGTTGAGCAACTACTATCCCCAAAGGAAAATTCTTAGGGAACATTCCGAGCAAATGACGTAGCGCTCTTGGGCCTCCAGTTGAAGTCCCAATGGTTAACAATTCTATATTTTTGGGCGGTTTGATTGAAAAAGAAACCTCTTTTATTCTAGTTATAACTTTTTGTAACTTGGCAACTTTAACCGAAGCCGCCAATTTAACTTTCTGTATTAGATCCTTTTGAATACTTGATAGGTTTGATAGATCTTTGGAGGGTTTTGTCACAAAATCCACCGCTCCAAGTTCAAGGGCTTTGATGGTATGTTCAGCCCCGGTAACAGTGAGGTGACTAACCATAATCACTGGTAACGGACTGTTCTCCATTATTTTGGCCAAACAATCCAACCCATTCATCTCAGGCATTTCAATATCTAAAGTGATTACATCCGGCTGGAGAATGGCTATCTTTCTCAAGGCGTCTACTCCATCAACGGCTACGCCTACAACTTCCAAATCAGGATCGCTATTTAGCAGATCTGTTAAGACTTGTTGGGCAAAAGTGGAATCATCAACCACTAAAATTTTTACTGCCATTGTCACCCTTCCTTGGTAATAGCGGTCACTTTAATCACTCATGTACTTTCGACATATTCCCAGCCAACTCCTGCTTTTTGCATTAAGCAAATTAGTTCTGGCACACTTCATAATCACCCAACCATTCTTTTAAGTAACCCGGTTTATTGTTATTCATTAATCCGGTAAAAAACCAGCCCTGATCTCTTCTTCCTCATTTAAAAGGATATAAACAACTTGACCTTCTTTCATCCAGCTTTCACCTGATGGTAATCTGGCGTCTTTAGCTACCGGAGAAATAAAGACCTCTTCGGAAAGGACTGAAATTAATTCAAAAGTGAGTCTGCCATAATTAAGATAGCATTTTTTTATAATACACTCTTCCCCATAATAGAAAGCATTTACAGCTATAGCTTCCGTCTGCCCGTTTACTATTACTTGAGCCTCAAAATAGGCCTCCGGCGCAACCGGCATTAAGGCCTCCCACCCCGAATCAGTTCCATTACAATAAAATTTCGTGTTTTTAACTAATTTTAGTCGATATATATCTGTATTGGCTGTTAAAGGGGTTACCAAAATTTCCATATGGTTAATCCCAATAATTTCACCTTTTAATAAAATTGATCCCGGAATGCTTTTTTGAATATTTTCAAATTCAGAACGATTCTTTTGGTAGTCGGGCTTAATCGGGTGGGTAGTCGCATATCCGTTGGTAGACTTTAATAGCAGTAATCCGAAGACTAAAATCAAAATTCGCTTTTTCAAAAAAATATCCCCTCCATGTTTAAGTTTTGACAACTCGGAGGGGAAAAATACCAATCTTACTTTTGTTGCGAATTTTTTAAGGCTGCTCCTACAAATTCTTTAAACAACGGCTGCGGCCGGTGCGGTCTTGATTTAAACTCCGGATGGAATTGGGTCGCTAAAAACCAAGGATGTTCCGGAAGCTCGACTATCTCCACTAATTGCTGATCAGGAAGTAACCCGCTGATTTTCAAACCTTTCTTTTGCAAGATCGAAATATATTCATTATTCACTTCATAACGGTGCCGGTGGCGTTCGTAGATTAACTCTTGTTGATAAGCCTGGTATGCCAAACAACCGGGTTCAATGCGAACCGGATCAAGTCCTAATCTCATTGTTCCACCCATATCTTGAATCTCTTTTTGTTCCGGAAGCAAATCAATAACCGGATATGCAGTATCCGGATTGAACTCGGATGAGTTTGCCCCTGTCATACCGCAAACATTGCGAGAATATTCAATAACTGCACATTGCATCCCCAGACATATTCCAAGGAAGGGTATTTTCTTTTCCCGTGCCCAACGGATTGCTTCAATTTTCCCTTCAATCCCCCGATTCCCAAACCCTCCCGGAACTAATATCCCGTCAACTTGTCCAAGGACCTTTTCTACTCCCTTTTCCTCGATTAACTCCGAGTTTACCCATTTAATCTGGACATGAGTGTCATGAGAGACTCCTCCATGGCGTAATGCTTCAGCTACACTCAAATATGCGTCAGGCAACGAAACATATTTACCCACAATCCCAATGGTTACCTTGTTTTTAGGCGCTTTCATTCTAGCTACGATTTGACGCCATTCTTTCAAGTCCCGTTCGGCGCATTTTAAACCCAAACGATTAATAACAATATCATCCAATCCAGCTTGTTCCAATAGAAGCGGAACCTCGTAAATCGTCTGGGCGTCAAGATTAGGAATAACTGCTTCTTTACGAATATCACAGAACAAAGCGATTTTAGCCTTAAGTTCATCGGAAATCGGTTTTTCGGAACGGCAAACAATTACGTCTGGCTGAATTCCTATGCTACGTAGCTCTTTTACGCTATGTTGTGTTGGTTTGGTCTTTAGTTCACTGGCGGCTCCGATAAAAGGCATCAATGTAACGTGTATATACATTACATCATCCCGACCTACTTCATTTTTTAATTGTCGGATTGCTTCCAAAAACGGCAGACTCTCAATGTCGCCGACAGTTCCCCCTACCTCTACAATGACTACATTAGCTTGACTCTCTTTAGCCACTCGGTGGACCCGTTCTTTAATCTCATTAGTTATGTGGGGAATTACTTGTACCGTTCCACCAAGATAATCGCCTTTTCGTTCTTTGGTAATTACCGACCAGTAAATCTTGCCGGTGGTAACGTTATTGTTTTTACTTAAATTTACATCGATAAAACGCTCATAATGCCCTAAATCAAGGTCAGTCTCGGCACCGTCATCAGTAACGAATACTTCACCGTGTTGATATGGACTCATAGTGCCCGGATCGACGTTAATGTATGGGTCAAGTTTTAGAATCGAAACGCTAACCCCCCTACTTTTCAAAAGACAACCCAGTGAAGCGGCTGTAATCCCTTTACCCAGGGAAGATACGACTCCTCCGGTAATAAAGATGAATTTGGCCACGATTTATCCTCCCTCTATGAGGTAATTCACCTCATGATAATAATAGTTATTATAAAACCCTTATTTTCCAGCGTAATAATTGATTAAACAACCCGCCAGGATAATATCCCGTTCATCGGAAGAAAGGTTAGGCAAAGTCAACTTTAGTTCTTGATAGCCATCCGAATTGACTAAATATGCTTTTATCGTTTCGGCGCCACTTGAGACTGCTTCTCGAATCCCCGGAAGATAAATGTAGTCATCGACCCTAAAGTTTACTGAAGCCAAATCCGGAATGATCAAAGGCAGCATTCCCCAGTTAATCAAATTACTACGGTATCGTTTAGTTGCATATTCCACAGCAATATTGGCCCATCCTCCGAGTACCTTCTGACAAGATGCCGCTTGTTCCCGGGCCGAACCATCTCCTGGTTTTACAGCAAAAATTACGCTCCCTAAGCCGGTATTTTCAGCCATTGTTTTTGTCATGGTCTCTATTCCGAATTTAACTAATTTCATAAAAATAGGTTCAACAGTAGTTCCTTCAATTCCGGCAAATAGTTTACGGCGGTCTTCTTCTAATGCCTGAATATCCTTAGCCCGCCCCACATAATCAGGATCTTTTCGCGACAGAGTAAACTCGGCAAGTTTTAAAGGGTTCGAACGATAGGATGAAGTTTCCCCTGATGGAATTAGTTCATCCGTTGTCGTAACCGGATCATTAATTACTGATGCGACCTTTAACAATAAATTCTGAGGTAATGGGATTATTGAAGGCCAATCGGCAATATTCGGACCGAATTTTAAATCCAAATTGGGGTTACCCTTGCCTAAACCCTGAAACACCCTGTTTTGATAAACAGTGGCGTTAAATACATACTTTTCAGTGGAAACCGTTGGATTTAATTCGGTAGCTGCAGTCAAAACGCCTCCATTAAAGGCTGTAGCCGCAATAGATCTTGCATCCATTAACGCTACCGAGGCTAATTGTCCGCTAGCCGGTTTGGAACCTTCCCGATTAGGGAAATTCCGAGTGGTGTGTCTAATACTAAGAGCGTTATTGGCAGGCACGTCACCCGCTCCAAAACAGGGGCCGCAGAAAGCGGTCCTAAAAGTAGCGCCTGTTGCCAACAACCTTGCTAAAACTCCATTATTAGCTAATTGAATATTAATTGGCTGACTAGCCGGATAAATGCTTAACCCGAACTCTCCCTGGCCAATTGACTTATTATTTAAAATCTCCGCCACATCACAAATATTCTCAAATGTGCCTCCGGCACATCCTGCAACTACTCCTTGGTCCACCTTTAGGCGGCCGTTGACGATTTTACTCTTCAACTCAAAACGAAGTTTGGGATTATCCATTTGTTTCTGCCCTTCGGCTTCAACTTGTTGGATAATTTCAACCGCATTGCGATTAAGCTCTTCAATGGTATAAGCATTACTGGGATGAAAGGGCAGAGCGATCATCGGCTCTACTTTACTGAGGTCAATTTTGACTAAACCATCATAATATGAGATCTCTCCCGGTTCCAGTTGTTGATAATCGGATAAACGATTATGAATCCGGTAGTATTCCTGAACTGATTCATCAGTAATCCAAATCGAGCTCAAACAGGTTGTTTCAGTGGTCATCACGTCAATTCCATTCCGAAAATCCACTGTAAGATTGCCAATTCCCGGTCCCACAAATTCTAAGACTTTATTCTTAACAAAACCATTGCTAAATACCGCCTTGATTAATGCTAAGGCAACATCTTGCGGGCCCACACCGGGATGTGGCTTCCCTTCCAAATAAACGGCGATTACTTCAGGATAAGTAAGATCATAAGTCCGTTTTAAAAGTTGTTTTACCAGTTCCGGTCCACCCTCACCAACACCCATAGTACCTAAAGCGCCGTAGCGGGTATGACTGTCCGAACCCAAAATCATCTTACCGCAACCGGACATCATTTCCCTCATATATTGGTGGATTACTGCTTGGTGGGCCGGTACAAAAATTCCACCGTATTTTTGAGCTGCCGACAAGCCAAATACATGGTCATCCTCATTGATTGTCCCTCCAACTGCGCAAAGACTATTATGGCAGTTGGTTAGCACATACGGAACTGGAAAATCAGTCAAACCGCTGGCCCTAGCTGTTTGAACTATCCCTACATAAGTTATATCATGAGAGGCCAAGGCGTCGAATTTAATCCGTAAATTATGCCAATCACCGTTTTGATTATGAGCATTCAGTATTTGAAAAGCAATAGTATTGGCCCGGGCTTGATCCCGGTCAATTTTGTTTATGAATAAAGGAGAGATGCCCGCCTGGGATAATTGCTGATTAATAATCTCAACCGTTTGGTCGCCGACATCTTCTTGAATTATCCTTCCCTTTCCTAGGTATACTCCTTTTTTAAGTAATTCTACCACTTAATAATCCCCCATTTTCTGAATGTATAGCTATTGCCCAAACCTTAAGCAATAATCTTACTTACTCAACTTTCCCACTTCAAAAATCTTTTTCAGTTAAGCCTTATCAATCAATATCGATTTTTGAAAATATCGAAAGCTTTAACGATTTTTCAAAAATCGATGTTCCAAAGCTTTGACTTAACTGTATAATTTTAAGGTGGGAAAGTTGTATTACTGATTAAAAATAATATCAAATGCCATTAATATTCCGAAATATTCCATAAAATTTCCTCTACTTTATACATCATTTATCATTAAAACATTCCTGATAAATAGTGTCAAGGCAATGATACAAAATGTTTAAATAAAAATATTAATGTTCATTGAATTTACCAAATTCAATTTCACCTATGTTGAAACATCTTTACTATTTTGCCGTTACATCAAGGATATTGGCTCCACGTTATCGAAATACGTTACGTATTTACGATATTTATCTATTTGAGATAATGCAGACTATAAATAAAACAAGGAGCATTTAATGTTTAAAAAGAGGCCTCTTATCATAACGGTTATTATTGTTTTTACTTTATGTATTGGTTTTGGATTTGTAAAATTATCTCCAATGATTTTAAAAGACCAAAAAATGAATCATGTCAAAATCCTTACCGAACTGCCTTCGGAAATCGAAAGGACCAATCCTGTTTCTGAAGTCCGCAATTGGGATAGTAAAAATCGAACTTTTTACTATTTTAATTGGGGTTTTAAACCAACCTCCGGTTATAGTTTGAACTTAGTGGAAATAAAAGGTCATAAATTAATAATTCAAGCCTTTTCTCCCGACCAAAGCAGCATTAACGCCCAAGTCTTAACTTACCCTTATTTATTACTTTCATTACCCAAGGGCAACTACAGTTATGAAGTTATTGATAAACATAACCAATTCCTTAAAGATATCTTCCACCCTAAGAACCCGCCTCTCAAATTTACAATCTTTGTTCCTTCGGAAACCGGGGATATTTCCGAACGGAAGATATTACGCGACCCGTATCTGAATAACGAAGGTAAAACAACAGCCCAAATCGCCTTGGAGGCTTTGTTTGCCCAAGATGAAATGATGGAATATCTTGACCATGATGTGATGGTTGATGGAGTCTCTTTTTCAACTTCCCAAAAGAAATGGTTCGTACTTCTTAGTCGCGGTTATCAAACCTTGACTAAACCGGAGCGGGAACTGCTCAATCAATTAATTACTAAGACCGTTCAATCTATAGAAACAATAGACCTGGAAAATGTCGAAATCACCACCGACCCTTCAAATTTACCAATATTGGAGAACTGATGTTGTTTTTGTTATTAAAAAAATACAATAATGCAATTATATCCAATTAAGGAGGTCCCGTAATGAAAATCGGAGTAGTCAGCGATACCCATGGCTCATTAACTGCCTGGCAGAATGCTTATAATTCCAACTTTCAAGATGTTGATTGGATCATTCATTGTGGTGACGTGCTCTACCATGGACCCCGCAATCCTCTTCCGGAAGGATACAACCCCCAAACATTAGCAATGGATTTACAAAAAATTAGGCAACCGATTATTTTTGCCAAAGGAAACTGCGATGCAGAAATTGATAGGTAATATATAAACTTTGGTACTTCGAAAATAGAGGAAATGTTTTTCAAAAAGCGAAATTTAATCCCTAATTTAGATTAAGCCCTTTCGTCTGTATACTAATAGAAAAGTGAGGAAATATCAGATGCCTAAAAGAAACGACATCAATAAAATTTTGATCATCGGTTCCGGGCCGATAATTATTGGTCAGGCCTGTGAATTTGATTATTCCGGAACTCAAGCTTGCAAGGCTCTACGTAAACTTGGCTATAAAATTGTATTAGTTAATTCAAACCCCGCTACCATTATGACTGATCCTGCCATAGCTGATACCACATATATCGAACCGCTTAACCTGAAAACACTAACCGAAATTATCGCCAAAGAAAGGCCGGACGCAGTTTTACCCAACCTTGGAGGACAATCCGCCTTAAACCTCTGCGCCGAACTAGCTCATGCCGGAGTATTTGAACAATACGGAGTTAAAGTCATCGGTGTTCAAATTGACGCCATTGAACGTGGCGAAGATCGGATCGCCTTTAAGGAAACCATGAACCGGTTAGGAATTGATATGGCAAAAAGCCAGCCTGCTTATTCCGTTGACGAAGCGGAAAAAATAGCTGCCCAACTTGGTTATCCGGTTGTGATTCGGCCTGCTTATACCATGGGCGGTACCGGCGGTGGGCTAGTATATAATGTTGAGGAACTAAGGACAATCGCCAGCCGGGGGATCGCCGCCAGCCTGGTTGGTCAAATTTTAATTGAGGAATCGGTAGTGGGTTGGGAAGAACTTGAGTTGGAAGTAGTCCGGGATGCCAATAATAATATGATCACCGTATGTTTTATCGAGAATGTTGACGCCATGGGAGTCCATACCGGCGATTCTTATTGTACGGCTCCAATGTTGACCATCAGTCCCGAACTTCAAAAACGATTACAAGATTATTCATACAAAATTGTGGAAGCTATTCAGGTTATCGGAGGAACTAACGTCCAATTTGCCCATGACCCAGAAACCGACCGGGTAGTGGTAATTGAAATCAACCCTCGAACCTCTCGTTCTTCAGCCTTGGCCTCCAAAGCAACCGGTTTCCCCATCGCTCTAATATCATCAATGCTTGCTGCCGGATTAACTTTGGACGAAATTCCCTATTGGAGAGATGGGAGTCTTGACAAATATACCCCGTCCGGTGATTATGTTGTAGTTAAATTTGCACGTTGGGCCTTTGAAAAATTCAAAGGTGTTCAAGATAAACTCGGCACCCAAATGCGGGCAGTCGGCGAAGTAATGAGTATCGGTAAAAATTATAAAGAAGCTTTCCAAAAAGCTATTCGCTCCCTGGAGACAGGAAGATATGGGCTGGGTTTTGCTAAAAACTTTAACCAAAAAACTTTGGCCGAACTAATGGAAATGTTGCGTGAACCTTCCAGCGAACGCCAATTTTTAATGTATGAAGCCTTGCGGAAAGGTGCCGATATTGACGAACTACACCGGCTGACTCATATCAAAACCTGGTTTATCCGGCAAATAAAAGAACTTGTTGAACTTGAAGAAGAGATTATTAAATATAAAAACCAAAAACTACCCGATGAATTACTAACCCGTGCTAAAAAGGACGGTTTTGCCGACCGTTATCTGGCCCGACTCTTAAGTATACCGGAAGAAACTATCCGGCAACAGCGGCTGGCCTTGGGTATAACCGAAGGTTGGGATGCAGTCCCGGTAAGCGGGATTGATAATGCTGTTTACTATTATTCGACTTATAACCAACCGAATAAGGCTCCGGTAAGCACCAGTCGTAAAGTAATGGTCCTCGGTGGCGGCCCTAATCGTATCGGACAAGGAATTGAATTTGATTATTGCTGCGTCCATGCCGCTTTCGCCTTACGTGATCTGGGATTGGAAACTATCATGGTCAATTGTAACCCGGAAACCGTATCTACGGATTATGATACTTCCGATAAATTATATTTCGAACCGCTTACTGTTGAAGATGTCCTTAGTATCTATCAAAAAGAACAGCCTGAGGGCGTAATAGTCCAATTCGGCGGCCAAACCCCTCTTAATATTGCCGGAGAACTAGCCAAAGCGGGAGTAAAGATCTTGGGAACCTCCACCGATATGATTGATCTGGCCGAAGACCGCGACCGTTTCCGTCGGATAATGTCCCAATTAAATATTCCCATGCCCGAGTCGGGTATGGCGAGCAATCTGGAGGAAGCCCTACAAATTGCCAACCAAATCGGGTATCCGTTAATGGTCCGGCCTTCATATGTTTTGGGCGGCCGGGGAATGGAAATAGTATACGACGAAACAATGCTCCGCGAATATGTGGTAAACGCCGTAGACGTCAACCCCGATCGCCCGATTCTAATCGATCGCTTTCTTAATAACGCTCTGGAAGCCGAGGCCGATGCCATCGCCGACGGTTCCGATGCTTTTGTCCCGGCAGTCATGGAACATATTGAGCTGGCCGGGATTCATTCCGGCGACTCTGCCTGTGTCATTCCTCCGGTCAGTATTCCTGAACGTCATTTAGAAACCATTCGGGAATACACAAAAAAAATTGCCCGGGAACTGCATGTAGTCGGATTGATGAACATCCAATACGCCATTGCCGATGACAAAGTTTATGTTCTCGAAGCTAATCCCAGAGCTTCACGAACGGTACCGCTGGTTTCAAAGGTCTGCAATATTCCCATGGCCAGCCTTGCTACCCAGGTAATGCTCGGTAAAAAAATTGCCGACTTGGAACTAAGGGACCGGAATATAACCCATTTCGGAGTTAAAGAAGCGGTCTTTCCCTTCAATATGTTCCCGGAGGTAGACCCCCTTCTTGGTCCGGAAATGCGTTCAACCGGTGAGGTTTTGGGTATGGCCGATTCCTTCGGCCGGGCATTTTACAAAGCCCAAGAAGCCACTCAAACATCTCTTCCGACAGAAGGAACGGTTTTAATCAGCGTTGCTGAAAAAGACCGACCTGCTGTTTATGAAGTCGCTCGGGAATTTGCCAAACTTGGTTTTAAAATCAAAGCTACCCACGGTACCCATCAGTTTTTAACGGAACAAAAAATCGAAGCCGACTTGATCCATAAATTGCAGGAAGGCAGACCAAACATAGTCGACGCTATTATGAATCGGGAGATTCAATTGGTTATCAATACACCGCTTGGCAAAAGCAGTCAACAGGATGACTCCTATATACGTAAAACAGCCATCAAATATAAAGTTCCTTATATCACAACTCTGGCTGCAGCCCTCGCTTCGGCTAAGGGAATCGCCGCCCAACGCGAAAACCCAACCGGTGTAAAACCGGTACAGGAATATCATGCCAAGCTTCAATAATTTGAAATTATATTTGTTTGATTGATTGATTAAGTAAATAAGGGACTGTCGTAAAATTACTGATGAGGACATTATTTTTGCGATAGCCCCTTATTTTTTTATCTATTCGTTAATAGTAAATTCTTTAAAGGAACTTACCGAATACATAAATAATCTTATTATTTGGTTTAAAACGGAGAAGGCTATGTTTAAACTCATAAAATATGCAATATTTCTAACCATTATTTATTATGCTTTACAATATCTTAATAACCTTAAGGTTATTCCCTCTTTAGCCTTTCCCGAAGACTTCCCTAAAGTATTTACCAAGATAGCAACAGTCCCTTCCGTTGAAATATCACAAAAAAAACAAACAATAGCCGACCTGATTGAAAAAATTCAAAAAAATGAACTGCGGGATATTCAAAGCATCTGGAGGGAATTGGGGATTAAATCGGAGCTTTTTAAAAATAGCCAACCGGTTCTGTCTGAATCTTTTATCATAGACCGAACTTCCAAAGGCGATTCAGTTTATGTTTATAAAGTTACCGATAACGATTCCAACGATTGGCAATACTTGTTTTTTAATATTAAAAACCGTTCCTGGAATTTTTACGGCCATATTGATTTACCTAACCAAGCTTTATCGGAACCGATTGCCCGGAGGGTAATGATTGAGGATCGAAACTGGTTGGTCATCACCTCCAAAATTGAATCCCCTACTCTATCCGGAATGTACCAGGACCAATGGTATGATTTAGAAACATCTCAAGTTAAGGAAGTTCTCCGGTACTATGTATACCAAGACCAATCGGGACCGAATTTTATTAAGCGTTATTCCGCAACAGTCTTGGAAACAGGTATGATCGCAGGATCTTATTTTATTGATCTCGATACTCAAATAGCTTATCTATTCAATTCTCAAACAGAACCGGAAACCGCTTTTTCTATTTCCCGGAAAGTCCGTTACCTTTGGGACCATACCAGTCAATTATTTAAAAATCATAATCAACAACAAGATAATCTTTACAATTACGGCGCAGATCAAATTTTAATCCATAACTATTTGCTTATTGAAGAACTAGTTCTGAATGGAAGTCCATCACAACGCAATCGGATTAAAGGATTTCTCAGGCTATGCAAAAATAGTCCTGAAAAAAAAGCAATTTTAAAAATCATATTTTAATCAGACAACCCCGCTGGGCCAACTGAACTAAAACATGTCTTGAGGCGACATTGTCATTGGGATGAATTGGATTATGGTCAAGTTCAACAATTCCCAAATTATTTAAATTCAACAAAACATTAATATTACGGACCCGGTTTGTCGACAACCGTAATTCGTTAAGATTAATATTGGTTGTTAAAGGACGGATATTTTCGATTAAATTATCGGAAAGGTCCAACTCCTTTAACTCTATTAATGAAACTAATGAATCAATCTCCCGAATTTGGTTTGATCCCAAGTATAGTACTTGTAGCTTTTTCATTCCTTTGAGGCCATCCGGGTTTTTAATCAAATTATTACTGAGCCAGAGTTTTTCTAGTCCCTTTAAACCAGCCAAACAATCAATATGAGCAATCTGGTTTCCGGAAATCGATAGCACCCGCAGTTTTTTTAAACGTTCCAGCCCGCTAACTTCCCGGATCTTATTCCCGGTTAGGTGAAGCTCTTCCAATAGTCTTAAGGTGGCTAGAGGCCCAATATCCTCAATCTCATTATAGGATAGGACCAAATCTTTTAAGTTGGTTAATTCAGCTAATGGTTGAATATCGGCGATCTGGTTTCGGCCCAAGTATAAACGGTTTAAATTTTTAAGTTTTGCCAGGCCGGTTATTTCCCGGATCCGGTTATGTGATAAGTTTAAACTACGGAGACTAACTAGTTGAGCGAGAAGATCGAGAGAGCTAATTTCATTTCCCATTAGGTGGAGCTCTTTTAAAGAGACCAGTTGCTCAATCCCATCCAAACTTGATATTTTTTGACGGGATCCGTTTAAGGTTTTTAGGTCCTTAATATCCTTGTATTTTAAATCTCCACAAGGTTTATTTACCGCGATTCGGACCGCAGCATCCAGCCCGGGGTCGGGAAAAGAAATGACCGCCTCCTTTTCCAATTCTTTAATGATAGTTAATCCCCGTTGAAATATAGCGGCGGAATATTGGGTTAGCGTATAATCCCCCATTAAAACAAGGGACTCGGATTTCTTTGATGCTTTGCGGGCCGTCTTCAACACCTCGCCTTTGATTCTTTTTTTTGCTTTTTGGCTCGATTGAGGCGGATACAAGCTTCCGTGATCTGACGGTTTAAGTAACCCGCCATCTCCGTCAGGAGATCGATCCCTTTCTCCAACATTGTTTCAAATTTTATTTTTAATTGAAATAGGGAAGATTCCTTAATGGCGGCCATTTCGGAGACAATTTGTTTGAGCCTCTCCTCAATACCGGCAATCTTTCGAATCACCCTGACCAGATCATTTCCGGTTCCAATGCCTTTAACCGATTCAGGGCTATGCTTTCCACGAGTGAAAAGTTTTTCCAGGAGTTGCTCGTCTCCGTTTTTATAGGCTTGATTGGCCTCGGTCATGATTTGTTGATACTCAGAACGTTCCGCTTCATCTCCGGCCAGGTCGGGGTGGAAGTTCTTGGCAATCTCCCGATACAACTTTTTCAACTTGTCCGAAGGTTTAAAAGTTTTCGATTGGTCCTTAGCTTCATCAGCATTTTTAGCGGACTCTTCCGCCCTAGCCCGCGCCTGTTCAGCTTTTTGCCGGGCTTTACGATCAGCCGGCTTTTTTCTAGCCTGAATAGCCGCCAGTTCCGCTAAAATTTCGTCTAATTCAGCATATAACTTTCCTAAAGCTTGGAGGTATCTGTTCCGGAAAGCGTTCAATTCTCCCTGGAGAGTAACCAGTTCTAACTCTCGTTGCGCTAGTTCCGCCTCTAAAACAGCTAACTCAGCCTGTTTCTTTTGTAACTCCTTTTCCTCCGGGGTTAACTCCGGAACAATTTCCATCCGTTTCATAAATTCCCGCCTAATATAAAAATATCAACACTGCTCATGTAAATAACTAATGAGAAAATGTTATGCTCAAACTACTGGTAAAACGATACTAGTACAAGTATAAAGAAGAAACTATAATTTCAATGATGTAACTATTCGGCATTCCAAAAAAAGACCCTTTTGAATTAATCTAAATTCTTAATCATTTCTTTTGCTCAACTAATTTTGATTTCACTGCAAAAAGGTCAAAGTGAAGAATATTAAATCTTCGTGACCTTCGTGGTTAATGACTGATGGCGTTTCCGTTTGCCATAAAATGAATTTTTGCAGTAGAACCAATTTTTATTATCATAAATGATTTAAAACATGAAAAAATAGGTCATCTTAGTGGAATTACTCGATAAGAAACAAATCGAACTTAAAATAGGTTAAACTGCTCTTTAAGTTGATAATACAACTTTCCCACCTTAAAATTATACAGTTAAGTCAACGCTTTAGAAGTATCAATTTTTGAAAAATCGTTAAAGCTTTCGACATTTTTAAAAATTGATATTGATTGATATGACTTAACTGAAAAAGATTTTTGAAGTAGGAAAGTTGAGTTAATAATAATATTTAAAAATTGAAAGGAAGAACTAATTTTGAGAGTAATTATAATAGTTAAAAATTTTGGTTTAAGAAATTTATTTAATCCTATATAATATAGACATAAAAACTAAAGGATTGGAGAAGTGTTATGATTAAAATTGTAACCGATACCACCTCCTCTTTTAAAAATGAACAATACCAAAAGTACGGTATAATTCCAGTTCCCTTATACATTAGGGAAGGGGATGTCGCCAAGAAAGAAATGCTTGAAATCTCCTATGAAGAGTTTTATAGTCGGCAACGCGCCGGTTCAAAATTTACCACTTCCCAGCCGGACCCAAATTCCTTTTTGGAAACATTTCGTCCGATTATCGAATCCGGCGACGAGGTGATTTGTGTAACAATTTCCAGCGGCATCTCCGGCACTATCAACTCAGCCAATTTAGCAAAGCAAATGCTTAACACCGATAAAATATCCATTTTGGACTCATATCAAAGCGGGCTCAATCAAGGAGCCTTAGCTTTAAAAGCAGTTGAATTGGCTTCTCAGGGGAAAAGCCGGGAACAAATCATGACTTCTTTGGAAGAGATGCGCAAGAGGAACCGAGTTTACTTTGTCGTAGAATCTTTGCGTTATTTGTATGAAGGCGGTAGGCTTAACGGTATTCAGGCTTTGATCGGATCGATGATTCAGCTCAAACCGATTGTCTGGTTTGATCAACAAGGGACCATGGCTGTTTATGAAAAGGTACGCACTCTAAAGAATGCTAAAAACCGCGTGCTGGAGTTATTCAAAAAAGACGTCGCCACTCTCGGTCTGGAACAGATTGGGCTTCACTATGGCGATAACCGGGAGGAAGCCGCAGAATACGCTAAGCTTTTAGAAGAAGTTACCGGAAGTCCGGTCCCCCTAGTCCCGCTATCACCGGTAATCGGCGCCCACACCGGCCCGGATATCTTGGGAGTTTGTTTTACCGCTCAACAATCCTTTTGAGAATAAACAAAAAGGTACATTAATAAAATTTCTTTTTATGGTTATAATTGCCAATTAAATCCTTGCCGTCTGAGGGAATATTAAATCTTCGGAGGTGAGGATTTTGGCTAATAAAGAACAGATTCAATATGTAATTGACGAATGTACTAAAGCGGCAATGGATTTAAGGACTACGGCAAATAATATCGTTAATGCCTCTGCTAGATCAGCCGCCAGTTCCGGCGCATCCCATATTGAACTTGCGATTACCACTTGCTTAAATGCTAAGAACATAACTTAAGAGGGAGGCAAAAAGATGGATCCGAAAAACAGTCTTCAAAACTGTCTAAATACTTGTAAAGACAGTGCTGATAAATTAAGAAATTTGGCCCAGACCGAATCCAGCCAAACAGCAAAAAGTATGTTGATGGATGCGGCTCACCACCTAGATGTAGCAATTGCCGAATGCGACTATACGGAACGTAATTTATGAAAGATAATGGGGCCGTCCTAGAATTACTTCTAGGGCGGCCCCATTGATTTGAAAGTAATATATCAACTCATGATTTTATGATAAAATGTGTCTTATATAGCGGTGCTGTAATTAAACTAATGAGGAGTAGTACGTGGTAAACCAAATTCAAGAACTAATAAATGAAAGTAAAATAAAATATTCATTCATATATAAAAATCTAGTATCCGGAGAGATATTTAGTTTTCGGCCAGACCAACTTGTTTCATCCGCGAGTACCATTAAATTGTTTATCATGGCTAAGGCCTTTCAGCAAGTCAAAGAAGGGAAACTGGATTTAAATAGAACTTTTATCATTACAGAAGAAGACCGAATCGAGAATACTTTAGAATGTGGCGCTAGGTTTAATCTCAAAGAACTAATAACCTTAATGATTACCAAAAGTGACAATATTGCAACCAATCTTTTGATTGATGCCGTCGGTATACAAAGTATCAATCTTTTTATCAAGGAACTGGGTATCCCAAACACAATTTTACAAAGAAAAATGCTTGACTTTGAAGCAAGAAAAGCGGGAAAAGACAATTTTACTACCGCATCGGACTTAGTAAGTTTTCTAGAATTGCTTTACTTGGGCAAAGTTATTAATGAAAAGTACAGTAAGATTATGCTGGACATTATGAAGCAAAATAGACCATGGTGGAATCATAGTTTGCCTGAAGATATAACTGTAGCTCATAAAGATGGGAACCTTGAAGGTATTAAACATGATTCCGGTATTGGGTTTACATCCAAAGGGGAATATATTTTTACAGTATTAACTTGGGATTGCAAGGATGAAAAATATCAAAAAGAAGTATTCACAGGCGTTTTAAAATATTTATACGATTGGTTTATGAATTAATTTTACAATTGGTACTCTAAAGAAAATTAAATTTAATCATACAACTCAAATCTTAACACTAGATTATATCTATTTCCTTCAATAACTAAGATTTCCAAGTCATTTGCAAAGAATTCTTTTAGTACTAAAGTAACATTATAAGCGCAAATTGGATCTGATATTTTAATGATATCATCAATTAATTGCTCTAATAAATGATTGCGATGAAGCTTTGAAAATAATGAAAAATCATTTTTATCATCACGAAGAAAAGGTCCATATATTGGATCATTACCTTGGGATTGAAATCGAAATAACCATTTATTTAATACGTTAAGCAACTCAGCTTTCCAGTCTTCATTTCTCTCAATTGATATTTTTGACGCTTCATGAGAAAAAAACTCATTAATTGATCTTTTTATATCAAAATCTTCATTACCGTTTTTCTGAAAAATAATATTATCACATGTTTCAAACTGAAATTGGTTATTCGTCTTATTGTTAAACCATGCGAAAGCTTCAAAAAAGCCATCTAATTTTGCTATAAAATATTCAATATTATAATCCATACTCTATCACCCTGCTATTTATTATCATCAAAACCGCTTGTACTCAAGTCTTGAGGTTCAACGATTGTACTGTATATCTGCCAAAGTTTAGCCATATGCTCATCTGGGTTTAACATCATTTCTGCTATTGAATTTATATCATTCTGTTTCTCTTCAGGTAATCTTTCGTAAGATGTTCTTACAATATCCGGTTTCTTTCGATTATGAGCTTTGAGTCGCCATTCATACGACAACAACTCATTCTTAAAAATGCAATTTAAGTCACATAACAATGCATATTTAAACCCTTGTCTTCCAGAAAAGCCGCTATAACTCGAAAACTCATGACCGTTCTCCATATGCCGCTTCCAAACTTCCGGTGCGAAAAGAAACTTCGATCGATCTACATTTTTGAGTTGTCTCTCCGGGTCCATAATTATCCACTTTTTCTTTTCTTCGTTGTACACCTCTGTAACCCAATGCGGAACTATCAGACCGTCAACAATATACATACAATACCCTGTTCGAACTCTTACCGGTATCCCTAGATGCCTTACGAGAGATGCAAAAAGTAAGGCATGATGATCACAACTCAAGACGGCTCTATCATTCGGCTGTGTAGATAATGGAAGTCGTCTTTTTTCCAGGTGCTCTCTAAGTCTTTCATATTTCAGCATCGTATCTACTGTAGAATTATGACAATGGAATATCCCATTATTTTTCTGATCATACTTCACTTTTACGGCTCTGGCTTCCATAGGGTGTATTAGTATTGACTTAACCACAGAGTAGAGAAAATCAAAGTCTAATTTCAATTGATCAATAATCCACTTTTGATCAGTAATTTCGGTGAACCTATTTATTAATTTGTAGTACTCCATATCGATAACTCCCATCACAACTTTATCCCGCTGACGGCTTGATTAATATACGACTCCCTCCACAATAGCAATAACATCTTACCATACAAATCATGGACTAACAATTTAGTAACCAAAGCGGATCATCCACTTGCTCAACGGCACGCATTATGAACCCATCGGCAAGAAAGACGGTTCCATCGATATTAACGTCCGGGTCAACCCTGATGTGGACAAGCGCGTTAACTCCGAGTTTCGCGGCAAATGGATCACTCCGCCAATATCGATAAGAGTCAGGATGAGATCATCGCCCTGTGGAACGAAAAGCATCCCGATGATTTAGTGGAAGTATAACGCTGAATGTCTCCGTGTTTTAGAATCTCTAAGGTAAAACATATTTAGCCACGGAGACACTGAGACACAGAGGGATGATTAGTCAAACCACTGTCAATAATTAAGCGGTTCAATTTTTAAAATTGAGCCGCTTAATTTCGTAATATCGCTAGCTAAATTTTAATGTATCGCTAGCTTGATTTCAAAGTTTCGCTGGCTTAATTTCAATGTATCGCTAGCTTAATTTTAAATGTCGCTGGCTTAATTTTTATATTTAGCCAAGGAATTTTTATTTGGTTAAAATTGAACTCACCCGCTTGTGTCTCCCTCTCTTTTTTGAAAAAGAGGGAGAGAACCTCTTGTCAGGTAAGTTTTTGGATGGTGAAGGATTGTGGTTGTTTGGGTTTTTGTGGCGGGGCCATACTTTAGTATCTGATTTCTAAGAAGTCGATAGCCGTTAGTCGTTTTCAGACATCCATGTCCTACACGACTTCGCCTCATCGCTATCGGTTGAGCCGGAGTTTCATCGGTTGGCATTAGTGGGTATCGTGGCACACTCAAGGATGGCAAAGTGTTTTAAATAAGTTTCTTCTGGAGTTTCTTCAGAGTTATCGATATAATTATCAATACCAATATAATCTTGAAGCTTAGTAAACCTCTCGTAAAGTTCTTTCACACAATTTTCACCAGCTGTCCAACATTCACGCATTTGATCTCTTTTAATTATTATTTCTCTTCTTGAAAATAAAACTTTAATTACAAGATTTTTTGAGAAGGTTTTTCTATATTCTTCAATTCTTTTTTGGCCTAAGATTATATAGTCAATCACAACATTTTTGCCAAGTTCAAAATGCTTTTTAGTTCTTTGAAAAATCTCAATATATACCTTTTCCAATGCTTCAGGATAATAGTTTATTTTCTCAATTTCTGGAAAAAGTTCATTTTTGATATCATCTCCGCTAATATGAACAAACTTACCACTTTGAGTTATTAAATTTGTAATTGTTGTTTTTCCGGAACCACAAGGACCAGTTACAATAAGAATTATTGGTTTTATTTCATTAATATCTTGAAGCTTTTTAGACATTCCCTAATCCTCTTTTCTTGCGCAAACAAAAAGGCTTATAATTGAAGTTTTTACATCCAAGTAGGCTGGTTTTAGACACCTAGTTTCACAATCAACGGGGCGGCACGATGCCGCCATCGGCCTAAACTTAGGAAATGGCACACTAACGTCTCCGCATGTTTCCGACGCCGCCGAGCCCTAGTGACACTTCGACTTGGGCTCGGCAGTGTGGGCGCGTCCGATCATAAATTATCTCCTTGAATCAACATCAGAAACCACTTTACTTCTTCGAATCAACTTCTCTGAATAACGCGCCCCGTTAGCGGAAACACGCTGTTATCATATCGTGCGTTGGCCCTAAGTTGAAGGCAGACCAGGTTGGCTGCAACTAACAATGTTTCGTTTTAATCTCCTAAAAACCAGGAGTATATAGTGTCATTTTCTTTATTTAAAGCAAAATACCATATATATTTATCATTATCTTTTTCAATTTTCCCTCTGTAAAATAAGTAATTGGAATTTCGATAATAATTTCTCTTTAAATTTTGAGGCCACCATTTTACCCTTGGTGTTCTAGGTAATTTATTCAAAATTTCATTTTTCGAAAGAGATTCAACTTTATCAAAAAATATGTCCGTTGAACTTAATATTTTAAACACAATCCAAACTTCATTTGTATCTAAATCATGTATTTCTCTTATATCACAAGCTGAATTTGGAATATATTTTGGTATCCATCCTTTTTCAATTGCCCCAGTTTTCCTTGCAATATTAAAATCTTTATAATATGATTCAATTTTTTCATTACATCCATAAAATAGAAAAACAGTAATTAATATAAATGCTCCTAAGATTATACTATATAATATCTTTTTATTATCACGTCTATTTTTCATATTAACCTCAAAACTCTAACTCTAGTCCGCCTGGACGGCGGGCGTCATACCACGCATGTCTGATAACTATTGCATCAGTGAGAACTTGTTCGCTAATATAACTAATTGTAAACATTATATGTACAATTTTCGCCAACCAATCCCAAATACCCTGTTTCACGAATCTATTTCGGTGAAAATTCCCTATCTGTGATATTTTGCAAAACCTTCTCCTCCATGCAAATAAACCACGGATAACATTAAGTAACCATACGATTTAGAAGGACCCTCTGGAAAACTGCATACTCATCGCCTCACCCCGCCGATACCTGATCAGTTATAGCTACTTTGTGCCTTACCCCTCTCCTCGAACGTTACCCATTATGATTGTTAGGAGAGGGGCAGCTTGTTTTACTTCGGTTTTCGTTACGTTATCAATTGCGGTTAAAAAGTAAAACAAAAACTCGAATCAACCATACTTCCCCTCTCCTCAACATCCTGAAAAAAACCAGCAAGGAGAGGGGAGCGGTAATCAGATATCATTAAGCACTCAAGTCACGAGCGGGGTGAGGCGACGCCCCTTCTCCACAAACAAAAAAGCCGCCATTTTCAGCAGCTTTGTTCTTACTATCTATTTCTTCCTCTGACTCCTAACCGTCTCAATATAATTCAAATTCATCTTCAACAAAAATTCCTCTTCTTCCTTACTCAGCAACCCTTTATTCCGTTTTAACATTTCCGCAATTCGTGCCGCCAAACCATCTTCATCTTTTCCCAACAAAAAGTCGATCGTCACATCAAAAAAAAATCGCCAATTCCTTAATAGTAATCACCTTCCGCCTTCAAGGATGAAGGCGGACGCCGCTTCTTTAGCGTGTCCAGCGAAGCTGGACCGCACTAACGGGTGAAAGTCCCGTCCCGGTAATCACCAAGGAGCCGGGTAGCTAATCCCAGTGCGCCGTAGAAATGCGGGGTACTAAGCGGGAGGATAAAGTACCT